>JAYTOU010000087.1:0-9889 GCA_043747615.1 Myxococcales bacterium | reverse complement strand
CGGTAGCTCTCGGCCTGGAAACCGCCGGGAATGCCAGAGTGAGAGTAGTAAAACTTCTTGTCGAGCTTGTTGCCCGTGAGCTTTACCTTGTCGCAGTTGACGACGATGACGAAGTCACCGCAGTCGACGTGCGTCGTGTAGGTGGGCTTGTGCTTGCCGCGAATGACCGAGGCCACCTCGCTTGCAAGACGCCCGAGGGGCTTGTTGGTCGCATCCACGACGAACCACGCGCGCGAGGCCTCCGCCGTTACCTGCGTTGCCGAAAATGTCTGCCCGGCCACCGCTTGGGGGATGGCTTTGGGGTTCACTTTCGCGACCTTCGCGACTTTCGCGTCCGACTTCTCCGAAGACGTCTCCGAGACCATCACTGAACAGCCTTTCAATCCTCAAAAAGATGGCGCACCTGGCACCTGAGGGGGCCGGGAACCTACGAGGCTGGCGCGGCAGTGTCAAGCGTACTTCCGGGGAGATTTCACCGGAGCGCACGGAGGTAGGGTCGCGAGAGATCGTTGCCGCGCGAATCTTTCGTGCGTAAAGGATTCAGCCTAGCCATGATTTCCTTCTCGCTCACCGAAGATCAGACCCTCATGCGCAACGAGGTTGCGGCCTTCGCCGGCTCCTTGCGAGCCGACATGCGAGCGCACGAGACGGCCCGCGAGCTGCCCGAGAGCGTGCGCAAAGCCGCGCATGAGATGGGGCTCGGCCTCGTGGGGCTCCCGGAGGCCATTGGCGGCGCCGGCCTGGGTCTGACGACGTCGGTCATCTTGGAAGAGGAGATCGCGTCGGGAGATCCGGCTGCTGCCTTTGGCTTTGCGGGCCCCGGCGCGTTCGGGCTCGCGGTCGCGGATCTCGCCGGTGAAGAACAAGGGAGGGCGCTCCTGTTGCCCTTCAGCGGGAGCGATGCTTACGCGCGATTCGGTGCGGTCGCCTGGGGAGAGAAGGCGCCTGTGCCCGATCGTCCCGGCTTTGCGACCACCGCGACGAAGGACGGGGACGGCTGGCGGCTCGACGGCGAAAAATCCTACGTCTTGAATGCCGACCGCGCCGAGGTCTTCTTGGTCTTCGCCCAAGTCGAAAAAGAGAAGAGCTGGGGCGGCATCGGCGCCTTCGTCGTTCGCAAAGGCGCAAGCGGTCTCACCGTCGGTGAGCGGGTGAAAACCCTGGGCCTCGACGTCGCCAGCATCGGCTCGCTCCGCCTCGCTGGCGTGAAAGTGACGGACGCGGATCGCCTGGTCGTTACTGGTGATTTCTCGTCGGCGCTCCTCCGCTTCTTCGTGAAGAGCGCGCTCCTCGTCGCCTCGCGTGCGGTCGGTCTTTCGCGTGCGGCGGTGGATGTCACCCTCGAGTATTGCCAGAGCCGGCAGGCCTTCGGAAAACCGGTCGGTCACTTTCAAGCCATCGCGTTCACGCTCGCCGATCGCTCGATGGACGTAGAGGCCGCGCGTGCTCTCGTATGGCGTGCGGCTACGGCGTGGGATCTCGACGGCGGAGGCCCCGCGCGGGTAGCCGGATCCTCTGCGGAAAAAGACGCACTCCTTCAGAGCGCGTTCGCCATCTCCTTCGCGTACGAAGCGGCGATGCGCTGCGGAGACGATGCCGTGCAGCTCCACGGCGGCGCGGGTTTCGTCCGCGACTACCCGGTCGAAAAATTCATGCGTGACGCCAAGCAGCTCCAGCTGTGCGTGATGACGTCCGAGCAGGCCGATCAGCTCGCCGCCGCGCTCTCCCTCGGACGCGCGCCAGATCTCGCAGCCGTCCTCCCCAGCGCAGAAGCGCAAAACACCCTCGTCTAACAGGGAAACGCGACATGCCGATCGAATTCACGCTCTCCAAGCGTCAGCAGGAAATGAAAGAGGCGATCCACTCGCTCGGGGTCTCCGTGATTCGGCCCGAGAGCCTGAACTGGGATCGCAGCCACCACATCCCCGATCACTTTCTTCGCAACCTGGCGCAGCTCGCCGCGAGCATGGGGCACCTGGTGATGGGCGCGCACGAGGGGCTCAAGGGCGTCGATGGCGCTCCCGCGACGGAGAAGAAAAAAACGTCTGCGAACATGACCACCGCGGTCGTGGCGGAAGAATTGTCATGGGGCGACGCTGGGCTCCTCCTTTGTTTTCCGGGCCCTGGTCTCGGTGGCCCGCCGATCCGCGCGACCGGAACTCCCGAGCAAAAAGAGCGCTTCTTCTCGATCTTCCGTGACCTCGAGGTCTTGAAGTGGGGGGCCTACGCACTCACCGAGCCGGGCGCCGGGAGCGACGTCGCGGGCATTCGTACGAGCTGCCGCCGCGACGGCAACGACTGGGTCATCAACGGACGAAAGTGCTACATCACCAACGGCGCGAAGGCCTCATGGAACGTGGTCTTCGCCACGGTGGATCCGACCCTCGGTCGCGCCGGGCAGCGCGCGTTCGTCGTCGAGAAGGGCACCGCTGGATTTTCGGTCGGTAAGATCGAAGAAAAAATGGGCCTCCGCGCGAGCGAGACCGCCGAGCTCGTCTTCGAGGAGTGCCGCGTCCCGAACGCAAATCTTCTCGGCGGCGAGGAGCGCTACACCTCGAAGGAGGGCTTCATGACCGCCATGAAGACCTTCGACAACACCCGCCCCATCGTCGCCGCCATGGCCATCGGCATCGGCCGCGCAGCGTACGAACGCGCGTGCGACTTCGTGAATGCCAACTACGTCATGTCCCGCCCCATCCCGCGCTATGCCGCCCTCGCCGAACGCTTGGCTCGGATCGGCCGCTCACTCGCCGCCGCGCGAATGATGGCCTGGCGCGCTGCGTGGCTCGCCGACGAAGAGATGCCCAACGCCAAAGAGGCGAGCATGTGCAAAGCAATGGCCGGGCAAGCGGCGATTCGGGCATGCATCGAGGCCATCGAGATCTGCGGGATCGAAGGCTCGATCTCGAGCCCGGACATGTACTTGGAGAAATGGTTCCGAGACATCAAGGTCTACGACATCTTCGAAGGCACCGGGCAGATCCAGCGGATCGTGATCTCCAAGCGCCTGATGCCGGGGCTCAAGGCTTTCTAGAGCTGGTGGCCCTCGCTGGGCGAGCTCCCCGGGCGCCCACCCCGCCTAGGCCGGGGAAGTCCACGACGGTGCCGACGACCGCGGCCAGCTCACCTTCGTAGCGCCAACGAAGGCCGCGTACTCTTTCACCGTCTCACGGAGCGCGTCTGCGAAGCTCTCTTCTTCAAGCGGCTCGAATCCCGTTTCGAATTTCAGTCCCAAGATACGAAGCGTCTTCGTAGCGCGTTCGTAGCGCGGCTCGATCCGCCCAACAAAGCGCGCGCCAAAAAGAACGGGCAGGACGTAGTACCCGTGAACGCGCTTCTTCTCCGGAACGTAGACTTCCCATTTGTAATCGAAATCGAAGATCGAGCGCAGCATGGCGCGGTCCCACATGAGCGGATCGAGCGGCGCGAGAAACGAGACCTTCGGTGCGGCGGTGGAATGCGAGAGCAGGATCGACAGCTCCGACGTCAGCATGTAGCGAAGTCCGCGCACGCCTTCGATCTCCGTCGCGGCGAGGGTCCCGTCCTCCACGAGCTCCCCGAGAATTCGCCTCCGCTCCTTCGCCGTCCCGGTTCCGGCGATGAGCTCCGTGCTCGCGACCGCCCCCATCAGGCCCACGCCGCGAAAGCGCGAGAGCAAGCGGTGACGCATCGACTCCTTCACGCTCACGCGCTTCTTCAAGAGCTCGGCGGGGAAGAGGCGCGCGATGAGATCGTAATGACGACGATTTCCATCGCGACAAAATATGCCTATTTTCCCCGTCTCGAAGAGAGCTTCGAGCACGGCGCGTCCGGCGCGCGTCGGCGCCCAGTGCCAATCGATCGAGGCGTCGTGCTCGACGAAGGCGGCAGTCGAAAGCGGTCCTTCGGCTTTGAGGCGCGCGAGGATCGCCCGGGCCACCTTGGCGTGCGCGCGCAGGATGCCGGCTCCGTGGCGGGTCTGGGCCCGCGACCACGCCGAGCGGTAGTAAGGGAGCTCGCTCGTCGGAAGAATGTTGAGCGCCTTGTTGTAGACCTCTACCAAGTGCCGTTCTTCGGGCGCCCCGTAGAGCCACCGGTCGCAGAAGGAACGCTCGTAGCCTTTGATGCGCGCGAAGAGAACGAGATCGTGGTTCTTCGCGCCCGGCATCTCCAGAGGATCGAACTGCAGCGAGCCGAGGCGCTCGATGACCATGAGCACCGACGCGGCGCTCTCCGGAAGATCGCGCGGAGGATCGAGGAGGTGTCGGCGGACGAGAAAGGCGCGCGCTTGCTCCCGGGAGACGAGGAGAGGACCGGCTCTCAAAAAAGACCGATCGCGAACTGAAGCGCGCCGAAATCCTCGAGCTCATGGAATGCGGTGGGGTTGATGTAGCGAGTGAGGTTGATGCCGTAGTCGACGGCGACGGTGCCCACCGGGGTTTGGAAGCGCAGGCCCGTCCCCACCGACACGCGCATCGAGAACGCGTGCGAGAGCGCGTAGAGCGGGTCGGCCCACAGATTTCCGATGTCGCCGAAGAGCACGGTCTCGAAGGGGCCGGTGATCGGAATGCGAAGCTCGATCTTCGGATTGATCATTAGGTTGCCGCCGCGGACGGCGATCTTCGCTGCGGTGAACTTCGACGGATCGGTGTCGGCCTTGCCCGCGTCCGCCCGGATCTTGTCGACGTAGTCCTGAGGGATGAACGAGTCGAGCGTCCAGCCGCGCATGGAGTCGAAGCCGCCCATGAAGAACAGACGATCCGGGTAGGTCGCCGAATTAGATGCAGTCTGCACGTTGAGCCCGCTCCGGATTTCCGCGGCGAGGACGATCTTTTTCCCGATGGGAATGTACCCGGCGAACGTCTGCGTCATGCGCACGAAGTGGCCTTCGATCGGGGTCGCGGCGCTCGCGTCGAAGGTGCTGATGTGCGTGATCGGATTCGTCAGATACCAGTCGACGTGCTCGATCCCGCTCACGAAGTTCGTCCCGCTGTGGGCGTTGAACGAGTTGTCCCGGCGGTCCCAGGTGACGAGGAGACGCTGAGCGAAGGCTTCGCTGTCCCCGTCGGGTACGCGCAAGAAGCGTCGGATGTCGGCGTTGGCGGCGCTGCTCTGCAGATACTCGTCCACCGTCTGCTTGCTGAAGATCGTGACCTGATTGTACTCCGCCGTCTGCGAGACGCTGAACTGCAGCTCGCGGATCGGTCGAAAGTTCAATGTTGGGATCCCGGCGAACTTCGTGATCGTAAAGTCGCGCTGCAGACTCCGCAGATAGAGCGCGTCGACCGACATGCGAAAGAGCGGCCCGAGCCCGATCTCAGGGAACTCGGTGCGGATCGTGAGTCGCCCCGCGATGCGGCTGATCAAACCTTTTTTCTGCTCGAGCGCGCGGTAGTTCGCGGCGACGTCGCGGTCCACGATGAGGGCGTCCGGCAAATAAGAGAGCTGCAGACGGGCAGAGAACCCGATGGCCGTCCCCAAGATATTCTGGTTGCCGTACTCGTTCGTGATGCGGAAGCCTTCGCCGGTAGAAAATCCCGGGCGCACCTCGACGTGCTCGGGGAGCGGCTCGCTCACCGAGATGATCACTGTCTTGTTCTTCTGCGGGACGTAGGGATCGGCGAGGGACACGTTCACGCTGGTGAACACGTTCAGGGTGGCGATGCGCTCCTGCGTTTTTTTGACGTCGCTCGTGCGGTAAGGCTTGTGGACCTCGAGAGCGATGCGTCGGCGGATGACGCCTTCGCGAGTGTGGTCATTGCCATTGATGATGATGGACTGAACGATGACCTGCTCACCCTCCACCACCTCGAATCGCGCGCGCGCGCGGGTGTGATCTAGGGACTCGTCGAGAAAAAATCGGACGTCGGCGTAGGCGTAGCCTTCTTCCTTGTAGACATCGAGGACACGCCGCCTTGCCTCTTCGAGCTTGAGGCTGTTGGCGTACCCGCCGAGCTTGACGTCGGCGGCCTTGGCCAAGACGAGCTCGTTCAGCGATCTCACGCCCGTGAAGGTGACGTCGTAGACTGTGGTGCGCGGTCCGAGCTTGATGGGAATTCGCAGAGACATCGACGGCGCGCACTCCACTCCGTGGGCCGGGTCCGGCGTGCACGTGAACGCGGAGTCGACCGCAGGAACGGGCAACGGGAGGTTCGTCGCGTCGTACGTGCACACCTGCGCGGGAAGCGGAGGGAACGGGACCGGATCGCATTTTCCCGGCCGCGAATGGCGGCTGCAGCGCTGGCGAAGGATCTGCACGGGGCCGACCTGCGCGTGGAGGTAGCCCTCATTTCGATAGAGCTCCTGCACGTGACCGATCGCGCGCTCGTAGGTATCCGCGACGTAGGTGGTGTCGGGGTCGAGGTCGGTGGGCACCGCTCGCCGGGAGACGCTCGAGCTGCCTCCGATCATCGTGTCTACGACCCAGGGGTTTGGTCCGACCACGAGATCCGCACCAGGCAGCTCTTCTTCCAGGTAACTGTCGATCTCTACTCCGACTTTTGCAGCCGAGCTCGGCCCGCCTTGGGTCAGGTTTTTTATCTCCGCCTCCTTCAAGCACGGATATGCGCGCGAGCTCACGCCCACCCGGCGGTGCTCGATGATGCTGAAGACGACGTAATGGGTACGATCTCTCGGCCCGCCCCGCTCCGACGTGGTGACCTCCACGTCGAGGTAGCCGTGCTTGCGATAGAAATCGCGGAGCTTGTCGGCCAAGTGCTGGGGCGTGAAATCGGTGTCCGTATCGATGGAAAGCGCGGCGGTGAGCGCATCGCTGTCGAAATGATCGTTGCCCGTGAAGCGCGGCAAAAAGAAAGTTCCGGCGTCGACCCGGACCCGCAGAACCACGGCGCCATCGGAGAGCACGACGTCGTGCGACACGTTCGCGTCGCGGTAACCTTTCGAGCGCAGCTTGGCCTCGAGCCCGTTGTCAGCCGAGTCGAGCGCCGCTTCGTCCGCGCGATCTCTGCTCACCACGCGGTACCCGTTGGTGGAGGTTTTGAGATCGCTCGGATCCGCGTCGTTCACGTAGAAGACGACGCGCTCGATCTTCCTCGGCTCTCCGGGGTGGACGTCGAGCAACACCGAAATCCGCACGGGATCATCGGTGCCGCGCGTGGTGAGAGAAATCGTGGCGGCCGGATACCCGTGGCGCGCCAAGAAGCTTTCCATGCGGTCTTGCTTGTCGGCGAGCTCCGCCCCCACGAGCTCTCCACCCTCCGCGAGCTCCGCCTGGTGAAGAAGCTCGTCGCGCTCGACCTTGGCTCCATTGAGCTCGACGCGCAGCGTGTCGATGATCTTGCGCGCGACGACGGCTACCACGAGCTTGCAGCGCCCCCCTCCGGAGTCGACGACGAACACGCGCGCCCGCGCAAAATAGCCGGTACGGAGCACTTCGTTCAGTGCCCGCCGCGCCACCTCCGCGCTCATGCTCTCGCCCGCTCGCACGCTCGCGATCACCGGCAGGTGGGCGTACCCCCAGGGCTCGCCGTCCACGATCACCTGCGCGTCGGAGATGGCGTGCCCGAGAAACGGCGTGAGGTTTGCGCCCGGCTCGACCGAGGGAAGGCTCGACGCGGGGGCCGGCTCCGGCGGCGGAAGGAGGCGAATTACCGTCGGCGTCTTCGAGGGCAGCGAGCCGTGATCTTGCGCCTGGGCTTTCGATCCGGGCGCGAAGAAGAGAGCGAGCGCCGCGACGAACGCAAGGCGCAACGGGGATCTATTCAAACTCCAGCCGCCATCGGAAGTCGAGGCCCACATTTCCTAACGCCGAGGAGGATACGTCATTGATGTTGTCATAGGAGGCTTGAACGCCGATTCGCTGTCCGAGTCGCCATTCGATGTTCGACCGGAGCTCGCGATTCTCTGCCAGGCCGGTGGTGACGTTTGCGCGAACGTCCTCGGTGATGCGCTTGCCGACGGTGACCTGCGGCTCGGTGCGGCCGGTGCGCATGGAGTAACCGCTTCCGAAGCGGAAGTCGTCGATCACCGGAATAGCGTTTTTCACAGCGCGATCTGCGCCGCTGACGGTGGCGATGGCCTCGAGCGCCGCCCCCGCGCCGAGCGCCCCGGCCTGAAGCTGGTCGACCTCTGCGCGGGTCATTCCAATCGTCAGTAGGAGCACCACGTCTTCCTGGGAGAGCGGAGGATCGCTGGTCATGTCCAGGCGGAGGTTTTCCGTGTCGCCGTACGCGTGGACCGAAATGCGCCACAGGCCCGCGCTCTGTCCTGTGCCGCCCGCGCCGCTCGCCGCCGAGTCTCCGTAGCGGCGGTACTCGGTGACGGCGAGAACATCGACGTTCGGCGCGATGCGCGTTGGATCGTCGAAACGAATGATGGCCTGGCGAATGTCGAACTCGCTCGCGCGAAGGTGAAAACGCCCACCGGGAAGGGCGCGTAGCTCTCCGCGGAGCCCTTGACGCTGGTTGGTGCCGCTCACCGTGAGCGACCCCGAGGCAATACCCAGCTGCACCTCGACGAGGTTGTTCCGGATCCGGAGCGGCGACCGCGCTTTTACGCTCAGGTCGATGGCAATGAGATCGAAAGAGGGATCGTAGCTCTCGACCACGGTGCGTTTCGCGCCTCTGCCGAGGGAGTTCAAGTCGGTGGTGAGCGAGATGGGGCGCGTGTACTCGAACGATGTCAGCGTCACTTCTCCCGTGAGGTGCGGGAGCGGCGCGCGACCTTCCGAGGTGGGCGAGCTGAGGACCAGTGTAAGATCGGTGTCGACGGTGGCGGCAACTCCGTCTACCGGAGTGAGCCGGACCCCTCGGCCACGGGCCGTGATTTCTCCGGCTCCGAGCGACAGGCCGTGCATCGGGACCCGCCCGCCGATGGCCACCGTTCCACCAGCAAAGCGCGCCGAGCCGCGGGTGATCCGCACTTCCGACGCGTCCGCTTGCACGTCCACTTCCACATTGGAGATCGCGCTCGGCAGCCCGTGCACGGAAAAGTCTCCGCCGCGAACGTGCATCGCTCCGTCGACTTCGGGTGACGTTGCCTTGCCGCTCAAGCGCAGGGCGCCGCTCAGCGTTCCTTGGGCGCGATCCAGCCTGGGAACGAGTCCGACGAGCACGCCGAGATCGATGGGCGCGAGCTCCGCATCGATGGCGAGCACGGGCGCGCTCGTCACCTTGGTGATGTCTCCCTTCACCGTCACCGCCCCCTTGAACCCGTTCTGCGCGTTCAGATCGAAGATCAGCGAAGGGACCGAGACCTTGTCGTCGCTCAGGACGACGACCGAAGATTTTGTTCGCAGAGCCACGGTTTGACCGGCGCGCGCCAAGGAAAAAGAAGTTGGCGCAAAGCGAAGAGAAGCGTGCGCGAGGTCACTGCGCTTGAGTCGCTCGATCGTCAGATCACCTGAAATTTCCCCTTCGGTGGCGGTCGGCGGCGGCTGGTCGTCTTCCACCACCGGAGGCGTGATGATGCGCGTGACAGCGCCGACGTCGAATTTGCGGAGCCCGACTTTTCCGGTGACTTGCGCGTCTGCCTGGCGGGTGATGTCGACGTGATCGAGGTGGACTTGGCCGCCGAAAAGATCTCCATCAAGCGTGAAATCTCCTTGGGACGAGGTGTCGCGAAAGTAAGCCTCTTTGTCGAACGCTGCGACGAGCGGGGAGCCGCACTGCGTTTTTCCGAGGGGCTTCGCGCTCGACGCGACCTGGGTCATGCCCAGATGGAGATGCGAGCCGCCGACGCGGGTCCCGCGCACGAGGGTCGGCGTGATGTCGACGTCCCCGTCGAGCTTGTACTGGTCGATCTTTCCGGAGACCTGGAGAAGACCGGACACCGCTCCGTCGATCTCAGGAGCCACCGCTCCGAGCGATTGAATCCGCGAGAGCGGAATCCCCTGAAGGACCACGTTGCCGTTCAGCTCGCCTCGCTTAATGGCCGCCGACGCGAGCATCGT
>JAYTOU010000086.1:0-72190 GCA_043747615.1 Myxococcales bacterium | reverse complement strand
CGCACGACGGGGAAAGTGAAATGGCGTTTCTCCGCCGCAGACGCACGGATCAAGCTTCGCCGCCTATACCCTTCCATTCCGTAGAACCGAGGCACTAGTCCCGGTATGTCGCGCTCATCGTGGAAGAGCTGAGTAACGACTGGGAAGACAACACGTACGAGACGTTACTCGTGTAGATCGAACGAGAGGCTCGCCGCGGCAGGCTTCCCGCGCGGGGATGCGACGCGCGGTCTGATGGGGGCGGGCAACGCACTCGCGACGCCGGCCGCGAGGGTCGGCGACTCCTGTCCCGTCAGCGGATCGATGAGCGTCGTGTCGTCCTTGTAGACCCGACCCGTGCGCGTCATGGCGATGAGCGCATCGGTGAGTGGCATCGACTGATAGCGCTCGGGCCAGTGTGCGCGGATCAGGTCCCGCACTTGCGGCGCGTGGCGCGAGCTCATCGCCGGAAAAAGGTGGTGCTCGACGTGGTACCCGAATCGAAGGGTGAGCCACTCGACGAGCGGCGGCGTCGTCACGCTCAGCGAGTTCGCGAGCGGGTCGTTGATCTCGGTGCGTGGACTGAGGCTGTGGTTCGTGAGGATGAACGCCATGACGACGGCGTTGGCGACGACCAGCGGAATTCCGTAGATGAAGAGAAACGCCAGCGGGCCGACGACGACGGCGACCGTTCCCCAGAGGACGACGGCGAGGACCACTTCGGCGATGACGCGCCGGTGCTCGGACGCCGACATGCCGAGAAGCTTGCGCGCGGTGACCAGCACCTGGCCGCTCTGCCCGGTGAAGCCGAAGAACAAGCTGAGCACGCCCCACCGATGGTCGGCACCGAGCGAGAACGTATCGGTCACGATCCGAACGGCGCGGCTATTTTGATACTGTGCGAGCATCGGGTACGCGTCCGGATCCGCGCCTGTTTTGCTACCGGCGTTGCCGTGGTGGACCTTGTTGTGCCATGCGATCCACAAGGTCGGCGACACGAAGAAATGACAGAAGCCGATCCAACCGACGAGATGACGAAGACGCTTGCCCCGAACGACGCCGCCATGGAGCGTCTCGTGGGCGAGGAAGGTCAGCCCGCCGAAGCTTCCGCCGATCACGAGGGACAGGAGGAACGCGAACGGCCACGCAACCCAACCACGTGCAATCGCCGTGGCTGCGAGGACGATGATGCCCACGTGCACCGGGATCCACAGGAGCCGCGAGCGCGCAGGCTCGAAGGCATCGGCCGAAAGCTCGGGCCTGAGCTTGCTCGCGTAGGACCCAATGGTTTGAAGAGTCATCCAGCGTCGGGTGTACACCGTACCCGCTCTGGCGTCGTCATGTTCCGGTCAGCGTGCGCGCCAAAAAACCTACTCAATGCGTTGTCGCGGCGCCCGGTCACGTGCGTTTCTTTCCGGTAGCTTCGCTCGCGTGCGACGCGGTGCGCGCCGTCGTTGGCGGATGGCGATGGTCCCGCGGCACGTCTCGGCGCCGCAGCGACACGGGTAGATCGCCCGGAGCTCGGCGTCGTCGTAGTCGGCATCGACCACGTAGCGGTAGTCGTAGACGAGCTCTTCGCCGATCCGGATGCTCTTCAGTGCTTCGATGAAGACGCGATCGCCCTCCATGATCGCCTCGCAGTTTGGCTCGCATGCGTGGTTGATGAAGCGCGCGTCGTTCCCCTCGTAGGCCGCGTCGATGGCGGTGTCGTCGTCCAGCGCAAAGAGGAAAGTGTGGTGAGGGAGACTCCGTGCGTCGTCGTAGCGCGCGTCGGCCACGGCGCTGGTGATGCGCTGCCCGACGTATTCGATGATGCGTGTGCCCTTGCGGATGAACCTCACCGCGAAGGCTCCTCGTCCTTCGATGCGCGAGGTCTTGACCTTAAAAAACAATTTGCGGGAAACGGGGCTCACCGTGCGCGACGTAGCACGACAGAGGGTTTAGGATCCGACCAACGAGGTCTTCAATGCGAAAAATCGGCTATCTGGTTTGGGGAATCGGGGCAGCAGGAATCATTGTGGCGTGCTCCTCGAGCACGACATCGACCGGCGGCGCGAACGACGGCGGAGGCGGCGCAGACGCAATCAGCGCCACCGGTGACGGCGGAGGGTCCGACGGAGCCACCGCGCAGGACACGGGAAGCAATCAGGATTCGGCGATCAACACGAATGACACGGGGACGATGGACTCGGGTCCCTCCCTCGCCTGTCAGGCGTACTGCACCTGCATGGAGAGCACCTGCCCGACCCAATCGCCCGCGGGCGCCGGTTGCCTCGCAGCGTGCGCTTCGCAAACGACCTGGGATCTTCCCTGTCGAACGCAGCACTGCGGCTACGCCTCGTCGATGTCGGATCCGACGACGCACTGCCCGCACGCTGGCGGCGTGAGCATGTGTCTCTAGACCAGCGGCTTTGAACGGATGACCGAGCGGCGCTGGGCTTACTTGGCGAGCGCCGCTTCGATGTCAGCGGTGATCGCCGCAGAGTCGGGCGTGGTGTCAGACGGGTAGCGCTTGATGAGCTTGCCGTCGCGGCCTAGGAGGAATTTGTTGAAGTTCCACGTGATGTCGCCCGCGCCGCCAGGCTGCGCTTTCAGCCATGCGTAGATGGGATCCGTCGCCGCTCCGTTGACGTCGATCTTGTTGAACATCGGAAATGTAATTCCGTAGTGACCGGTGCAAAACGAGCTGATGTCGGCCGCGCTTCCCGGCTCTTGCCCACCGAATTGGTTGCAGGGAAAGCCAAGAATCGCGAATTTCTGCGCATGGTACTTTTCGTAGACCGCCTCGAGCGGCGTGTACTGCGGCGTGTATCCGCATTGCGAAGCAGTGTTCACGACGAGGACCACCGAACCGCGGAAGCGACACATCGAGGTGATGTCCGTGTGGCCGAGTCGCGGAGACGCGAGCGCATAGAACTCCGTCGGCGTCGCCCCAGGCGTGCACGTGAAGGGATCGTCCAGAGGATCGTGCGCCGCACCGCTGTCGATGATCACCGTCCCCGCGTCCTTCTTGGGAGGATCGCCAACGGCGGGCTGGGTGCCCATGGAGCCGGGGCCGCCCGTCGCCTCTTGGGCGGTGTCACTGCTCGAGCACGCCACGATTGCGGCGGCGGAAAAAGCACACAGGACTCCCAACGATCGCGTCATGGCAGAAACAGGGAGCAGGTTTCGCGCCAACGCTAGACCGCAAAAATACCCGCGTTTTCACGGTGCTCGTCGCGTTATTTGGGGGGCGCCGGGTAGCCCCCTGGGGGGTCGACCCTGGATCTCGACATGCCCACGCTCCCCGCTCACCCGGCGACTCCCACGGCCGGTCGCGCTGCGGTTCGCGCATGGGCGTGCATCCAAGCCCCCACGCTCCGCACGGAGGGTCACTTTCGATCGTCACGAGGGCCTCACGGATGTCGACTTGGATTCTTTCGCTCATGCTTTTACTGCAGCCCCCCGGAGTCACCCCGTGGCGCGACAGCTACTTGCAAACCGCAGAAACGATCTCCGAGGTCGCCAAGGCCGAGCCCGTCTTCGCCGGAGAGCACGGCGCGGATCGTACGGCCGCGCTCCTCGTTGCGATCGGCTGGTTCGAGAGTCGCTTTCGTCCAGACGCCGTGGGCGACAACGGTCGCTCGCTCTGCATGCTGCAGGTGGGAGAATCGAACCTGAAGGCTCTCGGCGTAACGCGCGAAGCGATGCTGACGGATCTTTCGACCTGCCTCCACGCGGGATTGAAAATGATCCGCGCCTCGTTCGCCGTATGCGGAGCGAACCCTCTCGAGGAGCGGCTCGGCCACTACGCAGCCGGCGGTCCGGGCTGCCGCGGCGTCAATGAGTCACGCCACAGGGTCGGCCTCGCCATGCGCCTTTTCCGAGATCACCCGCCCCCCGCACGCCAAGCTCTCAACGACTAAGCGGCTACGTGACGCGTCTCGCGTTGCCGCGCGTCGGCATTCGAACGGCGGCGACTACGGTCATTCGGGAGCGTCGGGACGGACCGCCGCGAAAGTCAGGTCGATCCAGAAGAGGCCTGTTTCCCCGGATGAAAGCGTGATGAGTCGATCCCCGGTGTTGAGGGCATTTCCCGGGCACGTCCAGGGCTCGACGCAGACGAACGGGCGCCCCTCGAGCGTCCACACGACCCAATGCGTAAACTCGGGCGAGGCATTGATCGCGAGCCGCGCTCCGTCTCCCCAGGTGAGCGCGCTCGACGTCGCTCCGTGATCGACGAGGTGGAGATCGACTTCACGCGAGGTGAGATCGAACCCGGTGAAGGGGATCTCTTTCTTGGTCACGTTGTCGAACGCTCTCGTGGCGGCCGTGTCGATGCGCGCGGAGGCCTTGTCGTCCACCTGAAAGTACGGGTGAAAGCCGACTCCGAACCGCATCGGATCGTCGCCTGTGTTTTCGATCCGCTGCGCGATGTGCAAGCAGGTGCCCCTGAGCGTGTACGTCAGCTCGAAGCGAAACTCCGCCGGAAAGAGCGCCTTGGTGGCGTCACTCGAGGTAAGGATGAGGGTGACGGACGCGCGGTCCTCGGTCTCTTGCTCGGTGACCGCCCACCCTAAATTTCGGGCGAATCCATGCTGTTTCATGGCTCGTTCCTGACCGTCGTGGGTCCAGCGGTCGCCCTCTAGCTTGCCGGGTGACGGAAAGAGAACGGGGTTACCGCCCCGCACATTCGCGGCGGGATCGAGCAGCGTCGCCTCGTCCATGAAGAAAAGGTCGCGCCCTCCGACGGTGAAGCGGACGGCCATCCCTCCGCGCTCGGGGGCAATGACGACGACGCTGTTTGCGCTCGCATCGGCGAGCTCCACCCTGCCGGATGTTTCGGTCACTGTGAACGTCATCGATTACTCTGATCGCACGAGCGCGGCGAGGCGGGGGGAGATTTCTCGAACCGCTCCGTCGCCCTTTACGGAGCCCTCGATCTGCTTGCCCGTCGAGCGTCCGTCGGCGGCGGGGCGCACGAAGAGCGGGATGTACTTCGAGCTGTAGCCAGCAGCACGCAGGCGTTCAGCATCGCGATCGAGATCGAACTCGAGGAGCGTTATCCCATCGAGCTCCGCTCCGAGCTCTCCGCGTGTCGCGGCCTCGTGAAAGCGTCGACACGGGTCACACCACACCGCGCCCGTGTAGACGAGGAGTGTGCGCCCGTCCCGCTTCGCCTTTTCCGCCTCGCGTTGAACGAGCGTTGCCACCTCGCCTTCCGGAGGCGCGCTCACGAACCGGAGGCTCGTCGCGCGTGGTGACGTGCGCTCGGAAGGAGATTCGCCCTCCGCCTTGCACGCCAAGACGATATGCAGAGCCGCAAAAACAGCCAGTGCGCCACGACGATCCATCACGTCGATCATATACGCCCGTGTACACTCGCGCGATGGTTCCGAGCTCGCGGCATGCCCACTCTCGGCGATGGCTTCTCGTGCCCGCCCTCCTCATTCCGGTGGTGGCTTTTTCGTTCGCCGCGGCCTGCTCGAAGAACACCGCGGTCACCGAAGCTCCCGACGCAGGTAAGCCGATCGAAATCGGCGTGAGCATCGCTCTGTCTGGAGATCTGGGAGCGTCGGGTTTGCCCATTCAAAATGCAGTGCGTGTCGCCGAGCAGCAGATCAACGCCAACGGCGGAGTCCTCGGTCGGCGCGTGAACTTCAAAGTCGTCGACGACGCGACCGATACAGGCTCCGTCGTGGCGGGGATCGTGAAAGGGATGATCGACGAAGGAGCGGTGGCCATCCTTGGTCCACGTGGCAGCACGCAGGTGCTCTCGGTCCAGGATCAGATCGCCAAGCGCCAGGTCATCGAGATCTCCGGCTCGGCGACGTCGCCGTCGCTGAGCGATGCGCAGGCCCCCATCAATCGGTTCCTCTTCCGCACTATTCCGCCCGATACGCTGCAGGGCAAAGCGGTGGCCATTCTTGCCATCAACGGCCCCTCCGATCGCGTCCTCGGAGATGCCGGCGTGGTCGACTCGGGCAGCAGCGACGCGGGAGATGCCGGCCCCGTTCAGCCCATCATCAACGGCTGCGCGAAGATGGCCATCGTCCACAGCGACGACCCCTACGGAAATCCATTTGCCGCGGCGACGGTCGCAGAGTTCACGAAGCGCGGCGGAACGGTGGTCGCGAACCTGCCCATTCCCTCGACGCTCCAGGCCTCGTACGCCCCGACCATCAACGCCATCCTCGCGCCGCGTCCCGAGTGCTTGGTCCTCATCATGTTCGATCCCGCAGGAGACGAGGTCGTCGCCGAGCTGCGGAAGGCCTCCTCCTCTTCGTTGCCAGCGAATTTTTTCATCATCGGAAGTGACGGCGTTTACAAGCCGACGTTCATCTCGAACGGGCGTCTGGACAAGACGAACCCGATGTCGCCCACGGTGGTCGAAGGCATCTACGGGACGAACCCGGATCCGAATCCGGAGACTTCGCAGTACGGGGATTTCAAGAATCTGTACCTGACGCAGTTTGCGCTCGACCCCGGCGCGAAAGATTTACCCGGCAAAGTGGCCACCTTCTACGACGCAGCGATCCTCGCGGCTCTGGCGATCGAGCAGGCGGGAACCACGACGGATCCCATCAAGATCCGCGACTCCCTCGTTGCGGTCTCCAGGGTGGGAAGACCCTTCGGACCGGCGGAGCTCGCCGAAGCCTTCGTTGCCATTCGTCATGGTGAGGACATCGACTATGTGGGCGCTTCCGGCCCTGTGGACTTCGACGAATACGGCGACGTGATTGGCAACTACATCATCTGGAAAGTTCAGGCAGGGCAGTTCGTGACCGTCGACCGCATCAAAGCCGACAAGCTCCAGTAGGGTCGCGCGGCGGCTACTTGGCGGAACGCAACGTTCTTGGGGCGATCCAGAAGATGCGACCGGAGGTGTCGTCGGCGACGAAGAGGCGTCCGTCGGGAGCGAACGCGACGTCCGTAGCCCGACCTTCGATCGAATTGCCGTGGCCCCAACCGGTGGCGAAGACGCTTGGCGTGCCCGTCGGCCGGTGGGTCGTGGGATCGGTCGGAAGCCAAGAGACGGCCGTTCCCTTCCATCCGCCGAACGAACCGTGAAGTGCAACGAAGACGCCGAACGTATAAGGCGCGGGAAAATAACCCTCTTCGAAATCCAAGCCGAAGGGTGTGTCGTGAAGCGGAATGACCGTTCCGTCGCTGCCGAGGTTTGCGCACTGCTCGGGGGTGCCACCGGCCGCAGGCTTGTCGCGCGTCACGCAGCACGGATAGCCCCAGTGACCGCCAGGCTGAATGAGCGCGAGCTTTTCGCGTCCGCCGATCGAGTCCCATCCGTCGCCCGAGAGCTCGTTCGTGTAGCAGTCGCCGCAGCCCGGCTGGCAGCGTATGTAGAGCGGATCGCGGAAGCCGTCGGCGATCACCGTCGGCGTCAGCGGGAACGGCGCTCCCGGCGCGATCGAGAACGCGAGCACCGCACCGTCCTTCATGGTGTCCACGCTGCAGTTGCCGTCGAAGCGGCCACGCGTGACGTAGATGGTTCCGTCCTTCGCGCGATCCATCCCGTGGGTCCAGCGGAGGTCTGGGAGACCTTTTCCGCCGAGCGTCCCCACGAGATCGCCGCCGACTGTGGGGGATACGCGATCCCCGTCTTTGTATGGAAAACGCCGGAGCTCGTCGCTACGTGTATAATACACGTAACCGTCGGAGAAGACGAGCCCGTGTACGCAGGCGAGGTTCGCGGGGTCTTGCTCCTGGGTGCTGCACGGTACGGATGGGGACGGAGCGGGCGCACCGGCGTACCGGATGACTTTGTCCAGCTTCCCGTCGTGGTTGTCGTCGGGCAGGACGAGGATCGCGCCCGCGCCGTTCGCCGCTCCCCCCGGCGTGGGATAGTTCGGCGCCGCGACGAAGAGATCTCCGTTCGGCGCGAAGCGCATCACGCGGACCTCGGGCAGCGTGTCGTTCTTGCCGAGCGTGAACTCGTGAACGCAGAATCCGGCGGGAGCCTGAATTTCCGGAGCGTCCCCTCCCGGGAGATCGCAGAACTTCGGCCCCGTTGCCGGACCTGCATCGACCGGCGCACACCCCGTGGACGGCAACGTCGGCGGCGATTGCACGGCGTCGCGACTGCAACCGTGGAGTCCGGCAAGAACGAGGCACACAAAGACAGAGACCGTTGCGCCGGTCAGAGCAAGGCGGTTGGACACGATGCTGGCAACGTACCACGGACTTTCGCTCCCCGCCGCCGCCTAGCACCGACATTTTCGCTGTTTTCAGCGCGCGAGGGCAGCGGCGATTTTTTCCTTCACCACGGGCGAGGTCCACATTCCGAGCGAGCCCTTCAAGCGCCGCTCCTCCTCTGCGTCGGAGCACAGCGATTCTTTCGTCCCTCGCAGATCCGTTTTCGTAGCCGCGTACGCTGCGGCCGGGCTGGACGCGAGCGCCTGCAGCCGCTGACGTGCGATGTCGAGCGCGTGAGACCGAGCGGATTCGATCGTGTGAATTTCGTCGACCAGACCAAGACGAAGCGCGTTCGGCGGATCGAAGAGCTGAGCTCCGAGGAGCACCTCCTCATGGTGCTGGGTGGGGACGCGGTGGCGCACGATGGCGAGCGTCCGCGGAGGAAAGCGCACTCCAAGCGCGACTTCGTTGAGGCCGATCTTCAGAGACGGATCGCTGATCACGATCCGGCGATCGCAGCAGAGCGTGAGGACGCACCCACCCGCGATCGCGTGTCCGTTCAAAAGGGCAACCGTCGGCCCTGGGTACAGATAAAGCGCAACCATGCACTCCTCGAGGAGTCGGAGAAAGCCCTCCATTCCGTGCTCGTCGAGTGCCACCAAGTGCTTGAGATCGAGCCCCGCCGAGAATGCGTTGCCCGTCCCGGTGAGAAGCACGGGACGCCCGGCCGCCTCGCGCAGCCGATCGATGATGAAGGTGAGCATCGATTCGTTCAGCGCGTTTTTCGAGGGGCCCGCCATCGTGATTTCGATCATGGGCGACCGTAGCATCAGCGCATCTGGTCTAGCAGAAATGTCATTTCTGGATCTTTATCCCAGACCAGATTTCCTGCACTTCTTTCGCATGCAAGACGAGCCCATCACTCTCGAAGGCACGGCGGTGAGCTTGATCCCGTTCGAGCTCGACCATCTGAACGCGCTTGCCGAAGTCGCCAAGGAGGAATTGGTCTGGCGGCACCTGTCGACCTCGCTCGCGACGATCGAGCAGGTTCGCGCGTTTGGCGAGCATGCCATCCGCGAGCGCGACGCAGACAACGCTGTACCGTTCACCGTCGTCGAGCGCGCGAGCGGGCGACTCGTGGGATGCACGCGCTACTTCGACATCAGGCGTGAGCACCGCAACCTGGAGATTGGCTACACCTGGCTCGCGCGGTCGGTGTGGCGCACCCGCGTGAACACCGAGTGCAAATTCCTCCTCCTCCAGCACGCCTTCGAGAAGCGGTACTGCATCCGCGTGCAGTTTTGCACCGACGTGAAAAATGAGCGCTCGCGCAAGGCCATCGGAAGGCTCGGGGCCCAGCAAGAGGGGATCCTCCGCCAGCAGCGCATCGTCCGCGGCGGCACTCTGCGCGACTCGGTCGTCTTCAGCATCCTCGATAGCGAGTGGCCAGACGTAAAGGTCAAGCTAGCGGCTATGCTCCGAGGGTGACCGCGCAGACGAAGTCGCTCGGAACGCTCGCTCTCCTCGCGCTTGGCGTGAATGGCATCGTCGGCGTGGGTATTTTCTTTGCGCCTGCGGACATCGCGCAGCTCGCACCCGGAGGCGCAAGCGTGACTGTGGTGGCCGCGACGGGAATCGCTCTCGTGCCGGTCGCCGTCGCCGTGGCCACGCTCGGGAGCCGCTTCGAAGCCGACGGCGGTCCCGTCCTCTACGCGCGCCACGCCTTCGGTGACTCGGCGGGCTTCGTGGTGGGGTGGCTAGCGTACGTGAGCTCGCTCTTCAGCACCGCGGCGATCGTGGCGGGATTGACGCGCGCCCTGATGCCTGCAGTCTACAGGAATCCTCTGGGTGTTCGAGGCGCGGCGCTCTTCGTCTTGTCGGCGGTCACCCTGGCTTGCATCGCGGGACTCCGCTTCTCCGCGCGGGCGTGGACGACGCTCACGCTTCTCAAGCTCCTGCCGCTGGTCGGCCTCATCGCCGCGGCGGCGATCGTTCGGGCGTCGCCCGTAGGTGCGACTCTCCCGGTGACCGGTGACGTTTCGTGGCTCCGCGCAGCTCTCCTGACGACGTTCGTCTACCAGGGATTCGAGGTCGTTCCGGTGATCGCCGGGCACGCCAAAACACCCACGCGCACGATCCCCATCGCCGTCCTCGGCTCGCTCGCCCTGGCTACGCTCCTCTACATCGCCGTGCAGCGAGCCGCCGTCGTCGCCGTGCCCGGGCTCGCAACCTCCGCCGCTCCGCTCGTCGATGCAGCCTTCGTCTACGGAGGCCACCGCTTCGCCGAGGTGCTCCGCGTCGGCGCGAGCGTGTCTGCGCTCGGTATCGCGCTCGGCATGATGGTGACGACGCCGCGCTACCTCGCCGCGCTCGCCCGAGGCACCCGATTTTCGGGCATGTCGGAAGCGGGCGTTCCGCGAGCCGCCCTGCTCGTGACGTTTCTCCTGGTCGGAGCGATCGTGTCGCTCGGGGATCTCGCCGAGCTCTTCGTGCTGTCGAGCCTGGCGGTCGTCACCCAGTACTTGCTGGTGGCACTTGCTCTGGCGCGCATCGGGTGGCGACGCGAGCTCGGCCTCAGCCCAGCGCGTGCGTGGTCCGCGGCTCCGACGATCGTGGTGAGCGTCGCTCTCCTCACTGCGGCGCGCGGCCGCGAATGGATCGTCGCCGCCGGATTTCTTGCCGTAGGCCTCATCGTTAAACGCATGATGCCCCTCGAAAAGAAGGAGATCTAGGGATACTCCGCGAGGGTGGTGCCGCGCATCGGATCGAGGATCATGAGCGACGCTGCGGCGCAAAGCACGAGGTACCCGCCGAGGAAGAAGAAGTCTTCGATCGACCCGATGTCGCGCGTAGAGCGGGTCCACACCGCCGTGCCGGTGGTGGTGTCGACTGCATAGAGCTCACCGTCGGCGCTTCCATCGCCGCGTTCGAGGACGAAGAAGGCGAGGTTCCCGGCAGCGATCACGTGCCTCGCTTGATCGCGGGGCTGGAGGCGGGCCGACGCGCTCGAGGCGGCGAGCGTGCCGAACTGAACCTTTGGCGCGAGTGTCGACGGGTCGAGCCCGACGAGGCGACGCACGCCGGTTCCGTTTTCTTCGAGGACCAGGAAGAGCACGGTGTTCGCGATGAACATCGCGATCGCCCGGTGGTTGGGGAGGGGCACACCGGTGCGAAGCCCGCCCGGCGCTCCGTTGATTTGCTGCTGCGGACCGGGGTTGGAGACGTAGTAGATGCGGCCCGCGCCCTGGGTGGGGATGACCACGTCGTCGAGGTTCCTCACGCGCTCAAAGTGCTGCTCACGCCCCGAGGCCGCATCGAGAACGGCGACTCCTTTCGATGCGAGGAGCCCCCAGTTGTCGACGCGGGCGATGAGCGCGGGCCCCGCAACCGTGACCTCGACGATGCTCGCGCGTTCGTTGTTCGTCCACGATTTCCCGAGGACGGTGGCCTTCTCGAGCGTCGCGGGGTTCAAGAACTCAAGCAACCCTCGGGCATCTTTGCCCTCGGTCTCGTAACGGGCAAAGAGCTGCCCTCCGTCGAGAACGAAGAGGTCCACCGGGTTGGGGAACTGCCGCCGCGCCCGCTCCCTGCCCGTCTGTGGATCGAACGCGATGACCGTTCGCCCCACCGTCTTCATCAGGATCAAGCCGCCTGCCTCGACGATCGATGCGCCTTGATCCGCGCCGCCGCTCTTGATGTCGAGCCTCTCGGGGACGCGGCACACGTAGCGCTGCTGACCGGTCGCGAGATCGAAGCACGTGACGTTCGTGTTCTGGGGGACGAAGACGTTGCTCCCGATCACGCTCATGTGCTTCAGGTCCTTGAGCCAGTCCTCGCCTTCCATCGCTTCCCAGGCGACGCGCTTTTGCTGGAGGCTGTATGCACGCAGGCGCGGCGAGTCGTCGGGGGGCAAGTGACTCCCGATGAGCGTGAACCCGTACTGCGCGTGGTGGCTGAGCGTGAGTCGATTGCACGGCGAGGTGAAGGCGGGCGTACGGCTGAGGGTCCCGGAGACGCGCTGCGACACGCTCCCCGAACGCAGGCGTGAAAGGGAGAGGGGGCGCCCCGGGACGCGGACTTGGGCAGGACTCACTGCGCTCGGCGCGGGCGGCGGCGGCGGCGGAGGCGGCGGCTGGGGAGTCATCTGTCCGATCGGGGTCGGCATGTTCATCCCCGCAGCGCGGGGCGGAGAATAGCTGGGCGCGCGCGGCAGAGCGATCGGGATGGAAGGAGGCGGCAAAGGCATGACGGCGGGCGGAGAGGAAGGCGGCACGGGAACCGGCGGCGCAACCGGAACCAGCTGGGAAATCGTGAGCGAGGGCGCCAACACCTTACGAAGCGCGTCCTGCATCGATCGCGCATTCGTCCAGCGCGCGCCCATCTCGAAAGCCAGCGCGCGGTCGATCACCGCCGCGATCTCGGCGGGCACCTCCGGCGCGGCTTCTAACATCGGCTTCATGGGCGAGGTCATCGCCATGAGCAGCTCTTCGTTGATCGTCTCTGCTTGGCGTGGTTTGGCTCCGATGAAGAGCCCGTACATCGTCGCGCCCATCGCATAGATATCGGAGCGACCGTCGAGCAAATTCCACCGCCCGCGCGCCTGCTCTTGCGGCATGTACGACGGCGTACCGATTCCCGTGCCGAGCTGCGTTCCCGATCCATCGGTCGGTGCTTCGGCCAAGCGCGCAATACCGAAATCGAGGACCTTGATCGAGCCATCCTTGGTGAGGAAGATGTTCTCCGGCTTGATGTCGCGATGGATGATTCCCGCGTCGTGGGCGGCGGCGAGGAGATCAAGGACCTCGTCGGCCACGCGGAGAATTTCGGAGAGAGGGAGCCGCTCCTTGTTGCGCGTGTACTTGTCGAGCGAGTGCCCTTCGAGAAGATCCATCACGAGATAGACGGCACCGTCCTCTGCGCGATCGTCGTCGATGACCGACACCGCGCAGCGATGACCGATCTTGTTGGTGAAATAACCTTCCTTGAGAAAACGCGCGACGAGCTCGGCGTGAGCACAAAGCTCTGCGTGAAGGACCTTTACGGCGGCGCGCTTGCCGTTGTTGACGTGCGACGCTTGGTAGACCGCAGCGCTCCCGCCAAGCCCAAGGAGCTTCTCGAGGCGCCACTTCCCTTTCAGAACACTGCCCACGCGGGCTTTTGCGTCGGTCATCGTTTCGTGTTTTCGAGGTTGCGGCCCGTCATTCGCAGGCTTTGAGACTACAAGGTCCGCGGCGGTCACGATAGTTGGATAGCGCTGCGGCGAGTTTTCGCGGTTGACGAGGCCGCCTCTATCCGATGGAATCCCTCGATGAACTATAAGGCACTTTTTTCGCTGTTGATTCTCACCGCCTGCAGCAGCTCGAGCACGTCCTCGACGGGCGCCAAGGGCGATTACAAACTGAGCTTGACCGGCTACGCGCCTCACGCGAACGAGCCTGTGTTCCTGAAGATCAAGAACGCCGCGGGAACGACCACCATCGCGTCGCAAATGACGATGGTCGACCCCCAAGGGCTGGCGAGCTTCACCATCCCCGCCGTCCTCGACGACGGCACCAGCTACCGCGTCGACTTCTATTGCGATCACACCCCTGCCGACGGAAGCACCGCGTACGCGCCGCCGACCCCCGGCTCCCCTCCGACGTTCACCGACCACTCCTGGCGACGCATGGTGGTCGGTAAATCGGCTGCGCCTGGCGTGGTCGAAACCTTCGCTCACGACGCGAACTGGACCGACATCTCCCCCTTCTGAGCCTTCACCTGCCACGCGGGTACTAGTTCGAATTTCACGCATCTCAGATGGCCGTGGAAAACTCTGCCGGGCGGGCGCGCTCTCCACGGGAATCGTGCAGCCCGCGTGACGGCGCCGTTCCAGGCACTTCCATTGTGCGCTAACGTTGGGGCGCGATGAGCGACGTCGTAACCCATGCGAACGGAGCCGCCCCCGTCCTCGCAAAATCGGTGGTCAGGCCTGCGGGCCTCGATCGGCTTCTTTTTCCCGTGCATCGGTGGGTCTGGCGCGACGCCGAGCGCCGCGGGCGAAAGCTGCTCATGTTCGCGCAGACGGAGGCCGACGGCGGTCGCGACCTCTGCCGAGCAGCTGAGCTCACGTCTGACGCGCTCCTCCGCCGCCTCTACCTGCGGCACTCGGAAGACGAGCAGCGCCACGCGAACCTGTTTCGTGTTCGCGGACGGGCCATCCTCGCCGCGCTCCCCCGGGCTGAAGGTCCTGCCGGGTTCCAGGCGAACTGGTTCTCTCCCGGTGAGCGCGGCCTCGACGACTTGCACGTCGACAAGGAAAAGGAGGAGTCGCTCCTTGCCTTCCTGCATCTCTCCGAGAAGGCTGCGGCTCGGCGTTTCGCGGTGTACCACGAGGTGCTCGGCGTCGACCCAACGACGCGCGACGTCTTCGGCGAAATTCTGCGCGACGAGGCATTTCACATGAACTACACCTACGCCCAGCTGAAGCGCGTCTCTCCGAAAAGGCACGGCGTCGAGCTGTGGTGGGCGCGCCTCGTGCGCGTGTGGAGAGGCTACCTTCGCCTGGCGACCGCCGTCGCCAACGTGCTCGGCGGAGTCATGCTGACCGTCCAGTACTTCGTCGTGCTTCCGCTCTTTGCACTCCTCGCGAAGCGTGCGGCGCGGCAGGAGCTCGAGGGTTGGTCAACGCCCCGTCTCAAGGGCTCACTCACCTCGCAATACTAACACGTGAAAATTCTCGGCATCTCGTCCCACTATCACGACTCGGCGGCCGCGCTCCTCATCGACGGCGCGCTTCTCTGCTCGGTGCAAGAAGAGCGGCTCTCACGCCGCAAGAACGATGCAGCGTTCCCCCTCTTGGCGATCGAGTGGTGCCTCGACCAAGCGAAGCTCGAGCCCGGTCAGCTCGACGCCGTCGTCTTCTACGAGAAGCCGATGCTAAAGTTCGAGCGCATTCTCACCTGCGCTCTACGCGCGTTTCCCTACTCCTGGAGAAGCTTTCCAAAGGCGATGAAAAATTCGCTCGCCGAGAAGCTCTGGGTAAAGGGGATCATCGCCGGCCACCTCGGAATTTCGGGGAGCAAGATCCTCTTCACCGAGCATCATCAATCGCACGCGGCCACTGCGTTCCTCACCTCCCCGAGCAAGCGCGCCGCCATCCTCACCGCCGACGGCGTCGGGGAATGGGCCACCCTCTCTGTCGGCACCGGCGAACGAAATGCAGACGGGAAGGTGAGCATCGAGCTCCTCCGCGAGCTGCGTTTTCCGCACTCGCTCGGAATGCTCTACTCCACGTTCACCGCATTTTTAGGCTTCGAGGTGAACGAGGGCGAGTACAAGGTGATGGGCCTCGCGTCGTACGGAAAGCCCATCTTCGAGGCCGAGGTTCGAAAGGTCATCGTGTCCGCACCGAAGGGCGCATTCGCGCTCGACCTGTCTTACTTCGATTTTCACACCTCGGCGAAGCGCTCGTTCTCGTCCAAGTTCGTCGACCTCTTCGGACGCCCGCGCGCCGCGCACGAGCCCCTCGACCCGACGACGAAAGAGGGCGGGCGCTACGCCGACATCGCGGCAAGCGTCCAGCGCGTGCTCGAGGACACGCTGGTCGAGCTCACCAAAGCGCTCCACGAAGAGACGGGGATGGATGACCTCTGCTTCGGCGGTGGCGTGGCTTTGAACGGCTGCGCGAACGCTCGCATCTTACGGGAATCCGGCTTCAAGAACCTCTACGTGCCTTCCTCCCCCGGAGACAGCGGGTGCGCGCTCGGCGCCGCGCTCTACGCCGATCGCGTTCATTTTGGTCAGCCCGATCGCGAGCTCCCCGAGCATCCGTACTGGGGCCCCGGCGTCGACGCCGACGAGCTCGCGCGGGTGGCAACGGAAGACGGCCTCACGCTCGAGACCATGGTGAGCGACGAAGCACTCCTCGATCGCACGGCGATGGAGCTCGCCCAGGGGAAGATCATCGGCTGGATGGACGGAGCCGCAGAGCTCGGCCCGCGCGCGCTCGGCAACCGCAGCATTCTCGCGGCGCCGCACAGCGCAGAGATGAAAGATCGCTTGAACCGCGAGATAAAGTACCGCGAAGAGTTTCGTCCGTTCGCGCCCGCCGTCCCGATGGAGTTGGCCGATCGCTACTTCGAGCTACCCCCGGGCGGAGCCGCTCTCGGTCGCTACATGTCCGGCGTTTTCCCGGTGAAGCCCGAGTGGCGCGAGAAGCTCGCCGCCGTCACCCACACCGACGGCACCGCCCGAGTGCAGACCGTCGAACAATCGAAAGCGCCCAAATTTTACGCCCTCCTCCAGCGCTACGGCGCGCAGACGGGGATCCCGATCCTTCTCAACACTTCGTTCAACTTGGCCGGAGAGCCCATCGTCACTCGGGCCGTGGAGGGCTACTCCACGTTCCGACGGTGCGGGATCGACCTTCTCATCGCCGGCAGAAATATCGTCTCGAAGGCGCGGGCAACGGCGCACTCCAACGAAGAGGCACACGTCTGATGCTCCCGAGACACGGAAAAGTTCGACGCGGTCTGATCACCATCGCTTCGGCGATCCCATCCATCGGTGGATTCGCCCGTGGGCTGTGGACGAACCGGCAGGGAAACCGCTGGCTCGTGCCACTCGTCGTCTTCCTGTGCGTGACGGGGCTCGTGCTCATCGCCGCGGCGAGCGTCGAGGCGCTGGCACCGTTCATCTACACTATTTTTTGAGATGCACGTCTCGGCTCTCCTCGCTTGCCCGGCCTGCAGAGGGGCGCTCGACGACGCGCTGAATTGCGGATCGTGCGGCGAGACGTATGAGATCAAGAACGGCATCCCCGATCTGCGTGTCCCGTCCGAAGCGCGCACCGAGACCGTTCGCGACTTCTATTCCGACTCCCCTTTTCCGAACTACCCGGCGGACGAAAGTCTCTCCGGGCTCCGTGGCAAGGCCGCGAAAAGCGAGTTCGCGCGCCTCCTCGACCAAGCCATTCCCGGCGACGCGAAGGTCCTTGAAATCGGCTGCGGCACCGGGCAAATGAGCCTCTTTCTCGCCACCGCCGATCGCACCATCATTGGTGCAGACCTCACCCGCGCGTCTCTCGAGCTCGGGGCGGCGGCGGCAAAACGATACGCCCTCGACAAGGTTCATTTCGTCGAAACCGATTTGCGCTCACCGGGCCTCCGCCACGGAGCGTTCGACGTCGTCTACTCCTCGGGCGTCCTTCATCACACCCCGAACCCGCGCGCGTCCTTCGCTTCGATGGCCAAGCTCGTGAAGCCGGGCGGGATGATCGTCCTTGGCCTCTACAACGTGTACGCACGCTTTCCTCATCGCCTGCGCCGCGGAGTCGGCCGGCTCACCGGCTTCAAGTTCATCCCGTTCGACCCCGTCCTTCGCGCGCGCAACGCCGAGCCTGCGCGGAGAAAAGCGTGGTTTCGCGATCAGTACGAGCATCCGGAGGAGCACCGCCACACGCTGCGCGAAGTGCAGAGCTGGTTTCGCGAGAACGACGTGGAGTACGTGCGCGCCTATCCGAATACGCTGATGGGCGCCGAGCCCCTCGAGGGCCCCGAGCTCTTTACCCCCGCGGAGGACAACTGGGGTCTCGAAAATTGGTTTGCCCAGATCGGATGGTCGATGACGATCGGCTACGAAGGCGGCCTCTTCGTCACCATCGGAAGATCAACCGCCATTATGGATTCAGGTTCAGTACCCCGCGCTGCTGCCGCGCGTTCATGACGGCGCTCATGAGGCGATCGTAGAGCGCGCGATCGGCTGGAAGGCCGCGGACGTCCATCACCGGGCTTTGCCCGTCGTGTGCGGTGATGGTGAGGCGCGACACACCGAACATGCGATCGGTCAGGCTCTGGTTGAATTCTACGTCGCGGATTCGCCAGAGCTCGAGAGTGTCGACCTGCTTCGACAGCCAACCGCGCTCCACCTCGATTCGCCGGGACGTGATCTTCCAGGCGACCTGCCGCTTGCGGGCCTCGACCATCAGCAAGAGCACCCCGCCGATCAGCACCGGCAAAAGGATCCATCCCCAGATCCACAGCCCCGCCCACGCTCTCCAGCTTGGTCGACCCTGAAAGAGGACCTCTTCGTTTTCCATCATGCGTCGCCAACGTAGCAGTCGCCTGTGCAACTGCGCAGCTGGGCCTCACCTCGTTGAACTTTGCCACAGTAAGCTCGTGTAGGTTTGGGTGCGTGGAGGCTCGAAATTGCGGCATTTTCATCGGGGAGTCCTCCCGGAGGCATAGCAGCGAGCGGGTTGGTCGCTCCCTTGCATGAGGTGCGGCTAGGACCATGGCAATTGAATCGGCAAAGTTGACGAGTGGCGTCCGGCAAGCCGCAGGCACCGTGCTCGTCGTGGACGACAACGACGATGGTCGAATGCTCGCCATCCACGCCCTCGAGCGGAGCGGCTTCAATTGCTTCCCCGCCTTGAATGGCGAGGAAGCCATCCAGATTGCGACGGAGCGCGCCGACGTGATCGACGCCATCGTTCTGGATGTGAACATGCCGCGCATGGACGGATTCGAGGTCCTTCGCACGCTCATGAGCCGCCCCGCGACGGCGAACATCCCGGTCATCTTCCTCACGGGAGGAGCAACGAGCGACGCGGATATCGTTCACGGCGTTGACACCGGCGCCATCGACTACATCACCAAGCCTTGCTCACCGTCGGTTCTCGTAGCCAAGCTACGGGGCGCCGTCGAACGCGCACGCAACGAGCGCAGGCTCCGCCGCGAATTGAATTTCGCGGAGCTCCACGCCACCGTCGACGTGCTCACCGGCCTCTTCAATCGCCGCCACTTCGACCTGCGGCTCGCCGAAGCAACGGCCTCGGCCAAGCGCCGCAACGAGGCGTACTCCGTGGTCATGATCGACATCGACCACTTCAAGCGAGTCAACGATGCCCACGGGCACGAAGAGGGCGACCGAGTCCTCGTGCACTTCGCGGAAGCCATCAAGTCGGTACTGCGGAGCGAAGACGTCGCCTTCCGCTACGGCGGTGAGGAGTTCGTGATTCTCCTCAACCGCTGTGATGCCGATCGAGCCATGGAAGTGAGCGAGCGGCTGCGCACCCAGCTGGCTGCAAATCCCTTCGAATTCACGAACGGAACCTACCGCCCTGTCAAGTTCAGCGCAGGCGTGACGGCCGCGCGGAGCGACGAACAATTTGCATCGACCCGCCTCGTGGCACGCGCCGACGCTGCCCTCTATCGCGCGAAGAACGCAGGTCGCGACCACACCGAACGTTCGGGCGACGGGGACGTGGCGGCGGCATAGAGCGCGACGTCTCCAGCGCGAGACCGTTCTCGCGAAGGCCTCGCGTCGTCACTCCGGAACGGCGGTACCCGTTTGTGAGGGGTCGAGCAGGCTGCCGAGGTTGTTCACCGTCGTGTCACGGTTGCCGAGCTGGCCGGTCTTCTTGCCGAGGAAGTTCCACTCGATGAACTTCACGACCGACGAGTGCTCCATCGTCAGGTGGCTCACGAAGTTCGCCTTCGCAAATTTGCCGATGGCGATAAACGGGACGCGCGTGCCGTAAGGCTGCATGTCGATCGGGCTCGTCGCGGGGGGCGTGACGTGATCGAAGTAGCCCCCACCCTCGTCGTAGGTGAGGATCACGAGCGTGTCGGCCGCGTACTTCGAAGCCTGGATGGCGCTGACCGTCGCCGTCACGAAGCTGACGCCGGGGCTGATGGGCGAGCGGGGATGCTCCGTTTTGTAGCCAATGGCCTTGACGTAGCTCACGGCGGGGAGCGTTCCTGCGAGGTCCGTCGCGAGCTGTCCGTAGTCGTGCATGTAAGCCGCGTTGTCTCGGGTGGCCGGATAGTAGGCAAACGGGTCGTCGCCCGGATCATAGATGCAGGGGTAGCTCGCGATGCCAAGCGGGCAGTCCGCGGGCGGCGTAGGGCATCCCCCTCCGGGATTCGCGGCGACTGCGGCCTGGTAGCCCTCGGCGTAAAAGCCCCAGGAGACTCCACCAGCGTTGAGGAAGTCGGCGATGGTGTTGTCAGTGTACGTCGTCGGCGTTGCCCCGTTGTTGCATCGCGCGGAGACGCCATCTGGCGTAGCCGTGTTGTCGAGGAAGACGAATTTGGCGCGCGCGAAATACATGTCGTTCGATGAGCTTTGCCCGACGACGGGTTGGAAGTAGCGGTCGGCGAGGGCGTACATCCCGGCGTACGCGCGGTAGGGGGCGACGATGGCGGGATCGGCATAGGCGACGTTACGCGGGAGGTACCTGTCCATCGCGCCGCCGTTCATCTCCGTGAGCTCCGTGGCCTGGGTGTGATCCGGATCGCGCGCGGTATTTTCGGTGTCGTTGAGCACCGTGGGCGCGCCGCCGTCGTTCGGGAGCGTGGCGGGCGCCGCTTCGCAGCAGGCCGGTCCCGCCGTGCACGTGGGATTGGAGCCTGTCGGTGCGGTGCAATACGTCCCGAAGTAGCTGTCGAAGGTGTGGTTTTCCTGGATGATGATCACCACGTGCTTGATGTTCGACGATGGCGGCGCTGCTCCGTCCGCACCGGCGTCACCCCCTCCCCCTTCGGCGTTCCCACCCTCGGCGGTGCCTGCGTCTCCATCGGGAGCAGCCGGGTTATTCGAGCCGCAGCCCACGACGAACGGAAGTGGCAAGGCGGCAAGCGCGAAGAAGAGAGGGAACCTAGTGAGCATGGTAAAAGTGTAACACGATCGTCAGGCGCCGCCGCGGTGCGCGGAGCGGCAAAACGCACCCAAAACCGGCGTTTCGTTGTCTGGTTTCGAGCGCAAGCGGTATCCTGCCCGCGTGAAACACAGCTCGGTCTTGGCGGCGACGATCCTTGCGGGCGCAGGCGCGTCCTTCGCGTTGTTGTCCGCGTGTCACGGACCGCCCCCACTGTTCGTTCACCCCGGACGGCTTGGTCAGCCGGCGGAGGTCGACATCGGCGAGAACGTCGACATCGCGCGAATCGCCAAGCCGGTCCACGCCGGGCTTGCCGCAGGCTGGTATGCGATCCGGAGCGAAGAGGACTGGGCTCTGTTGTTCGCCGATTTTCCGAGCCGTCCGCTGCCGCCGAACGTTGACTTCAATCGCACGATGGTGCTCGCCGGATACGCCGGATCGGTGGACGTCACCTCGCTCCAAGTGACGAAGGTCATTCGCTCGGAAGACGCGATCCACGTCTACGCGATGCAGACCGGGGCGGGCGAAGGGTGTCCAAAGCTGAAGGGCGCGTCTCCACCGTTCGACATGGTGTCGCTCGCCCGCAGCGACAAACCCCTTCATATCCACGCCGACACTGAGCGAGGCGTGGCGTGCGACGGCGGCGGGCCCAAAGGTGGCGTCGTGTGCCGTTCCTCGTCGTCCCCGAAATGGGCTGTGCGCGGGAGCGTGCAGCTCGGGGATCAGGTGGAGTGCCAAGCACAAAACGAAGCGTGGTCGAGCAACATCGTCGATCAGTCCGTGATGATGAGCGAGATCCCCAAGGGCTCCGCGGCCAAGCTCACCTTCGACGGCACCGGCATGCGCGTGCGATTTCCGATCGACTCGCTCGGACGCTACGTGATTCGCCTCGAGCTCACCGAGGATCAGGGCCGCAAAGGCGGCGGCACCGCGGTGGTCGATGCCGTTCCCGCCACGCGCGACACGTACGTCGAGCTGTTCTGGTCGAAGTTCGACGGCAGCGACGACCCCTCGACATTTCCGCGCGTCGAGCTGCACGCGCTCGAGATGCCTGCGAACGGACGCGCGGCCTGGGTCGACTGTTTTGGGGACGCCAAGGAGCGCCCCGCGTGGTGCGAGCTCGAGACTCACGGGGCGAACACCCTGATGCGACTTCACGCCGATCCACCTGGACGCTTCGCGATCGGCGCACGCTACATCGACGATCGCTTCCAAGGCGCGCCCGTTCTTTGTGTTCGCACGTTCAGGAACGCAGCGCTCATGCGCGAGACGTGCGACCCGACGGTTCGGCGGGCGGGCTCGTACTGGCAGGCGGGCGTTCTATCCGAGGCCACGGGCACCTTCGACGCTCCCGTCGCCGACAGCGGAGCCCCGTCCACCGGTTCCACCGGGCCATTCAAAGACAGCGGCGTCGACGCCCGCGACTAAGTCAGTCGAGCTACTTCTACGGGCTCGCGGCGTACTCCGCGTCGCCTTCGCGGAGCACGAGCGTCAAGCGCTTCGGTGACGTGGTCAGCGTCGCCGGTCCGCCGTTCGCGTCGAGGGCGAGGCTGACGCCGCTTGCTCCGGCGCTGACCGTGACGCGACCGCGATCGCTCGGCTGCGCGCCGCGGATCACGTTGCCGCTGAAGTCCGTTCGCAGCGCGAAATATTCTTCGCCGCCCACGATCTCGAAGCCGACGACGCCCGTGTCAAAGCTTCGATGTCCGCTGCAGAAGATCCATCGTCCGTTCGTGGCGGCGACGAAGGCCTCCCTCGTCTCGAAGGGCTGAGGAGCGCCGGCCACTTGCTCGCATCGCGCCGTCGCCGTGTTCACCGGCTGCCTGAGGGCGGGCTCAAAGGGAGGGGCGCCCGACGCGGTGTCGGAGGAGCCGCAGGCAGAGAGAATTGCGGCGAAAAAAAAGGCTACCGAGGCGGTGCTGTACTGCATCAGTGTGACTTACAATCCACGTCCCGTGCCACCGCCCAAGGGGACTGTTTTGCAGCGTTTCAGTGGGTGCGTAAACGGTTACCGGTGTGATCGGCAAGTCACGATCGCGGTCTACGCGACGACCGAGCCCGCTGGTGCTCCTCGGAGACTTGAGCTACCCCCGGAGCCCTCATGATCGAACACGATCGCGTCAGCGCCTTTCTCCACGAGAAGCTTCCGCATCGCTTTCTCGCGCTCTCGGTCTTCGTTGGACTGATCCTCCTCTTCCGGCATCTGTTGCCGTTGCTCGTGTTCTTCGTGGCCTTCGAGCGTGCGATCGGTGCGGCGTCGGTTTTCATCAGCTCGCGCACGGCGCTCGGTCGGAAGGCGTCCGTTCTGGTGGTGATCGCCGCGGTCGCCGCCGCCCTCGGGGTCAGCGCGTTTCTGGGCATTGGGAGCCTCGTGCGCGAAGTGCAAATGATGCGGCACACGTTTCCCGAGCGAATCAGCGCGGTCCGCGACAATCCGCTGTACCTCCGGATCCGGGAGCAGCTCGGGGACACCGATCACGTCGTCGAAGGAGCGAAGCACTACGCAGGGAGCGCGCTCGGCTACGCATCGGCCATCGGACACATCGTGGTCTACGCGACCATCGGGCTCATTCTCGCCGTCGTCTTCTTGCTCGAGCACGATCACCTGAAGGAATTCCATCGCAAGATCGACGCGCGCTCCCTCCACGGCACGATCATCCGATGGCTCGGGCATCTGGCCGACGCCGTCGTGGTCACGGTGCAACTTCAGTTCATCGTCGCCGCGTGCAACACGGTGATGACCCTTCCCGTGCTCCTTCTTCTGGGGATCCACCACGTCGCGCCGCTGATGGTCCTCATCTTCGTCTCGGGGCTCGTTCCGGTGATCGGAAACATCGTGTCTGGCACCGTGCTGTCGCTCCTCGCGTTCCAAGCCAAGGGCTGGTTCGGCGTGGGAATCTTCACGGCGCTCACCGTCATCCTCCACAAGATCGAGTCCTACTACTTGAACCCTCGCCTCACCGCGCGGCATGTGCACCTGCCCGGATTCATCTTGATTCTGAGCCTGATCGCATGGGAGCACCTCCTTGGCTTCATCGGGCTCTTCGCGTCGTTTCCGGTGCTCTTCATCGCCGGGCGCATTCGAGCAGAGTTCAAGCAAGACGACGGCGAGCTTGATGAGCCCCGCGGCTCGGCCTTCGAAGAGATCGAGCTCTCACCGGAGCGGGCCACAGCGCCAACGGTGGACGTGGCTGACGTTGCGAAAGAAGCCGGCAACGAGGACAGCGTCGCCGAAGCCTGAGACTCAGTGCGGGGCGTTCTCTTCGGTTTCGGCCGCGTGCGCGCGGAGCTTCGTTGCTGCGATGGCGCGCTGCTCCGGAGTGAGGATAGGCAGAACGACCTCCACCCCCTTCAAGAACTTGTCACTCGCATCGCCTACTTTTGCCCGCGCATCGGCGACTGGCGCCACGTCGTCGAGAGAGAAGTTCTCGCCCTTGAAGGCCTCGAGCGCCTTGCGGCCGTGCTCCTTGGCCTCGTGATGCTCGCCGTGGTGCTCGCCGCCGAACGCGGTCATGAGCGCCGCGCGAATCTGGGTCTTCTGCTCGTCGGTCAGCTTTAGATCCGTCGTCCACTCTTCCATGTGCCCACGGTACGGGTGCTCGTCGGTGCCTCCCGCGGCGTGGGGATGCATCTTCGCCTCGATCGCGAGGATGAAGACGCTACGCTGCTGCGGATCGAGAATAGCGTGGAGCTGCTCGAGCGCGGCGCGATCTGCGGGTCGCGAGCTTTCCCACGCGGCGGTGGCGGCGTCGATCTGAGGCTTCAGTGAGGCGCGATCGATCGAGCCCTTCTCGACTTGCGCGGCGATGGCTAGGGTCAGATCCCTGTGCGCCGTTTTCGCGGAAGCGTGACGCGCTTCGGAGGCCGCCGCGAGCTTCTCTATCTCCGAGCGCTGCTCGGGACGCAGGGGGACCTCACCGAGCGCCTCGCCGACCACCTTCACCGGACCGTGTGTACCGACGCCGATCGGGGCCTTCGATGCTGCACTTTGGGCCGTTGCGGCAGGCGCTTCGGCGGACGTGGTACTTCCGCACGCGGCGAGGACTGACAGCGAAGCACCCAGGGCAAGAGCGCGGAGAATGGTTGCAGACCGCCTCGTGATCACTCGTTTCATTTGTGCCTCCACGGATCATTAAAGCCACGCCGCCGAGGGAACGCTCGTTAAGAAAAGTAAATTCCCGTGAAGGAGCCTCAGGCGGCGGGAGGCTCCGGACTGCTGACCGCTTCCCAGATTTGACGCCAGAGGAGCTCGCGTCCCTCGTTCGTGACGGAGCTGAATCCGATCACGGAGCGACGGGTCGAGGCGTTGCGGAGCTTGTCGAGCGCGGGCTTCTGAGCCGAGCGGGGGAGCTTGTCGAGCTTGGTGGCAACGACGATAACGATCGTCTTGTCGTTCGCGCCGTGCATGAAGCTCACGAGCTGCTCGTCGTCCTCTTCCAGACCACGGCGAACGTCGACGAGAATGACGAGCGCGCGCAGCGTCTCTCGGTGCGTCAAGTAGTTCTCGAGCATCGGGCCCCAGGCGCCTTTCTCGGACTTTGCGCGTTTGGCGTAACCGTAGCCGGGGAGATCGACGAGGAGCACCTTGCTTCGCTTGGCGACGTCGACGGCGAAGACGTTGATCTGACGCGTGCAGCCGGGGGTGCGGCTCGTGCGGACCAGGTTTCGCCGCTGCACGAGAGCGTTCAAAAGGCTTGATTTCCCTACGTTCGAGCGCCCTGCAAACGCCACCTCGGGGAGGGTCGGCGCGGGAAGCTTCTTCACGTCGGTCGCGCCCGACTCAAACTCGGCGGTGGCGATTCGAAACTCTGTGTCGACCTCGGAAGTCTGTTTCATCGGTTTGGGGCAACCTCTATCACGATGCCGCTCTGCGCGTGAGGCGGCGACGCACGGCCGCGACGAGCGAAGCTTGCTCCTCCGATCCGAAGGCGGAGGCGGCCACGAAGAACGCGACGACGAACACAATCGCGCCCGCCGCTCCCGGGAGCACCCGGACGACGGCCCCACCGGAAGAGTACCCTTGGAGGGCCCACGCGACGACCCATCCTGCGGACGCCGCCACTGCCGACGCTCCCAGCGTGCGAAGCGCCGAGGTTCCTACTTCTCGTGCGCGCACCGTTCCCAGGCGTATTTTCAAGCCGATCGCGAGAAACAGCATCTGCACGGCGCTCGAGCCGGCGACGGCCACGCTGATCCCCACGTGCCCGAAAGGACCGCGCAGACATACGGCGAGAGCGATGAAGGCGACGAGATCGATCGCGCTGACGACCACCGGCGTCCGCGTGTCGCCAAGAGCATAGAAGACGGGCACGAGCTGGCGCACGGCGGCCACCGTCCAGATCGCGCCGCCTTGCCAGACGAGCGCGCGTGCGGTCTCGTGGGCGGCGATCGCGTCGAACTCTCCACGCTGAAAGAGAGCGACGACGATCGGCTCGGCGAGAACCACTACCCCCACGCTCGCCGGAATGGCCACGAAAAGAGCCAAACGCAGGCCCTGCGCGTAGGTCTTCGCGAGCTCGCTCGTTTGGCCGGTTGCGGCGAGCGCGGAGAGTGACGGGAGGGCGGCGGTGGAGAGAGCCATCACGAAGATGCCCTGCGGAAAATCGCACAGCCGCATTGCCCACGAAAAATAGCTCTGCGCTCCGGGACCGAGCTCCGACAGGAACCGGCGCGAGAGGATCAGATCCACGTAGTAGACGCCGATGCCGAAGGTCATGGGAGCGATGCGGCGAAGGACGTCTCGTACGCCGGGGTCCTGAAAGTCGAGACGCGGCGCGCGGAGAAACCCGATCGCCCGAAGCGCTGGCCACTGCGCGATCACCTGCAAAAGACCGCCTAAAAGCGCGCCCACACCGAGCGCATAGGCCCGATCCACACCGAGGGCGACGAGGGGCGCGGGGAGAAGAAATGCCGCCGCGAGGAACGCAACGTTGAGGAGGCCTGGAGCAAACGCCGCCACGGCGAACTTCCGCTTGGCGTTGAGCGCGGCCATACCGAGCGCCGCCGTCCCCATGAAAAAAATGTAAGGGAAAACGATGCGTGTAAGCTGCACGGTTCGCTCGAACTCGCCGGGCGTCGCGTGGTACCCGGCGGCAAAGAGCTCGCAGAGCTGGCGTGCGAAGATCACTCCGAGAGCGGTGACCACGCCGAGAGCAAGGAGCGAGACCCCTCGGATCTTCGAGAAAAAGAGCTTTGCCGGCTCCTCGCCCTCCGTCGCCAATTTCGCCGAGAGCACCGGCACGACGGCGCTCGAGATGGCACCTTCGCCAAGCAGCTGACGGAGCGCGTTTGGAATCGTGAACGCGACGAAGAAGGCGTCGGTCTCTTCGCGCGTAAAGATGGCGGCGAGCGACATGTCGCGCCCGAGCCCGAGCAGACGTGAAGCGAGCGTCCCCGCCCCGACGACGCCGGCGCGGCGCACGAGCTTTTTCCGCTCACCATCCCCGTCGATCTCGGGCGGCGCGGTCTCGTTCGTCACTGAGAGTATTTACATGCGAGCGAGCTCAGGGTGCTCCTTTTTGGCGCTTTCGCCGGGTCGACAGAGATCGCAGTGGCAGAGGGCGCGAAGGTATTTGAAGGAGTAGAGCCCGGTGCTGTGACCGTCGAACCACTTGAAGCAGAGGGCGTAGTTTCCGACGGGCTCGATGGCGTCGATCTCGAGAGCGATGTCCGAGCACTGGACGAAGCTGATCGTTCCCGAGTGGCCCTGGCAGCCGGCGCATGGGCAGTAGCCGCGGAGGATCTCGTGCGGGTAGACCCCCTTGTGGCCATCGCCCCATTCGATTTCGGTGATGGCAGCGCCTCGCGGAGAGCTCACCTTGAGGCATTTCAGCTTGGGATCTTGGGCCATGTACGTCAGCTCCTCTTGGAAGTGTCTAGCGCGTTCAGCTTCGAGCGAATGGGGGCGAGGCCGGTGATACCGCTGACCGCGCCGATCTTGGAAACGGCCTTCACGCCGAGGCTATGCCCAACGTCGAGCGCCGCCAGCCACGTCGCAGGGTCTTCCCACGGCGCGGCTCCCGGCTCGGCCCGCGCGGCGACGAGAGCAGCGATGACCCCCGCGAGAAAAGCGTCTCCCGCGCCCGTGGCATCGACGCAGGTGGCTTCGTGTCCGCAGAGGGAGGCCTCGCCGTGGGCGCCATACGCGCTCGCCTTCCCTGCCCCTCGCGTGACGATCACCGTGGCCTTGGGCGCTGCTCCGCGCACCCAGCGAATGGCCGCGGCTTCGTTCCCGATGTCGAGCGCCGCGAGATCTGTGAGCGAGGCCTTCACGAGCGCGGCTTCATAAATCACCTTCGAAACAGACTCTTTCATGGCTTTCTTGGAAGACCACAGGTGCGCGCGAACGTTGAGATCGACGATGACGTGGGCGCCGTGCTTCGACGCGTGACGGAGAAAGAGGCGGGTCGCGCCCGCTAATCCCGCGGAGACGAGGGTGCTTGTTCCCACGAGGGCGAAACGCGCCTTCCCCATCGCTGGGACGACGTGCTCCCGGCGCACGCTCATGTCCGCCGTCTGGTTTCGATAAAAGAGGAACGAAGGCTCGCCCTCGGCATCGCGGAACACGAAGGTCACCCCGGTGCGGTTCGGCAAGCGCACCAAGAATCGCGTGTCCACGCCCTCGGCCTTCAAGAACGCCGCGAGGTCGTCGCCGAAGCGATCGCGTCCCAGTCCGCCGACCACAGCCGTCGGTACGCCGACACGCGCCAGGGTCGTCGCGAGGTTCGCAGGTGCGCCGCCGAGCTCACGTACGAAGACGCCGCCACCTGCGTCGAAAATGTCCCAGAGGATCTCTCCGAAAGCGACCACTTGGAGCCCATCTCGCCGATCTCGACTTTTCATGATCCCGCCTGAAATCCAGTATGTACGGCCATCGCTTCGTCCACGAGGAGCAGGAGATCGTCTGCCTCGGGCGCTGTCAAATGAGGATTTTCGCCGGTCAAGATTTGGAGCGCCACGCGCCGGAGCTCTGGGGTGATCCGGGAGCGCGCCCCTCCGCATGCAGTGCAGACGATCCCTCCGCGTGCAACATCGACGCACGCCGGCCGATCCACTGGGCAGGCCTTTCCGCAGCTCACGCAGCGCTCGAGATCAAGCGCATAACCCACGTCACAGAGGAGCTGGAGCGCGGCAACGCAGAGCTCGGTCCGCGGCGAGACCCCGGGAGAGTCGAGCGCATCGAGGAGGGCGACCATCGTGTCCCACGCCGCAGGCTCGGGGATCCGCGGCGGACAGAGATGGCGAGCCCAACGAAGCGCCGTTCCGGCGGCATCGAGGGCAGCGAGGCTTCCGACGATCCCGGCACGCACCCGGAGAATGCGCGCTTCTTTGAGCGTCCCGAGCTCGCCCCCGCGATCGTCAATGGAGACTTCGATGGTGTGAAACGGCTCGAGCGCACCGCCGACCCGCTTGGAGCTCTTCCGCGCCCCGCGCACCATCACCGCTATTTTTCCGTCCGTCGCCGTGAGGAGGGTAGCGATGACGTCGCTCTCGCCGTAGGCGATCGCGCGCACCAGGAGAGCTTCGCTCTTGATGGATTTCATTCCGTGCCGCGCAGGCTGCTCAACGCGCCCGAGCTAGACGTGCAGCTTGGAACTCTCCGTCTGCGAAAGCTCGTGGGGCATGTCGTGACCGCGCGGCTTCAGTACGATCGAGAGCGCGAGCGTGAAGAGAATGAGCAGAAGCACAAAAGCGATGGCCATCCCGAAGCGGCGCGAGCCTTCACGCGCGGCCTGAACGGGCGATGCCGCGGGGAGCGGGGTCACCACGGCCACCCGGCGGCTCGACGTGTAGCGCGCGAGCACCTCGGCCGGAAGAAGGCCGACGGCCTGCGCGTACGCCTTGAGGAAACCACGAGCGAAGACCTCACCCGGAAGGTCGTCGAAGTGATCGCTCTCGATCGACTCGATGGTTTGCACGGGCACGCGCGTCAAACGGGAGACCTCGGCAATGCTCATTTGCCGATGCTCGCGCTGTCGCTTCAAAAAGTTGCCGATGGATTCGCTGACCACTTACCCCTGGCTTTCCTGTCAGTTGGGAGGGGGGGTTGCGAGGCCGTCAGTCCGCTCACCGCCGCGTAGGCTGGTCAGCATCTGAATGCACCCTTTCCCCTTGGGAGATTCGGCAGAAATTTCGCGGCATCGCTCGAAGTCCATGCGAGCGTCGGCCACTTTTCCAAGCTTCATGCGAACGCGCGCACGCTCGTCCCATGCATCCTGGAGATTTTGACAATCCGGACTTTCTACCCCGACGGCATTCGACAGGCTGGATTCAGCCTGCGCGAGATCGCCCTTTTTCTCGTAAGCAATTCCCAGGCGGTAATGCCCGACGCAGAAGCGGGGCTGCGTTACCGCATTCTTGAGCGACGCGATGCCGGAGTCGACGTCTCCGTTGAGGACCTGCGCCCACCCCAAATTCCCCCACGCGAGGTAGCTCGCCGTGTACGCCGGATCCTTGGTGAGCGGCCCGAGCGTGGCGATCGCCTCGACGTATTTCTTCTCCAAGATAAGCACTTGGCCGAGAAGGTTTCGTGCGTCGCGGAAGGTATCGTCCGCTTTGAGGGCGAGGCGCGCATAGCGCTCGGCGTCGGGCAATCGGCAGTCCGGCGACTTGAATCCCAGCTCCGAGGAGCAGAAGGCGAGATAGATCGTCGACGTGAAGTAGAGTGCCTTGGCGTTCTCGTCGTTGAGCTCGACGGCCTTGAGCGCGTGATCAAGTGCCGCGCGGGGCTGCGACTTGTAGAAGTAATCCTTCGAAAGATCGTACTCCGAGTCGCTCTGGCGCTCCGCGCTTTGCGCATTCGGAGAGCTCGCCCCTTTGCCACCACCGCACGCTACTGCCCCGATCCCCACGATTGCCACCGCCAACGCCGTGGCGAGGCTAAGGACCAATCGATGGGCGGAAAGGGGTCTCATTTCGCGGGTGTACTTCGCTACTGAAGCGTACTGAGTTAGCCCACCGCTCGGCCCCCGTCAATCGTGAAGTGTCTTCACCTGCGCAGCTGTAACCGCTTGAACTTCAACGGTTTTTTGGCTCGAAGCCAGATGTCAGGAGCTTGCGCTGAGGGCAGTCCTAACGCCGCGCGTTATCCCCGGTGAGCTCGTCTTTTGTCCCCAAGAGAACGTAGAGCCGGCGCAGCGACTCCACGTCGGGGATCTCCACGCGCTCGCCCACGATCCGCACGTACTGCTGGTCACGGAGGCGCTGCACGCTGCGCTTCACCGTTTCCACGTCGAGCCCGACCCTGGAGGAGAGCTCGACCGGCGAGATGGCAATCTCGGCCGTGCCCGATGCGCGGTGGGCCAGCTTCAGGAGGGCGCTCACGATTTTGAACTGCGTGTCGCGAAGGAGCATGATCTCAATCTGATCCTCGGCGTCACGCACGCGGCGAATCAGCTGCTCGAGCATGCGCGTGGCGATCGCCGGATGCTGCTCGAAGAGGGAGAGGAACGTGGTGCGATCGAGGGCGAGAGCAACGCCGTCGGTCAGCGCGACCGCGGTCGAATTGCGGGCCCCCTCGTCGAGGAGCGCCGATTCGCCGAAGAGATCGCCTGGCCGTAAAAGGAGGAGACTTCGCTCGACCATCCGTACCCGCTTGAGCAGGCGAACGCGCCCTTCCTGCAGAATGAAGGCCGTGCGGGAGGGCTCGCCCTCGTGAAAGATGGCCTCTCCCGCCTGGAATTTGTGGCCGAATCGGGTGACGAGCCGATCGCGCTCGGAGGGGTCGAGCTCCCCCTCGGCCGCGAGAAGGTCGCTGCGCCGGGAGCGATCGCTGTCGTGGTCCCCTTCCATCGAAGGCGTAGCCTAGCTGATTTGGCCAAGGCGCGCCCCGGGTGGTAAGTGCCATGGAATGGGGCGAAGCGCGACCGTCTCGCGGACGACGAAAGAAACGAGCGTCGAGGTCACGGTAGATCTCGACGGCGGAGGCCCGTCAGACATCAAGACGCCGCTCCCCTTCCTCACCCACATGCTCGAGCAGATTGCCAAGCACGCGATGTTGGATCTCACCATCCGCGCGACGGGCGACGTCGAGATCGACGGCCATCATACGACCGAAGATCTCGGCTTCGTGCTCGGCCAAGCGGTCGCCGAAGCGCTCGGGGAAAAGGCGGGAATCGCCCGCTATGGATGGGCGACGCTGCCCATGGACGAGGCGCGCGCGACGGCCACCATCGACCTGAGCGGAAGGCAATTCTTCGTGTGGGAAGTGCCCGTCCCGAAGGCGAAGCTCGGCACGTGGGACACCGAGCTTGCGGAGGTTTTCTTCGAGGGGTTCGCCCGCGGCGCTGAGTGCAATCTACACATAGTTCTCCACGCCGGGACCATCCTCCATCATATCATCGAGATCTGCTTCAAGGCGTTCGCCAAGTCGCTCATGGCCGCCGTGCGCATCGATCCGCGGGCGCTCGGCGTACCCTCGACGAAGGGCACCTTGCGCGACGCGTGATCGCTCTCATACGTGCGACGTGGCTCTCGATCATCCGTCGGTCTCGCGCACGCACGCCACCCTGCATCTCGGCGAGTCATCGCGGATCGAGGACCTGGGGAGCTCGGAAATAAAAAACGGCCCCGGAGCGTCTGTGAAGACATTTCCGGGGCCGTCTGTGACGAGTAACAGTGCGAAGGAGGGGAATTGAACCCCTATGCCAGTTACGGCGCTAGCACCTCAAGCTAGTGCGTCTGCCAATTTCGCCACCTTCGCGAACGAGGCGCGCACTTAAGCCGAATGTCCGCGCTCAAGTCAAGTGCGGGGTTTTTTTCCGGGTCTCCGTCAGGGCGGCGACGACCTCTCTCACCTCGAAGGGCTTCCTGACCCAGCGCACTCCGCCGGGCGAGATCACTTCGGGGAGGGCGTCGACCGTGCCGGTGATGAACACGAGCGCGATGCCGGGGGACGTCGCGACGAGAGCGGCCACGTTGCCCGCCACATCCTCGGCGATCGGCGACAGATCTATGAGCGCCGCGTCGAACGGCCCCTTGACGAGCGCGAGGGCAAGGCCGGCAGCGTCGTGCGCGACCGTGACCCGTGCGCCGCGCGCGCCAAGGGCGGTCTCCAAGAGTATCGTGACGTCGGCGTCGTCTTCGAGCACGAGTACCCGCGTCCCTTCCAAGGTGTGGACGCGCGCAGCCGACGGCGGCACGGAGGGCATTACGCCGACGCGTGGCCAACTCAGACGGAAGAATGCTCCGGCGGGCGTGGGGATCAGGGCGAGGTCACCGCCGTTGGATCGGGCGAGCGCGCGCGCATGACGGAGGCCAACACCAGAGCCCCCTTCGCGCGTTGAATCCCCTTCAAAAATAGAGGCGTGGCGCTCGAGAGCGATGCCTGGCCCTTCGTCCTCGACGTCGACGCTGACGCCCATCGGCGACGTCTCCGCGGTCACCGCGATCGTGCTCCCGCGGGGCGCGTGGGCAAGCGCGTTCATTACCATGTTGGTGACGATCTGGGAGAGATCGGTCGCCGCCGGAACACGCGCCGCCGTGCCGGACTGACTCTCGAAGTGGAGGACGATCTGCGCACGCTGAGCCTCGAGGGCGAGCGCGTCCAGCGTTTCGGTGAGCGTGTGGTCGAGGAGATCGTGCGTGTCGGCGACCGGAAGGCTCACTCCGATCGCCCGGCGCGACAGATCGCGGGCCGCCCGTGCACGCTCCTCGATGATCCGAAGCGCGTACGCGATGGACTCGACCGAGGCGCCAGGCGCGCGCGCCTCCCCAACCCACCCGAGCAGGACGGTGAGCGCGTTCGAAACATCATGAAGAGCGCCCGATAGATCGGCCGGCTCATTCGACTTTTTCTGCGCCACTGCCGAAAAACGTACGCGAAAGGCGCTGCGCGGTCACCAGTTTCAGTCGACCTTCGGTGGTAGAGGCACGCCGGAGAGCTTCTTCGCCATCGCGCCAACGTCGATGCCCGTGGCCGCGCGCAGCTGCTCCGCGGTGGCGATCGCCTTTCGTGCCCAGCTCGCGCTCGAGCCATCCCCGTGCTCGACGGGAAGCACGGTCAGCTTGCGGATGACGACCTTCTTGTCGCCCCCGCTGATGGCTCCGACGAGTGGCAAAAGCTTTTGGAACACGAGCACCTCGCGCGCCGCGCCCCCTGCTTTTTTGTACTCCTCGACCAAGGCCTTCAGCGCCGTCGCCTGCGCTTTTCCCTGTTCCACGATGGTCGCAGCCTGACCGCGCGCGCGCTCTTCGGCGGCCTTTCGTGCGGCCTCCGCGGGCTGGACGACCTCGGCGTCGAGCTGCCGTTGCACTTGCAGCGTTCGCGCGCCCTGCCGCTCGATCTCTGCCTTCACCTGGACGATGGCTGCCTGCACTTGGCCTTCCGCTTCGGCGATCATCGCCACCCTCTTCGAGGTGGCATCGGCGATCCGCTTCTTGTACTGCTGCCTTGAAATCTCGAGGTCGGCGTCGATGCGCGCGACCTCCGAGCTCATCGTGTTCGAGGCCTTCTGCACGGCCGCGTCGGCCTGCGCGTTGGCTTCGGCGATTGCCGCAGACTGCCGCACAGTGGAGCCCCGAATCCGCCCGATCGACGTCAGGTAGCCCACGTCGTCGGCCACGTTCTGTATTTTGAGGGTCTCGAGCGCGAGCCCCATGCGATGCATGTCGTGCTCCGCCTCTTCGATCAGCGTCTGCGCAAAGCGCGTTTTGTCCTCGTTCACCTGTTCGGGCGTGAGCTGGGCGAGCACGCCACGAAGATTTCCCTCGAGCGTCTCCTTGGCGATGCGCATGATCTCGGGCCGCGTGCGGTCAAGAAATCGCTCGATGGCGTTGTTCAGGAGGGGCTCCTCACCGGCCACCTTCACGTTCGCGACGCCGACGACGTTCAGAGGAATTCCTCCGCGCGAGTAGGCGTTTTTGACTTCGACGTCGATCGTGAACATCGTGAGGTCGAGTCTGTTCACGCGCTCGAGAAGCGGAACGCGCAGACTTCGTCCTCCGCGCACGACACGGTAGCCGTAGTCGTTGTCTCCTTCGGTGCTTCGGCCGGAAAAGATGAGCGCTTCGTTCGGCGTGCTCACGTAGAGCAGGTTGCGAACGATCATGCTGAGAACGAAGAAGACGACGAACGCCGTCCCGAGAAGCACGAGGAAGATGGGCATCAGCGACCCCCTTTCGGATTGATGAGGCCGACGACGTCGACGCCGAGCATGGCGCTCGATTCTTGGAGCACGCGGGCGACCATGTGCGGGAATGCACCGGCAACGGCGCTGAGGCTCTCGGCATCACCACCGTCCACCACTTCGAGCATCGCGACGTCGAGCATCTTCACGCGCTCCACTGCGGCGAGGACGATGGAGTCGAGCTGCTGAAGGACGTAAACCTCACGACCATGTTGGCCCGCTGCGGCCCACTCGCTGGCCACGATTCCGAGCGCTTCGGCCGTCGCTCGTCCGTTCTCGATCGTCGGGGCGGCGTCTCCGCGGGCCCTCGCTGCGGCGGCGAGCGCGGCGGCCTCGGCGGGGAGGACCGTCTCCACGTGCAAATAAAGTTTTGCGAGCTCGGCGCGTAGACGCTGGAGCTCTTGCTCGGCGCGCGCTCGAGCGGTCTCCGCGGCGACGGCCGCTTCGTTCTCGATGCCCTTGGCCTCACCCTCGAGCTTGGCGATCTCCGCGCGAAAATTATTTCGTCGCTGAAGGACCAATGATTCGGCCTGCTGCTGCGCTGACTCCGCGCGCTGGCGGGCCTTCGCCTGAGACTCATTTACCGTTTGTTCGGCCTGATTTTCAGCGTTCTGCGCGTCGCGGAGCATGGTCGCGATCTGAGCGCGACCGAGGTTGACGAGGTACTTCTGTTCGTCGGCCACGTGCTGCACTTTGAGCACATCGAGCTCGAGCCCGAGCTTGTCGAAGTCGTCCTTCGCGTTTTTCACGAGCGAGTCGGCGAACTTCAAACGATCTTCGTTCACCTCTTCGGGGGTGAGCTGGCTGAGGACCTCGCGGAGCACGCCTTCGAGTGTCTGTCGTGCGACCACTTGAATTTGCCCTGGATCGACGCCGAGAAAACGTTCCACTGCCTGACGCACGTGGACGGGGTCGGTGGAGATCTTCACGTTGGCGATGGCGTGGACCGCGAGTGGAATTCCGCCTTTGGAGAAGGCGTTGGCGACGGAGACCTCTACCCCGAAGAGGCGCACGTCCATGCGCGACACCGTCTCGAGGAGCGGGATGCGGATCCCCCGACCTCCGTGCAGGACCTTGAAGCCTGCCTCCGAGCCGTCCTTCATTTTGTGCTTCCGTCCGGAGAAGATGAGGATCTCGTCGGGAGTACAGATGTAGAGGAAGCGCGAGATGATGAATGTCACCAGCATCAGCGCGAGTACGACCCCGACGGCGATTGCTATGCCGATCGTGAGGTCGGCCACGTCGATCGCCATGTCGGGGAGCTGGGGCGGAGGAGCCGCAAGGAGGTGTGCCATCGCGGGAGGATACACCCACCCTGTCCAGCTCAAGCCTTGAGTTTGAGCTCCGTTGGAGCGCGGCTCACCACGACCTCCGAGTCCTCGTATTCCTCGATGATTACGGCGTCGCCTTCGGTGAGCAGCTCGGAGGAGCGCGCAACGTAGTCGACAACGGACCCCTTCACTTCGACCCGGATTTTACCGCGCCGCTCGGCTGACGGAGGCACGATGACGCGACCCATACGACCGACGATGCCCTCGCCGCGCGTGACGTTGCTCGATGCCGACCGGGTGAGAAGACGTCGAATGACGGTGACCGCGAACGTTCCCGAGCCGAAGCCGGAGGCGAGCGCGAGCCCGAAGGTGACCGCCGGCCCCGCGAGCTGAAAGAGCGTGAGGAGCGTGCCGACCAAGCCGAACGCGAGGAAGAGGAAAGACCAGAATCGCACGCTCGCCACGAGCGACCACAACCCCGCATCGTGGTCGGCATCATGGGTAGGCCCGGCGTCGTGACCACCGCCTACGTCGCCGTGTCCCGCGAGGACCTGAAGCATGACGGCTCCTCCTGAAGCAACGAGCGCCGCGATGTAGAGGATGATCACTTGCTAGTCTTCGAGCGAATCGCTGGAGGGCGCTTCGGCCTGAACCACCGGATCGAACCCGGGCGCGCTCAGCACTTCGAGGGCGCGTCGTGCGGCTTCGAGCGTGATGTCCCGCGCTTCGACGATCATCGCGGCGACGCGCTCGACGAGACCGCCGCTTGCTCCCGCGGCGACGGCGACCGAGCGCGCGTGGAGACCCATGTGGCCGCGCTGGATCCCGTCCGTGGCGAGGGCGCGGACGGCCGAAAGATTGTTCGCGAGACCGACCGAAGCGGCGATCGCCCCGAGCTCGCCCGCGTTCTTCACGCCGAGCAACCGGAGAGAGAGCCGCGCCGCGGGATGCACGCGCAACGTGCCGCCGACGGTGCCGAGGGCCATGGGTAGCTCGAGCTTTCCGATGAGGGCGCTTCCTTCGCGCGCCCACGTTGCGAGCGGCGAGTAGCGGCCGCTTCGTGCCGCAAAGGCGTGGGCACCGGCTTCCACTGCGCGCCAGTCATTTCCGGTGGCGATCACTACGGCGTCGATGCCGTTCATGATGCCCTTGTTGTGGGTTGCCGCGCGGTAAGGGTCGAGCTCCGCAAAGCGCGAGGCATTGACGATGCCGTCGATCACCGCTTCGCCGTCCATGTCCTCCGTGGCCAACGCAGAGGCCTGTATTCGGCAGGAGATGCGCACGCACCGCTTGTCGCAAAGGTTGGTGAGGATGCGAAGTCCGACCTTGCCGTGAGCAAGCTCGGCCAGGCGATCGGCGACGGCTTCGGCCACGCCGTTGACGAGGTTCGCACCCATTGCGTCGCGGCAGTCGACGGTGACGTGAACGACCATCATGCGATCCTCGGGCGTGCCGAGGTGACGCACTTCGAGCTCGCGAGCCCCGCCGCCGCGAGCCAAGAGACCCGGGATCGCACGATCGGCGAGAGCCAGAATTTCCATCTTTTTCTCGAGGATTCGCTGCTCTGCCCCGAACGCGTCATCGACCTGAGTGAGCTGAATCTGGCTGACCATCAGCGGGGAATCGATCTCCGCCACGAAGCCGCCGCACTCGCGCACCATCTTTGCCGCGTTCGACGCCGCAGCGACTACGCTCGGCTCTTCGACGACCATAGGGACCACGTAGTCGTGACCATTGACGCGCACGTTGAGGGCGACGCCATACGGAAGCGCGTACGTGCCGAGGACGTTCTCCACGAACTTGTCTGCGGTGTCGGCGTCGAGCCCTCCGCCTTCGAATGCACGCTCCATCTCCGCCATGTCGGTGCCCGTCACGTCGCTCACGAGCGCGCGACGCTCGAGGACGGTGATCTTGTAAAAGCCGGGCAATCGAGATGTTCTGGCCATGGGAAAAATTCCTCGGTTCTCAGTTAAGGTCGGAAGGAGCGGACTCAGGGGAAACGCGTAGGCCGAGGCGATCGATTCCGATCGCGAGCGGCTGCATACCAAGAAGCTTGGCGCGGCTCGTGAAATTCTCGCTTGGCGAGGCCGGTCCGAGAAAGACGCCCACGTCACCGCCGCCGGCGCCGGACGGGAGGAAGACGCCCTCTTCTTCGGACGCGATGATCGCGAGGCGCTTGAAGGAAAGCGGAACGATCGGAGCCTCGGCCATCTCACCGAGCTCGTCGAGCGCTTCGAGGAACGCGCGCGTCGCCCCCACGAACTCCCGAATCGATCCGCCATCCATCAGCTTGGCCGCGAGCTCCGCCGCGTAACCGAGGCTCGCGAAGACCCGCTGATGCCCTTCCGGATCCCGCGCTTTGAGCTCGCCCACGAGCCCGAGAAGATTGCTCGTGCTCGCGCTTTTCCCGCTGAAAAATGCGGAGATGACGAGCCCCTCGGGCAACGCGCTCTCCAGGATCCACGGGCGGTTTGCGTGTAGCGTGTAGCGGAGGATGCCGCCGTACGTGCTCGCCGCTATGTCGACGCCGCTTCCGCCGCCTTGCACGCGTGCGTGTGACTCCCTTGCGCGGCGAAAAATTTTCGAGCGTACGTCCGGATCGCTCGGATCGAGACCTCGCTTGGCGGCGTCGGCCCCAAGGGAAGCAACGAGGACCGCTGCGCTGGAGCCGAGGCCGAGCTTTGATCCTTCGTGGTAGAGAGCGCTCGCGTCGCACGAAGGCGCGGGGGTCTCGCCAAGCGCGTCGACGACCTCGGCGCTCGGACGATCGGCGACGCGCGACGAGTCGGCCTTTGCGTAGCGATCAACCGCGATGACGATGGCCGGCGCGCCTTCGAGGACGGCATAGGCGCCGGTGAGCACCATTTTTCCCGGAGCGACGACCGTTTTCATACGATGCGCGCGCCTTCGCCCGGCCGAGTGTGTAGGACGCGGAGCACACCCGGAATGGCAGAGAGAGAGCGCTCAGCGCGCGTGTGATTTTCGCCGAGGACGAGGACCTTCACGTGAGGCCCGGCATCCATCGTGGCAAACGCGCCGATCGAGGAAGCGCGCAGAGTGCGAACGTGCGCGAGGACATCGAGGGTCGCCTGATTGAAGAACGTGATGCCGGCCGCGAACGCACAGGCGTGCATGGCGAACGCGCTCCGTTCGGTGAGCGCTCCCAGCGACGCGAAATCCTTCGCGAGGAGGGCGTCGCGGAGGTGCGCGAAAATCTGCGGGGCCTCCGTGAGCCACGCCGCGTAGTAGGGGCTCTTGGTGCGTGTCTCGTTCATTGCCGACGTCGAGCCCACGGCCTTCGGTCCTTCGGTGGTCACACACACTAGAACGTGCAAATCGAGCTGATTTGCAGGGGCAACGACGCTGCATGCCGCGCCTTCGAGCTGGACGAAACCGCCGAAGACGCTGCGTGCTGCGCTTGCCGAGCTCCTCCGCGCAAGATCGCTGACCGCGGCCGAGGTCCAGTCCAGCCCCGCGGCTCGCGTTGCGGCGAGGGCGAGGGCGGCGAATCCCGACGCGCTCGAAGCAAGACCGCTTGCCGTCGGAAAATCGTTGCGGCTCTCGACCTCGGCGAACGCCTGCAGCTTCGCCTCGCCGCGGACGCGATCGAGCAGCGCCGACACGCGCGCGAGCGGCTCCCCGTCGGTCTCGCGACCGTTTAAGGAGAGCGCGTCGCGTTTGAGGGTGGGCGAGAAGCGGACGCGCGTCTTCGTCTGCATGCCCGCGAGGGTGACCGAGAGGCTCGGAACCGCGGGCACGTTCCCCTCTCCTTCCATCTTTCCCCAGTACTTCGCGAGGGCGATGTTCGGATGAGCGATCGCCGTCGCTTCGCGAAGTGGCGTCATGTCTCCGCCGCCTCGACGGCTTCGAGGTGTGCGGCCGCCAGGCTCCCCGTGTCGGACTCCGCGACGTGCGTGGTGAAGCCAGAAAATCCCGCTTTTTCCCAGGCTTCGAGGACGCGAGCGCCGGCCGCAGCGCCTGGCACCAGGGCTACGACGCTGCCTCCGCCGCCAGCTCCGGTGAGCTTTGCTCCGTGCGCGCCCGCGGTCCGCGCGAGATCGCACAGCTGTTCGATCTCGGGCGTCGATAGAAAGAGGCCACTGAGGAGCATCTGGTTGAGATCCATGAGACGCCCGAGCGCGAAGTGATCGCGAGCCTCGATGGCGAGACGCGCATTTTTGACGAGGACGTAGATCCCCTCGAAGGTCTTCTTCACGATGTCGGGGCGACGCTCGCGCAAGCGCGCAACGGCCTCCACCATCAGCTTGGTGCTCGACGCAAGACCGGTGTGGCCAATGACGAGCGACAGGCCGCCGCGCGCGTGAATCGGGTCGATCAAGCTCGGCCGCTCGCCCTCGCCCTTTTGGAAGAGCACGCAGCCTCCACCGGCGGCGACCGCGGCATCGACCCCCGATGGATTGCCGTGGAAGATACGCTCCCAGGCCATGGCCCGGCTCGCCGTCAGGGCGGCGTCGGCGGCAGGATCGAGGGCACGCGCGATCGCCACACCGAGCGCCGCAGAGCATCCGAGACCGCCGCCCGGGGGCAGGTCGGCCCTCGCTTCGACCCGGACCGATCCCGGTCGACCGGTCGCCGCGAGGAGAGCACGAAAGGCGCGCGCGAGCTCGTGCTCATCGTCCTCGGCCAGATCGAGCTCCCACTCTGGAACGACGAGACGGCTCGGACTTGCGGCGTCACCCGCGGCCGCGGACGCTCCCCGATCGATCCCCACGGCAATCGCGGGGATGCCGAAGACGACGGCGTGCTCGCCGAGCAAGATCACTTTGCCGCAGGCGCGGCCCACCGACGTGGTCACGTCTCACGCTCCCCGAGCGCCGCGATCGCCCCTTGGAGAACGAGCACGCGAGGTGCTGCGAGGCCCGCACTAAGGAGCGCCGCTCTCGCCTGACTGAGGAGCACCGCGAGGCGCGCTTCGACGCGGGCTTTTGCGCCCGACGAGACCATGCATGCGACGAGCGCCTCGACCTCTCCCGCCGCGGCATCACGAACGCCGTGCGCACGCGCAAGGAGCGGCTGCGCGAGCGGGCTCGACTCAAGCTCCGCGATGATCGACGTGCGCTTGCCTTGTCGGATGTCGCTGCCCCGCGGCTTCCCGGTGGCTGCGGGATCGCCGAAGGTGCCCAGCAGATCGTCGCGCAGCTGGAAGGCTACTCCGAGCGGCCGGGCAAATGCATCGAGCGCGGCGCGAACGTCGGGAGATGCGCCGGCGAGGATCGCTCCGAGAGCCACGGGACCACGCACCGTGTAGCTGCCGGTCTTCAAGTCGTGCATCGCTTCGACGCCCGGCGCGCCCTTGGCTGCGGCCCGAACGTCAATGAGCTGGCCGATGATGACGCTCGCCTGGATCCGCGCAAATTCCCGCACGGCCTCCGTCACCCGCTCGGCGGCCACGGGCGTCTCGCTCAACGCCTCGAGCGCGAGCGCGGCGGCATAGTCCCCCGCGAGAACACCCGCGACATCTCCGTCGCGAGACGATCCGAAGCGCTCACGAAGCATGGCGTGGACGCTCGGACCGCCGCGACGCACGTCGTCGTCGTCCATCCAGTCGTCGTGGATCAAGAGGTACGTCTGGAGGAGCTCGATCGCGATGAGCGCGGTGGCCACCGTCGACGCGCCTCCGCACGCCTCGTACGTGGCCCGAAGAAGCACGGCCCGGACACGCTTTCCGCCCCGAGTCGCGAGGGCCTGAACGGCGTCGGCCACAATCCCCGCATCACCCGCATGGCGCCTCGCCTCCGAAGCACGGGGACTGAGCCAGGCCGGCAGGTCGGCGTCCACCATGGCCTTGGTCGCCTCGGCAAACATCTGGAAGGCGGCACTGGCGACGTCCGCGGCATGGGAGCTCATGTGCGAACGTGCATCATTTGGCGCTTCCGCGGAGGAATGACTCGGAGGTGGTGGCGACGCCAGCAGCATCTGAACGAACGGTCCTTTCGAGCGGTCGAGTGGTTGGATCGTAGGGAGGAGGTACGGCTGTGTCAATGCTCTCTTTGCCGACAATTCGTTGTAATTTCATATTGTTTCATGTTATTTTGAAAAATATAAAGGGACATGATGAAGGCGCGACTCTAAAAGCGAAGTAGAGGACCTTCGATGAGCAGTAGGATCGGCGATAGAAAGTCGGATCACCTGACACTCTGCGCAACGGAGGACGTCGGTTTCCGCAAAGTGTCCACGCTCCTCGAGGACGTGCGCCTGGTTCACGACGCGCTCCCCGACCTCGACTTTGCGGAGATTGACACTTCCCTCGCGCTCTTCGGAAAGCGCCTGCGCGCTCCGATCGTCATCGCCTCGATGACCGGGGGGACGGACGAGGCAGGACGGATCAACCGCGAGCTCGCATCGATCGCCGAGGAGCGGGGTCTCGCCTTCGGCCTCGGCAGCCAGCGGGCCATGCACGTGCGCGGCGCAGGCGCGACCTACAGGGTGCGGGATGTGGCTCCGACGGCGCTCGTCCTCGGAAATATCGGTGTGGTCCAGGCCCGCGAGATGACGACCGCGGAGGTCGCCGCGCTCGTAGACGGCGTGGGTGCAGATGCACTCTGCATCCATTTGAATCCGGCGATGGAGCTCGTGCAGCCCGGGGGCGATCGCGATTTCCGGGGCGGTCTCGACACCATCGCGCGACTCGTGAAGGAGCTCGAAAAGCCGGTGATCGTCAAAGAGACGGGCTGCGGGATCTCCGCGCAGCTCGGAGCGAGGCTCCGCTCGGTGGGCGTAAAGCACGTCGACGTCTCCGGAGCGGGAGGAACCTCGTGGGTCGGAGTGGAGACGAAGCGCGCCGCCGAGCAAGACGAGTCGCACGCACGCGTCCTCGGCGAAGCGCTGTGGGACTGGGGGATCCCTACGGCGGCGAGCGTCGGCCTCCTCGCACCCCTCGGCTTCGAGACCATCGTTGCCACCGGCGGGGTCACGGGCGGGCTCGACATCGCACGGGCCATGGCGCTCGGAGCGACCGCCGGAGGCATTGCGCGTCCTGTCTTGAGGGCTCTCCACGAGGGGGGTCGCGCCGCGGCCGTGATCTTTCTCGAAGCGGTCGAAGCCGAGATTCGGGCCGCCTTGCTTCTCACCGGGAGCCGCGATTTGCCTGCATTTCGGCGCTCGCGGAAGGTCGTGGTGGGCGAGCTTGGGCAATGGTTGAAAGCGCTCGCGCCGTGATAGGTTAGTGGGCATGACGGAGAAAAAAGAGGAGGCCAAACCGCGGGCCTCCTCCGACGACGCGAGCGCGGACCTCAAAGAGCAGAGGGACACCTTCGTCCACACGTTCTTCAAGAAGGGCGCGGAGTTCACAGAGGAGCTCGTGCGCGAGAACGATCGCCTGCGAAAGCATCTCGGCGACGTGGAAAATGAGAACGCAGCGCTGCGCACCCAGCTCGCGAGCGACGAGGCGATCCGAGATCTTCTCCGGAAGATCGAGCAGCTCGAGCGGGAAAAGCAGCTCCTCTTCTCGCGCGTGACCGAGGTGCAGGCTGTCTCCACGCGCTTCTCGTCACGGTACGAGGAGATGGAGACCGAAATCGCGAACCTGGCAAACCTCTACGTCGCGAGCTACCAGCTACACTCGACGCTCAAGCTGCGGACGGTGGTCCAGCATTTGAAGGAGCTCCTCCAGCAACTCGTGGGGGCGCGCGCGCACTCGTTCTACGTCGCCGATCCTTCACAGAAAGAGCTGGTCGCGGTGGCGAGCGACGGCGTCGACCTTACCAAGCTACCGAAAATCACGGTCGGTTCGAAGACCCCCGAAACCGGGATGGCCGGCGTCATCGAGCGCGTTTTTCTGACCGGCGTTCCCTACATCCACGCAGGCACGAAGACCGACGACGTCCCCGCGGCGTGCGTGCCCATGCGGATTGACGATCGCGTTGTCGGCGTCATCGTGGTCTACTCACTCCTCGAGCAAAAAGCAGATTTCGTCGCCGTCGATTTCGAGCTCTTCAAGATGCTCGGCGCCCACGCGGCGACCGCTCTCATGGGCGCGCTGCTCTTCGCCAATGCAGACGGGAAGCTTCCCGGTTTGGAACCACTTCACAATTTGGGCGTATAGCGCGTTGGATGACCTGCGCGGCGACTGAGCGCGTTGAGAGAGGTTTTTGATGAGCGTCGAGTATTCGTGCTTGGTGGTGGAGGACTCTCCGATGATGAGGCAGCTCATCGTCTATGCCCTCTCGCGCATCAAGAACCTGCGAGTGACCGAGGCCGACGACGGCGTCGACGGACTTCGAAAGCTCGCCGCCCAGAAGTTCGACATCATCCTCACGGACATCAACATGCCGATCATGGACGGGCTCAAGCTCGTCAAGCGCGTCCGCTCCGACCCGGCGCACAAAGACACGCCAGTGATCATTATCACCACCGAAGGGTCTGTCGCAGACCGCCAACGGGCCATCGATCTCGGGGCCAACGCCTACATCACGAAGCCGATCCAAGCGCCTCAGGTCATCGCCAAGGTGAAAGAGCTTCTCAAGATCCCGCCTGGGTGACCGCTAGCGTTGTAGGTTGTGAGGCGTGGTTCCAGGCGTGGTGCACGTAAAGATTTGCGGAGTGACCAGCGTCGCGGACGCGCTGGCTTGCGTCGAAGCTGGAGCGAGCTCCATCGGCGTGAACTTCATTGCGTCGAGTTCGAGGTGCGTGAGCGTCGAGACGTCGCGCGCGATCTCCGTCGCCGTCGGAACGCAAGCCCTCGTCGTGGGGGTGGTCGCCGATCTAGAGCTCGGTGCGATGCGCGCGTTGAAGGACGCAGCCGGGCTCGGATGTCTCCAGCTCCACGGCAATGAGCGGCCCGAGGTGGTCGCCGCGCTCCTTCCCCATGCGTACAAGGCGCTACGCATCGGTGGCGAATGGGACGTGGCGCGCGCGGGGCTTTATCCTGGCGAGTACATTCTGGTAGATGCGAATGTGGAAGGCGCGCTCGGCGGCACCGGCCGTGTCTTCGATTGGGATCTGGTCCGCGATCTCGCAACCGCGCGGCGTCTCACGCTAGCCGGAGGACTAACGCCGGAAAATGTGGCTGCCGCCGTTTGGGCGGTTCGCCCTTTCGCCGTCGATGTCGCGAGCGGCGTCGAAGCCGGATCCCCTCGGAAAAAGGACCTCTCGCGCGTTCGCGACTTCATACAAGCCGCGCGCTCCGTCCTGCCTGCACCGAAGCCTAGTCGGCCCGCGGAGGATTGAGCGGGCGCTCGAGGTTGGTCAGCTCAAGGATTTGCGTGCGCAGATTTTTCTTCGGATCGACCTGCTCGAGCAAGAAATCCGCCGGCGTCTTGCCGGCGAGGACGAGTTCCTTCAGAGGCACGAGGTGGACGCGCTCGTCCTTCCCGTTCGGGCTCAGACGCGCGCGCCGCGCGAGACCACGCTCCGAGATCTCGAGCAGCTCGACCGCCAGATCACGGAACGATTTGCCGCGGAATTTCGTCTTCAATCCGCTCTGCCAGAGCGAGCTTCGGGTGGCGTTCACTTCCGCGAACTTCCAGTCCTTGGTCATTGCGTCGGCTTCGTCGAGTGAGACTTGATCGTAGAAGATGCCCGTCCACAACGCAGGGAGCGCACAGGCCAAGCGCGCGCACTGTGCGTCGGCGCCGCGGACTTCGATGGTCCGCTTCAAGCGCACCTCGGGAAAGAGGGTGTTCAGGTGCATCTGCCAATCGCCCTGATTCGGCTTCATTCCTTCGAAGCCGTCTTTCCAGAAGCTGCGGAATGTTTGCCCGGTGTTGGGGAGGATCTTTCCGTCGCGTTTCACCAGGAACATCGGTACGTCGAGCGCCCACTCCGCGTAGTCCGCGTAGCCCGCGCCCGCTCGCCACAGCGGCTCGACGAGACCGCTTCGATCCGGGTCGACGTCGAGCCACACTTTTGCACGGTAGCTGACGCCGCCGTGAGGAGCGCCTTCCACCCACGGGCTGTTCGCAAAAATCGAGGTGGTGAGCGGCGAGAGCTTGAGCGAGACGCGCATCTTCTGCATCGCGTCGGCTTCGTTCGCGTAGTCATAGTTGGCCTGCACGGTGGACGTGCGAAGCATCATGTCGACGGCGTGAGCGCCGCGCGTGGGGAGGTACTCGCGCATGATCTTGTAGCGGCTCTTCGGGACCCACGGGAGATCAGCGCGAGCGGCGAAGGGATGAAAGCCGATCCCCAGCCAGACAAGTCCGAGCTTGTCGGAGATCGCTTTGAGCTCCGTCATGTGCTCGCGAAATTCCGCGCAAACTTCGTGCACGGTGAACATCGGCGCGCCACTCAGCTCGAGCTGCCCGCCCGGCTCGAGGGTCACCGAAGCCTGCTTGCGAAGGAGCGCGATGAGCGGCCCACCGACGGTTTCCCGATCGGCCTTCCATCCGTGGTTCGTCTCGAGCTCTTCGAGGACGCGCAAGACACTCTTCTCCCCTTCGTAAGGGAGCGGCGCCGCGCTGCCCGTGAACACGCCGGGCTTTTCCATCTCGGCGCCAATGCGAAATTGATCGACGGGCTTTTCTGCGTCGCGAAAAATGAAAAGCAGATCGTCTTTCGATTCAATCGGCGCGGCGAGGGCGGGGTCTTGGTCGGCCATTGCCCAAATCTCTACCACACAAGATCGAGTTGCCGTCAGGCTCGCCGTGGGTTGTTCGCGCGTTGTTGCCACGTCCACGGATTGCAGTTGGTCAAGTGGCGGACTTGGCGAAACTTGCGCGGACGGTTTTCTTGCGATCGAAGAGGCGGATCCGGCGAAGGAAGAGGTCGATGAGGAAGATGACGATCGCGGCGCCGATGAAGCGGGACCAGAGATCCTGGTGGTAGCTGATGGTCTCTCCTGCCGGATCGAAGACCGCCTTCGCCGCCGGATTGAGGCTGCCCCCGGTGACCTCCGCGGCGCGGGCGAGCGTTCCCGTGTCCGGCGCGAGTGCCAAGTACTCCCGCGGGTACGGGTTCGTCACGTGACCAAAGCTCTCGGCAACGGCGACGGGCTTACCGCCCTTCCCGTCATCTGGCGATTTTTCGAGCGCTGCATGGAGCAGGAAAGAACCGTAACGATCGAGAGGAAAATCAGCCTCGTAACGACCGGGCGCGGTCTGCCGCATCGGCATGCGCTTCGTCTCTCCACCGGGTTGGGGCCCAGAGATCTCGAACCGTGCGTCTAGGCCGTTCTGGAATTTGTCGTCACCGCCGACGGCATCGATCGAGGCTTTCACGTGGCCGGTGGCGGGATCGATCTCCGCGCGCATGTCGAGCGCCTGACGCTTTTTCTGGCGCATGTGCTCGCGCACGAGCTGCCCCCAGAACTGCCCGTAGCCGGGCCACCGAACCCACTCGACGGCCCACAAATTCTTCACGTCGCTCGTCCACGCCAGCGACCAACCGAGCCCGACATGCCAGCGCGCGAGGATGGGCTCCCCCAGCTCCGACTCCAGGATCTCCTGCGCCGGTGGCGGTTTCATTTTCGTTGCCACGTAACCGTGCAGGAAGGGAGCCGCGTTCACGTCGATTCCGCGCAAGAAGTCGGCGGGCGAGACAACCTTCGGCTGAAAATATTCTTCGACTGCGGCCGAGCGCGAGACCAACTCGGTTTCGCGCGTAAAAACGCGAGGCAGCGACGCGGGATCGAGCACGTTGTAGAAGCGGCCGCCGCCGAGATCCGAGATCATCCGCAGGAGGCTCTGGTCGACGCCGCCCCCGAGCCCGACCGAAGACACGGTCATTCCCTCGGCGGTCATGGCCTGCACGAGATCGCGAATGCCGTTCTGCGGCGCCTGGCCGTCCGTCAGCAAGATGACGTGCTTCTTGCGGGCGCGGGTCACCGTCAGCGTCTGATACGCGGCGTCGAGAGCGCTGAAAATTTCGGTTCCACCTCCCGGCTGGATGCGCGCGATGTCCGTCTGGATGCGGGCCCGGTGCTTGGCGGCGGTCATCTTCACGATGCGCGTCGGTTGGGAATCGAAGGCGATGACCTCCAGGAGATCCTCGCTTGCAAGGGTGTCGGCGGTGGCTTTCGCGGCGGCCTTGGCCATCTCGAGAGGTAGCCCGCTCATCGATCCGGAGCGATCGATCACGAGGACCATGGCTACGCCCGGCTCATCGCGCCGTTTCTCGGAGTCCATGCGGACCGGCAAAATGCGCTCGACCGTGGTGTGGTACCAACCGCCGAGACCGTAGCCACTCTCTCCCCCCGCAAAGAGAAATCCGCCGCCCAGATCGCGAACGTAACCCTCGATCGCGTCTTGCTGGGTGAGCGATACCGCGTCGGCGGGAGCATCGGAGAGGATCACGAAGTCGTAGCGTTCGAGCTCGCGCAAGCTCGAAGGAAGCTCACGGGGACCGCGCACGTCGACGTCGAATTCCTGAGCGGAGAGCGCGCTCGCGAGGTAGGTCGCTCGGCCGGTGTTCCCCTCGACGTAGAGAACCGACGGCCTCCCGGGGACCGCGGCGGTCACGGCGTAGCGGTTGTTCTCCTTGAAGCGATCCTCGGGAATATCCGACAGATCGAGGGCGTATGTGACCTCCCCCGCGACCCGCACGACGCTCTTGAAGGTGACGTCGTTGTCGCCGGCCTTGAGGTCGATACTGCGCACGCCGTCGAGCCCGTTGATCGCCTCGCCTTGCTTCAGGACGGCCTTCACCGTCTGCGGCCGGCTGGAAAAAATATCGGCATGGAGCAGGAACGGCTCACCGACGCGAATCTTGTCGGGGGCACGGAGCTCGCGCACCGCGACTTCGCCGGGGACGGGCCGGTGGTACGGAACGCTGAAGACCTTCACTCCGAACTCGCGTGCCCGGTTCGCCTCCGCGAGCACGTCCCCGTCCGTTTGCACGCCGTCCGAGAGGATCACGGCGCGCCGCAAGTAGCCCGAGGGATACAATCCGTAGGCGAGCTGAAGAGCGCTCGCGATGTCGGTCGCCGCGCCTTGCCCCACCTTGGCTTTGCCCGCCGAAGCGCCCTTGGGATCAAGGATTTCATGCCTCTCCAGAGCGGGCGCCGTCTTCGCGTCGTCGGAAATCACGATCGCTCGGGGGCGACGCGCAAAGGTGATCACCTTGATCAGCGCGTCTTCGGGGCGGGCGTCGAGCCCCTTCTGAATTTCCGCCTTCGCGTCCTCGAGGGCGGCGTCGGGCACCGACTCCGAGACGTCGACCAGGTAGACAGTGCACACTTTCTGGGTGGTCGCCGTCCGCGCCAAGCGGGCGAGACCGAGCGCGAGCACGGCCACGAACGCCATCCGCAGGAGCACCGACAGGATGCGCTGGAAGAGCGGCAGGTCGGCCAGTGATCTCCCGATCATCCACAAAAAATAGGGCGCAAGGAGAGCGATCCCGAGCATGCGCGGCGCGAGGAGCTCGTACGTCTGGCCTCCGCGCTTCCAGGCCAGCGTAGGCCCCGCGTACCAGACGTAATGGAGATAGAGGTAGAGCCCGACCCCGCCAACGAGGAGGACGAGCGCGCCGAACGCAATCCGCTTCAACAGGGGCCGCCCAGGCCGTAGCAGCTCGCCCGTCATACCGTGAGCCTCCGGTGATAGGTGGCCCACTCGAGCGCGCTGATGAGGACGATGGCGATGAGCAGGTAGATCCAGATCTCGCGACGCACGCCGACGTGGAAGCCCTCGACCGCCCCGGCGCGCTTGCCATCCACGGTGAGCTCCGGAGCGGGAGAAATCGTGCTCTCTTCGGCGTCGAGCAAATTCGCCGCGAAAGCGGTGGTCGCTGTGGAATCGTCTTTTTTCGGGGCGTGCGCCTCCGCGGTGGTCGCCTTCGGCGTGGCCGTGAGCTCGTAGAATCCTGCGCGCTCCCCCAGATACACGGCGCGTCCTTCGTGCACCGGGACGCGCTCGGTCGTTCCTCCGGGCACCTTGAGCGAGGCCTGCGTGCCGTCGGTGGTCACCGGTACGCGCCAGACGTCGCCCGTGCGAAAGCTCGACAGGTAGCTTGCGTCTTCGTCGGTGAACCAGTTGACGCTGTTGAGCAGAAAGAGCGGCCACGCCACGCGGAGCGGAAGATCGCTGTCGCGCACGTCGAAGCCCAAGGCCACGAACTTGAAGCCGCCACGGCTTCCGGCGATGAGGATAGGCGCGCCCCCGGAAGCACCCACCACTTTGTCCCCCGGCTCGGGAACCAGCTTGTGGCCACGCGCGATGTTCACGTCGTCGAGCGCCGTGAAACGTACGACGGGGTGCTTGCGATCGAGCTTGTCGAAGCCGGGCTGCGCGAGCTCCCCTTCCACTTTCACCGGCGAACCCGGGCCACGCGGATCAATGTAGAGTGCATTGGCGCGCGGGGGTTGAGCCGGCGTGACGCGGTCGAAGACGACGACATCGTACGGCGCACCTCCCACCTTTTTCAGGTAATCGGCGGGCGCGACCTGGGTCACCTCGAGGTACTCGTCGAGGAGCAGCGCGGCTTCGAGGTACGTGTTTCCATCCGACACGACGAGCACCTTCGCGCGCCGCCGCTCCGGGAGAAGCGCGTACGCGTGATCGTCCACTGGCAGATCGTCGTGCGAGCCGTCGAGCGGGGCGATCTTCGCTTCGAGAGTGCGGCTCGCGCCCGAGAGGTTCGGGTAAAAGCGGGGAAGCCGCTCTCCCGGCTTCAAACGCAGCTTGCTGAGATCGACGAGCTGTCCGTCTCCGAGGAGCGTGAGCTCGATGTCCTCTTGCTCGGGGCCGGTGTTCGTCACCTCGAGCATTACCTCGTAGCGGCTCTTGTCGAGCGGGTAGCGGCGCACCGAGAACTGCGTCACCGCGACGTTGCGTTTTCCTTTGCCCACCGAGACGTACGCGATCTTCGTGTCACCGAGTCGCACCGGGCCCTGGGCGTCCGACGGCGGCCCCAGATTTCCATCCGACACGACCACGATCTCGGCGTTGTCGATCCCGCGCAGCGAATCGGACGCGAAGCGCAGAGCGCGCGGAAAATCAGCTCGTGTATCCGTGGGCTTCACCTGATCGAGCGTGCGTTCGAGCTCCGAGGTGTCTCCGCTCATCGGACCAAGCGGCGTGACCATGGCGTCCATCTGCGCGATGAGCATGCGGTCGGCGCCTCCCAGGCCGCGGATCAGCGTCTTCACTTCGTCTTTGGCGACCCCCAGGCGGTTCGGCGCAACGTCCGTGGCCTGCATCGACGCGCTGGCGTCCACGAGGACGACAAGGCTTCGCCCTTTGATGAGCGTCGCCGCGGCGCGCGGATCCCCGAGCGCGAGGACCAAGAGGAGGAGAAGAAGGAGCTGCAGGAGCAGCGAGAGCAGCCGCTTCAACTTGGAGAAGAGGCTCGTCGCCTCTTTGTCCTTCAAGATGCGCTGCCACAGCGGGGAGAACGGAATGGCGATCGTTCGCCGCCTCAACTTCAGGATGTAGAGCCCGACGACGAGCGCGCCGGCGATCCCGAAGATCGCTGCGAGCGTCGCAAACGGAAGGCCAGCGAGAATCACTTAGACTTATCTCAGGAATCCGCCGCGCCGGAAGACACGGAGAATGAGCTCGTCGAACGGAACGTTCACGTCCGCGCGGGTATACGGCACCTGCCGCGTCGAACAAAAGCGCTCGATCTCCTGCGTATATTCGCGATGAATCTCCTTGAAGCGATCGAGCACTTTGGCGGTGACCGTGACCTCGCGCTCGTCTCCCGTCTCGCAGTCGTAGAGGAGTACGTCTCCGAAGAGCTTCGGCTTTTCCTCGCCGGGATCCACCACGTGGACGACGAAAGGATCGAACTTATTGTAGCGGAGCACGTTGATCCCTTTTTCGAAACCGGCGGGATCGTAAAGATCGCTGATGAGAACTGCGAGCCCGCGGCGCTTGTGTTGAGCCACGAACGTCTTGAGGGCGTCCTCGAGGTTCGTCGCGCCGGCGGGCTCGAGCTCCTTCAAGAATCGGAACACCTTGAAGATGCGCGCCTTGCCTCGCGTCTCGGGCATGCGCTCCATTACTTTGTCGCTGGTCGAGACGATGCACACGCGATCGAGGTTGGCGAGCCCCACGTACGCAAGAGCGGCGCAGATGCGCTTGGCGTAACGCAGCTTCTTGCCGTCTCCGAAAGCCATCGAGCCGGACGCATCGATGATGAAGTAGATCGCAAGATCTTCTTCCTCTTCGTAGAGGCGGAGGAGCAGTTTATCGAAGCGCTGGTAGACGTTCCAATCGAGGTAACGGAAATCGTCGCCGGGCTGGTATTCGCGGTGATCGGCGAACTCCACCCCGCTGCCGCTCTTCTTCGTTCGACGCTCGGCGCGCATGCGCCCCGCGAAGACGCGACGGCTCACGATGGCGAGGTAGTCGAGCTTTCGCTGAAAATCGTCGTCAAAGAGATCGTCGTCGGCCTTCGACCCGCTCCGGACGGAAGCGGGGCCGCGACGAAGGAGATCAAGCAGCCCCAAGTTGGGAACCCTTCCTTGCGCCTTCGTCGCTCGAGCCCTTCATCGTCTTCGTCTCCGGCACGAGCTTGAGGATCTCGCTGATCACCTGATCGGTCTTGATGCCTTCGGCTTCACCTTCGAAGTTGAGGAGCACGCGGTGACGGAGGGCGGGCAGAGCGACCGCGCGCACGTCGTCGACGCTCGCTGCAAAACGCCCCTCGAAGAGCGCACGGATTTTCGAGGCCAGGAGCACGGCTTGCGCGCCGCGCGGAGACGCACCGAAACGGACGAATCGCCTCGCGAGGTCTGGCGCGTCGGGGCCGTCTTGGTGCGTCGCCTGCACGACACGGATCGCGTAGTCCTGCACGTGGCGGGCAACCGGAACCTTTCGCACCAGCTCCTGCATCGTGAGAATTTCTTCGCGGCTGACCACGGCTCGGCCTCGCTCGGGGCGCGTGCCTGTCGTCAGATCCAGGATCTTGTGGAGCTCCTCGCGGTTCGGAAAAAGAACGTGGAGCTTGAAGAGAAAGCGATCGAGCTGCGCTTCCGGAAGCGGGTACGTCCCTTCCATCTCGAGCGGGTTCTGGGTGGCGAGAACCACGAAGGGCTCGTCGAGCGTGTACGTCTTTTTTCCGACGGTGACGCGATGCTCTTGCATCGCCTCGAGGAGCGCCGACTGCGTCTTCGGCGTGGCCCGGTTGATCTCGTCGGCGAGCACGATGTTCGCAAAAATAGGCCCTTTTCGAAACTCGAATGCCTTTGCGCCCGCAACCGTTTCGTTGATGACGGTGGTGCCGAGAATGTCCGCTGGCATCAGGTCGGGCGTGAACTGGACACGCGAAAACTCGAGGTTCATTGCCTCCGACATGGACTTCACGAGCATCGTCTTGCCGAGGCCAGGGACGCCTTCGAGGAGCGCGTGACCGCCGGCCAGCATGCACGTGAGGACTCCGTCGACGACGTCGAGGTTGCCGACGATGGTCTTCGCGATTTCTTCACGAAGCTCGCCGATCGTTTTTCTGAAACTCTCCACCTGCGCCCGCACGTCGTTCGCGTCGCTCTGGATCTCACTCATGGATGACGGTCCTTTATTTTCGTTACGGATTGTCGCGCGGGCGAATCAGCTGGAAATACCGCCGGACGTAGAAACGATAGCCGCCCGGGATCTCGTCCTTGTTGAGCGCCTCTTCGGCGACGGTATGGTACTCGCGGTAGACTTTGGTGTAGCCGCGCGAGGCGAATCCCCGCTCGGCCGCGCCCTGGATGACTTCGCTCCGGCTCGCGCCTTGCCCGGTGTCCTGGCCGGCGACCTGCGTGTCTTGGGTGCCGACTTTGGGGTTGGTGGCGCCGCCCTGTACCTGGCCGTCGTGCCCCGTGCCCCAGCCGTGCGGATTGGGACTACCGCCCTGCCCCTGACCGCCGTTCTGCCCTTGCCCCTGACCTTGGCCTTGGCCCTGCGAGAGCATGAGAATTTTTTCGCCGTTCGGTCCGAGGACCCAGGTCTGGCCGCCTTGGCCTTGTCCCTGACCTTGGCCTTGGCCTTGTCCCTGACCCTGACCTTGTTGGCCTTGGCCTTGTTGACCCTGGCCTTGGCCGTTTTGCCCTTGCTGACCGTCCTGGCCCTCTTGGCCCTGGCCTTGTTGCTCGCCTTGCCCCTGCGATTGGCCGCCTTGGCCGCCCTTGCCGCCGCGTGCGCGCTGCTGGAAGCGGCGGAGCCTCACCATCTGCTGCTGACCGCCCTGGCCCTGCTGGCGGAGCATCTCGCGGAGCTCTTGGAGCTTTTGACGAAGCTCCTGCTTCTCCTCTTGGCTCATTTCCTCCTTGGCCATCCGGTTGATGTCCTCGGCGCCCTTGTCGAGATCGTTTGCCGATAGGCCGAGGTCCTTCATCAAATCTTCGGCGGCTTGCGCGAGCTCACGGTCGAGACGATCGAGCTGGCGTCCGGCGGCCTCTTGCTCCTTCTGCTCGCGGTCGAGACGCTCGAGCTCGCGCTCTTTTTTCTGGAGCAGGCTCTTCTCTTCGTCGCTCGCTCCGGCGTCCCCCTGCTTCTGTTTCTGCTGAAGGAGCTGCTTCTGGAGCTCTTCGCGGCGCTCGGCGATCGCCTGCTGCTTCGCCGCCTGATCCTGGGAGGCCTTCTTCAGCGCGTCGCGCATCTTTTCGAGCTGCGCTTTGTCGATATTTTTTCCCTGCTCGCGGAGCTTCTTCGCAAGATCGTGAAGCGCTTTTTCTGCGAGCGCGAGGTTCTTGGTCTCCAGCGCCTCACCGGCGGGCTTCGACAGCTCGCTCTTCTTCATCTCTTCGCCCATCTTGGCGAGCGCATCTTCGAGCGCCTTGTGATCGGCCTCGCGCCCTTCGAGCAGCTTCTCTTCGAGGGCCTGCATCTTGCGGAAGGCCTCGGTGCGATCCAGGCGTTTGGCAGCCAAATCTTCGATCAATTGATTGAACTCTTGGGTGGCCTGCTTCGCCTCGTCCGTTTCTGCTTTCCGCTCCATCTCGCGCAAGAATTCGCGCATCGCGTCGAGATCGTCCGGGGTGACGTCGACCGCGTCGATCTGCCGGGCAGAGATCACCGGATCGTGACGGCGCACCTCGAAGAGAAGGAGGGCGAGAACGGCGAGAGCGAGGCCGGCTGCGAGCGGCAAATCCCGCGGCACGGGGATCGGCACCGCTTTTTTCGGATCGACCTTACCGGCCATCCCGAGCGCGTCGTCGATCGCCGCGTCCATGAAGGGCGTGCGGTCGGTCAGCGCCGCGAACGACAGCGCGCTCGAGAGCCGATCGGCGAGGGCGTGAAAACGATCGAGTGCAACCGCCCCCGCGCGCATGGGGAGTGGGCGAACGTAGGCAACGACCGCGAGCGACACGACCTCGAGCAGCGCAAGGAGGAGGAGCACGCGGGCCGCACGTTCGCCGAGCACGTCCGTTTTTCGGAGAGCCAGGACCACCGCCGCGAGCGCGAGGCCCACCGCGAGCGCCGTCGTTCCCCACGCGAGGGCCCGGGCCGCGCGAAGCCGACGCTCCGCGTGACTTGCTGGCCGCTCGATCGCGTCGATCTGACGGGACGCGCTCGTGACGTGGGGCTCGGACTCGTTTTTCGTCATCTCCTGCAGTGCCTAAGACGTTCGACGCGGCCCAAAGTTCCCCGTTCGGTTCGTGGGACGGGTCAGCTGGACTTCGTCGTCACCATTCTAGTGGATTAACCAGCACCTTCACCCCCCTATTCCGCTCAGCGGCGCAGCGCGGCCACGACAAAGGTCACGTCGGCGGCGAGCGCGAGCAGGACCCTCGGTGCGGGGGCCGGTATGGCGGAGGGTCGTCCACGCCCCTCGAACGTATCCTTTTCCGCGGGAACGCCGGTCAATGATTGGCATGCGTAAGAAACGGAGTAATTTGAGCACGTGCCAGGCGATCTGCGTGAGCTTCCGCCGCTCCCCGACATCCGTCTCGAGATCGCCGAGGACCACACGCCCGGCGCGTCCGCGAGCGGCGGGTTCTTGAACATCCGTCGACTGACCTTGATTGCTCGCTACCCGGACGGCTCGGCGAGCGAAGCTTTCTCGTACGACACTGGATCGCGGCGCGCGCTCGATGCCGTGGTGGTTGTGGCGTACGCAAAAAAAGGGAGCGAGACGCTCGTTTACTTGCGATCGGCCGTCCGCCCTCCCCTCGCCTTGCGTGAGCTTCCCCCCTTCGCCGAGCCCGGAATGTGGGAGTGCGTTGCCGGGATGATCGACCCCGGAGAAGTGCCGCGCGAGGCAGCGGTGCGCGAGCTTCAAGAGGAGCTGGGCGCGACCGTGTCGCCCGAGGCCATGCGCGAGCTCGGACCATGGGCGTACCCTTCTCCCGGAATGATCGGCGAACGGCACGTCTTCTTTCACGTCAAAGTCGATCCGAGCGCGCTGACCACACCCGGAGAAGATGGCTCGCCGCTCGAGAGGGGCGCTCGTTTGATCGCCATCCCCTTGCAGGAGGCTCTCGCGCACGCGCGCGCAGGACATTTGCGTGACTCGAAGACGGAGCTCGCACTTCGTCGCTTCGCGGAGCTCGAGTGAAGAAGAAACGCGTTCTCGTTCTCGTCAAGCGCACGTCGTACCGCACGCTCGTGGAGGAGCAGCACGACGAGCAGGTCACCCGTCTCCTCGCCAAGGGTGATCCTTCGGTGAAGCGCATGCGTCGCACCCACGACGATCATGAAGAGACGGTGCGCGAGGTGCGGGCCGCGCTGGAGAAGCTCGGAGCAGACTTCGAGCTCTTCATCGGTCCGCGCACGCTCGTCGAAGGTCCGCACGATCTGGTGGTGACGGTAGGTGGTGACGGAACGCTCCTCGCGGCGTCACACAACGTCGACGCAAAGAGTCCCCTCCTCGGCGTGAACAGCGCACCGGACACCTCCGTTGGCTTTTTCTGCGCAGCAAAAAAAGGAACCGTCGAAGCCACCCTCGCCTCCGCTCTCGACGGCAGCTTGAAGCGCGCACAGCTCTCCCGGATGCGGGTGGATCTGAACGATCAGTGCTTGCATCGCCGCGTCCTCAACGAGGCGCTCTACTGCCACGAGTCTCCGGCGGCGACCTCGCGGTACATCTTGCGCGTGGTGCAGCCGGGAGGAGCCGCCGCGGAGGAAGATCAACGCTCGAGCGGACTCTGGATCGGCCCCGCCGCAGGCTCGACGGCAGCGCAAAGGAGCGCAGGCGGCAAGGTCCTCCCGCTCACCTCGCCAAAAATTCAAGTGGTGGTGCGTGAGCCCTACATTCGCTTCGGAGCGACGTTCAAGCTGGCTACGGCCCTCGTCGACGAAGGCGGCACGGTCGTCCTTCGCAGCAAGATGCGCAACGCCAAGCTCTTTCTCGACGGACACCACATCATGCACGACGTCACCCTGGGCGACGTGGTGACGATGCGACGCTCCGAGGAGACCCTGACCGTCCTCGGCCTCGCGCGCCGCTCATGACCGTTTCGTGATTCGCCAAAACCCGTAATTTCGGCTAAATTCTGCGGTATCGTGGCAAAAGACTGTTCTCAGCTAGGCTTCGAAGTCATCGGGACGGGACATCACGTTCCCGGCGAGCCGGTCACGAACGAGGATCTGTCGCGGGTGATGGACACCTCCGACGAGTGGATCTTCCAGCGCTCCGGAATTCGCCAACGGCATTTCGCGCCCGAGGGCGTGGGGGCGAGCGATCTCGGTCTCGAGGCGTCGAAGCGAGCCATCGAGGCCGCGGGCATCAGCGCAAAAGAGATCGACTACATTCTCTTCGCGACCATGACTCCGGACTATATTTTCCCGGGATCTGGCGCGCTTCTCGGGGCCAAGCTCGGCATCGAAGGAGTGCCCGCGCTCGACATTCGCCAGCAGTGCGCAGCCATGATCTTCGGACTGCAGATGATCAACGGTCTCATCAAGACCGGAGCGGCGAAGACGATCCTCTTCGTCGGCGCCGAGGCCCATGCCGGCTTCATGCCGTGGGAAGATTGGGCCGCGCTCGACCCGAAAAACAAGCGCGCTGTGTCCCCCGAGGCACGCGCAAAGGCCAATCGCCACCGCGCGCTCGCCGTCCTCTTCGGTGACGGTGCGGGCGCCCTCCTCTTTCGCGCCACCGATCGCGACGCGGGCCTGCGCGGACTGAAGATTCATTCCGACGGTCGCTTCGCGAAGTCCCTCTACGTTCCCGGTGGCGGCTTCCGAACGCGCCCGTACTGGAAGCCCGATATGTACGAAGAGGAAGCCTACATCCCGCGCATGGATGGAAAGGAGCTGTTCAAGTTCGCGGTGACCAAGCTCCCGAGGACGGCGCGCGACCTCGCGCAGGAAGAGAACGTCACCCTCGACCAAATCGATTGGTTCCTCGCGCATCAGGCGAACCAGCGCATCAACGAGTACGTCCGCGGACAGCTCGGCGTCCCGTCCGAGAAGATGCCCATGAACATCGATCGCTTCGGCAACACGAGCGCCGGGACGCTCCCGATTTTGATCGACGAGCAGACGCGGGCCGGGAAACTGAAGCGGGGCGAGCTGAACATGTTCCTCGCGCTCGGCGCGGGCATCCACTGGGGTTGCGCGCTGGTCCGCTGGTAACGCCGTCTGCCCACGGCGCGGCTCGGAAACGCGTGTGCTATCGTTCGAGGATGCCCCGTTTTTTTCTTCGCGCCGCGCTGATCGCGCTATTTTTTGCGAGTTTCGTGAGTCTCGCAGCGCAGGACGCCCGGGGCTCCGTCTCTGCGGCCGTGGTGTTCGAGGCTCTGGTGCGAGACACGACTTCGGTCGGAGTGGCTACGCCCGTCGAGCAGCACGCGGTATGGGAAGGTCCGAGGATCGTCACCTACACGCGTGTCGTCATGGAGAGCGCCGTCGCCGGAGAGCTCAAGACGAACGCCAACACCTGGGTGGTGACGCTCGGAGGAATCGTGGGGGACGTCGGGCAATCGGTGGACGGCGAAGCGGTGCTTCACATCGGTGTCCCTTGCCTCCTCTTCTTGCGCCCCGACCGCGGCAACGCCGGAGTGCACGTCGTCACCGCGCGCGCCCAGGGGCAGTTTCCCATCACCCTCGGTGCCGACAAGAAGCAGCGCCTCTTCACGAGAAACAATTCCGCCGGAGTGATCTTGCGTCATCCGTCCGCGGCGGCGCAGCGCCTGGCCTCGGAGGCGATCGAGGGCCGCCCGGTCGACGACGTCACCGCCGAGGTTGCGAGCACCTGGAAGCGACTGCATGCGAACTGATCGCTTCTTCGTCTCCGCGCTCACCTTTGCGGCTCTCCTTACGATTGGCCCCCGCGCAAACGCTTTCTGCCGCACGTCGACGGGCGGTTTGCGCAACGGGTGCACCATCGGGGGCACGGAATGCTGCACCATCGGCAAGCCTCTCTACTGGAAGAACGCCTGCGTCGGCTACAGCTTGCAAAAGGATGCGAGCCGCCAGGTCTCCTATGACGACGCTGCGGCCGGATTGACCGCCGCGTTCGGCAAGTGGACGGGCACGAGCTGCCCCACGGACGGTACGGGCAGGTCGCTGGTGAGCATCGACGTGCGCGATCTTGGCCCGGTCGCTTGCGGCGCCGTCGAGTACAACAAGGACGGCCCTAACCAGCACGTGATCGCCTTCCGTGACGACACGTGGACCCACATGGATTCGAACAATACGTTGGCGCTGACCACGGTCACCTTCAGCCCCGACACCGGAGAGATCTTCGACGCGGACATGGAGGTCAACACGGCCCAGCAGCGCCTGACGGTCAAGGACCCGATCCTCGCCGACGGCTTCGACTTCGCAAGCATCATCACCCACGAAACAGGTCATTTTCTGGGTCTGGCGCACTCCACCGACGCTCACGCAACGATGTTTGCACACTACAAGCAAGGCGCGACTGCCATGCGCAACTTGACGAGCGACGACGTGAGCGGCATCTGCGCGATCTACCCGCCGAACGGGACGCGCAACGTCGACACCGGCTCCGTCCCGGAGGATGTCTGCGATCCAACGCCGCGGCACGGGTTCACGAAAGATTGCGGCGTCCCCGCGTCGGCGAAGGGCTGCCAGGTCGGCCTCGTCGGCGCCGTGCGCGGCGGCACCACGGAGCCCGGCGGCGCGCTCGTGGCGATCGGCGCTCTTGGAGCTCTCAGCTTGGCGCGGGCCAGCCGCCGTCGCAGTCATTCGAGGCGATGACCGATCTCCTCGTCGTCGCCGGAGAAGCATCGGGGGATCGCGCGGCCGCGCACGTGATGTCGGCGCTCGGCAACGTCGCTGCGTTTGGGTTGGGCGGCCCCGCTCTTGCTGCCGCGGGCATGGAGGTCGTCGCCGATCTGCGAACGCTCACCGCGCTCGGGGTCGGCGAAGTGATCGCACGGGCTGGTCCGATCGCCCTTGCCCATGCGCGGATCGCGTCCGCAGCGAGAAAGCGAAAGCCGCGGGCCGCGCTCCTCGTCAACTACAGCGAGTTCAACTCGCATCTCGCGAAGAGCCTTCATTCCTCGGGCGTTCGCGTTCTCTGGTATGTGGCTCCGCAGGTGTGGGCGTGGCGCCCGGGCCGCATGGCAACGCTTCGCCGCTCGGTCGATCGCATGGCGGTGATCCTCCCGTTCGAAGAGGAGCTGTGGCGCAGCGCAGGGGTCGACGCACACTACGTAGGTCATCCCGCACGCGAGACGACGACGATGGATCGGGACACAGCGAGGCGCGCGCTCGGGCTCACTCCGTACGCCTCTGCGCTGGCAATCATGCCGGGGAGCCGGCCCCACGAAGTCGTAGCGCTCCTCCCGACGATGCTCGACGCGTACGAGCTCGTTCGTAAGGAGCGGGCCAGCGTGGACGCGAGAATCCTCCTTGCGCCGAGCCTCGATGCACGTACCCGGGCCTGGGCGCTCGAGCTCGGCGCGTCGAGAAACGTAGGCGTATTTCTGGTGGATGCTCACGCCGGCGCGATCTCCGTTCTCGAGGCCTTTGATGCCGCGCTTACGGCCTCGGGCACGGCGGCGCTCGAGAGTACGCTCGCTCGCGCGATCCCCATCGTCGTCTACCGCACGGGACTCCTGACCGAGCTCACCGCTCGCGCGCTCCTCGGATCCACCCCCCGGATCGCGCTCCCGAACATCCTCCTCGGGCAGACTGTGTTTCCCGAGCTCCTTCAGCGCGACGTGCGGCCGCGCCGTCTTGCCGAGGCGCTGGGTAAGGCCTTCGACGAGCGCACCCGATTTCTGAAGGCATGCGACGACGTCGAGGCGACCCTCGGTCCGCGCCGTTTTCCGTCACGCGAGGTGGCCAGGATGATCGAGCCATGGCTGAAGAAAACCGCCTAGGCCTACCGCTGCTCGGGCTGGTGCTCGTGTCCGGCGCGCTCCTCACGACACGCCTCATCGCAGCGAGCGCGGTCGGCTTCGGGGACAGCGAGGCGCTTTACGCGTCGTATGCCCTCCACCCGGCTCCGGCGTACCTCGATCACCCTGGCCTGATCGGCCTCGTGGCGCGCACGATCGGCTCGGGGACGGCGCCCTCTCCGCACACGGCGCACCAGGTCACCGCGGTGCTTGCCACGCTTCTCCCCTGGCTGCTCTTGCTCGCCGCACGGGCTGCGGGAGCGGAGAAGGACGCGGCCTGCCTCGCAGCGCTGGTGGTGGCGGTCTGCCCGGAGATCTCGGTCGGACTCTTCGCCATGACGCCGGATCTCCTCCTCGCGCTCGTGTGGATCGCCGCGATCGGGCTGGCAGCGCTCGCCTTGGCGAGGTCACCATCGAACGAGAGCGCGGCCTGCTTCGTCGGCGCGGGGCTCCTCGCGGGGATCGCTTTCTCTGCGAAGGTGCCGGGAGGGCTGCTCTTCCTGGCGCTCGTTTGTGCCTATTTTTCTCCTGCGGCGAGGGCACACGCCCGAACGGTCTGGCCTTGGGCCGGGCTCTCGCTCGGCGCGATCGTCATCTTCCCGATCATCTGGTTCGAGGCTCGCACGGGCTTCCCGATGCTTCAGCATCGTCTGGTCGATACCCAGGTCGGCTCAGGCCCTTCGCTCCGCAACGTGGGCGCTGTGCTCGGGGGTCAGCTCCTTTACGTCTCGCCAGTGATCGTGATCCTCGCCGGGTGGGCCGCGATCGATCTCTTTCGCAAGAGGCACGAGGACGCGATCGCCAGCCTTCTCTACTACGCGTTCGTCGTCCCCTTCGTGCCGCTCGTCCTCCTGTCTTTATGGAGTCGTGTGGCCGAGCCGCACTGGATCGCGCCGGCGCTTCTCGTCCTTCCGATTCACGCTGCACGACGTCCGATCACCCTTATTTCCAAGCGAATGGTGATCGCCGCGGTCGCTGTCGGCGGGGCCATCACCGCCTTCGTCCACGCCTGGGTGCTCGTCCCCAGCGTCGCGCGTCTCGCTCCGGCCTCCGTCGATCCGAAGCTCGACATCTCGAGCGAGCTTTATGGATGGCCGGAGGCGCTCACCACCGTCGAGCAGATCTCCGCCGAGGAGCACGACGCCGTCATCGTCGGTCCGCACTGGGTGATCTGCGCGCAGCTCGAGGCCGCGCTCGGAGCGACCCACCGCGTGGGATGCATGACGCCCATCCGCGACGACTTCGACGTGTGGCGCCCGCGTGCCTCCTGGCAAAGCGCTGAGAAAATTATTTTCGTGACCGACAAGCGCTTCGAGGTCGACCTCTCGAAGGTCTTTCCGGATCGTGCGATCACCCAACTCGACGGGAGCACCGCCTTCCGTGCGGGACGAATTTCCCGAGTCTTCACGATCGCCGTTTTTTCTTCGCCTTCATCGCGTTGACCACGAGGAGCGGGCCATTGAAGCTGCTCGGACGCCGGTGCGGCATTGCAGCTGGCCTTGCCTCAGACGCCGGGGGAGCTTGTTCTACGCGCGCGGAGCCATCGCCGTGAGGCCTGCGTCGCGGAGGAGCGAGAGGTCGGCTTCTTCTTCGGGGTTCGCCGTCGTGAGCAATTTTTCGCCGTAGAAGATCGAATTCGCGCCTGCGAGCATGCACAACATCTGCGCTTCGCGAGAGAGTGCCGTACGCCCCGCCGAGAGCCGCACGCGCGCGAGCGGCATGAGAATCCGGGCGATGGCGATCATGCGTACCAGATCGAGAGGATCGACGACGGGCATGTCGGCGAGGGGTGTTCCCTTCACGGGGACGAGCGCGTTGATGGGAACGCTCTCCGGCTGCGGATCGAGATTGGCCAGGGTGCGGAGCATCTCGCAGCGGTCGTCGGCGCTCTCCCCCATTCCGATGATCCCGCCGGAGCACACGGTAATTCCGGCGTTTCGTACGTTCTCGAGCGTCTTCAAACGATCATCGAAGGTGCGGGTGGTGATGATCGACCGGTAGTGCTCGCGGCTGGTGTCCAGGTTGTGGTTGTACGCATCGAGCCCCGCGTCTTTGAGCTTTGCGGCCTGCGCGTCGTTCACCATTCCGAGAGTCACGCACGCTTCGAGACCCAGGTCTTTTACGCCGCGCACCATGTCGAGCACGCGATCGAACGCCGGTCCGTCTTTGACTTCGCGCCACGCCGCTCCCATGCAGAAGCGTGTCGAGCCGAGCTCTTTTGCCCGCTTGGCGCTCGCGAGCACCGCCTTCACGTCGAGCATCTTTTCCGGCTCGACGTCCGTTGTGTACTTGCTCGATTGGGGACAGTACGAGCAGTCTTCCGCGCAGCCGCCCGTCTTCACGCTGAGGAGCGTGCACAGCTGCACCTCGTTGTCGGCGTGATGCTCGAGGTGCACCTTGCGCGCTTGATCGATCAGCGGAAGAAGCGGTCTGTCGTAGAGAGCGCGAACGAACTCGCGGGCGAAGAGCGGAGACTTCATCGCGGGCGAGACTAATCCGCTTTGAGGATCCGGGCGATGGTGTTTAGACCTATTTTTAGCGTCGGTCTGGGCGGCGAGAGCCACCCGCTCGTAGACGGCAGCGAGCTCCGGGCTTCGACCGATGATGCGGTTGAAGGACCCGCGGAGGGTGACCCCTGGTTCGGCGGTGTCGAGGAAGGGGGGACTGCTCCCACGAATGCCCCCGAAGCGAACCTCGAGGCCTTCCACCCGTTCTTGCTTGCCCATGGCTCACCCTTTTTGCGAAGGTGTCGCCACCGAAGTTGCCCTAAATTTGCTGGGGCATTGGGCGGATCCATCGAAGCAGGCCCGGAGGGGGAGCCTCGTTTCGAAGCACCGCGGACCATTTATGGAGCATCGTAAGGGAGTGAGCACATTGGAGAAGGCGGCGCTGACCCTCCTCCTCGTCGACGATTCTGCCCTCAATCGTCGGGTGATCGCTGGCCGACTAAAGGCCGCCGGGTGCGCCGTCATCGAGGCGGACAGCTTCTCCTCGGGGTGTGCGGTGGATGCATCGGGCGCGCGAGCAGCTCTCCTCGATCTCGACCTTGGCGATGGGTCGGGGATCGATCTCGCTCACGTTCTACGGAAGAAGACCCCGGCGTTGGCGATCGCCTTCTTCACGGCCGACGCAGACGTGAACGCGGTCTCACGCGCGAAGCTGGTGGGGCCTGTTTTCGCGAAGCCTGCGGAGCTCGACGCCGCTGTCGCCTGGGTGCTCAGTCAAGGCTGAGGCCGCGCGCGGTGCGCGAGCGGGCGTACGGCTCGAGGGCATCAATCATCTCACCTAGAAAGCGCGACTTCGGAAAATCACGAACGCCGGGATAGAACGCCAGCTTGGGGTACGTGAGAGCACGCTTCTCGATCGCCACGCGGTACGTGCGTTCGGGCGCGATCGCGACGGGCCCATAGAACGCGTAGACAGGCCCGATCCGCAGCTTTTCCCGAGCCGCAGTGAGCTCGGCACCGGTGAGCGAGATCACGTGGAGCGATGAGAATCCGGAGGTGCCCGCGGGCTCGCGCTGCACGAGGGTCGCGTCGTAGAGCGCTTGGAGGGTGACCGGGCCGGCGTGAAGCTTGTCCCAGAAGAGATCCTTTCCGACGATGAGCGCATCGATGCCCCAGCTCTCGCTCACCGCGCGCCACAGCAGATCAGTCATCCCCTTGCCCTGGGGAACGTCGCCGCGAAGTACAGCGAGCGGGTAGTGCGCATCCGGCGCGTGCTCATCTTCGAGGGTGGCCGCTAGGTCGCCCACATCCTCGGCGTACGGGAGCGAGCCGTCGACCTTGACGATGGCGTAGCTCGCGAGCGAGAGAGATTTCTCTTTGCGGTGAAAGGCGAAGTCCGCGCGGCCCACACTCTCTGCGAAGTGCCCGGCCTGCAGGACCCATGCGTGTGAGCCGTCCTTGCGAGAGACCCAATAGGGCTGTTTTACCGTGTCTTCGGAGTGACCGCCGACGACGAGGTCGACGCCCGACACCTTGCCCACCAGGGCAACGTCCTCCCACAATCCGAGGTGATCCAGCGCGATCATCACGTCGACCTCCGCGCGATGGGCGAGGACCTGCGCCTGGAGGATGCTCGCGTAGTGCGCGTCGTGAACGAAGACGCCGTCGAACGCGTCCGTCGAAGGCATGTCGTCCGCGCCGTAGTTACCCGTGACCAGGCCAACGATACCCACGCGCACGCAGCCCACGTCGAGCCGCGCGTAGGGAGCGAACGGGGATCGCTCTCCGTCCACGCTGACGTTCGCGGCCAACACGGGATGCGCGCTCAAGCGCACGTCGCGGAGGACCGTCGCTGCTCCGTACGCGAAGTCGTGATTTCCGATCGTCCGCACGTCGATCGGGAGAGCTTGGATCATGAGGCGCGTCGACTCGCCCATCGAGCGGAGCTCGGCGATCGAGCCTTTTTCGTAGTCGTCCCCCGCGTCGAGGATCAGCGTCTCGGGCGTTTTCGTTTTGAGTCCTCGGAGATATCCCGCCACGTATCCATAACGACTCTTGCCCACAATCCGGTCGCTGTAGCGCGCCTGAAAATCGTTGATGTGGGCTAGGGTGAATCGCGAGACCCCGTCGATCTCGTCGCACGTTCCGAGGCGCCTCACCGAAGCGACCGGCGGCGCTTCGAGCGGCCGCGGCGGCTCGGGCACGCGAAGGTCGGCAACCCCACTAGGGGCCTCGACGGCAGGCGTTCCGCGGTCGGCGCGCCCTGCGCACGACGAGAGCAACCAAGCCGCAAGCAAACCCGGAAGCGTGAGCTTCTCCAACCGACTCATGGAACGAGATCCTCGTCTATGAACGTTACGTCTCGGTTTCGCGCGCGCAACTTTTCAGCAAATTCTCCGCCAAAAAAAGGCAAATCGCGGCCAACGATCCGGTCAAAATCCAGCAGCGACGCGAGCGACGTCCTTGTCGAGGGCCCCGCTGATCGCCAGCTGCTTCAGGTGCATCTCGAAGGTCTGCATCCCGTACGGGTGGGTCCCTTTTTCCATCAGCTCCTTGATGGACGGGTTGTTGTTGGGGCGCTTGATCGCCTCGCGCACCGTCCCCGTGGCCACCAGAACCTCGGCGGCGAGCACTAGACCGTTGCCGTCTTTTTTTGGCAGGAGTCGCTGGGCAACAATCCCCTGAAGGGCATCACCGATCCGCTCGCGCATCTCGTCACCCTGCTGGTTCGGAGCTAGGGCGAGCATACGTCCGACCGTGCGGCCGACGTCGGGCGTGTGCAGCGTCGAGAGCACCAAGTGCCCTGTTTCTGCGGCTTTTAGGGCGATGTCGAGGGTCACCTCGTCGCGGATTTCACCGACCAAGATCACGTCCGGGTCCTGGCGGAGGGCCGCACGCAGGGCATCCGCAAAAGAGCCGGTGTCGATCCCGAGCTCGCGCTGACTGATGCTGCACTTGTCGTCCGTGTGGAGGAACTCGACCGGGTCCTCGATGGTGACGATGTGCAGCGACTGGGTGTGATTCAGGTGACCGATCATCGCGGCCAGGGTGGAGCTCTTTCCGTTGCCTGCGGCGCCGACGACGAGCACGAGACCGCGATCTTTTTCGGCAAGATCGAGGCACGCAGCGGGGGCGCCGAGCTCCGCGAAGGTGGGGATCACGAGCGGAATCGCGCGCATCACGATGGCGAGGGTTCCCTTCTGTCGGTAGATGTTGACCCGGAAACGGCCGACGCCTGGCGCCTCGTACGCTGCATCGTATTCACGGAGCGACGCAAGGTTGTCTTTGATCTGCGGCTCACGGATCAAGTGACGCGCGAGGTGCTCCGTGTCCTCCCCGCGCAGCGCTTCGGCCCGAAAGAACACGAGTGATCCGCGAACGCGCGCGCCCGGTGGCTGCCCGACCTTGAGATGCACGTCGCTTGCTTTGGCCGCAACGGCTTTGGCGAGGAGCTGCGTCAGGTATGCTTCGTTCGAGTAGACGTTCCCGGAGCGCAGGGAGAGGGGGTCGGTCATCTGTGGCAGGCTAGCCGACCTTCAGGAGCCTGTGCCGGTTGATGAACATCAGGCGGCATATCCCTTAGTGCGCGTCGACGTCGGTCGGGATGTCCGCCGGCTTCACGAAGCCGAGGTCCGCGAACATCCGAAGAGCACGCACGAGAGCGACCCGCAAACGCCTCGGTTTCTCGGTCTGTTTCGCGATCGCGAGGAGACGATCGCAGCCCTCGCGCACTTCGAGGGCGTCCTCGGGATCCACCGAGCGGCGCGGGCGCGAGGCAATGTCGACGGCTGTCTGCGCGGCCAGGAGCGCGTTCGCTTCGTCCGTACCGCCCGCGACCTCTCCGAGGAAAGGGAGCGCGTCGTAGCCGTCGGCGTACGTCAGGGCAAGGATCGCCGTCTTTCGAAACGCGGGTTCGCCCCCGCGCTCGATGAGTCCCGTCGTGCCCTCACGGTTCGCGAGGCGGGCCAGATCGTCGGCCTCCCCTGCCGCAGCCCGCGTCCACAAGTCGTCGACCTCCGCGGGACGCACGAGCATCGCGGCAGTCACGGCACCGGCATCGACGCTCGCGGGAACGGCCGTGTTCGCATTTCGCCCGCAGCCGAAGGCGATGAAAACGAGAGCCAAATTCCCCAGACTTCGGAGAGTCGATGCCATGGGCGGGTTATTGGGCGGTAAAGAGGTCGAGCGTGCGACGGCCGGATTTTTTGTCCTCTTCGAGCTTCACGTTGAACTCTGCGACCGCACGGTTGATGTGCATCGAGCAGAACTTGGGGCCGCACATCGAGCAGAACTCTGCGCCCTTGAAGTACTCGTCGGGGAGCGTCTCGTCGTGCAGCGCCTGGGCATGCTCCGGATCGATCGACAGACGAAACTGCTCCTTCCAGTCGAAGGCGTAGCGCGCGCGGCTGAGGGCGTCGTCACGATCGCGTGCACCCGGGCGGTGACGGGCGATGTCGGCGGCATGGGCGGCGATCTTGTAGGCGATCATTCCCTGCTTCACGTCGTCTTCGTCGGGCAGACCGAGGTGCTCCTTCGGCGTGACGTAGCAGAGCATCGCCGCCCCCGCAGCGCCGGCCATCGTGGCTCCAATGCAGCTCGTGATGTGGTCGTAGCCGGGAGCGATGTCGGTGACGAGCGGGCCGAGGACGTAGAACGGCGCCTCGTGACAGAGCTCCATCTCCTTCTTCACGTTCATCTCGATCTGATCGAACGGCACGTGCCCCGGCCCTTCGATCATGACCTGAACGTCTTTCTCCCACGCCTTCTTGGTGAGCTCACCGAGCGTCGCCAGCTCCGCGAACTGGGCCTTGTCGCTCGCGTCGGCGAGGCAACCCGGGCGAAGGCCGTCGCCCGCGCTGATCGAGACGTCGTACTTCTTGCAGATCTCGAGGACCTTGTCCCAGTGCACGTAATACGGGTTCTGCTTGTGGTGCTCGAGCATCCACTGCGCCATCACCGAGCCGCCGCGGGAGACGATGCCGGTGATGCGATCCTTCACGAGCGGAAGGTGCTCGACGAGGACGCCGGCGTGAATGGTAAAATAGTCGACGCCTTGCTTCGCCTGGTGCTCGAGGATGTCGATCATGTCGGCCGCGGTGAGGCGCTTCACGTCCTTCGCGAGGATGAGCGCTTGATAGATCGGCACCGTTCCGATCGGGACGGGCGAGGCTTTGATGATCGCCGCGCGGATGCTGTCCATGTCGCCGCCGGTGGAAAGGTCCATCACGGTGTCCGCCCCGTGCTTGAGGCTGATGGCGAGCTTGCGTAGCTCCTTGTCGACGTCGCTGGTGACCGCGGAGTTGCCGATGTTCGCGTTCACTTTGCAGGAGAGGGCGATGCCGATCCCCATGGGCTCGAGGTTGGTGTGGAAGATGTTGGCGGGGATGATCATCCGACCGCGGGCGACTTCGCTGCGCACGAGCTCTGCGTCGACCTTCTCGCGCAGGGCGACGTAGGTCATCTCCTCGGTCACCACGCCGCTCCGTGCATAGTGCATCTGAGTGACGTTGGGCTGGCCTTTGCGCTTCTCGATCCACGGGGTTCGCATGGCTGAAGCTCTTAGGATGACGTGGGCTGGGGGGCAAGCCTCGCGACAGAACGCCTGGGCCATCATCCAGTTCGAATCGATCTACAAGGCTTGTGCGCAGCGGAAGCCGATGCCGTAGCTCCGCTTCGTCGGCGTGTCGCGGTAACGGAACGTGGGCCGCACCCAGGAAGGCTGCGCACCGTTCCAGGATCCACCGCGGATGACCCGCGCCTCGCCCTTCTTCGGACCCTTGGGGTCCTTCTGGTCGTCGGCGGTGTAGGGCGCGTACCAGTCGCTGACCCATTCCCACACGTTGCCGACCACGTCTTGCACCCCGTAGCGCGATTTGCCGGCGGGGAAGGAGCCAACTGGCGCCGTCGTCGCGAAGCCGTCGTCATCCGGGTACATCGCCGACTCTTCCTGGTGATTCTTCTTCCCCCACGCCACACACTCTTTGCCGCACGCGTTCAGGAAGCTTGCGGAGGGTAGCGCGTCGCCCCAGGGAAATTTTCGTCCGTCGGGACCGCGCGCCGCGTATTCCCACTCGGCCTCGGTTGGCAGGCGCTTCTTCTTGGCCTTGCAGAAGACGTCGGCCATCTCCCACGTCACGCAATTAATCGGGTGCCGTGCGCGAACTTCGGGCGCTCGGATGTTGCAAAGAGGATCGAAGGCTTTGTGGTCGGCAGCCGAGATATCTACCCAGTCGTTCGTCGAGCCGGCGCGCTTGGCGCTCCCCTCGTCGCTCGCGGCTTTGTAGGCCTCGGTCGTTACCTCGAACTCGTCGATGCAAAACTCAGTGACGCTGACCTTGTGCGCGGGGCGCTCGAAGTCGAGATCGTCCTTGTCGTCGGATCCCATGAAGAAGTTGCCCGCGGGAATTCGGTTCATCCCCTTCTGGCACGCTGGAGGCTCGGCAATCGCAGGAGGCGCCGGGGTGCTCGCTACGGGCGTGACGACGTTGATCACCGGAGGGCTCTTGGTGTTGATGTATATCAAGCCGCCGGCGACGATGACGAGCAGCGGGACGGCGATGCCAACGGCGTACAGCGCGGTCGAGCGTTTCTTAGTTTCTCGGGGGCCTTCGGGCTGCGGTCCAGTCACTCCCACTGTGCTCTGCTGCGCGGGCGAGAATTCTCGTTGAGAGAGCAGCGAGCCCGGCGCGCTCGCGGGCACCATGCGTAGCGCGGTGGAGCTGTTGACGCCCCGCATCGGCTCGAGAAGACACGCCGAACGGAGCTCGTTCCAGAAGTCTCCGACGGTGGGAAAACGCTCCGTCGGCAGCACGGCGAGCGCGCGCCTGAAGCAGCTCTCCACGTCGTCCGTGACCTCGGCGCCGACGGTGCGCGGGGTCGGCCGCACCTGCGTGTCCGACGACGCGTACCCCATCTGCACGAGGTTGTCGCCGGGGAGCGGCTCCTTCCCGGTGAGCACTTCGACCAAGATAAGCGCCAGCGCGAAAACGTCTGTCCACGGTCCCGTCGGTCCGTAGGTGCGCGAAAATTGTTCGGGCGCCCCGTAGCACGGAGTGAACGAGGTGACTTCTCCGCTCGTCGTGGCGAAGGAGCCCGCCAATTTTTGAGCGTTCTGCACGACCTTGGCGATCCCGAAGTCCAGAAGCTTGACGGTGTACGAAGCGCTGCGCGGGTCACCGAGGATAAAAATGTTTCCCGGCTTCATGTCGCGGTGAGCGATGCCCTTGCGATGGGCGAGCGCGAGCCCTTCGGCCACGGGCTCGAGGAGCGCCACCGTTTCCAGGAGGGTGCGCATGGGAAGCTTGCGGGCAATCTCGTCGCGCAGAACGGCTTCCAGCGTTGAGCCCTCGAGCCACTCGAGCACCATGTAGGGGACCACGTCGCCGTTCGGAGTCGTCAGCGTCCCGACGTCGCGCGCCTGGCAGATGGCCGCCGACCGCTCGGAGAGATCCGCGAGGAGAGAGCCTTCTTGAATGAATCCGTCGAGCAGCCGCTCGCGGTCTTCCGCGGAGAAACCCGCGAGGCCCTTGAACGCCTTGATGGCGACCGGGCGCTTCCAGATCAGGTGTGTCGCGCGGTAAACCACGGCGTATCCGCCCTCTCCAACCACCTCCTGGACCGCGTACTTCTGCGCGACCGTGGTTCCGACGAGTGCGAGGGGATCGGTCAGGGCCATGCGGGTTGGGCAACCCAACGACGCGCATTGCTGCACGGAAGCGGTCAAATTCCCCGTGTCGAACGTACCATGACCGTTTCTCGTGACGCAAAGTTGGTCCCGCCCTCGATCCCTCGCTTGACAACAACGAACCCTCTCGGGCATTCGTCATGCGCCTCTAGCCGCAAGGCCGAGGGGGGCCCAGATAGCTCAGTTGGTAGAGCAGGGGATTGAAAATCCCCGTGTCGGCAGTTCGATTCTGTCTCTGGGCACGACGTTATTCACATCGAGCACCACAAAGGCGACCTTCGGAGGTAGCCTTGGCGTCGCAGCGACGTGGGAGGGAACATGGGGAAGCCCGAAGCGCCAAGCCAGAGCACGCAGCGTTCCGGCAAATCGTCGCGCCACCGGCGACCGAGCAGGCCTCGCCCGCCCGAGCCGACCCCCGTGTTCTGGGCGGTCTGCGGACTCGCCGCGTTCGGGATCATTGGAGCGGGGGTAGCGTGGGTCGTGCGCACCAAGGCGACCACGGAGATCCCGGCGACACCGGTGAACGCCCCACCGAAGCCGCCAGCAGACCCGCCGGTAGATCTCCTCGTCCAGTCCGTTGCGCCGCAGGCCAAGCTGCTCCTGCGCGGGCAGAGCCTCGTCCTGCCCTACCACAGCGACGTCGTCGCCTCGAAGACCCCGGAGATGCTCGAGATCTCCGCGCCGGGATTTCAGGGGCGACGCTTCTGGATCAAGCTTGATCGCGCGCGTGCCTTCACCGTCGCTCTGCCGCAAGGAAGCGGCTCAGAGGACGCTACATACG
>JAYTOU010000085.1:0-6044 GCA_043747615.1 Myxococcales bacterium | reverse complement strand
TACGGCGCGCTGGATCCCGAAGGGCACCTTTGGTGGTTCATGCAGCGGCTGCGGGGCCCCCGTGAGCCTGTAAAATAGCCTGAATCGTCCGCTCGTCCGGCGATGAGCCGCCATCTTCGCGTGCTGCGGAAGACCGGCCTCGTCATCAGGTTGCGGGCACATCTCCGTGCATGCGGAGCACGCGGATCACGACGCGCCCACCCGACCCGGTGAGCGCCTGCTCGAGCGCTGGATCTCCAAATTGGTCGGCGTGGTCGATTTCGACGATCAACTTCGCATAAGCGGGATTCCGTCTCCCAAATGAGAGCCGCTTGCCATCGCGAGGAGCCTTGGTTTTCCTACGTCCTCATCGCCCGCGCATGACATGGCGGCTATGCGGCGTGAAGTCGCGCGGTGTGGACGAGGGCTTCGACGCGGCGAACGAGATCGTCCCGCGTGCTCGCGTACTCGGCGGCCTCGAGGGCGTTGATCGCAGGCACGTCGCAGCGGCGGACGCGCTTGAGGGAGAAGCAGAGTTCGGCGTGGCGGATCTCATCGAGAACGTCCTTCTGCGCGCCGGCGATGAGGGTTCCGAAAAATTTCCATGCGCCGAACGAAATGCTTTTTGTCTTCTCGGTGATCGAAACGGCAGTCGACGGCGGGGCGTAGGGATTCATGGCTTTCCTATTCTACGAACGACGCCGCCCCGCGATCCATTCCGCCCTCACTTACACAGCGAGGCGCACGCGGAGTCGGTGGTCTTGGCGAGCTTGAAGCCGTTGCACCGCTCGTCGCTTTGCAGGCACCCGGGACATGGCATGCCCATCGCGCAGTCGTTGCTCTCGCAGAGGCCTGACCCACCGCCGCCGGAAAAGCTACACGTGGCGCACGGCGCGGCGGTGCAGCTCGGATCGCAGTTGGTCCCGCTGTAGCCGGAATGCTCGATGACGCACTGAGCGCACCCGAGGGCGAGGCCGTCGGTGAGCGCCGTGCAGGTCTCGATGCACGCGTTGACGTCTTGCGACAGGCAGGGCTTCTCTATCGGCGTGCAGGCGATCTTGCACTTTGCGTAGTAGGAGCTCGAGGTGGCTGCGTCGCTCAGCATGTTGCCGGCGAAATCAAGTGCGCCAATCCGTTACTTTAGGGGATTGCCGAGGGCGCCGAGCACTTGTCATGAAATCCTACTTAGAGCGCGCAGAAGCCTTCGTAGTCGATGTACGACGTGATCGTCGGCTTGTCGCCGCACACCGGGCAGTCCTTGTCGCGACGAAGCTTGAGCTCGCGGAACTTCATCTTCAAGCTGTCGTACGTCATCAAACGCCCGGCGAGAGTGTCGCCCTTTCCGAGAATGAGCTTGATGGCCTCCGTGGCCTGGATGGTGCCAATGATCCCGCACAGGATGCCGAGCACCCCGGCCTCCTGGCAGCTCGGCGCAAGATGGGCGGGAGGCGGCTCGGGGTAGAGGGACGTAGGAAATCGAACGAGGTTTTGAAAAGCAAGAGCCTCCAGAAAAGGCGACATAACGCGCGAAGCACGAAGTTGATCCTCGAAGTCGACCAAGGCGACTGATTTGGAAAGAACGTTCGGTTCGTCGCCTCCGACGCATCGCGCGAGAAGGACGTTGAGGCGCTCTTCAACCAGGTCGTCGACGAGGCCGGCCGCGTCGACGTCGTGATCGCGAGCCATGGAACGCTCGGCAACCCGGGTCCGGTCGCGAGCCAGACGCTCGCCGACTTCACCGCCGCGGTCGACGTGAACCTCATTGGTACGTTTCTCGTTTCGCGCGCAGCGGTGAGGGCGATGACCAAGGGGGGCTCGATCGTGCTGGTCGCCTCCACCGTCGGCAATGGCGTCAACTTTCCGGGCGTGTCGGCCTACGCGGCCACCAAGGCGGCCATCGTCGCGTTCGCGAAGACGCTCGCGCTCGAAGTTGCCGGCGCGGGTATCCGCGTGAACGCGCTGGTTCCGGGAGGCGTCGACACCCCGATGTTCCGCTCCACGATGGGAGCCACGCCCGAGTCGGCGGCTCACATCGCATCGCTGCACGCACTGGGACGCGTGGCGAGGTCCGAGGAGCTCGCGGCGGCCGTTAGCTTCCTCGCGAGCGACGCGGCTTCGTTCGTGACCGGGAGCGCGATGGTCGTCGATGGCGGGATGACCACGAAGTAGAGGAGCGGGTTGGTGTGAAGCAGCGATCGACGTCGCTGCCTCATACCGATCGCGCGAGCCCGACGTTCGAAGAAGGCCCTACTGCAGGCGCTCGACCAGGTACGTGGACGCCGGACCGGGCGGCTTGGCCGCTGGGTAGACCGCATAGAACGTTCCTCGGATCTCCGCGTGGTCCGCCAGCGCGAGTCGCCGGAGCCGATTCTCTCGAAGGTCGGCGTCGATCCACTCCATCGGCATGAAGCCCCAGCCGAGACCGGCCACGAGCCAGGCGTGCTTGGTCGTCACGTCGGTCACCCGCCACGACGCGCCGCCGCTGACGGCATCTCCGTCGGCTCGTCGCGCACGGGCGTCGCGCTCCGTAAGAATCAATTGCACGTGACGGCGCAACGCACGGGTAGGTATCGGGCTGACCGCAGCGAACAAAGGGTGGGTAGGCGCCGCGACGGCAACGGCATCGAAGGTTCGCAAGGCGCGACGCGCCAATCCGGTGCGAAGCTTCGTCGGCTGTGCGCAGACCCCGAGCGTCGCAATGCCGTCGTTCAACAATTGCAGGAGCGTCAACCGGGATTCGGTTCGGACGATCAGCTCGGTGCTCGGGTAACGCTGAGCGAACGCTTGCGCGGCACGCTGCAGGACCCACGGCGGAAATATGGCGTCCACGACAATCTCGACGCGGGGTTCGGCGCGGATCGCCGAGGCGCGTGCGGCGGCTTCGAGGTGTTGCATGTCGCCGAGCACGGTTCGGGCGGTCGCGAGCAACACCTCCCCCGTCGCAGTCAACTGAGGGCGGTAGCGAGTCCGGTCGAAGAGAACGACGTCGAGCAGCCGTTCGAGCTCGCCAATGGCGTAACTGACCGCCGATTGCGCGCGGCGAAGGCGTTTTGCAGCGGCGGAAAAGCTTCCCGCCTCCGCGACCGCCAAGAGGACCTCCAGTTGATCGAGCGTCGGTCGCGCCATCCGGACATCATCTCTTAAGCAGATGAAGTCCAGCAACATTTACTGACTTTTCGTTGGACTTATCACGCGCCAAGCTCCGGTCTCGCGCACCGTGCGCGCACCCACTGGAGCAAAACCATGAACCTCGTCCTCGGAGCCACCGGCACCATCGGTCGTCATCTCGTCCCTCTCCTCGTCGCCCGCGGTGAACGCGTTCGCATCGTGTCGCGAGACGAGGCGCGCGCAAAATCACTTCTCGGTCCGAACGTGGAGCTCGTGGTCGGCAGTCTGCAGGAGCGCGCGGTGGCGGACGCCGCGTTCTCACGCGTGCGGCGCGCGTTTCTCACGATCAACTCCGACGGAGACCAGGAGGCCACCGAGCGCGCCGCGTTCGAGGCGGCGAGGCGCGCGAACGTCGAGCATCTCGTCAAGGTCTCCGTGATTGCTCCGAGCGCCGACCACGTCGTCCACCTCGCCCGCGTCCATCACCGACTCGAGGCCGTGCTGGCGGGGATGGGCGTGGCGCACACCATCCTGCGGCCGAACTGGTTCATGGAGAATTTCTTCGGCTCAGCGACGACCATCGCGCAAGGCGCCATCTATGGCGCGGCTGGCGATGGGCGCGTGGCGTTCGTCGGTGCGCGCGACATCGCCGCCGTAGCGGACTGCGTGCTCCAGTCCCCCGGGCGGCACGGACGTGACCTGGTCATCACCGGACCGAGCGCCCTGACGTTCGCAGACGCCGCCGCGGAGATCGGGCAAGGACTAGGAAGACCCGTCGCGTACACCGACCTCGATGAGGCCTCGTTTTCCGGCGCGCTTTCCTCTGCCGGCCTACCGCCGTCCGTGGTGGACGTGGTCCTCCAAATCAACCGCAACGCTCGCAGCGGAGGACTGGCCGGGACCACGGACACCGTGCTGAAAGTGGTCGGGCGGCACCCGCTCTCGCTCGCCGCGTTTGCGCGGGACAACGCGGGTCACCTGTCATGAGTGTTCCTTCCCTCGGCACACGCCTCGGGCCACGGTCAACATGAGCCTCGAGGTCTATGCGGACTTCGTGTGTCCTTGGTGTTACCTCAGCGAAGATCGCATCCGGCGGCTGCTCGGCTCTGCGGCGACCATGGCGCCAATCGTGTGGCGCCCGTTTCAACTGCAGCCCACGCTGCCGGCTGGCGGCGTCGAGCGCACGTCGTTCTTCGCTGAGCTGTTTGGGAGCGCCGCCAACGCCGCCAAGGCGTGGGAGCGCGTTCGTCGAGCGGGCGACGCGCGTGGCACGACTTTTCGCTTCGACCGGATGACGCGGGAGCCCAACACGCTGCTCGCCCACCGCCTCGTCGCGATTGTCGCTCTCGAAGAGAATCCCAGCCGGCTCGTGCATGCTCTCTTCCGCGCGCACTTCGAGGAGGGGCGCGACATCGGCGCGATCGACACGCTCGCCGACGTCGCCACCGCCAACGGCTTCGATGGCCAGGACCTTCGTCGGCGGTTGTTGACCGACGAGGCGCACGCCTCCGTCACGCGGGCGATCGAGCAAGCACGACGCGATGGAGTGAGCGCCGTTCCGACGTTCCGTCACCGCGGACGACTCGTGGGGGGCGAGCTCGAAGACGAGGAGATTCTTGGCGCGCTCGCTACCGCGTCAGCGCGACCGCCCAACGGCGGAGGCGCACCGCTCGGATGAACCCGCGCTGACGCTTACCTGCGCCGCTTCGGGGCGCCTGAAGTCGAGAGGTACCACCGAGCGCCCAGCGAACGGCTTCGCCAGCGCCGCGCGTACGGGCATTGCGAGGTCGGTGGAAAAGGGATCGACGACCGCAAGGTCGACGCCGGCGTCGATGACCAGCTGCGATCGATGCCGTGATCCAATTCATCGAGGTGATCGGCGACCTGGATGAGGGTCCCCTCCTCGCCACGTCGTTCTCGAAGTATTCCGTCGGGTCGCGGCGAAGACCACCGCGGCGATCTCGAGCTACGCGCGCTGCCCTCACGGCGCCTTCTTTTCGAGCAGCTCCACTTCGAGATCGAGCGTCACCTCGTCACCCACGGCCACGCCGCCCGCTTCGAGGGCCTTGTTCCAGACCAGCCCGAACGCCTTGCGATCCAGCTTGGCCCGCGCACGCGTGCCGCGTCGAACCCCACCCCACGGGTCCTTCACGGGAGGGCTGATGGCGTCGACATCGAGGACGACCGATCGCGTGATGGCGCGGATGGTCAGCTCTCCGGTGACCTTCCATCCCGCGCCGGCACGCTCCACCTGCGTCGAGCGGAACGTCATCTTCGGAAAGTGCTTCACGTCGAAGAAGTCGGCGCTCCGCAGGTGCTCGTCGCGCTTCGGGTCGCTCGAGTCGATCGAGGCCGTCTCAATCTCGAGATGAACCGTCGAGGCGCCAGGGTTCGCTTCGTCGACGTACGCCGTTCCTGCGAACTTTCCGAACTGGCCGCGGGTGTTCGATACCATCATGTGGCGGACGCTGAACGTGAGGCGCGAGTGACTCACGTCCACGTCGTAGGTGGCGGCAGGCGCCGGAGGGGGAACGACCAGCGTGGCGGAGGCCGCCGGCGTGGCCGGGAGCGCGCCGGTCGCCGCGACGCTGGCCGAAGCCGGTGGGCTCGCCGGCGTGGGCGGCTTTGGCTCGTCGCAGCCGATGAGCGCGAGGGTGACGAGCCACGGGGCGAGGACTGAGCGGGTACGCGGATGAACCATGACGAGAGATCTAGCTTCGCCGCGCCGCTCCCGGCAGCTAGCTTTGGGGAACCGCACCGTTTCGATAGACGAACAATGAGAGCCCCCGCCGATCCCGCGACCCTCCTTCTGTTCGCCGCCATCGTACGAACGGGAAGCTTTAGTGCAGGCGCCCGCGCGGGGACGTAGGAAATCGAACGAGGTTTTGAAAAGCAAGAGCCTCCCGAAAAGGCGACATAACGCGCGAAGCACGAAGTTGATCCTCGAAGTCGACCAA
>JAYTOU010000084.1:0-25298 GCA_043747615.1 Myxococcales bacterium | reverse complement strand
GACCCATCGCGAAGTCGGCAGTAGCAGTCCAGAAAAAGGTCGCGTAAGGAGTCGTTCACGCCGTCGCTGCTAAACGAAGTTCAACAGGGAACGGGGCATCCCCCGTAAATGACTGCCCGAAGCACGTAAGCATCGTGGGCGCGCTCCCGCTCGACGACTCGCCCGCATCGGCCAGGACCGAGAACGTGATCGCGTGGCTTCGCAATCCGGCGCCCGCGTTTCGAGCATGGCCAGAGCTCCCCTTCGAGTGGTCGGAGAAAGCGGCGAAGAGTCGCGCCATCGTGCTGAGGCCCAAGAAAATGGCCAAGGCGCTCAACGAACGCGTGCAGAGCTGGAGGTACGCGCTCACCGCGATGCTCGATGCTCACCCAAAGGGCGGAACGCACAACTCGACCAGCTCGGTCGTGCCGAGCAAGACCCAAGTAAAGGTGCCTTGGTACAAATTGACGTGCCCCGTCGCAGTCGCCCGCGGCCCGATCCTCAACATGGCACGACGCCTTCACTTCCGGGTCACGCCGCTCCTCGCCGTCGAGCTCGCGATGGGCTGATCCGCGAGAACGACCGCTCGGGAAAGCGCTGCGCAGATCGCTGCCGTGAACGCCTCGCTTTCGCGGAAGTTTGCAATCGCTGCGGCTCCGCGCCGCTGGACGATCTCGCCGAACGGACCGCTCGCCCGCACGGTCCGTGCCCCGTCGCTCATGACCAGCACCGCGCCTCGGCGGAGTGACCCGCGCAGCGCGGCCGCATCCGTCTTGAGCCCGAAGCGTGCCTTGGTTTTCCTACATTCGCGCCGCCGGCGCGTGGATGCTTTCACGATGTCCTGTGGAAGCCGCGCTCGCGTGCGCCTTTCAGCCGCTCACGGAGCGACGGTCACGCCCACCACGTCCATCTGGACGAACTGGCCGCTGAGCGCGTCCGGCGCCGGCGCAGCGTCGGGGATCACGATGGCGCCCCCGTCGAACTGGTTGCGATTGCGAATCTCGTACGGTCCGTTGTCGGACGGATTGGCCGTGAGCGTCACCGTGGCGCCGGCCTTCATCTGCACCGTCACGGTGTAGTCGAGCGCGTCGGTGTAGAAGTGGTTGGACGCGCCGTTGTTGAGATACGCGGTGTAAGGCGGAGCGGAGACGGCGAGCTGGTACACGTTCCAGTCATCGGCATTCGGCGCGCCGCCGACCACAAAGAACGTGGGGTTCACGCCGCCATCGGCGAGCCCGCCATCGGGGGCAGCGCTTCCGTTGTACGTCTTCTGCTCGACCACGCCGCGAAGATGCAACGTCACGTCGTAGACCTTTCCCGTCGTCCCGTTGAGCGTCGCCGTCTGGGTCTGGGTGGGGTTGGTGATGCAGACCTCGGCCTGCGGACCATTGGCCGTGCACGGAAGCGTCCAGCGGAGGCCCGAGAGCGATCCAGCGACGTCGACGCATCCGCCCGAGCAAAGCGAGCCGGGCTGACAGGCGACCTCGCACGATCCGCAATGCTGTGGATCGCTCGTGACGTCGACGCACGTGCCGCTGCAGAGCAGGCCCGAGCCGCCGTCTCCGAGCGTGCACGCGGTACCGGCATCGCTCGCATCCGCGGACGCGTCGGTGCCTGCATCGCGTCCCGAATCCACCTGTGCGTCCGCCCGCACGCTGGCGTCATCGGTGTCGATCGGAGCGTCGGGTGCGACCTGCATACGATCGGCGGTCGCGTCGGCGGCGCTGGCGTCGACGGCCGCCGTCGTTTCGGAGTCACTCCCGCACGCCGCGATGATCATGGGCACCACGAGGACGGGCGACGAGACCCACGCAAGAACCGCTGCGGAACGGCCGATTTTCATGCGCCAACGGTTATCAGAAATGAGCGGGGCACACCTCAAATTAGGCCGGCTTGGTCGATTTCGACGATCAACTGCGGATAAGCGGGATTCCGTCTCCACACTGAGAGCCGCTTGCGATCGCGAGGAGCCTTGGTTTTCCTACATTCCAACGATGAAAAGAGCGAGCGCGACCCGTGGATCGACTGGTGGTTTCGCGATCGCTCCACAGGCCGAATCGTCATCGCGCAATTACCGAATGCGCCGCTCGCCGTTTGGCCAGCGACCACGCTTGTCGCGTGTCGCGTGGGGCACAGAGGAGCTTCTGCGCGGCGCAAATCCTTTTCGCTGGGTGCTCGGCGCGCTCGCCGCTGGCTACGAGCTTTGCGTGATCGCCATGGTCCTCTTCTAGTTGTTGGAAGTCAGGGTAGGCCCGCACGGAGACCGGCGATCTTCAGGAGCAGGTAGCTGCGCTCCGGGATGCTCGCCGTCTTCTCGGCGGCCGCCTCGTAGTAGGGGAGGGCGGTCGTGATCTTACCGGAGCGCTCGAGGAGGTGGGCGCGCACGGCATCGAGCCGGTAGTGATCCTTGATGCGCGGATCGCGATCGAGCTTCTCGAGGAGAGCGAGCCCTTCAGTCGGTCCCCGCGCCATCGCGACGGCGACCGCGTTGCTCAGCGCGACCATCGGGTTGTCGGACATCCGCATCAGCGCGGTGTAGAGCGCAACGATCTGCGGCCAGTCCGTGTCTTCGGCGCGCGCCGCTTCATCGTGCACCGCCGCAATGGCGGCCTGAAGAAGGTATGAGCCCACCGCTCGTCGAGCGGGACAATTTCGCCGTTTGGTCCCGATCGCGCGGCATGCCTGGCGCCGGTGAGAAGCATGAGCGCGAGGAGGCCGCTCACCTCGCTGCTGTCCCGAAGGAGCGCGTGGGCCGCACGAGCGAGGCGGATCGCTTCACGTGAGAGATCCACCCGTTGGAGCGCTTCCCCCGAGCTCGTCGCGTAGCCTTCGTTGAAGATCAGATAGAGGACGTGGAGGACGGCCGCGAGGCGCGCGTTTGCTTCCTCTGGCGGCGGCATCACGAGGCCCTTTGTCTGACGGTGCACTTCGGAGCTCTTGATGCTCTGCTTGGCGCGGCTGATTCGCTGCGCCATCGTCGCCTCGGGTACGAAGAACGCGGTTGCGATCTCGGTCGTGGTGAGACCGCCGACCGCGCGGAGGGTCAGCGCGATCGCGGAGGGACGTGTGAGCGCCGGATGGCAGCACATGAAGAGAAGGACGAGCGTGTCGTCCTCTCCTTCGGGTGCTTCGTCGGGAGCGAGGACCACGTTCTTCTCCGGCGGGGTTTCGAGGACGATCTTCGTTTCGCGCCGACGGCGCGCCGACTCGGACCGGAACTGGTCGGTGAGCTTTCGACCGGCGACCTGGATCAGCCACGCGCGAGGATCTTCGGGCACACCGGTGCGTCGCCACTCGACCGCAGCGGCGATGAGCGCTTCTTGCACCGCGTCCTCCGCCGCTCAGAAGTCGCCATAGCGACGCACGACGGCGCCGAGCACCTGAGGTGCAAGCTCACGGAGCAGGTGCTCGCCGTTCACAGCGAGTCGGGAGGTGCGCTCATCACCTGACGCACCTCGATCTTGAGGCCGAGCGGCTTTCGACCCGGGCCCGGCGCGGTCGACGCTTTACCGGCGATGGCATACGCGCGCTCCGCGTTCTCGACGTCGACGATCCAGTAGCCCACGAGGAACTCCTTGGACTCGGCGAAGGGACCGTCCGTTACCTCGGGTGCGCCGGCGCCCTGCGAACGGACGATGCGGGCTTGCCCCGGAGGCGCGAGGCCTTCCGCGGAGGCGAGCTCTCCTGCTTCACGAAGGTCCTTGTTGAGGTCCTTCATGAACTGGATGTGGGCCCGGAGCTCCTCCGGCTTCCACGCGTTGACCTGGTAGTCGCCGGTCCCGCGAGGCGCGTGCATCATCAGCATGAATTTCATTGTCGTTCTCCTTTGTCCTTGTTGTGCCTTTAAATATAGGACGGAGCCGACACGCCGTTCTCGACATTACTGGATCCGATTAAACGTGGTCCCCCGTGAGGTCTTCGTACAGATGAACCCCGGCCGCGATGGCGCCTGAGAGCCGCTTGCGATCGCGAGGAGCCTTGGTTTTCCTACATTCACGAGCCCCACTCGCTCGTAGATAGGCCTCGACCCGAAGGAGGCGCTGCTGATCAGCGAAGGCTGCATCGGGCGCCAGCCCACACACGTCGAAGCATGGCCGGAGCGCGCTATTTATATCGATTGACTCGGAGAGCTCGAAATGTGGTCCGCCCGCTCCGTTGCCAAACAAGAAATAAGGCGAGCGCGACATTTCTTGTCCGCGCGCCGTGAAGCCTCCGACCACGAAGACCTCGAAGTTGTTCACCCCATAGCGGAGCGTGGCGTTGTCGGCCGCTTCCAGGCGCTTCGCGGATCCGGGGCTGGCCAACGTAGGGAGCTCCAGGGCAGGCCCTCCATTCAGCCCGGTCTGCCGATACACGATACCGGGCAAGGTATCGGAGCTCGGTTCTCGCATGTGTCGACGAGCTCCCTGCGGTGAGCGTCGATCCCCCCCCATCGTCGACGGAAAATCACTAGCGCCGCAGGTCGTCGCGTCTACTCCGTGGTGCACCCCTTCGTCGACGGTGCGACCAACGGTCCGACGCCCGTGTCGGTCGAGCTCGGCGCGGCTCCCCACCAACTGCGCTGCGATCCACCGACCGGCAAGCCGAAAATCTCGAGCGTCACCATCCTCGATGGCGCCAGCGCTCGCTTCAAATTCACCTTCGACGGGTCGCCCTAGCGGTCGCGACCGTCGCAGAACAGATGGCAATAGAGGCGCGCGTCGCTCGCCGAGATCGAACCGGACGCGCTTCGGCATTCGCAATTCAGCTGGCAGCAGTTCGGACCGAAGCACGCGTCCTGACAGACGTCGATCCCGTTGCACGCCTTGCATGGGGAGCAGTAGGCCGAGCTGCCGCCGGCGTCCGGATCCTCGGCGGTGCACGCTGGAGGGCCTGGATCGACCTGATTTCCTGTGTCCGCAGCGCCTCCGCCATCGCTCGGGTGGGGGGGCGCTGCGGAGTCGTTGACGCCCGCGTCGTACTCCGTGGCGCGTGGCGCCGCCCTTCGTCCATCGTCGAATTCAGTGCCGCAAGCGATCGACACACACACGAGTACGCCTGCCAAGACAAGGCATTTGGGTTTCATTTGGTACCTCTCCGTTGAAAGAAAAGTGATCTAAAAAGCTGCTCTACGAAGACTCGTTCAGCGCAGGCGCATCCACTCGAAGGCCACGCGATCGCCTGAGGCGAGCGATACGACCGCTAGCTTCACGACCAGGTCCAGCGTTGGGTCGGAGCTGTCGACGATGCGAATGAGCAACACGTGCATGTTCTTCGGCGCCGCGTGCGCCTCATACATGATCTCGCTCTTCGGGCGATCGAGGACGGCGTCGGCCGCTGCCAAGCCGAAATGCCCTTCGCGGAGAAGGAGCCCCGCGAAGCCCTGTCCGCCCCCGCCGGTTTGCATCACGCCCAGCCCGGCTGCGACCTCGTCATCGGTGCCGAGATCGACGATCAGGCCTCGATTTCCGCCCTGAATCGCGACGGTGAAATCGTTCGCGTAGTACGTGGAGTAGTCGATATGGCTGCCCGCGTTGTAGAGCGTTCCGTGTTGAATGACGCCGCCGTAGTCCTCGCGAACGAAATCGTAGTTGTGACGAAGCGGGTCCGTCGCGTAGAGCTCCGCGAGGACGATCTTGTAATCCAAGCCGCCGTCGGCGCTGCCTGAGTTGACGGCCGGTTGCGCCTGGCCGGGACCGAGGTCGTAGTTGCTTGGCGTGCACCCAAACGAAAGAGCGACGGCGGCGAGAAATGTAAGGGCAAGATTGTTCATGTGCGTCCTAATCGTTGGTGACCGTGCTCGTGATCACAAATTCGACATGGTCGCGAGCAAGCGGCGGACGCGATCGGCATGAGGGTCACGCGGGTAGACCAAGAGAAATTGCTCGCCGAGCCGCTTGGCCTCCGCGCGATCGCCGCGAGCCGCGACCGCTTCGATGCGGAGGACTTGAGCTTCGGGCCCGAGGACGCGCACCGGCACGTCGCGCTCGTAGACGTCGAGAAGGCGGATGGCCTCCGCAGGATCTTTCGCGGCGAGGGCCCGGCGCGCGCGATCGAGCGCCACGACCTCGGTGGCGAGGGCGGAGGCATTCGGCGCCGCGATGGTGACTGCAGGCGCGCTGGCGGAGGCTACCGGCGGAGCAGAAATCGCCGCGATTTCAGCTGAAATAGCGGCCGCTGAGGGAGGCGGTGCTTCGACGCGCGCAGGTCGTGCGGAGGGAGTGCTCGCCAGCGCGGCGACAGGCGCCGGCTCGATGATCTCTGGAATGGCAACGGCGGCAGGGGGCGGCGGCGCGATGGCTTCGGCGCGCGTTGGTGCGATCGTGCCCTCGCCTTGCCCTTCCCGATGCGAGGGGTTGCTTGCGGGGTCCGCGTGACGAACGACATGCTCCGTCCCCATCGTCACCGTGCTTCCGACGATGATCCCGAGGCCAATCCATTTCCACACCGCGATCGCTCCGAGCTTTCCCGCCGCTGCTGCGCCTTTGGAAGTGCCGCTCGCAGCCGCTGTCGAGGACGCTGCAGAAACCGCGATTGCCACCGTCAAGGTGGCGCCGAGCGCGAGGGCAGCCTTCTCCGCGGAGTCACTCGGTGCAGCGTCCATTTTTGCGGAACGCAGGAGCGCCAGCTCGAACGCGTCATCCGATTCGGCGAGCATTCGCTTCATGACGTGCCTCCTGAAAAATTGAGTCGAGCCCGGACTCGCTTCGAGATCGTGGAGAACTCTTCGCGCGCGCGGCGAAGGCGTGAGCCCACCGATCCCAACGGTATTTCAAGGAGATCGGCGATCTCTTGGATTTCCATTTCTTCTAGCTCGAAGAGGACGAACGTCGTCCGGAGATCGACCGTCATCTCGTCGAGCACGTCGTCGAGGAGACCGCGGGCGCGATGCTGATCGAGGAGCTCTTCGGCGTTCGGCGTCGTGTCTCGCGCGTGATCGACTTTGTCCGTTCCGGTGAGCTCGCGGTTCTTCTGCTGGACGCGGCGCGCTTCGGCGGCAACACGAATGGCGACGCCAAAAAGAAAAGCGTGCTCACTTCCGGCCTTGATATCGGCCAGGCGTCGCGCGGCGATCCAGAACACCTCTTGGGTCGCGTCGTCGACAGTGGCATCCGGCACGCCGAATCTCCTAAGGAGACGCCAGATCGAATCATGATGCTCGGCGAGGAGACCCCGAATGGACGCCGGAGGGTCCTTGCGCCTCGTGTCCCGGGCTTCCACGCGCGCAGTTACCGCGCGGGCTTTGGTGGACGGCTGGAGCACGAGGTTAGGCCACGCCGATGGCCAAGATGCGACAGATCGCTGTGTTTCCCATCGGTACACGGCCGCTAATGCGAAGCGAGCCCCTCCGTGATCACAAAAAGTGAACACCGACGCCGATTGTTCCACGGAAGCCCACCGGGGGGGCCTGGAAATAGAGCGGGCTCGTGCGGACCTCACCGAAATAAAAGCGGTCTCGCTCGAGGGGAGCGAGGATCTCCCCGTCGACTTCGAAAAATACTGGGCCAGCGAAGAGCCACAGCGCCCGCACGACCGCGCCGAGCGAGCCCCAGATGGCGAGCTGATTCTGTCCGCGCGCCGGCGTCGGAGTGCTTCCCTGCGCGTAATAAAAACCTGCCGTCATACGCGCGCAGGGCTCGAAAATCAGCCTTCGCGCGGCGAGCGCGAGCTGCACCGGACACGCTTCGAGCGACGGCGTGAAGACCACGATCTGGGCGGACCCGACGTCGCGGTGGGTCGAGTTCCCGGAGAACGCAAAACCAAATCGGAAAACCGGCGCGAGGAGGCGCGGGCTCTCGCGACGAAGCTCGATGCTCAGCTCGGCGCTGCCCGCCAGAGTTGGAGCGAGCGCGCTCACGAGCCCGCCTCCGAGGATCGCTCCGACCCTCCACGGCGATCTCTCCACCATCTGGACGCGCGGGGGGGGCGGCGGCGCCACCGGGGTGACGGGCGGAGGCTCCTTCGGCTCGCGGGCCGCGGCTTCGGGGTCGAGCTCGATGGCGATGACGATGGAAAGCGCCGTCGCGACCTGTGCGCAATCCGCCCCCGCGAGGCTCCGCTCTGATTTTCGGCCGTCCTCTTCTTGCACCATGAGCGCGCCAACGAACCGATCGGTCGCATCGTCAGGCAGCTCTTTCACCGTGACGAAGAACGTACGGGCGCGCTCCGCTGGCCCGGCGATCCGAAAGTGCGCGGTGCGCGTGCTCACCTGAGCGACGAAGTCTTGCTCGGTCGGACAGCCGTCGGCACCCCAGAAGGCAAAGCGCACCACCGCGAGCGGGGAGCTCCTGGCGCTGTCGGGCACCTCGGCCCGAGCCGACCCGCTCGCGAGAACGCACGCGGCGAACACGGTACCGGCGCGCTTGATGGAAAGGGGCCTACCATAGTGTAGATTCGCTCGAACTGACTCCGAAGGCATGTCCGGTAGGAGTCTAAAGCCCGCAGCTCGCTCGTAGATAGGCCTCGACCTTTTGGCGTTCGGGGTCGCCGAAGGAGGCGCTGCTGATCAGGATGAGGGCCGCGACGCGGAAGGTGCCGTCGGAGACGGAGAACGTGAGTGCCGCGCCCGAGTTCACGTCGACGAGGGCCCCCGCCTGGCTGTTCTCGAACCCGCCGTTTTCCTTCAAATCGACCGTCTGCATGCCCCCGCCCATGGCAACACGGTGAGCGCTGTAGAACGTCGGCGTGAGGGGACCGGCGTCGGGCGTGAATCCTGCCAGGGAGCAAGCGGAGCAAGCGAAGGCTGCATCGGGCGCCAGCCCACACACGCCGAAGTATGGCCACCGCGCGCTATTCATGATTATCGTGAAATAAGTTCCGCTCGCTTCGTTGCCAAACAAGAAATAAGGCGAGCCTGACAGTCCGCGCGCCGTGAAGCCTCCGACCACGAAGTTGTTCACCCCAAAGCGGAGCGTGGCGTTGTCAGCCGCTTCCAGGCGCTTCTGGGATCCCGGGCTGGCCAACGTAGAGAGCTCCAGGGCAGGCCCTCCATTCAGCCCGGTCTGCCGGTACACGATACCGGGCACGGAGCGCGGTTCTCGCATGTCGTTGTGATTGCCCGAGCTGTCGGACCACACGGACACGAGGTCGCCGTCGTGGGGCACGATACCGCTTCCTGCCGCGCCGTTGACGCCGTCCCGCGCTTCGAGCCACAGCACGACGCCAGGCACCTTCCGTTTGGTGAACGGCGACGCCGCGTCCATCCGTCCCCCTTCGTTCGGTGCGCTGCCAACCATCTAGCCGTCGATCGCGCCGTCTACCGAGCCGTCGGCGCCCCCCGTCACGTAGGCGAGGTCGTCGATTCCGAAGAGCTGCGCGCACGACACGCACGCGGCTCCGGCCAGCACGGCACCGAAGATCCGCCGATGCCGCGACATAATTTGAGACTAGCGGAACGCGCCGAGCGCCACAATCGCGTCGCCTCAAATTAGGTCGACCTGGCGCAATTTCGACGATCAACTGCGGAGGGATTCCGTCTCCAACTGAGAGCTGCTTGCGATCGCGAGGAGCCTTGGTTTTCCTACATTCTTCGTCATCGACCCTCTGCAGATCAGACGAACGGCTCCACCGATGCCGGGCTCGATGGCGCAGCAACGGATGGTGCGCTTGGCGCAGATGCCGCCACGGATGCCGTCGCAGACGCGGGTTTCTCGCCGGCATCCCTCGGAGGGAAGCTCGTCCTTTGGTTAGAGGCTGATCCGGCGAAGATGCTGGTCGACGCGGGACTCGTCACGACGTGGACCAACCAATCGGAGCAAAATAGCCACGCGCAGCAGGGCCCGCCGATGACTGACCCGGCCTAAGTACGTTGGGGGGCTTCACCGACGGCGGCTTATTTCGCGGGTGACCCAAAGCCATTCCAGCACCTGGAAGAATATTCCAGCACCTGGAATGGAGGCCCCCGGCGTGCGACATTCGCCCCACCAAAAAGGGGGGTTGTCGTCATGCAAAAGAAATCCACGTCGTCATCGCTCGTCGTCTCCAAAAAAGAAGTCGCCGTCCTTACCCGCACGGCAACAAAACGCGCCGAGGAGCTCCTCGCGCAAATCGCCACGAGCAAAGGGCGCATCGCGCAGGAGTTCTATTCGCTCGGCACCGCGCTTCGTGAGCTCCTCCGGAAGAAGCTCTTCGTCACGCTCGGCTGCAAGACGTTCGTCGAGATGCTCGAGCAGCACGGCGTCATGGGAAAGTCGCAGGCCTACAAGCTGATCGACGTCGTCGAGAATTACAGCAAGCGTCAAGCCCTGGAGCTCGGGCTCGAGAAGGCTCACGGCCTCGTGCGCCTCGCCGCGGCAACGGCGGCTGCGGAGACCGGAGCGGACATCGTGCGGGTCGGAGCCGTCGTTAGAGGGCAACGGCGCGGCGTCGAGAAGCTCAGCGCCGCCGAGATCGTGCGCGAGGCCCGAAGGACGCGGCAGCTCCGGAAGAACGCGCGTCGGGATCCCGCCCGGCACGCCGCCGAAGAGATCGCGCGGAGCACGGAGAAACAACTTCGAGCGCGGGGAGTGAGCAAGGCCACCGTCGTCGCGCGCAAAGGTAAAGGCGGGTGGATGGCGCGGGTGGAGTGCGAGGTCGCGGACCTGCGCAAGCTGCTCTCGGATGGAGGCGGCGCCGTCCTTCGATCTCGAGGTTAGCGCCGTCGCGGGGCCTTCGCCGCGCTCTTCTTGGCCTTATTCGGCGCGCGTTTGACCTTTGCCGTCCTCGCCGCCTTCGTCTTCGTCGCGGGCTTCGTCTTCGTCGCCATCTTTTTCTTCGCCACCTTCGTCGCCATCTTCCGAGCGACGGTTACGGGCTGAAGAGGGATGTCCTCAGAGGGAAAAGCGTCGGGCAGTGCGAGCGCCTCCTCGATGGCAACGCGCGTACGTGGGTCGCGGAGCTCGACCTTGCCGTACGCCATCAGCGCTACCTTCTCGGTCGTTCCCGCCGCGAACACGACGCCGGCGTCCCCGGCGAAGAGCAGGACGTCGAAGAGTGGGATCGCGCCGTGCGCTTCGGCGTCCGCGAGAACGCGGCGTTCGAGGGTCCCTGCAAACGAGCCTTCGACCTCGCCGTCGAGACGCTCTTCGGGCGTGAGGTCGACGCCGTCCCAGCTTTTGCCGGCGAGTCGAAGCTGGTCCTCCGCCACCGGTCCGAGATCGAGGATGTCCGCATCCCTGACGACCGAGAGTGTCCTCAGTCGAAGAGCACGAGGCGGTAACTTCAGGGCCAGACGCGTCGCCGGGTCGAGCTGATCGAGGCTGGACAGCGGCCCCATCCACGAAGCCACGGCGTCGCGGACGACCTCCACCGAGAGCTCGTCGAGCTTCCAGAACGCGTCGAAGACCTCCGCCGAACCGGGCTCACCCATCTGGAGGGAGGCAATGATCTCCTTCGCGCGGGTCGCTTCGGTCTTCGGCGGACGTTTGGTCACGAGGCCATCCTTGTTACCCCGATTGATGCGCCTGTCCAGGTGTGCCTCGACCGATCACGTCTGCGAACACTCGTCACCATGGTCTTCCGATCGCTCTGTTGTTGGGTAGTCGATCTGGGGTGCGCGGTTTTTTTTACACGTGTAATCGGCTGGACGCGAGCGCGTCGAAGTTCCTCGTGACCTGACGACGCCACCTACGGGCTCGCCCCGAGCACGACCACCAACGTGCTCTCGAGCGTTCGGAGGAGAGACCGAGCAGCCGCGCGACAGGTGGGGGGACGCTCGCGGTCGAACGCATCGGAGACGGTGACGCCTTCATCCTTCAGGCCTTTAGTAGGCGGTTAGACACCTCTACTCCGTGGCGCGTCGCCATCCGGACCGCTCGCATGCGCGAGCTCGAGATGCGCTCGTAATTGCGACGCGCGAGAGTCAGTGGTTGAGGCTGAATCGGCATGGACGCGTCGGGAGTGGCCACTCGCGCAGGCAAATGCGCATCATCCGAACATCAGGGCGCATCGAGGCGATCGACGATGCCGCCGGTGAACTCGGAGAGCACGTAGATCGCCGGGTCGCCTTCGACGCGCGCGTAGCGACCACCGCCGCTCGCCCGCTGTTTGCCGATCTGGACGCCGACATGTTTGCTGCCATCGAGCTCGAGCCGCAGCGTCGATGGCTTGTCGAGACCGGTGTCGGCGCCCTCCTCCGCGAAGTCTTCGGCCCGTAGCTCGCGAAAGGCGTTGACGAGGTCCCCGATGCGCTGTGCCGAAAGAGAGGACACGGTGCGTCCGTCGCGCGTGGCTTTCCAGGAAGCGCCGGCGCGGACGAACACCCATTTCGCGCGATCGCTCTCGACCTTGATCTCCTTCACCATCGTCCGCTCGACTTGCCAGAGCGTCGTTCGGCGCCAGCGCTTGGGATGCAGGTCGAACAGCCATCGGCTGAATCCGTGAGCAACGCGCGTATCGGTGCCGCGCATCGCGGTTCCGAGCTCGCCGTCTAGACCAACGACGATATCGACGACCTTGCTCGACCCGGCGGACGCGACGACATGAAGCGCGTTCGGGCCTGCGAGACCGAGAGACGCGTCGGCTCCGCTCGGCAAGGCTTCGCGAAGCGTCACCTCCGAGAGGTTCTCGAGCGCGTGCGTGACGTTCTCCGCGTTTGCGTCGGCCGAGACGGGTACGACCAGGTGCCATCCCGCGTTGCTGCGTTCGGCGACGATCCTCGCGCCGTTCGATTCGATGTCGAAGCGCGTGATCCGCGTCACGTCCTCTTTGCGGAGGAGCTTCGTCGCTTGCGGCGGATGCCAGGGTTCCGTGGTTCCGCCTGCCGGTGCGGAAGGAAGCGATTCTGTGGACGCGAGCTGAGCGGTGCACGCCCGCTCATCGTCATCGGCATCGCGGCCGTCGATCACGTTCATGAGCGCGATGAAGCTTTTCGTCGTGAGCTCCGGCGGGACGATCACGACCGTCTTGTCTCCGCGCTTTGCGAAGTCGTCGATGCTCCGCTGGTCGGCGGCCGAGGCAGGCTCGAGAAGGAGAACGACGTCGACGTTGGGCGGGATCCCCGTCGTGAGGTCGAGCGGAAAGAGCTCGAGATGACCCATCGCTTGATGGAGCTGCGTCGTAAGATTGTCGTTCGTCCCCAGGTAGCCGACGCGGCGAGTCCGTCCTTGGGCGTGGGCCACGACCGACCTAGCAGCTTTTTCGATCCACGCTCTGGCCGCAGCCGTGCTCGGGTTTGCGAGCGAAACGGAGGCGGCGTTGACACCGAGGCTGACGACGACGCCGAAGGAGCGCGCTTCGTCGAGCCCGATCTCCCGCGCGTACCTGGGTGATGGATCGTCCACCGCGATCCAATGGTATTCGATCTTTGGCCCCGCCCTCTTCGCGAGCGCGCGGAGCCACCCGTCGATCACCGCGGCCTTCGGCTCGTCCGGTGCGCCGATGAGCGTGAGCGTCGCGGGGAAGGGAGCGTCACGAAGCCGGGATACCACCGCGCGCACACACGGGTCGCTCTCGTCGCTCATTTTCGGTGCTGGGCCGGCAATGTTCGCGATGGTTGGCGTCCGTGGCGGCGTTCCGCACGCGCTGAGCGCGGCAAGAAAGGCGAAGAAAGCGGGCCTCACGGGACGAAGGTCTATCACTCCTGGCGCTGCTGCAGCGTGAATACAGTATTGGCTCGTCGCGCGCTTACAAGCCTACGACAAGAACGCGCGTCGCTCTTCGACCGTGTCGCGCGCAAGCGCCGTGGTCGCAGCGAATAGAAACGTGGCGCTCTCGCACCTCGTCGCAAATACGCTCGGCGCTCGTCCAGGAGACGGAGCTGCTCGCGCGTGTCACGCCGAAGAATCACTCCTGGGTTCCTCGTGGCTGGGTTCGGGGCCCTGGCGCGGATCAGGCTTCCGGCGCCCGTCGCAGTGTCGTGGCCATCTCGTCACGGAGCGATCTTGGAAGGACCGGTGCCGTGGCAGGACGCCGGACCTTCGCCGCGGTCGAGAGTCACCTCGAACGCCTTCGGTCACGTCGTCGCCGACCAGGTCTCAGGAATCGAAGATTGAGATCCAAGCGTTCGCCACCCCCGCCGGCTTCGTCGTGGCCCGAAGCCGAAGATCCGTCCTTGACACCTAGTAACTAAGTTACTAAGTAACGGGGATGCCTCACCTCGCAGACATCGTCTTCAAGGAGATCGCGACGGAGATCGTTGGCGGAAGCGTGAGCCCAGGGTCGCCGCTCCCCGCCGAACGCATGCTCAGCGAGCGCTTCGGAGTCTCGAAGCTCCTCGTTCGTCAGGCCGTTCATCGCCTGGCGGAGGCAGGGCTGGTCGAGGTCCGGCAGGGCGGCGCGACCCGCGTGCTCGATCCGAGGCAGAGCGGGAACCTCCAGGTCATCGAGCTCTTCTACACGCTCGCTCCCGACGGAGGCGCCGCGCGCGATCTCGCGCACGAGGTCCTCGAGAAGCAGTTCACCCAGGGGATGTCGCTGGTCGACGTCTTCGCGCGCCGCGCATCGCCCGCCGCGGGAGCCGCCCTCGTCGCGCTCGCGGAGGCAGCCTCGCTCGCCCGCCGTGACGCGCGTGCGCTCGCCGAGCTCGAAATGGAATTCTGGTCGGCGGTCGCCCAAGGGGGCGGCAATCGCATCCTCGTGGCGGAGGTCCGCTGGTGGTACCTCGAGCTCGCCGCCCGCCCCGTGTTCCCGAATCCCGCGCCCGTCTCCCAGCGCTACGCGTTCTACGTCGAGCTCGCGCGCCGCCTCCGCGCCGACGACGCCCCGCTTGCTTACTACGTTGCCGCGCTCACTCCTGGCATCAAGGCCCTCTTCGCTCCCAAGAAAGCCCGCCGCTCATGAAGGCCTCGATGAAACGAAGCGTCAGTCTCTGCGCGCTTTTCTCGATTTCGATCGTGGCGGTGGCCGCCGCCTTCGCGAGCGGCTGCGCGCCGACGATGTCGTCACCCGCGGAGTACGCCGACCAGCCGATCTCGGCGGAGGCCGGAAAAGAGTACTTTCAGCACCTCGGCGGCGGTGATCCGTACGCCACCGGCATCGCCTATCCGATCTTTCTCGCCTTCATGGAGAGCTACCCTCAAGAGCTCGGGAAGGACTGGAACGAGCTCGCGGAAAAGTTCGGCTTCAATCTCGATCCCGCGGCGCACGGTGATCCTCGCGTGGTGCCGATCGGCTTTCACCTCGTGACCGATCCGAACTCGGGCGTGCCCTGGCTCGTGGCCAATTGTCAGATGTGTCACGCCGAGCGGCTGCGTCTCGAGTCGGGCGACGTCATCGTGCCCGGCCTCGGGAACAAACGCGTGCGCCCTCATGCGTACGCCAACGCGCTCATGCGGATCGGCACCGACCCCAAGCTGGATGCCGGTCGCATCCAGGAGCTCGCGACGAAGCGCGCGAAGGAGTGGAGCGTGCCGTGGCTCGAGCCGGTGCGCGGTCCGATCGTCAATGCCACCATCAAAGCGTTCAAGGCGCAGAGCGCCAAGCGCGCCGGCGCGATCAAGCGCTTCGATGTCGCGCTCCCCGGGCGCATGGCCACGATCGAAGCGTTCCAGATCGCTCTCGATGGCTACCGCGCGCGCCCGCTGCCGGTGCAAGAAGCGATCGGCTGGAGCAAGGTTCCCGACGTGCGCGGCTTTCCTTTTCGCGACACCTTCTCGTACGACGCATCGGGTTACGGCAGCCCGCAGGCGCTGGTCCTCGAGGCGGACTTCCTCTTTGGCGCGCGGCCGGAGTGGTACCTCTCGCACCCGCACGTCGCCACGAGCATGTACCTTTATTTGAAGGGTTTCAGCCGCAAGCTGCCGTACCCCAAGGCCGTCGATGGCGAGCTCGTCTCGCATGGCAAAACGGCCTTCGAGGCCAGCTGCGCGAAGTGCCACGGCTACTACGTCGATCACGGAAACGGCGAGATGCGCGTAAGCTACCGCGAGCGGGTCATCCCCATCGAGCAGGTCGGCACCGACTCCGCGCGTCTCGACGCGGTCACCCCCGCGTTCGTCGAGGCGGCCAACGCATTTCCTCTCACCCGGGGCTACACCCGCGTTCGAAACAGCGGCGGGTACGTGCCGCCGGTGCTCCTCGATCTCTGGGCCCGGGGGATCTTCGGGCACGCCGGTCAGTGGCCGAGCCTCGAAGCGCTCGCCACGCCGCCCGAAGAGCGCCCGCGCCACTTCATCGTCGACACGAACGGCCTCTACGATCTCGATCGGGTCGGCGTACGCTACGAGGTTCCGGTGTCGCCGCGCGCGCTGAAGGCCGGCGAGTACGCCTACGACGGCGACAAGGTCGGCTACCGCGTCGAAGGGCATCCGTTTCTCTCCCGCCTTGCTCCGGCCGATCGCAAAGCGGTCATCGAATACCTGAAGACGCTCTAAGTGAAAGCAAATGCGATGTCGAAAGCGATCTTGATCTTCCTCGCCCTCGCAGGGGCGGCTTCGTGCTCGTCATCGTCCGGCTCGGACGGAGCTGCGGCGGCGACGATGTCTCCCATCGTGTTCACGATGAACGCGACGGTCCCCGCGAACGGCGAGCTCTACCAGTGCCAGCTCGTTCGCCTGCCGAGCACGCCGGGGGACATCTTCGTCGGTGGCGGCGCCTACGAGACGAGCGTGGGAACGCACCATCTTCTGCTCTTTCGCACCTCGCTCACCACGCCCGGCCCGATGCCGCTCGACACGCCGATCGACTGCTTCGAGGGTGACGGCGTGATGAAGTACGAGCGCGGCTACGTCTCCGGCGGCCAGCTCCCGAAGGAGACAGCCGATTTTCCCGCCGGGCTCGCGCTCCCATTTCACGGCGGCGACATCCTCCTCATGCAGGCGCACTTCCTCAACGCCGGCCCGAGGGACGTCACCTCGAACGTCCGCGTCGAGCTCCACCCGGTGGCGGCGGCTTCCGTGACGAGCCACGTTGGAACGTTTCGCTTCTACGATCCGTACATCTACGTGGCCCCGAGGAGCACGGCGACGGCAAGCATGCGCTGCCATCTCCACGACGACGTCACCTTGATCACGGCCGGCTCGCACATGCACAAGCGCGGCGTCGAATACAAAGCCTTCGCTGACAAGTCCGGCGAGCCCACCGCCACCGAGCCCTTCTACACGACTACCGATTGGCAGCATCCGCCCTATTTCAAAGGCCCTCTTGCGCTTCCCAAGGGCTCCGACATTCGTTTCGAGTGCCACTACAGGAACGACTCCGACAGCACCATCATCCAGGGGCTCAGCGCGGAGACGAACGAGATGTGCATGTTCAGCGCCTTCTACGCACCCGCGCAAAACGACGACGAGGACAACTGCGTCACGATGGATGCGCACGGCACCGGCGCGGCCAGCTGCGCGCAGACCTCGTCGTGCCTCGAGCTTTGCCCCGCTGGCGACCGGCCCGATTTCTCGCAGGGTTCCGCTGCCGTTGGCCCGTGCTGGCAGCAGTGCATCGCCGTGTCCTGCCCGAACGTCACCGAGACCCTATTTCCCCAGCTCACTTGCATGAACGACAAATGCAAAGCGGAGTGTGCGAGCGCCGGCGCAGCCTGCACCGCGTGTGCGATCAGCCAGTGCAAATCCGAGGTCGACGCCTGTCAGGCGCGTTCTTGCTCCAACTGACTTCCGACAAAAAGAAAGGCTACCTATGAAAACACAATCTCTCGTAACGGCCTCGCTGCTCGTGTCGCTCGGTCTTGTCGCGGCGTGCGGAGGCGCGAGCGACGCGGTGATCAATTCGGACTCCGACGCGGGCGAGGGAAGCGACTCCGGAAAGAACGACGCGCGCGCGAGCGAGGGCGGCAGCAGGGATGACGCGTCCTCCTCCGAGGCCGGCCCCGGCGACGGCGGGGATCTCCGGATCGATCCCATCGTGGTCGGTCGCAGCTGGACGTACGACGTGAAAATCTTCGGCACCTATCCGCTGTGCACGTCTGGCTCCCACGACGGCGTGGTCCTCGGCGAGAAGATGATCGACGGGAAAACGGCCTTCCAGGTGCAGTCGCTTTGCCCCGGGATCGGTACGCTCGACTACGCGGTGAGCGGCGACGTCGTTCAGTTCGACTACATGGCAACGTGGGTGCTCGCGCTCGACGCGCCCGTCGCCGAAGGTCACACCTGGACGAACGGGGTCGACACCTTCACGTGGCACTCGCTCGGAAGCGTCACCGTTCCCGCAGGCACATTTCCGGACTGCTGGAAGGCCACCGAGAACGTGAGCTACGCGGCCTACACCGTCTTCTGCCGCGGCGTGGGGCCAGTTCACTGGTTCACCAAGAACTCGGGAAACGGCTACGAAGCGATCCTCACGTCGAAAAATTTCTGAGGGTCTGCCGTCGCGTTCGAGGCGATGGTCCGTAGCGCAATTGCGCCTATCCTACGTCTCGCGCATATCTCGTCGTGACGAGAGTGGCTCTCGATCGAGGATGAACATTTTGATCGTCGGCGCCGCCGCCGCTGACCAGTTTGGCATCGTGATGGATCCAAGGCACGCGGCACGGTTCGCCGCGCGAATCGGTGACACCGTCCGCGTAGCAAGGCGCGGTCTCGAAGGCAGCGGCGGGAAGCTCCCCGCCCGCGCGCGGCGCTGAAGAAGATCGGTCCGAAGCCCGTGAAGCTCCTGCGGCGATGTCGTTCGCTTCTACGTGATGAAGCCGTACACGGCGACTGCCATGGCGAACGCCCAGAGCCCCACGGTGAAGACCACGCCGGTAGGCCATGGCCGAGCAGGAACGCTTGCGACGAACGCCCTCCACGCGTCGTCTGCTCCGCGAAACGCGCGTCGCGGAACGAAGAGGGCCTGGTCCCGCACCTTGAGCATCATGCCGGCGTCAAACATCCGCGCGTGCGTCAGCTCCGAGAGTGGGTACTCGCCAGCGTTGCCGCTGGCTGACTCCTGGCGAAGGCGGTCGGCGTCGATCGTGATGCGCGACGCGCGCTGCTGTTGGGACAGTCGAGCGACGCTGCGGATCTTCGTTCCGCGTGAGCCAAGCGCGAGGATGATCCAGACGGACGCGATGACGGCGGCCGAACCGAGGGCGAACGCAGGCCCGACACGAGGGTCCGAGAGCCCGACGCCCGCATAAGCGATGAAGAATGCGACCGGCCAGCGGAAGAGACCGAGCGTCGAACCGGGCAGGGCCTTTGTTGCCGCGCGGAGATCGCTCTCCTCGACGACCCACTCAGCCTGCAGAGAAAACGGGGCGGCTCGATAGTGTGCAGGCAGTGACAGACTCATGCATTTCTTCTACGTCATCGGGGACGCCAACCTTCCCACGCGCGCGCCACCACGAGAGCTTCGCGCGCTCATACGCGAGTTGGAGGTCCGGACTGAACGTTCGCCCGCGCGTTTTGAGCCATGTGGATCGACCCTTCGCTGCCCACGGCGCTGCGAGATCGGTCCGGAAGAAAGGCGTGATGTGCAGTGGCGCTCCGTCGCCGTCGATGGCGTCATCGAACATGCCCGTGCGATAGAGGATCAGGAGCCTTGGTTTTCCTACATTCCTAGGTCCCGGAATCATCAGCTCCGAAGTCGGGGCACTTCTTCGTCGCGAAGGCCTGTATTCCTCGCATATTGCCGCGTGGCGTAGCGCTCGCGATCGTGGCGATCTCGCCCGACCGTCTGACGTGACGTCTCGCCACGACCCGGGCGCGGCTGCCACATGAAGCGCGCGAAGCCCACCGCGAACCGCGACCGCGCTGATAACCTCGGTAGATGATCTCTCCTCGCATCGTCGCCGTAGCGCTCGCGATTGTAATGCCACTCACCGCGTGCTCGAAGATGAGCCTCGAAGCAAAGGTGACCGGCGTAAAGCCCGGCGAGCCCACGGTCCTCATCGTCCACGTCAAGACCGGGAAGGGGGCTACCGTGCAGTGCACGGTGGACGGACTTGGCTGTCACGATCAGGAATTCCGCACGGGAGAGGGCGACCTCGAAATCGATCTGCAGGGCCTCAACGTCGGGAAACCGAAGATCGCTTATCTGAAGGCGAAGATTGGCCCTCGCGAAGCGAGCCTCACGCTCGACCTCGCAACGACCGGTCTGCCGCCTTCGCTCGTCGCGTTGTCAGGCGCGCTAAGCTGCACTGGGCGCCCGTGCGAGGGATCCCTCACGATGGGTCCTCTGCCGCATCTGCATCTTCAAACGCCCGTGGGGACGAGCGCGGAGCTCGGTGGGCAGCATTTTTCTGCCGATGCCAAGGGCGTGATCGACGCACCGGTCACGTTGACCATGCACCCCGCGCTCAATGCTGTTCCGCTCACCACCCTTTGCGCCGAGAAGCCGACCTCGCTCGGATCGACGCCGCTCTCGCTCACGTTCGCCGACAAGATCAAGGTCACGGCAGACGTAGCCATGACCACGGAGCAAGCATCGCGCGGCGTGATGGATGCGCTCGCCCCCGTTTCGAAGGGGCCGGTGCTCCTTCCGGGGGAGAAGGCGGGCAGCGCTCCCATCGCGCGGGGTCAACGCGCGGCTCTCTATCTCGGCCCCCTCACGTGCTCGTTTGCGGGCCCGGCGGGGGCGACCCTCCCGCATGTGGCGGTGGTTGCGGCGGGAGTCGGCCAGACCCGAGCGGACACCTGCGAGTACAACGCCAGCAACGCGAAGACCGGTGCGGCAACCGGCAGCAAGAGCGGAAAGCTCACCCTCGACGACGAGAACGTCACCGCCTACAGCAGGCTCACCGGAGAAAAGCTAGGCACGCGGCTCTTTCACGCGCCAAAAACGTGCGCGGCAAATTTCACTCTGGAGAGCGGCGGATCGATTCAAGAGCAATACGCGTTCGTCGACGGGGCGGTCATTGCGGCGTGGGCCTTGACGCAATCGAAGTAGCTTGCGTCTTTCTATGGTTTCCAGAATTCCACGGAGCTCTTCTTCCAACACGGGCAACGGACTTCGAGGTCGTCCGCGAGCCCCCGGAAGTCCGCCGGACACCCGTTTAAGGCCGAAAAGCACGCCGTTTAGCCATCCGTGGCTCGCTGCAAACCCGCTTAAACCACAATCCATCGGGAAACGTGGGGGTTTGGGCCGATCTCGAAGCCTGGGGGCGGCGTTTGAAGGAGGTTCTGCCGATTCGAAGGTGTTCGACCTGGTGGTGCACGCGTTACCCGGAACTGGATGTGACAGTGCAGGTGGATCGGACGACATCGCCCATATGCTTTTTTGATTTCATACAGTTGCGGGCGCCCCTACATGCGCGCACACTTCCTGCTCTAGGGGGGTCATGCTCTCCGGACGCAACTTTCTCCTGGCCTGTGCGCCGCTCCTCCTCGTTGCTGCTTGCAGCGCGTCGACCGACCTCACCGAAGAGGACGTGGAGGCTTTGGTCAGCCCCGCGAAGATCAGCGCCCGCCAGGTCTCCAATCCCGCCGACTTGTCCTCCACGCCCCCCGCTAGCGGAAGCCAACGCGTTCACATGATCGACGTCGGCTCGGGACTGAGCATCCTCGTCCAGGGTCACGACTTCACGATGCTCTACGACGGCGGTTCGAACGACGACTCGAAGGGCGTGACTGCTTCCTCCGGCGCCGGCGGAAACCAGAGCAGGCTGCTCGCGTACCTCTTCGCGACGGTCGGCCCCTCCGGCGGGCCGGAGTGTGTCCCCCAGGGGGACAAATGGAAGGCGGGCTCGACGTTCCCCGAGCGCACCATCGATCACCTCGTTCTCAGCCACGCGCACCGCGATCACATCAGCATGCTCAGCGACGTTCTCCATTGCTACAGCGTCAAGAACGTCTGGGAGCCGGGCGCGGACTACCATCAAGTTTCGTACAACGAGTTCGTGGCGTCGGTCGTTGCAGAACCCGGCGTCGTTTATCACACGGCCGCGATTCCCCCGAAGCTTCCCGCGACCTGGGCCGGCACCATGATTCCGGCCGGCTTCAAGTGGGAGCAATTCGCAGAGAGCGACCAGGTGACGCTTGGCAAGTCGGCGCGCTTCAAGGTCATTCACGTCGACCCCAAAGCAACGGCCGCTGAGGCCAACAACAGCTCCGTGGTCCTCAAGGTGACGTTGAAGAAGCGGACCCTCCTCCTCATGGGAGACGCCCAGGGCGGCGTGCGTAGCGCTCCGAACACGACCGCCAACTCCGTCGAGAAGGAGATTCTTTCGCGGCACGCGGGTGAGCTCGACGCGGACATTTTTCAAATTGGACACCATGGCTCCTCGACCTCGAGCCGCCAAGAGTTGATGAAGGCCGTCTTTCCGCAAGGTACCGCGAGCGCGTCACGCCCCCGCTTTTCGCTCCTCAGCGCCGGCCCCACGCCCTACGTCGGTCAAGTCCTTCCCGACCAGGAAATCGTGGACGAAGTTTCGAACTTTCTTCCCGGTATGAATCTGCTCGCGACCAACGCTCATGACCGTGTCGGCGGGCCCGGAAATCCGGACAATTGCCCCGCACCGGACCGGGTCGGGGTCGACGACGAAGCGCCGGGCGGCTGCGACAACTTCGTTCTCGACCTGAAGTAAACCGTCAGACTTCGAAGTCGGCCTTCTCGAGGAGCTTCCGCGACGACGACCCGCTGTTGAATCTCTCCCATGCGGAGAGCGTGGCTCACGCTCAGGGCGTGGGGCACTTGAACGCGCGTCCGGTCATGAGGGTCACGTACCCAACGTGAAATCCATCCGGCACCATGCTCGCGTGCGTGTCTTCGACGTGGACGTAGTTACCTTTCAGACCGGCCGATTTGTTGCGAATCTCGGTCTTCGCGGCGACGTCCGCCGACTGTGGATCGGCGGTTTGTCCCTTGGAGCTGACTTCCCCAAGGTCGGTGCAATTTTGCGGCTTGTCCTTGGAGACGCGGACATACACGGGGACCGAAGCGAGGAAGCCACGATTTTATTTTCGTGGCTCGGCAACGAAGTACCTTCGCTCCAAATTAGGTCGACTTGGTCGATACTTGTCTGAGGTTCCGCTCCGGCCGAGGGGAAACGCAATGCCCCATGTGATTTGCTTCTGCGGCGGGCTCGGTTGGGTGCCGCACGGACGTTGACCCCGTCCTGCCGGGGTGCACAATGGCCCCCGATGCGACGGCTGGTGATCGTGCTCCTCGGCCTCCTCGCCGCCGGGTGCGCGATCCCGGACGGCACGCGCGGCGAGCGCGCCGAGTTCGCGTGGGGCAGCGGCAGAGTTTTCACTCCTGTTCCCGGCGAGTGGACATCGCGCCAGCACACCTTCACCGGCGAGGGTGATCTCTGGCTCCGGCTCATCCCCCCGTCCATCCCGGGGCCGGCCGCAGTGCGCCTCGAGATCCGGCGCGAGATGGTGGGGGCGACGCGCGGCGGGGTGCCCGTCTACGACGCGAGCCGAAGATTTCCGGTGTTCGCGCTCCCGGAGAGCTCCGAGCCGCTCCTCATTCACTACCGCGTGCACGAGCATATCTCGATCACCGCACCCACCTTCGGGCCCCCTGGTGTGCTCACCGAGGCGACGATTCGCGCGGATCTCAAGGCCGTCTTCGCGATCATCCTCATCTTCGTCGGCCTCGGGACGCTCATCACGGTCCTGCTCCGCAGGCGCGCACGCGAGTACCTCTGGCTCTCTCTCTTTGCCGTCTCGCTCGGCATGCTCCAGATCGCCCAGACTTCCTGGCTGCTCATCATCCTCGTCCCATCGCAGTCCTTCTGGGATGGGGTCCGCATGGCGGGACCTCTCCTCTACGTGGTCGCGATGGTCATGTTGGTAGAGGTCCTCTTCGTTCGTCCGAACCTTGACCGCTACCTCCGCGGTATCGCGGCCGCGGCCGCGTGCACCCTTGTCGTGCGCGCGCTCCTTGCCCTCGCGCAGATCGAGGAGCCGTTCGGGAGGCGGGTGTGGGTCATCCTCACGGTCCTAACCTGCGCGCGGACCTTCTCGATCGTCCTGCCGCGTGCGCGGCGTGGGGAACGGCAGGCGCAGATGTACCTGATCGGCGTGAGTCTTCTCTTCCTCTGCGGGCTCCCGGATCTCCTGTGGACGCAGGGAATCCAGGTCCTGCCCTTCACGACGTCTCACTTCGGTACGCTTGCTTTCGTGAGCATGCTCGCGCTCACCGTCGACGAGAACTTCAGCGGGCAGCGGCGAGAGCTGGCTGCGCGGGTGCGGGAGCTCGAGGGGCGCAACGCGGAAGTGCAAGACCTCAACGCGGAGCTCCGCCGGCAGGTGGCGCAGCGCTCGAAAGAGCTCGCGCAGGTGCTGCAGGACCCATCGCTTCACTCTGGGCGGCTTCACCTCGGCGACGTGGTCGACGACCGCTATCGCATCATGCGCTTCCTCGGTGAAGGAGGGATGGGAACGGTCTTCGAGGTGGAGCGGACGACGGACGGACGACGCTTTGCCCTGAAGGTGCTGGCGGGGAGCACGTCGCCCGTCGACGCTGCCCGCTTCGCGCGCGAGGCTGAAATCGCCGCCCAGCTCGATCACCCGAACCTCGTTCGCGTCCTCGACGTGGGCTTCTCGCGCGGGTCGATCTACCTCGTGATGGAGCTGGTGGAAGGGGTGAGCCTCGAGGACGAGCGCGCGCGCTTCGGCGACGTCCCCTGGGCGCTCGAGATCCTGAAGGACCTCGCCGGCGGGCTCGCTGCGCTGCACGCTCGCGCGGTCGTGCACCGCGATCTCAAGCCCGGGAACGTCCTCCTTGCGCCCCAGGAAGGGGGCGGCACCCTCGCGCGGATCAGCGACTTCGGGATCTCCCACGTGCACTCCTCGGTCACCCTCCGGGACACGGTGGACCCCACCGAGCGCGCGCGCCTCACCGCCACCGGCGCGATGATGGGGACGCCGTTCTACATGTCCCCCGAGACAGCGCACGGCGCGTCCGGCGTGGGTCCCCCCGGCGACGTCTTCAGCTTCGGGGTGATGGCGTACGAGATGCTCGCGGGGAGACCTCCGTTCACGATGCCCCCGGTGTTCGAGGAGGCCGCACACCGGCCGCTCACGATGCCGCCCACACTGGCGTCGCTCGGCCTCGCGCTGCCGCCGGAGATCACGCGTACGCTCGATACATGCATTCTGCAAGAACCTGCGAAGCGCCCAAGCGCGGCGGAGCTCGCGGCAACGCTCGCGCGGTGACTTCCGACTACGGTCCGGTGTTGAGAAGCACTTGCACAGTGTTGTTCGCGTTCGCTCTGACGATGTCGACCCTACCGTCGCCGTTGACGTCGCGCGAGAGCAATCGAACCCACGGTGCCCGCTGAAAACGAGAGCCGCGCGAGAACGTGGCGTCTCCCTTGTTCAGGAGGACGACCACCTTGGTCGGGACGCCGGCGTCACCCGCGCCCTGATGGATTCACCACGAGTACTGCGTTCCGTAGGACCTACTTGGGCGGGGGCGCTCTGAATCGCACCAGCGCTAAGGAGCGACCTCCTGAAGATGGAGCTCGCTCCACAGGCTCGACATATCGAAGCGTTCGGCCGGAGGAAGGCGACTCTCACTGTTCTCCATTTCCTTGAGCAGGAGTACGA
>JAYTOU010000083.1:0-28144 GCA_043747615.1 Myxococcales bacterium | reverse complement strand
CGCACGACGGGGAAAGTGAAATGGCGTTTCTCCGCCGCAGACGCACGGATCAAGCTTCGCCGCCTATACCCTTCCATTCCGTAGAACCGAGGCACTAGTGGCATTTTGTCTCGTCCCCACGCATGCGTGCGTGCCTGCCACGGTATCGGTCCCGCCGTGCGGGGAGAAAACCTGCACGTTGGGATGGCGGCGATCTTGCAGCCTGAACCGTGAATTGCCGCACGAACCGGGGGCACAGCGCATGGAGGCTTGTGGGGGCGATGACTCGCAGTCAACGCCGTCCTTCGAGGGCGCAGTTCTGGTCGTGGACGACGATGCAAGCGCACGACTTCTCGTTTGCCGCGCGCTCCGACGCAACCAACTGCGCTGCGTCGAGGCTCCGAACGGCGAGCAAGCGCTCGAGTTGGTGAAGGCAACTCCATCGGCGTTCGATGCCCTCGTCCTCGACGTCATGATGCCTGGGATCGACGGCTTCGAAGTCGTTCGGCGGCTGAAGGGCGAGCCGAGCACCGCGCACATCCGCATCATCATGGTGACTGCGAGCGCGACGACCGACGCGGAGATCGTTCGCGGCGTCGAATTCGGCGCGGTCGACTACATCACCAAACCGTACTCGCCGGCCGTCCTCGTCGCAAAGGTGCGCGGTGCCTGCGAGCGGGCGCGGGCCGAATGCGTGCTTCGTGGCGAGCTTCGATTTGCGGAGCACCATGCGATGGTGGATCCGCTCACGGGACTCTTCAATCGTCGCCATTTCGAGACGCGCATGGACGAGGCCAGCGCGTACGCCAGGCGGCACGACACACCGTTTGCAGTGGTGATGCTCGACCTCGACCACTTCAAAGTTGTCAACGACACGCATGGCCACCCAGCAGGTGACGCTGTGCTCACCCACTTCGCGAGCGCCGCGCGGGAGGTCCTCCGTGGCGGCGAAGACGTCGCCTTTCGGTACGGAGGTGAGGAGTTCATGCTCCTCCTTCGCTCTTGTGACGCGAGCCTTGCCGTGGAGGTAGCGGACCGCCTGCGTGAGCACCTGCGGGCCAACCCCTTCGTTTTTTCGGGGGGAAATGCCGTTACGATCGCGTTCAGCGCTGGGGTCGCCGCCGCGCAAGCGAGCGAAAATTTCGCCAGCGATGAGCTCGTCAGCCGCGCAGACGCTGCGCTCTACCGCGCGAAAAAAGCAGGACGCGACCGCGTCGAGCGCTGGTAGTTTTCACACACCGTTCGCTTGCTTGGGATGCGTGCTCGACGACGTCGCGTCGTTCCAGAGCGCGATACCTCCCAGTAGACCGGCGATGTTTTCGGTGAGCTTCACGTGCGCCGGCAGCTCGCATTTCAGGTGTTTGGCGTTCCCGCCGCCAAGATAAATTACCCGCGGATTGAAGATCGGCTCGATCTGAGCGAGGATTTTCTGGACACGCTTGTTCCACTTCTTCTTTCCGACTTCCTTCAGCGCGACCGCCCCCACGTACTCTTCGTACGTCTTGCCGTGGCGGTAGGGGTGATGGGCAAGCTCCAAGTTGGGTACGTATTTTCCGTCGATGAAGAGCGCGCAACCGAGGCCGGTTCCGAGGGTGAGCACCATCTCGAGCCCGCGGCCTTCGATGACGCCGAAACCTTGTACGCCCGCGTCGTTCAAGACGCGCACCGGGCGCTTGAGGAGCGCCTCCAGCTTTTGGCCCAGCGGGAAACCCTGCCACATCGTGTCGAGGTTGGGAGCGGTTTTGATGACGCCGTCGATGACGACGCCGGGGAACCCGACCGATACGCGATCAAATGCGCCGAGCGGCTCGACCAACTTCGCGAGCGCGGGGAGAATGGCGGCGGGCGTCGCCGGACGGGGCGTTTCTACGCGCGCGCGATCCGTGAGAGCGGTGCCGTCCGCCGCTAGGACAAGCGCTTTCAGCCCCGTCCCGCCGACGTCGACGGCGAGCGTCCGGGGTCCTGGGACATTGTTGGAAGGCGTTCGCGCGCGAGGCGTCGTCTGCGTGGACATGTTCTCAAACGTACGCCGCCGGCACCGCTACTTGGGCGATTTTTTTTTCGGTGTCTTGCGAAAAGAAGCGATGTTGGCGTCGACGATGGGAGTGAGGAGCGCCATGAGCGGCTTTGCACGCGGGCTGCTCGTGAAATGCAGAGCCGCCCCGAGGTACGAGGCCATCAGCACCTCGGCGATGGTGTCTGCGTCGGGCTCAGCGTTGAAAAGGTCTGCCTCTTGTGCGGCGCGGGCGTCGACGATCATCAGCTCGAGGATGGACTGAAAGAGCGCGTCTGCTTCGCCCCCGACCTCCTGATTTTCAATGCTGGCGGAGAGAACGGCGCGGCTGAGAGAACGGCTCATGGCCGCCATCTCTCCAAGCGCGAGGACCGTCGCCCGTAGCCGCTCGAGCGCACTCAATTCCAGCGCGTGCTCATGTGCCCGGCGAGCGCCGCGGGTTTGAATGCGTACGAGCTCGACGATGACGGCGTCTTTGGTCGCGAAGTGAAGGAAAAAAGTGCCCTTCGCCACGCTCGCCCGTTTCACGATTTGATCGACGGTCGTCTGGTGGTAGCCCCTCTCTTCGAAAAGTTCGGCCGCAGCCGCGAAGAGTCGCTTCCGTGTTTCCTTCGCGCGGATCTGCCGGGAGGTCGGGGCGGCGGCAACGGTCACGAGCGCACCATAGTCGAAAATTATTTGGGCTCGAAAATGACGACGCGTTGGTGCTTCAGGAACTCGAGATCTTCCGTCAGCGCAAAGCCGGCCCGACCGAGCTCGAGGCGCAGCTGGGCGAGAGTCGTCTTGTGCTCCGGCTTGATGGGAACCGTCGCATCCTCGCCGCGGTACTCGACGAGCGCCACGCGACCGCCCGGCTTGAGAGCGGCCCGCACCTGCGCCAGCGTCTCGGCGGGGCGTGCGAGCTCGTGGTAGACGTCGACCATCAGCGCGAGGTCAATGCTGGCGAGCGGCAGCTTGGCGTCCGTCTCCGTGCAGAGCACCGTGGTGATGTTTTCGACGCCCGCCGTTTTAGCGTTCGCCTCGAGCATCTTCAGCATCTGGGGCTGAATGTCGGTGGCGATCACTCTACCGCCCGGTAAAACCTTGCGCGCGATACGGATAGAAAAGTAGCCCGTTCCCGCGCCGACGTCCGCCACCGTGCTGCCGGGCACGACATGAAGCGCGTCGACCACTTTGTCCGGCTGCTCGGTCTGCGCACGATCGGGACGATCGAGCCAGTCCGAACCGAGAAAGCTCATGGGCTTCGCGATCGGGCGACCGAGGTACGAGTTCGCCGCCGGTCCGCTCGGGATGGGGGCCGGCGTTGGCGCGATGGCGCTCGGCGCGGTGAGCGTGATCGCGTTGGCGCCGGGAGGAGGAGAGGGCGCGGTCTCCGCGTTGGGCCGCGTGCATCCGCTCAGTGCGAAGAGAGCAGCCCAGACGAGCCTCATGGTTGCGTGAAATCAGCCGCCGCCAAGTGGCAGGAACTCGCGCGTCAGATTGCGCACGTGAGCATTGCCCGCGCCCCCTGCGAGGACGACGAGATCGTCTTCGATCCGGACCCCGCCGAGCGGCGAAAGTGCGTCCACCAAAGAAAAATCGATGAATTTGGCTTTTTCACCCTGACGAAGTGGTGCGAGCAGATCTTCGATGAAGTAGATCCCTGGCTCGATCGTGAAGACCTGCGCTTCGACGATCGTGGACGTATTTCGCAAGTACGGATTCTCCGGCTTCGGCTTGATGAGCGCGCAGCCGACGTCGTGGCACTGGAGGCCGAGCGAGTGCCCGAGCCCGTGCGGGAAAAATGCGCGGCTGATTCCCGCCGCCATGGCCTCGTCCGAGGACACCTTCAGGATCCCCGCTTCGCGGAGAATGTCGCCCACTTGACGATGCGCGTCCTCGTGCAGCTTCTCGTAGGGAGCACCCACGCGGACCGCGTCGCAGAGACGTTTCTGCATCGCTTCGACGCCGTTGACGATCCCGGTAAAGGTGGAGAGCGTAGCCCCCGTGCCCTTCACCCACGTTCGCGTGATGTCCGAGCAGTAGCCCTGGTAGGTGGCTCCCGCGTCCACCAAGAGTGACTCCGCCGACCGAGAATCCGGGCGTTTTTTGTAGTCGATGTGGTGGAGCGTCGCCGCGTGCTCGCCGAGGGCGACGATGTTTTTGTAGGGGGTCTCGGGATCGTCTTGGCCTGTTACGCCGAGAAAAATCAGATGCAGATCGAGCTCCGAGCGATCCGCTGCCTGGAACGCCGAGCGCACGGCTTCGTGTCCGAGGGCCGCGCGCCGGTTGGCCTCTTCGAGGCAAAGAATTTCGTACGCCGTTTTTCGCGTGCGCAGGCGATCGAGAGGCCCGATGAGCTCGGGCAGATTAACGAGAGCGGCGTCGATCCCCCATGCCGCGGCCCGTGAGCGATCCTCACCGATGAACGCCACGCGTCCCGTCGTAGGCACGAGAGCCTTCACGCTCTCCCAGCCGTCGGGCTCGTGGACGTCGAGCGCTGCCACGAAATGCAGTGTTTCTGGGCGGGCCGGCTTCTCCCAGACACTCCGCGCGCGCGTCCAGGCGAGCACTGGTCTTTTTCCGGGCACGAAGATGATCGCGCAGTCTGCCTGCGAGATGGGCACCCAGTGCTGAAAGTGCGGCGTCGCTCGGAGCGGCCAGTACTGGTCATCGAACTCCGTCCGGATTTTCAGCGACCCCGAATGGATGACGACGGCGTCGAGCTTGGCCGCGAGGAGGATCTCGGCATAGCGGCGTTCGACCTCTTTGATGTGCTCGGCATAGAGGCGCGTAAGAAGCGGTATATCCACGGCGTTAGTCTAGTCCACCTTCGGTGCGTGTGCCCCGTGATCCACGCGGGGACTCGAATTTTGGAGCACAAAAAGCTCAAAGGCGGCCTGGTCGCCCACGTCGCCTCGGAGGAAGTTCAGCTTGTCCCCAGAACGACGTTTAGCCGAGCCAGGAACCGTGCGGTTACGCGTTTCGGGCGCGTGCCGCTCATCAAGATCTCGTCCCGTGATGCGTCAGCAGAATTGCCAGAAACAATCAGTATTCATCATTGCAATTGATCGCGCGGAACATGCGTTACTTACCCCACGTTTTTCCGACGGCGACCGTCTTGCCTTTGCATGCTGAACCGTCGAAGGGCTCCTTCTTCACTGCCTTCACCATGCAGTCGACGACACTCGCTCCAAGCTCCGACGTACCGACCGATTTGACCGAGGTCACTTTTCCCGAAGGGTTCACCTCGACGACGATGTGAATCTCCCCTGCGAGATCCGGGTTCTTCTTTTTTCCCGCGGCGTAGCACTCGTTGAGGCGAGGCCTCACTCGCGCTTCGAAGGGAGCTGCGGCACCACTGCACGTGTCCTGGCTCGGCGCCGCTTCGGAGGTGACGAACGAAGTGGATGACGGAGCTGTCGCGGGGGTGGAGGAGGCCGCAGGCGCCGGCGCCGAACCTGCTTCTTGTGCAGGTACCGTCGGCACATCCGTGGGCGTTGGAGCAGCGCTGGCCGCGTCCGCGGGGATCGACGGCGGGGCCGGCGATCGGGGTCCGCCACACGCAACGACAAAGAGAGGCACGAGGAGAAAGAGTTTTGGTCCCATCAAGAGACGCTACCATTGAGGAGAATGTTGCCCTCTGTGCAAACCACGGGTCAGGTCGTAGCCGATCGCTTCGAGATTCAGCGGCTGATCGGGACGGGAGGCATGGGGGAGGTCTTCCGCGCGAAGGACCGGCTGACGGGCGGCCCGGTGGCCATCAAGATTCTTCATCTCGCGAATCCGACCGCGAAGGATCTGGAACGCTTTCGGCTCGAGGCGCAGCTCCTGGCGGAGATCAGCCATCCGCGCGTCGTTCGCTACGTTGCCCACGGCGTGACCAACGGCAATCGCCTCTACTTGGCGATGGAATGGCTCGAGGGTGAGGACCTCGCCGAGCGCCTCGCGAAGAACGGACTGAGCATCGCGGAGACGATCACCCTCGGAAAGCGGGTGGCCGAAGCGCTGGGCGTCCTGCACGAGCGGGGGATCATCCACCGCGACATGAAGCCGAGCAACATTTTCGTGCCGAACGGGGACATCCAGCAGGTCAAAATTCTCGATCTGGGCATCGCGCGCATGATGAACATCAGCCGCGCAACGGGAACGGGCGTGATGCTCGGCACCCCGGGCTACATGGCTCCCGAGCAGGCCCGTGGGTCCAAGGAGATCGACGCGCGGGTCGACGTCTTTGCGCTCGGGTGCGTGCTCTTCGAGTGCATCACCGGACGCCCGGCCTTCATCGCGGAAAACGTCGCCGGTCTCCTCGCCAAGATCTTGCTCGAAGATTCTCCGCGCGTGAGCGAGGTGACGTCGAACGTTCCCCACGCGCTCGACGCTCTCATCGCCCGGATGCTTTCGAAGCATGCGATCACCCGGCCGACGAATGGATCAGCGGTTGTGCGCGAGCTCGAGCTCCTCGACGACTCGACGCTCCTCGGCAAGCCGCGTCTTTCTGAAATTCGCGAGATGCGCGGACTCACCCGCGGCGAGAAGAAGCTGGTGAGCATCGTGATGGCCGCTTCGCCCGAGTCGCTCGCGGCGGCGGAACCGAAAGCTCCGACGCTCGAGGAAGAACAGCGGACCGTCGCTGCGGCCTACGATTTTCAGACGATCATCGCTCCGTTCAGCGCGGAGTTCGAGTCCCTCGCCGATGGCTCGCTGGTGGTGACGGTGACCGGCAAAGGGAGCGCCACCGATCAAGCCGTCCAGGCCGCACGGTGTGCCCTCGCGCTGCGCGAGCATCTCCCTCGAGCGCACATGTCCGTGGCGACCGGGTTTGCGACCCTGAGCGATCAACTCGTTCTCGGTGACGTGATCGATCGCGCGGCGCAGATCCTCGGCAATGACGTCCTTGCGGCGTCGGCAGCGGAACCTTCGCTCATTCGTCTCGACGAGACCACCGCTGGCCTCCTCGACATGCGCTTCGACGTGGGCGGTGACGCCCGCAGCCTCGTCCTGCGTGGCCGGCGGGAGCACGTGAGCGACGCGCGAACGCTCCTGGGTAAGACAACGCGATGCGTCGGCCGCGATCGTGAGCTCGGCTCGCTCGCTGCGCTCTTCGAGGAGTGTATCGCGGAGCCAGTGGCGCGCCCCGTTCTGGTCAGCGGGCCGCCCGGAGTCGGAAAATCCCGCCTCACGCACGAGTTCGTGCGTCACGTCCGTGCGCGAGACGAGCCGGCCGAGGTGTGGATTGCCCGCGGCGATCCGATGAGCGAAGGCGCGCCTTTCAGCATGCTCGCCCAGACCATTCGCAGCGCGGCGGGCTGCCTGGAAGGCGAGTCTCTCGGTGTTCGCCAGAAGAAGATCCGCGCCCGCGTTGCTCGTCACGTGGAGATCGATCACGTACACCGGGTCTCCGAATTCTTGGCCGAGCTCGTGGGGGCTCCATTCTCGGACGTCGAGAGCGTGCAGCTCCGCGCGGCCCGCCAGGACGCGATGGTCATGGGCGATCAGATGCGCCGCGCCTGGGAAGATTGGTTGAGCGCCGAGACCGCCGCTCAGCCCGTGATGCTCGTTCTCGAAGATCTCCATTGGGGCGATCTTCCTTCGGTAAAGTTCATCGACGCGGCTCTCCGTAACCTCGACGATCGCCCGCTGATGGTGGTGGCCTTCGCGCGGCCCGAGGTGCACGAAGTCTTCCCCGGCCTGTGGAGCGAGCGCAGCCTCCAGGAAATTCGCCTCGGTGCCCTCACGAAAAAAGCGAGCGAACAGCTGGTGCGCGGCTGCCTCGGGGAAGACACGCCGGCGGACGTCATGGCCAGTATCACCGAACGGGCCGCCGGAAATGCGTTTTACCTCGAAGAGCTGATTCGCGCGGTCGCGGAGGGCCGCGGCGACTCGCTTCCCGACACGGTTCTGGCCATGGTCGAAGCGCGCCTGGAGCGCCTGGATCCAACGGCACGACGCATTCTCCGAGCCGCGGCCGTCTTTGGCCAAGCCTTCTGGCGTGGAGGAATTTTGGCGCTCGTCGGGGGCTCGCATCGCGGTCCCGAAGTGGACGAATGGCTCCATGAGCTCTGCACCCGCGAGGTGATCACCCGCACCGCGAGCAGCACGTTCCCTGGCGAAGTGAAGTACGTCTTTCGTCACGGGCTCATTCGCGAAGCGGCCTACGCCATGCTCACACCCGACGATCGCATGCTCGGTCACCGGCTCGGCGCCGAGTGGCTCGAAGAAGCCGGAGAGAGCGACGGAATGGCGCTCGCCGAGCACTTCGAGCGGGGCGGCGTTCCAGCGAGAGCTATCGAGTGGTACCGGCGCGCGACCGCGCAAGCCATCGAAGGAAATGATTTCGGAGCGGCGATGCAGCGCATTGCCAAGGCGATCGCGTGCGGGGCGACCGGCGAGATGCTCGGAAAGCTCCGCCTCCTCCAAGCCGAGGCCACCAACTGGAGCGGCGATCTCCGCGAAGCCGTGCGCTGGGGCAACGAAGCCATGCGTCATCTGACGCGAGGGAGCTCGGAGTGGTTCGTTGCCGGCGGAGAGGTCTCTGCGATCGCCTGGCGACTCGGGGAAAAAGAGAAGCTCCTCACGCTCGCCGAAGAGTTCAATGACGTGGGCGACGACGCTCCGGTCACCGTGGACCGCCTGATCGGAATGGGCCGCCTCGTGTCCCGTCTGTTCTATGGCGGCAACTTCAAACTTGCCGACGGCATGCTGGCCTGGATGGAGCTCAAAGGCAGCGACATCAAGAGCCAGGAGCCGGCCGTCGCCGGTTGGTTCGCCCACGCCCGCGCGAACCGTGCGTTGTGGCTCAACGAGACCGAAGAAGAGATTCGCCTCCTGGCGCAAGCGATGAAGTCCTTCGAGGCCGCGGGCGATCTTCGCAACGCGTGCGTCCACCGGCAAAATCTCGGCAACGGTCTGTCCGCGTTCGGGGCCGACGAGGAGGGGGAAAAACATTTGCGCCAGGCGCTTGAGGAGGCCAATCGCATGGGGCTTTCCGGGACCGCCCTCGCGTGCAAGCACAACCTCGGCCCCATTCTCTCCCGGAAGGGCAATTTGGTGGGCGGCATGAGCCTCGAGCGCGAGGCAATCGTCGGCTTCCGGGCCCGCGGCGATGCGATGTTCGAGGGCGCATCGTGCGCGTACCTCGCGCTCATGCTCCGTCTCGACGAGAAGCCCAAGGAGGCGGAGGGGCAAGCCCGCAGGGCAGTCGAGCTCCTTCGCGACATTCCCGCTCTGAATGCGCCGGCGCTGGCGATCCTCGCGCTGACTGCGCTCGATCAGCAAAAGGGCGACGAGGGCTACGCGTTCGCGAAACAAGGGATGGACCTCTTCATCCATGCCGGCGGGGTGGTCGAGGGGGAGGCGATGGTGAGACTTGCCTACGCGCAAGGGCTTCAAGCAACGGGTCGCCACGAAGCGGCATGTGCGGCGATCACCGTCGCCCGCGACCGGCTCCTCGAGCGCGCCGAACAAATTCAGGATCCCGTCTACCGCCGCGGCTTTCTCGATCGGATCCGTGAGAACGCGCTGACCCTCGCGCGCGCCGACGAGTGGCTCAAGGAGACGTAGGCGTCGGCCTGCGAAAGACGATTGTGCGGCGGGCCTCTTTCGGCGCGGTCGGTGTGGGCGTCGCCGTGAGGCTCACGTGTTTTCCAGCTGCGAGCTCGACGATCCGCGGCTCTCCGGAGAGCGTCCACGCTGGCCCGTCGCTGTAGGTGAACGCGAACGGCGGCACCGCCTCGATCCCCACCGCGATGATCGCATCCTCGCCAGCCCGGCCGAGTACCTCCGCACCGGTAGGCTGCTCGATCACCGCTTCGAGAACGGTCGGACCGAAGCCTTCGGCGGCCACGCGCCGCGCGAACGCGAAGAGCTGCGCCTCCGTGCGAACTGCGTCGGGGTCGTGGGCCTTCGCCAACATCGACATCCAGAAAGGGAGCGCAGACTCCGCTCCGCCCGCATTTCCCTTGGCGGTCGTATCGCGCCATCGCTGAGGCGAAGCCTGCACGCAGAACATTTGCAGCGCATGTCCGAGCGGCGGTGAGCAGGTCTCGAAGACGAGGTCGGACCCGCTGTCGGGCGCAATCGCCGCGCCTGCCGAGGACGACACGGAGACTACGCGCGCGTCATTCACGGCGTCGTGTTTCGCAGCGAGGTAGTCGACGACGACGGGCTCCGAAATACCGCTCGCCCTCGCGGCCTCAGCAGCATCCCATCCCAGGTCTTCGCTCTTGAGCCACACTGCGAGATCGCCGAGCCCGGCGCGCGTGGCGACTTCCCGGAGGCCGAGCACCCCGCCGATGCGCCGCGCGGGAACGCTGATCACCGCTATTTCTCCCTTTCCTTCGCGCCACACCGTGGTCGCTGAAGCGTGCGCGTCGCACCACGCGAGAGGCCCTTTCACTTTCGTGAGAACGCGCGTGCCACCATCGATGCGAAGAGCGAGCACGTCGTCCGGATCCGAAGGAATGGCGACGACGCAGCTCTGCGGAGGTGGTTCAGCGACCACGAACGGAAGGCTCGCGCCAGCGATCGCCAGAGGCCGAAACCCTGCTGCGCGAAGCTTTTTCCGGACGGGTGTTGCTTCGAGCCATGCCGCGCCCATGGCGGTCAGCGGGTAATGCTTTTCCGTGAGCCAGCCATCGAGGTGCTCGTCGGCGCACGGGCCCTCGAGCAGCGTGCTCGGTCGCGCCTTGGCGAACGCGAAGACGTAGGCCCCTCCGAAGGCATGCGCGTCCATGTGAAGGAGACGCACGGAGCGCTGCCCCTCGACACCCGAGGTCACCTCGGCCGTCACGTGCTCGGGGCCGCAACCGCACCAGCCGATGGAGCCTTTTGTTTGCAGTCTTTCGCCGTCGCGTCGAACCTCGAGGACCGCTTCCCCCCCGGCGGACGCCCCGATCGCGATGATGCAGCTCGGCGTATCGACGCTTGCTTCAGCGAGGTCTTGTCGACCCCACTGCGCCGCCGGGAACGCTGCAAAGCCCATCATCTTGTAGGGCGCCGAGGGGTCGTCGAGCATCGCCTCGAGCATCGTTCGCCGCTTGTAGGTCGTGTATCCGAACCATCCGCCTGAGCCGACGGCCGCGAGCGTGACCGCGGTGACGAGCGTGCGTCGAATGAGGCGGCCGCGCTCTTTCTTACTTTCTAGATCGAGCGCTGCCTGTCTGTTCCTCGATGCTTGGAGCGTCTCGCGCTGAAGGCGGGCGTGGTCGGGATGGCGCCCGTCGAGGATCGAAATCGCGCGTTCGACCTCGCCGAGACCGCCTTCGCTCACCGGAGGAGCGTCGACGATGTCCCAAAAATCATCCCGCTCGTCCCGCGAGGGAGCCGGAGGAGGCGCAGGTCGAATCGGTTTCGACACCCATCCGAGGCTATCAGAACGTCGTTGCTACCGGGGCCCCGCGCCAGCGACCGCCGCCGACGAGCCGATTGGCCCGATCGCGATCCGAGCGTGCAACCTCGCGGAGCTGGACGGCCTGGTCGCGGAGCTGGCGTGCCTGGGAATGGCCGGTCACGGCTTGGGTCGAAAGGGTGTCGGCGATGGCGAGAAGACGTGAGCGTTCCCCGGTTTCGATGTTGGCCGCCTCGACGCGCAGAGCACGCGCTTCCACGCTGCCTTCATCCGCTTGGCGGTCCGTCGATGCCGCTCGATTCTCGAGGGCATTGGCGCGCATCTCGAGGCGCGAAGCCTCGGCGAAGAGCTCGGAGGCCGCGGACTGCTGCGGGGGCCGCGAGATGATCTGCGAGGATTCACCTTCGGACCCACATGCGAGTGCGGGTAGGGCGGACAAGGCGAGCGCCGTAAAAGCAAGGATTGCCGCGGACCGTCGGATGATATTTCGCATGGAAAACAGTGCCTCCATGCCTTTGGACGTACTGGCTCGAAAAAAGTTCTAACCTGGCGCCATGTCCCGATTCATCCGGAGCATTTTCGTCGTCTTGGTCATTCTCTTCGTCGCCGTCATCCCCAATCAGGCGCACGCAGACGACCTGGCCGACGAGTCAGAGCTCCATTTCCAGCTTGGTGCGGAGCGCTACACCAAAGGAGATTTCCGCGGCGCCCTCGAGCACTTCTTGGCTTCGAACCGCCTCGTGAACAACCGGAACGTCATCTACAACATCGCGCGTACCTACGAGCAGCTTCACGAGCTTCCAAACGCTTACCGCTACTACACGCAGGCCCTCGACGCGGAGACGGAGCCCACGTCCCGCAAGCGAAAAGAAATCGAAGAGGCACTCCAGCGAATCAGCTCCGGTGTGGCCGTGCTTCGCATCGAGAGCGATCCTCCCGGTGCAACGGTTTACATCGATCGCAAGGATCTCGGCGCGCGGGGAAATACACCGCGGTCGCTGGGGCTTGGGGGCGGGACGTACAAGGTCATTCTGGAGCTCGATGGATACGAGCCCGCGCAGTCCGGTCCGATCAACGTGCGGCTCGGGGCGCGAACTCCGCTCGTCATCAAGCTGAAAGAAATCGTGAGCCCGGTTCGGCTCGAAGGGCAGCCCGAAGGGGCGGCGGTTCGCGTGGATCGGGAGGACGCGCCCATCGTTTGCGTGATGCCCTGCAACCTCTTGCTGCGCCCCGGTCATCACGTGCTTCACATCACGAAAGAAGGCTTTCAGACGCTCGAAACTCCGATCGACGTTCCGGAGGGAGCGGGGATCACCGCGCGCCCTCGCCTCGTCGCGCAAACCGGGAATCTCGTCGTGAACGCCGACGTGCGGGATGCTCTCATCGAGGTCGATGGTCAGGCGACGGGGTTTACTCCAGCGGTGCTGAGTGTCCCGGTTGGGACCCACAAGGTTCGGATCTCGCAGGAGGGCTTTCGCAGCCAAGAGCAGATGATCGCCGTGGCCAAGAACGCGCAGACCCGGATCGACGTTCAGCTCGCGCAGGTCGACGAAGTCAACGCGGCATCGCGCACCACGGAGACCGTGGAGGACGCGCCGAGCTCGGTCACCGTCATTCCACGCGCCGAGCTGCGAGCCATGGGATACCCGACGATCGCCGAAGCCATCCGAGGCGTGCGCGGCGTCTACCTGAGCGACGACCATCAATATGTCGCCGCCGGTTTCCGCGGATTTGCGCGGAGCGGAGACTACGGCAACCGCGTGCTCGTGCTCATCGACGGTCAGCCGACGAACGACAACTACGTCGGCTCGTCGTACATCGGCTACGACGCACGCACGGACATCGACGACGTCGATCGCATCGAGGTGGTGCGTGGCCCGGGCTCAGCGCTCTACGGAACGGGCGCCTTCTTCGGGGTCATCAACCTCGTCACCCGCAGTCGCAGCGCACCGACGCACGGTGAAGTTGCGCTTTCCACCGCGGACTATGGCGTGGGCCGCGGGCGCGCGACGGGGCAGGTTCGCATGGGGACCGACGGCGGCTTCTGGGCGTCGGCCTCGGGTGCGCACGGATCGGGGCGCGACTACTTCTTTCCGGGGTACGTCGCCGATGGCCCCCCTGAAGTCGCAGGTAACGCGCGCGACCTCGACTCATTCAACGCCGCGACGCTCACCGGACGCGTTTGGTACAAGGCGCTGACGGTGCAGTGGCTCTTTCACTCCCGAAAAAAAACGGTGCCCCTTTCCTTCGAGGGAACGATCTTCGGCGATCCGCGGACGCACGTCGCAGACACCCGCGGGCTCATCGAGGCGCGCTTCGAGCCTCAGTTAAGCAAGCAGCTTCAGCTACTTTCTCGCGTGCACGTAAACTACTACGGCTTCGACGCAGACACGGCGAGCCTCGCCGCGGCCGGCGGGCCTGTCCTCGAGACGTTCCGCGGGAGCTGGGCTGGCTTCGAGCAACGCGCGATTCTTTCTCCGGTGCAATCGCTGCGCATCACGGCGGGCGGTGAGCTCCAGCGTCACCTGCACGCTCATCAGCGCAGCACCGACGACACCGGTGTCATCCTCGATCGCGACGACGACTTCTGGGTCGCCGCCGGGTACCTGGTGGGCGATCTCACTCCGGCGCCTCCGCTCAAGCTCTCGCTCGGATCGCGCGTCGACTACTACTCCACCTTCGGTACGTCGGTGAACCCGCGAGCGGCGGTCATCGTCAAGCCCTATGAGCGCGGGAACATCAAACTGCTTGCGGGAAAGGCATTTCGCGCACCGAGTGTCCTCGAGCTTTTCTACACGTCGCCTACGAGTCGGGCGGCGGTCAATCTCAAGCCAGAACAAATCTCGTCTTTCGAAGCGGAGCTCACCCACCGGTTTTCGACCACCCTTACGGCGACGATCGCCGGCTACGCCAACTACGTGACTGGGCTCGTCGTCATCGAGGGCGCAAACACTCCGACCGATCCGAACTACTACACGAACTCGAAGTCACCGGTCCTCACCACCGGCGCGGAGGCCGAGGTGCGCCGCGAATGGCGACAAGGTTGGATGGTCGCCGCGACGTACTCGTACCAGCGCTCGCGTTACCTCCGCGATCAAGGTCTCCTCCGCGAGGTGCCCAACGCGCCCGCGCACCTCGCATCCGTCCGCGGCGCCGTGCCCATCCTTGGACGAACCCTGATGGCGATGAGCCGTTTGTCGATCGAAGGCCCACGATACGACCGCTACGATTCCGTGGCGGATCCCCCGCAAGGTCGCACCAACGGCGCGGCGATCTGGGATCTGGTGCTGTCTGGCGAAGCGGAACGCTTGGGGGTGCACTATGCGGTCGGGCTCTACAACGTCGCCGACTACCGCTACACCGCTCCTCTTAGCCGCGAGTACCGCGCGACGCAGAGGACGATCGTACAGAATGGTCGGACCATTCTCGCTTCCACCGAAATCAGCTTTTAAAAGGCCTCAAATGCGAGAAATTTCTATTGGCAAACTTCGTGCGCGCATCACCGGTGGAGATGATCGCGAAGGCTCCGGCTCCGGGCCGGTCGTCGTTCTCCTGCACGGCTACGGTGCACCGGGAGACGATCTCGTCCCTCTCTGGCGGGTGATCGACGTGCCGCAGGGAACACGCTTCGTATTTCCAGAAGCGCCGATCCGCCTGGCAGATACCGCGCTGGGTGCGGCGTACGGAGAGGGTCGCGCGTGGTGGCCGATCGACATGGCGGCGCTCCAGATGAGCATGATGCGGGGCGAGCTCCGCGATCTGACGCGCGACGTGCCGCAGGGCAGTGATGTCGCTCGCGAGGCGCTCGTCGGTTTCGTCGAGGGGATCCCCGCGGCGCTTGGTTGCTCGCCCGACCGCATCGCGCTCGGCGGCTTTTCCCAGGGCGCGATGCTCGCGACCGACGTCACCTTGCGCACGGAGCTCCCCATCGCCGCGCTCGTCGTCATGTCGGGGACGCTGCTTGCGGACGACGAGTGGACGCCGCTCATGCCCCGCCGGAAGGGGCTCCGTGTTCTGCAAAGTCACGGCAAGGAAGATCCGATTCTTCCCTTTGCCATCGCCGAGCAGCTTCGCGACCGTATGACGACCGCAGGGCTCGATGTCCGTTTCATTCCGTTTCGTGGCGGACACGCGATTCCGCCCGACGTCCTTCAAGGCGTCGGCACCGTGCTTCGCGCCGCCTTCAGCGCAGCGTAGGCGATCTCGTCAGCCGGGCCCCGCGTCCATCCCAGCGTCGACGATGTCGCAGACGCCGATGTTGCAGGCTTGCCCCATGCAAGAGTGGCCGCACGTGCCGCAGTTCAAGGGATCGGTCCACAGCGACGCTTCGCAGGCGTTGGCGGGGTTCATGTCACAGTCGGCGTAGTGCGTGGTGCAGGTGAATCCGCACGAAATCCCGTTGCATGACGAGGTCGCGCTTTGCGACGGGCAGGTACCGCAGGAGCTCGTTCCGCAGGAGGTGACCGCGCTGTTCGACACGCACGCTCCACTGCAATTGTGAAAGCCAGGCTTGCAGACGAACCCGCACGAACCGGCGTTGCACGTCGAAGTGGCGTTAGCCGGAGCAATGCACGGGGAGCACGACGATCCGCAGGTGCTCGGATCGGCGTTGCTTGCACATGCGTTCCCGCAAACGTGAAAATTCGTAGCGCAGGTGAGCTCGCAAGCGCGGGCGACGCACGTCTCCTGGCCATTGGCGACGAGTGGACACTCGTTGGTGCAGTTGCCGCAGTGGGTCCGGCTGGTGTTGAGATCCGCGCACTCCGTTCCGCATAGGGTTGGTGCGAGCGCGCTGCAGTTCGTGGAGCAGGCGAATCCGCCACCGCCGCTCGGCGAGCAGTACGGAGTGGGCGTCCCGTCGCACACGGAGTTGCACGTGCCGCAGTGGCTGGCCTGGGCGAGATCAGTTTCGCAGCCGTCCGCCGCGAGCTTGTTGCAGTCGGAGTAGCCGGGATCACACGCAGCGATCGCGCACGCGCCGCCGGCACACGTCGCTCTCGCTCGGGCCATAGCGCAGGGCGTGCACGCCGCGGAGTCGCACCCGTAGAGCGGATCCGTGTTGGAGACGCATTGACCGAAACACAATTTTTTCCCCGACGCGCAGTCAGAGCTCGGCTTGGCGTCGTCCGCATCCTGAGCGGCGTCGATGTCCGCTGCGGGCGCGGTGTCGCGCGCGTCGTCCGCGGAGGCGTCGGGCGTGATCGTTCCAGCTTCGTCCACGATGAGGTCGCCGTGTTCGTTACCGAGCACCGCATTGCATCCGAAGCCGATGGGCAGGGTCGTGAGAGAGAGGCAGAGAATCTTGATCCACGGACGTGTCATCGCGTTCACCAGCTCCCGCGTAAGCTGAGGCCCGAGCTGTTTTGTCCGATGAGCGGCGAAGCTTGAATCTGCGCCGACTGCGCCTTGTCGTGCGGTACGGTGAGGAGCAGCACCGTACCCGTGATGAGCGCAGCGGCGCCGACGCCGAAGGCTACGGTCGAGATCGTTCCGGCGTGAATCGCGTCGTCGCGGAGCGATACGCCGGTGGCATCGCAGTGGTTGCTACCGTCGCAATACTCTTTTGCGCGATCGTGTTTTGCCTTCGACGTCAAACCAAAGCCTGCTCCGATCGCCAAAGACACGACCCCGAGGCCGGCGGCGACGATGCCCGTCGTACGCTGCGGCTTTCCCGAACCCGTATCGGGCGGCGCCTCTTGTCGGACTGGAATGATCGGCGGAGAGGCGATGACGGGCGGCGACGCAATGGCGATCACTGGCGTCGCGGCTGGTTCGTCGGCGAGCGCCGGCACGGCCACGTCTGCGTTCTTCGTCTCGGGCGCGATCCGTACGGAATTCTCCCAGCGATGCTTGCCGGGTGCGGTGGCCACGATCATGTGCTCACCCGGATCGACCGGCACCGCCGCGCCCCACTGGCCCCGGCCCACCACTTCGCCGTCGCGTGAAATACTGAGCCCGGCGGTGTCTGCCTTGAGCGAGATCGTCATCCGCGCGAGCTTTGGCTCGAGTGCACTCGCGCGATCTCGGGCGGCTTTCTCCCGCGCCGTTTGGGCCCGCGCTTTTGCGGTCGACGCGACTTCCAGAAACTCCGCCCACGCGGTCGCCGTGCGCCCGATGTGCTCGTGGCAGTTGGCGAGGTTGAAGAGCGTTCCGATTCCGGGGTCGAGGCGCTGACTCTCTTCGAGCTTCGGGCAAGCCTCTTTCCAGTGGCCGTCGGCCATCAGGTTCTTCGCGTCGTTGAAGAGCCCCTGCGCCGCTGCCGGGTCGCCCGCGTGCGCCGAGGAAGCAGCGACAAGCACCGCGACCGAGGTTGCAAAAGGTAAGCATCGATCACGGAAGAACATGTGTTTCCTCACTACTTACGCTCGTCGAAGAGAAGATTGGTGTTGGGTGGTGGGGCCGACGGCTGGGCGGCTGGGGCGGGAGGCGCCGGTCGAGGCCGAGACTTGACCATCGGAGCCCGCGCTGCCGAAGGAGCGACCTTCCCCGCGGCATTCGGCGCCCCGGTGGCCAGCGCTCCGGCGTCGTCGTCCCTCGCACTCGTCGCAGTCGGAAGCGCCTCTGCTCGCGACGCAAGCGGGGGCACGGTGGTGGATGTAGAATGCACGTACATGGCGGAGCCCACGCCGCCGACCAGGAGGAGCGCAGCGACACCCAGGCCGAACCCAAAAGCTGGCCGCTGCTTCGGGATCCGTTCCCAAACAGCGTCTGTCGAGCCCCAAGGCTTCGCTTCGTCGCGGATGAGAATGCCACCGGTCGGTCGCTGCCCTTCCGACAAAATTCCCACGATGTGTTGTGCGGAGGTTTTGCCCGCCGGGGACGCGAACTGCGCGAGCGCGACGGCAAGCTCGCCCATGCTGGCAAAACGCTCGTCCGCTTTTTTCTTCAGGCAGCGGAGGATGACGGCGGCGAGCCCCGCAGTCACCTCGGGACGCATCGCACTCAGCGAGTCGGGTGCGGCCTCCATGATCCTCGCGCAAACCGCGGTGATACTGGGGCCGTCGAAGGCAGGCTTTCCGCTGAGCAGCTCGTGGAGGATGGTTCCGAGCGCCCAGATGTCCGTGCGGTGATCGACGTCACGGGTGGAGCGCAGTTGCTCGGGCGACATGTAATGAGGAGAGCCCATTACCGCCATGCGGCCGGTGAGTCTCACTTCGCGCGGAGCTGCGTTCTGTTGTGTCATCTTCGAGATCCCGAAATCGAGCACCTTGATCCACGGAGAGCCGTCGGCGCGCTTCGTGAGAAAAAGGTTTGCGGGTTTCAGATCTCGATGAACGATACCGAGGGAGTGCGCTTCGGCGATCGCTTCGCCAGCCTGAAGGATGTAGTCGACGGCCAGCGCGATCGGCGAGGGCCCATGCGCGAGGATGAGCGCGTCGAGGTCGCTTCCTTCGAGGTGCTCCATCACCAGGTACGGCGTGCCGGATGGGAGCACATCGACGTCGTGAATACGAACGACGTGGTCGTTCCGGATGCGGATGGCAGCTCGCCCCTCGCGCATGAAGCGCTCGATGCCCTCTTCGTTCTCACCGAACTCGGGGCGAAGAAGCTTGATCGCGACGCGCTCCTCGAGCTGAAGATGCTTCGCGCCCATGACGACGCACATACCGCCCTCGCCGAGGAGCTGCTGAATCTCGTACTTGCCGCCAAGCACGTCTCCCGTTTCGGGAAGCGTCCATTCCCCGGAAAGTGGTGGGTTGCTGGTGGTCGCTAGAGTCACTCCGGACCACGAAGCGAATTCCGCGCCACAGCCGTGGTCCCGATCAACGCCAGATTGCTGACCGAGGCCCGGGCATGGGCGCCCCCCCTCTGCCACAGCGGTGACATTTGCCACGCTTGCCGGGAAGACTCCTCAGCGGCCGGGGGGGTAATGGCGAGGTCGTACTGGGCGATGCGCCAGCGCCCTTGGCTTGCTAACCCGGACGGGGCGCGGCGAGCTGCGTCTTCAGACTTCCGTCGGCGATCGCAGCCTTCGTTGCGTCGGCGCCGCCGATGAGCACGCCCTTCACATAGACCTGCGGGAACGTCGGCCAGCCGCTCCACATCTTGATCGCGAGACGCCGCCGCCACTCCGAGAAGTAGCTGCCGTACTCGAGATACGTGAAGGGAACTCCTGCGGTCTCGAGCGCCTTGCGCACGTTCTTCACGTGGGGATTCTGCGCCATGCCTACGACCACCACGTCGTCTTTTGCGACGGCCGCAGTAATTTCGCTGATCGTCTCGCCGTGGAACTTTGCCATGGCTTCGACGACGGGGGGTGAACGGCGGCTGTTTTCGAGAAGAAGACGTGCGGTCATGACCGATCGACTACCACATCTCCCTTTCGTTTTCGGAGGGTATTTTTTAGGAGATTGAGGAAGTCGGTAGAGGTCTTCGGCGCGAGGATGAGCGCGCCCGCAATGTAGCCGAGCGCACCGGCGATGAGCTCTACCGAGAGCCCGACGCCGCGGACATGCACGCCGATATGCTCGAGGAGGAAACGCGCTCCGAGGACCGCGGCGACCAGCGGCGCGCAGGCGAGAAGGGGCGGTACGCAGCTTCCTACCAGCGTGGTCATTGGGATCTTGTCTAGCCGCGAGACGACCCACATGGATGCGACGGCGTCTCCGGCGAAGGCCACGCCGACCGCTCCGCAGGCCCACAGCGGACCAAAGCGGCCGATCGTGCCGATGCATCCGAGGAGAAAAATAACCTTGAGGAGCCCGAGCCACATGAGCGGACGCGGCTTGTCGCGCGCCACCAGGTACGAAGCAATCGTCCAGCCCACCGGCCTTGCGACGGACAGCGCCGACAGAAGCGTCAGCATCGGGCCGACGTTCGCCCATTCCTTGCGGAGTAGGGTGTGCACGACCGTCGGCGCGACGGCACCGAGGCCCACGGCGAGCGGAAAAACGATGAGCGCGAGAAGGCCCGTCGACCGCACGAGCGAGGTCTTTTGCCGTGGCAAATCCATCTTGGCGAACGATGGAAGGAGCACGTCGCCGATTTGCTCGCCGACCTGCACTGCGGGAATGTCCGCCAGGTTGTAGGCAAGATTGTATTCGCCGAGGACGCTCGGGCCGAAGAGGTTCGAGACGATGAGGTTGTCCCATCGGCGCGAAGCGAAGCCCGCGGTGGCGCTCACCCAGAAGGGCAGACCGAAGCGCAGGATGTCTCGTGTCGTCTCCTTCGAGAACGGTGACGGCGTCAGCCACTCCGTGCGCTTCACGGCGCCGCACATCATCACGACCCTCACGAAGCTCCGGGCGATGTTGCCGTAGACCAGGGAAATTCCACCGAATCCGAGGAAGGCGAACCCCACCGAGCCGACGGTGTACGCGATTTCCCCGAGGGTCCGGGAGAGGCCGACGACGCGGAAGCTCATGTCGCGGACCAGGATTCGCTCCGGCATGAAGCTAATCCGATCGAGCACCGCAGCGAGGACGAGGCCCGGAATGAACAGCCCCATGCCCGGCGCGTGGAGCACCCCACCGAAGCGATCCCGTAGGAGGTACACCGCAGCGAACGCGATCGCGCCGAGCACGAGATGGAACATCGTGGCGTGCCAGGTGATCGCCGGACCCCCCTCCGGCTTCGCGATGATGTAGTTGCCGACGCCGATGATCGACAGCTGATTTGCCGAGAGGACCACGATGTACGCGTCCGAGAAATCGCCCAGCACTTCAGGGACGAGGAAGTAGGTGATGGCGAGCGTCCCGACGAGCCCGAGAGAACGAGAGCCGATGCTCGTAAGGATCGTCCACGCTGCGCCGCGAACTGCTTTGGACTCTAGAGATTGACCCGCGATGGCGTCACCAACATACCCGGTGCTCGGACTATCGCCTTCAGGGATTGCTCGTTCGTCGTCGCGTGTGCGGCCCATGACTCCAGCTCAAGCTTGTTTTTGGCCATTTCTGCGATCTTGATGCGGCCGCCTTTTTTCACGACTTCGCTGAGGAGCTCTTCTGCGACGGGGTGTCTTTTGAGAAGCGTGGAGAATGCATCCTTTCCGCCGAGGTCGGCGAGGATGCCGTCGAGTGCGCGCCAATCCGCGGAGACCTTGCGCACCTAAAACAAGGCGGTTTTCGTGAAGAATGGTGCGAATTGGGCGCGGGCATCGGGTAAGCTCCGAGACCATGAGATCGACGACGAGAACCATCGGCCGCGTGGCCTTCGGCACAGCCTGGTTGGTCATGTCGGCCTGTACGCCGACCCAAACACATACCTCCTCGCCTTCGGAGCCCTCGCGGGTGACGGTGCCCGAGCCGGACTTGCAGGCCATGGTCGTCGGCACGATCGACAAAGATCACCTCACGCAAGGTGGCTACCCGCTCTCGAAGCTCGGCGACGTGTTCGACGCCTACAAGCCGGATCTCGTGCTCGTTCAGATTCGTCCCGAGGCCTACAAGGACAACAAGCTCGAGGACGGTCCTTTCGAGATGGCGTACGTGAACACCATCGCCGGCTCGCGCGGTATCGATGTCGAGCCGATCGACTATTACAAAGACGCCGATTATGGCGCGTCCCCGCCGGCCGCCGATCCGGCGGAAGCCGATCAGTACAAAATGGAAGCGGGCTGGCTCGATTCGCTCTCGCCTTACACGTTTGAACAGGCCAACACCCGCGAGACGTCGCTGAAAATTCTCGACGCGACGAACGCGTCGAATCGCTTCCTCAAGGGCAACCCCGTCTGGTCGAGGCGCGTCGCGTGGATCACCCACAACGCAGCCGAAGCGGTGAAGAAGCGCAAGTCCAAGAAGGTGCTGGCCTTCGTGAACATCCTTCTACGCCCTTACGTCGAGATGCGGCTGTTGGCGAACGGCGCCGTTCTGCGAGAGCCAGTAGACGTCGTAAACAAAGCGGGCGAGTCGCGCGAATCCGGTTCGGTGCCCCAACCGGTCGTGGTCGAATGGCAGCGCGGACTCGATCGCCTGCGCGACAAGCTTCCCCGCAGAGGTCCCGAGCGAGCGCCGATCCTCGCGAAGATCGCCATCCTCGAAGCGGCCGTGAACAAGCAAGGCGCCTGCTGCGTTTCGCCGAACGTCCTGATCCCGCCGCCCGATCCCAACGCTGAAGAACGTAGCGACGGAAAAAAGAAGAAGTAGCTCGCCTAGATCGAGCTGTGCTGACGAAATGCTTCTTGCACTCAAGGTGAGTTGAGACTTTCATCCGCGGGTCCCCGGCATGACGCAAAAAAAGGAGCGGCGTCCCCGCGTAACTCGCGACCAAGACGGCGGCGTAGATCTCCTCGAAATGGGCGGCGATCAGCTGTCGGCGCTCGAACGATTCCAGATTCGCTTCGTCAAAAAAAGCTTCGAGCATGGGTCATTCGATCGCACGCTCCGCTGGTTCCAGCGCAACATCGGCGCGAAGTGGATCAACGGGAGCACCCGCAACCTCCGGCAGATCCACGGCCTCGATCGCCTGCCGAAGCTCGATCCCGACAAGAGCTTCATCTGCGTGAGCAACCACAAGAGTTTCTTCGACATGTACGTCATTACGTCCATGCTCGTTGGCGGTGGATTGCCGCACCGCATCCTCTTTCCGGTGCGTTCGCGTTTCTTCTACGATCACCCGCTCGGTTTCGCGGTGAACGGCCTGATGAGCTTCTTCGCCATGTATCCCCCGGTTTTCCACGACAAGAAAAGGCAAGCCCTAAACCTCGCGGGCATTGATGAAGTGGTGCGCCTCCTGCGCAAAGGCGGCGCGTTCGTCGGGCTTCATCCCGAGGGCACCCGGCAGAAAGGCGGCGACCCGTACACGCTCCTCCCCGCGCAGAGCGGCGTCGGGCGCATCATCCAACGAGCGAGAGTTCAGGTTCTGCCGGTGTTCATCAACGGGCTCACCAACAGCATCCCCGAGCAGGTCGCGGTGAACGAGATGCACAAGGGAAAGGTGATCGTGGTCTTCGGGAAGCCGGTGGACTTCGGCACGATGCTCGACGAGCCGTCCAGTCCGCGCCTCCACAAAAAATTGGCGGAGCACACGATCGACGCCATCACCGAGCTCGGTCACGAGGAGCGCGAGATCCGCGCGAAGCTCCCGACGTGAAAAATGCTCACCACCAGGCGTGTCATCCGTGAAAGCGCAGGTGCTTTTTTTCTAGGCAATCGCGCGCTTCACACCCCGGAAGACTTGCTCGTCGTCGCCCTCGCCGAGCTCAGCGCGCCAGGTTGATGTCGCCCGGCGGTTTGGTCGGCACGGTGGACGGAGGCTGACGCGCTCGCTGCTGCGCCGCCATTCCCACTAACGGAGCAGTCTCGAGCACGAGCTCACGTGCACCGCTGGCGTCCGCTCTGGCATGAGCCGCGCGTCCGCCTTCGAGGACCGCATCGATGGTCAGTGTCCCGGCCCACGGCTCGAGCGTGACCTTCGCGCGCTTGTTGTCGATCTCCATTCGCTTCGTTCCCGGGGCGCGAATGCTTTGAATTCTGCGGTCCGCTAAGAGGAGGAGCTGCACCTCGGCGGCGCCCTGGAGCGACGGGCTCGTTCCCGCGTCGGGCGTGACGATGGGAGGCTGCGACGCCTGAGCGATCGTTGGCACTGAAGGTTTCGTAGCGACCCTCTGCAGTAGAAACGTTGCGCTCGCGAGGACGGCGAGTCCGAGTCCCGCGGCGACAATCGCGATCGACGCGGTCTGCCGTTTGTTCGACTGAGGGGTCAACGGCGCCGCGTTCCCGCCGAGTGAAGGCATCAGCGGCTCAGAGCTCGCTGGCGGCGGAACGAACGACGTGTAGCGGGCCGTCGGTCGCTCGGTCGTCGGTGATGGTGCTCCGAAGTTAGAGATTTGCGACGGCGTGAAGGGGTCGATGTCCCCCGCGAGCACCGAGCGGAGGGTTTCGCGTCGCGCGAGCAAACGATCGCCGCAGTGCGCGTCGAGGCAGGCGGCGACCTCGCGCGGCGAGGCCGGAACGATGGCCTGGGTGAGAGCGTCGAGGAACTCGGCGGCGGTCTCGTAGCGGTTCTCGCGATTGCGCGCGAGAGCGCGATGCACCACGGCGTCGAGCTCAACGGGCACGTCGGGGGCCCGGCTCGATGGGTCGACGATCTGCAGCTCGACGATCCGGCGCATCGTCTCGAACTCGTTTTCGCTCGAGAATAAGCGCTCGCCCGTGAGCGCTTCGTGCAGCACCACACCCACCGCGAAGATGTCCGAGCGCCCATCGAGCTCGAAGCCCTTCGCCTGCTCGGGCGACATGTACCCGTATTTTCCCTTGAGGCTGCCGGTGCGTGTCTCGGTGATCCGGTGCGCCGCCTTGGCGATTCCGAAATCGATCACCCGCGAAATTCCATCGACGCCGACGATGATATTTTGGGGGCTCACGTCGCGATGGACGAGATCGAGTCGGAGGCCGCGCATGTCGACCGCTTCGTGCGCGGCATGCAGGCCACTGAGCGTGTCTGCGATGATCCGCGTGACGACGCGAGGGGGCAAGCGCCGCTTCTTCTTGGTGCTCGCGATGCGGAGTCCCGAGAGCGTCGACGAGTCGACGTAGTTCATCACCAAGAAGAGCTCGCCCGAGGACTCGACGACGTCGACCACCGGGACGACGTTTGGATGATGGATGAGCGAGGCTACCCGCGCCTCATCGAGAAACATGTCGTAAAATTCTCGGTTCGCGAGGAGATGTGGGTGCACCCGCTTCACCACCACGAGTCGCTCGAACCCCGCCGCGCCAACCTGCCGCGCGACGTACACCGTGGCCATTCCGCCCGATGCCAGCTCGAGAAGCAGCTCGTAGTTTCCGAGTCGAAATCGAGGAGGAAGGTTACCCGTCACGCTGCTCTCTCAAACGTTAGCAGGCCCGCTGGAAAACTGGGGCGCGGGGCAAAAGCCGGGGACGAGCGTGCTTGGGGCCGCATCTTTTGCTACATGTCGGCCTCCGTGCAGCCATCCAGAGAGCTTTTTTCCAAGCTTTTCAGCGAAAAGCCTGTCGTCCTAGCCCCCATGGAGGACGTGACGGACGCCGTTTTTCGCCGGCTGTGTCGCAAGCAGATGCCGGGGCTCATCACGGTGACGGAGTTCGTCAACGTGGAGGGACTCCTGCGAGGCTGCCGCAATGCGCGACGCAAGATCGCGCTGGCCGACGACGACGAGCTATGCGCCATCCAGATTTACGGCTCGAACCCCGAGCGGCTCGCGGAGGCAGCGCGCTTCGCCGAGGCGGCCGAGCCCTTCTACATCGACATCAATTGTGGCTGCTGGGTGCCGAAGATCGCGGCGCGCGGCGCCGGTGCGGGTTGGCTGCGCGAGCCAGCGGCGATGGTCGAGATGGTGAAGATGGTCGTCGACAGCGTGTCGGTGCCGGTCACCGTGAAGACGCGCATCGGCTACGGGCCGGAGTCGCATATGCCGATCGTCGATCTCGCGCGTAGGCTCGAAGATCAGGGCATTGCGGCGCTCACCATTCACTGCCGGACGGCGGCGATGGGCCACAGCGGCGCGGCCGATTGGTCGTGGGCGGCGCGCGCGCAAGAAGTGGTTTCGATCCCGGTGATTCTCAATGGCGACGTGAAGACCGCCGACGACGCCGAGCGCGCGCTAAAAGAGACGGGCGTTGCGGGGGTGATGGTCGGGCGCCGAGCAATCGAGCATCCGTGGGCGTTTCGCGAGATCGCCGCGCGCCTTGCGGGCGAGGGCGACGTCGCTCCACCAACGCGCGCCGAACGCCTCGACATGTGCCGAGACCATCTGGTCGCCAACGTGGCTGGTCGCGGAGAGCAGCACGGCGTGCGCGTGACCCGGCGCCACTTGAGCGGATACCTGCACGGCCTCGACGGAGCTGCGGCCATGCGCCGGATCCTCAACCAGTGCGACACCCTCGAGGCCTGCATGGATGTCCTCGGCGGTACGGGTGAACGTGCCGCCTGAGTGCGATGGGGTCCGGACATCCTTGATTTAGGTTAGCCTCGCTACCCTGGTTGCCAGCTGGGGGGAGGGGACATGATGCGCTCTTTTGACGATGACGACGACGAGCGAGAGGACGTCACGAACGTCACCCTCAACGTCAACCAACTGTTGCAAGCGCACGACGCTGCGCAGAGCGACACCGTGCCTTGCCTCGTCGTGCTCGTCGGGCAGAACGTAGGCGAGGCGCATCGGTTGACCGGAAGCGAATCGGTCGTCGGACGCTCGGCGAGCACCACCATATCTCTCGACGATGACGCCATCTCGCGAAAGCACGCGAAGGTCATTTGCCTAGAAAAAGAGGTGATCTTGGAGGATCTCGGGAGCGCGAATGGAACGTTCGTCAACGGCGAGCGGGTCACCCGTTGCGTCCTCCACGACGGAGACAAAGTCCGCCTCGGCCACACGACGGTTCTGAAGTTCACCTACCAGGACAAGATCGACCAAGCATTCCAGCGGCACATGTACGACGCCGCGCTTCGCGATGGGCTCACGAAAATTTTCAACAAGAAGTACATGTACGACCGCCTCATCGCAGAGGCGGCGTATGCGCAGCGGCACAACGGAGACCTCTCCCTCGTGCTCATCGACGTGGACCACTTCAAAAAGGTGAACGATACGTACGGACACCCCGCGGGCGATTACGTTCTCGCTCGGCTAGCGGAGCTGGTCTCCACCACGCTCCGCGCCGAGGACGTGTTCGGTCGTTACGGTGGCGAAGAATTTCTGGTGATCTGCCGCGGAATTCCCCTGGCAAACGCGAGCGTCGTCGGCGAACGCCTGCGCGTGGTCATCCAGTCATCGGTCTTCGAGTTCGCGGGCAAGGTCATCCCGCTGACTGTCAGCGTAGGTGTTGCCTCGCGGATCCCTGGGCAGCTCGAGACGGCATCACAGCTCTTTGTTGCTGCCGACGGCGCCCTCTACGAAGCAAAGGGCGCGGGAAGAAACTGCGTCGTCCTCCACGAACCTTGAGCGCGCGCGCCTACGCGGTCGTGCAGCCGACGCTCAGCCGTATTTTTCGTGGTGCAGGCGGTCGACGGGGATGATCTCTTTCAAGACGTCAACAACGGCGTCGACCATGGGCGGCCGCCCGCAAACGTAGGCGCGGGGATTGGAGAGCGTCTTCGCCAGCTCGATGACGTGCCTCTGCACGTAGCCCGTGCGCCCCTCCCACTCGGGTGAGGGCTGCGAGAGGCTCACCTCGAAACGAAAGCGCCTATGGTGCTTCGCGAGGGCCCTGAGCTCGCCGGCCCAGAGGACGTCTCCTTCACGTTTGCAGCCGAAAAGAAGGACGATCGGAGCGCCTTCTGGGTGAGAGAGCTCGCGCTGGAGCATCGCGCGAACGGGGCCGAGGCCGCTCCCGGTGGTCACGAAAATCGCTGGCCCGCCGAAGTCTTCGTACACGAACGTGCCGCTCGGGCCATCCATTTCCAGGCGGGTTCCGACCGCCATGTCGTGCAGGATCGCGGACGTCGAGGCATGATCGTCCGAGCGGGTCACGGCCACTTCGAAGCGCGCGGGAAACTGCGCGTTCGGTGCCGACGCGATCGAATAATGCTTTTTCTTAGGCGTTCCCGAGCCGGTGGGCACGAAGAGGGTCGCGTACTGCCCCGCGCGGTAGGGGAGTGGTCCGTCGATCGACTCGAAGACAAGGGTACGCACCGAAGACGAAAGCGTGAACGCGTCCTTGAGCTCGATGGTGTGATGGCCAGACATCTATGAGTAAAAATCCACGGTCACGTTGTCTCCCAGTATACCCCGCGCAGCGTTTTGTCCCGGCGTGACGTGAGGTATAGGCTTGGTCGTGCAGATCTCAAACGTGCCCCCCGGTTCGCCTCGCGTGCTCGTCGTCGGATGCGGAGGGCTTGGCGGGATCGTGACCGCCACGCTGCTCGAGTCGCAGTCTCTGTCGAAGGGCGGCGAGGGCGCGGTCACC
>JAYTOU010000082.1:0-38781 GCA_043747615.1 Myxococcales bacterium | reverse complement strand
GAAGGACCGGGCCCGTCATGACCGTGCGGGTGGTGAATGCGAACGGCAGCGGCGACACGCTCATCACGAGCAGCGCTGCGATCGTCTCGCCGATCTTCTCTCCCGACGGAACGCGCCTCGCCTACGGCACTTCGGGGACTGGCGGGAAGCTCGCTTCCATCACCATTCACCCCCTCGCCGGCGGCGCGGATGTCGTCCTCACCTTGACCACCACGCGCTACTGGGGCGACACGTTCCTCTTCTCCGGCGACGGCGGAGTCATCACCACCACCAGCATCGACCACGCGCTCGCCATGGCACCCACCGATCACAGCGGGGCTTTCCTCGAGATCGCAGGACCGCTCGCCGTGGACTCGATGGCTTTTTTTTCGTGCAGCTTCACCCCGGCCCACGAGCTCGCCGCGATGCTCCTTCCGACCCGCAAGCTCTCGGTGATGCCCACGGCGGGAGGCACGGCGCACGCGCTCTCGGTTCCCGTCGATCAGCCTGGATTTTACGAGCCGGTCACCTCGCAGCCGCGGCTCCTCGCGTTCACCTCTCCGAGCAAGTCGCAGTCGGGGATCTACGGCTCCCTCACGCTGTACCCCGCCGATGGCACTGGGCCGGGATTCGCGCTCCCTGGACAGGTGCTGCCCGCCTTCACGATGGCGCAGCTCTATCACTCACCAAGGCCCGGCTGGCAGGGCGCGGATTCGGGGCTGGGGCAAACGGCGGAGACCTTCACCTGGGGATGGCTCGGCAGCGAGGTCGTCTACGAGGCGGATCGCGACCCGAACATTCCCGCGCTGGACGTGGTGGCCTCGACGGACACGGGCGGCACGATCGGAGTAATCGCTCCAGGCGCGCAGGTGTGGGCGGTGCGCGATGGGGTCACGCCGACGCGTGTATTCTTCACGCGTCCGACGGAGAGCGGTGTGTGGTGGAGCATGGTTCCGCAAACCCCGGGCCGCTGACGCTATTGGACAAAAATACGTGGGGGCGGTGCCTGCCCAAGGATGGCGTCTGTAACTCCAACGCGATGTGCTGCTCTGGCCTCTGCCGGCTCGATCAGAGCAGGTGCGATTGCGCGTCCGGCGGCGCCGTCACCCCGGGCTGCTGAGTGAGCCGCGGGGCCCAGCTCAAAAAGAGCCGGTGGCGATGAGCGCACCACCTCCGACGAGCGGCTTCCAATCGATCGCGACGGGCGGGGCTTTCGGGGTCGGCGCCTGCGCGCGCGAGGTGAGCGCGATGTATGCGGCAGCCCCGGCGGCAACGAGACTGACCCCGAGTGAGACGTCCGCGATCAGATAGGCGCGGCGCAGAGAAGTGACTTGCGATGCGGAGCAGTTTGGAGCGCATCCTTCGGTGGACTTGCCGGAGACGGCGAAGACCGCGAAGGACACGAGCCCGACTGCCGCTACACCTCCGAGAACAAAGACCGAGGTGGGCGTCGTGCGCTCCGGGGCGGCCGGAGCCGCGGCCTCCGATGGCGGCGGGGGGCGATCCTTTGCAACGGGAACCGAGAAGTCCGCCGAGAGCTTTCGATTTTTCTCGCCCTCGGTGAACACCGCCCGCTCTTCATACGCCTTGCCAGAGCGAAGCTCGTATCGAACGGAGTGCAGCCCTGGGTCGATCCGAATCGGACGCCCGTCGAGCTGCTCGGTCACGACCGCGCCATCGACGGAGACCTTCACGGCGTCCGTTTCACGACCGCCCTCGTCGCGGGCGGTGATGACGATGGTCGGAATGCTCTTGTCGATCTCCGAGAGCCACTCAGCGCAGGTCGTGCGCGCGACCGAGGGGCACACCTCACGCGCGCAGACGAGTAGCTTCTCCCTATCGAAGCGTCCGCGGCACCCAGCCGAGCCCGCCGCAGAAGCAAATCACGTTGGGAATAGTGTTCCCCGCGAGCAACGGCGTTCCCGCGCCGCCACAGTGCGGGCAATCGATCGCATCGGCGGGCCGGCTCGGCACGAGGGCCGTGATCTCGGGGTACTTCAAGCTCCCTTGATAAAGCGCGACGTTCCGCAGTCGGTCATCCACGACGACTTCGAACGCGTGCGGCTCGTCCCACGCGAACGTCACGATCGCGCCGTCCGGCCGGAGCGCAATGCAGCCGCCCATGTCCGTGACCAAGGGCAGCGCGCCAAACTTCGCGACCACGGCTCGCAAGTTGAGAGGGTCGGTGACGGCGTCCGTCAGGAACGTGTCGAGGCGATGCTTCACCGCCGCCGCGAGGTCTGCGGAAAGGACCACGACATCGTGTCTAATCCGCGCGGCAGACGGTGACCAGCGTGGCGTTGCGCATCGTGCTGGAGGCATCGCACGAGGTGTGACGTCAGGCGGCGGCTTCCCGAGAGAGTACTGGTGGCCTCGCGCTAGGTGAGCGGCTTGAGATCTCCCAAGAGCGTGGGGATCAGCTCCGATACCGTGGGGTGAATGTGCATCGCACGGACGATGAGGTCGCACGGGGCGCCCGCGTACATCACGTCGAGGATGGAGTGGATGACCTCGTCGCCTTCGATACCGAGCAGCGACGCGCCGAGGATCTTGCGGCTCTCCGCGTCGACGAGCACCTTCATGAACCCCTGGGTCTCGCCGCGCTCGCGGGCACGGCCGACGCGGCTCATGAGCATCGTGCCGACGAGCGCCTTTTTGCCCGATGTGCGGACCTCGTGTTCCGTCATGCCGGCGCGCGCCAGGGGCGGGTCGGTGAAGAGCGCGTACGCGGTGATCCGCTGCGAGACGCGGCGCGCCTCGCCGTCGAGGAGGTTGGCGGCGACGATCTCGTAGTCGTTGTACGACGTGTGCGTGAAGGCCCCTTTGCCGTTGGCGTCACCGAGCGCCCAGATTCCGGGGACGCTGGTGCGAAGCTCGTCGTCGACCACGATGAAGCCGCGTGCGTCGGTCTCCACCCCTGCCGCGTCGAGCCCCAGGTCGCCCGTGTTAGGGACGCGCCCGACGGCCACCAGCAGGTGGGAGCCAATCACGTCGCTTGCGGCGCCATCGCACGTTACGGAGACAGAGACGCCGTCCGCCGCGCGCTTCTCCACCTTCACGCACGTTGCGTTGACCTTGAAGGCTACCCCTTCGGCCTCGAGGATGGCCCGGAGCGAGGGAGGGGCCGGCCTGGCCGGTGCCGACGATGATGGCGTCGTAGCGGGTGGTCATGGTGAGCATGGTCGCACGTCCTGCGATCGTCCGCCGGCATTGCATCGGTCGTTGACGGGACCGCCGGCGAGCGGCCATAGGGTGCACATGACCACCACCATGGCTTGGACGGGCTTCGTTGCGGGCGGCCTGGCGTGCTGCGCCCTCGTGCAATGTGGCAGCGGCGGCCCCGCCTCCGGGAGCGACGCCGTTGCGGGCGTCGATGCCACGTCTGCAGATGCTTTCCTCGACGCAGTGGGGGACGGCGGCGAGGCGGATGTGATGGGAGACGTCGCGGCGGGTTGCAGCTGCGGGGCGAGCGAGGTGTGCATGAAATACATCACGCGGGCCGGCGCACCTGGAACGGCGTGCTTTCCGCTCGCGGCGGCGTGCGACGGAGGCGAGGCGACATGCGACTGCATGAAGGAGAGCGCGTGCCCGCAGGACGCGGGGCCGACGCGGGCGTGCGAGGCGACGGCGAATCCCGGCGTGCTCTTTTGTGTCACCAACCTGCCCTGATCGATCGTGTTAGCCGCGCGGGCTTCGCGCATGAAACGAGCGACCGCGACCTCGTCTTCTCGCCCACGGCAAAGTCGTCCCTCGACGAGCTGCGATTTTCATTGAGTTACCCCTCCCTGAGCGGCGAAGCCGCGATTTGGGAGGGGTCGGCGCTGCGAAGCGGCGACGGGGGTGGGCACCTCTCGATGCCTCGACACCGCCCGATACGCTACGGTACGGGGTGCTGAAAATACTTGGGTGTGCGCTCTTGCTCGCAGTCCTGCCCGGCTGTCCCGATCGATGCACGCAGGCGACGGGTTGCGCGGATTTCGAGGCCCTCGACTGGTGCGCAAAGACGAAGCGCTGCGTGTTCTCGCGGGACGTGCTCGCCGAATGCGGACCAGATCCTGACATCACCTGCAGGCCATGGAAGTTCGGAAATGGATCGTCGTTCGTCGTGATCCCCGTCTCGGACTTTCTGGATCAGGTCGTCGACCGGCCCCTCACTATCCGCGCGGAAGCAAGTGCACCCATCGCAAACGCCGCGACGGAAGTGCTCTTCGATGGACGCCCGGCTCCCTGTGATGTCAGCCTCGAGGACAACGGGTGGAGCCGCGTCTATCGGTGCGGCGTCCCTCGAGACGTCGCCCGGATCGAGTTTCGCACCGCCCACGTTGCAGAGCCGGTCGACCCGTTGGTTCCAGTCTTCCTGCTCCATGTCGAATACAAAGATCTTCAGTGCACGACCCAAAGCAGAGTGTGCCCGGCCTGACCTACGCGACGGCGACGTTCTCTTGGATCGGCCGCTTTTTCTCGAGTGAATCGTTCATCTTCACGCTCACCAAACGAGAGACACCGGACTCTTGCATGGTGACGCCGTAGAGGACGTCGACCAGCTGCATGGTGCGCTTGATGTGGGTGATGAGAATGAACTGCGAGCGATCGGTCATCGAGCGGACCATGTCGTTGTAGCGGGCGACGTTCGCTTCATCGAGCGGCGCGTCGACCTCGTCGAGGATGCAGAAGGGCGAGGGCTTGATCTGGAAGATCGCGAAGATGAGCGAAACGGCGGTGAGCGCTTTTTCGCCGCCCGACATGAGCTCGATGCTCGAGAGCTTCTTCCCCGGAGGCTGAGCGAGAATGTCGATGCCCGTCTCGAGCATGTCGTCCGGGTTGGTGAGCCGCAAAGACGCGCGGCCGCCGCGGAACATCTTGGGGAAGATTTCTTGGAACTTGAGGTTCACGGCCTCGAACGTCTGCGCGAAGAGCTTCTTCGACTCGCGGTTCATCTGGCCGATGGCGCGCTCGAGATCGGCGAGGGCCTTCTCGAGATCCTCTTTCTGGGTCGAGTAGAACGTGAACCGGGTCTCGGCCTCGGTGTGCTCGCGCATCGCGTCCAGATTGACGCTGCCCATGCGTTCGATGAGGTGGACGAGGTCGTTCGCGCGGGAGCGCATCTCCTCGTCCGGCGGCGGACGAAGGTGGTAGTCGCCGATCACACGCTCTAGCCGGAGACCCCGGAACTTTTCGGCTACCCCCTCGAGAATGTGCTGCATCGCGAGCTCTTTCTCGCGGAGGGTCATCTCGTGCTCGCCGAGCAATTCGCGCGCGTCGTCGGCTTGCATGCGCAGCTCCTTCAACGCAAGCTCGCGCTCGGTGAGACCGGCGCGGATGGTCTCGTACGCGGCCCGCGTCGTCTCGAGCACGGCCATGGCGGCCCGCGCGACGTCGAGCGCGTCTTGAAGCTTCGACTTGTGGGCCATGAGGACCGCGGCGGTCTCTCCGAACGCGCGGGCTCCGACGGCGAGCTCGACTTCGAGCCTGTTCTTGCGCTCGACGAGCTCACTCGTGCTCCGATCGAGCCGAAGGAGCGTGCCCCGCGCGGCGTTGAGCTTCTCGCGCGCGCCTGCGAGACGCATCTTCTTCTCGGTGACGATGTGCCGGAGCTCGCTGACTTGCTCTTGCCACGACGCGGCGAGGACCTCACCGTCGGCCATTTTCGCGGTCACGTCGTCGAGGAGCGACTGCGCTTCTCCGAGAATGCGCTGCGCTTCATCACGTTCGCCCGATGCTTCGTGGAGATGGTGGGCGAGATCTTCGGTTTCTGCCGCGAGGACTTCGAGGCGCCTGCGGCTGGCTTCGAGCTGAGTGTGCGCCGCGCGGAGATCTTTTTCCGCAGTGACCGTCGCCAGCTCGTCGGCGTGCGCTTGGTGGCGTGCGCGATCGAGGGCGCCTTGGGTCTCCGCGATGGCGCCGCGTAGCGCTTGGTGAAGCCCTAGCCGCTCGCTGACGAGGGCCTCGAGCCGCTCCACTTCGTTGCCGAGCTCGCGGGTCTCCCGCTTCGAGTCGAGCATCCCTGCCGCCACGTCTTCGCCGGTGCCGCCGGCCACGCGTCCGTCGGGAAAAAGCACGGTTCCCGCAAGGGTGACGATCGGTGCATGGTGCATGTTTTCGCGAACGCGACGCGCCGCATCGAGATCGATCACCACCACGGCATCGCCCACCAGGGCATGAACGAGCGACTCGTCCTCCGCGGCGTAGCGAAGCTCGTCGACCAGACGGCAGATCACCCCGTCGCCCACCGGGACGCTGGCATGGGCGCCCGCCACGTACCGCGGGCGCATCGGAGTGATCGTAGCGCGCCCCTTCTTCGACCGCGCCATCTCTTCGAGGAGGGTGACGGCGTGCTCCACGTCGCGCACGACGACGTCTTGCAGGCGGCTTCCGAGAAGGCCAGCGAGCGCCGGCGTGAGCTCGGGCGGAGCTTCGATACGATCGGCGACGAGCCCGCGGATGCAGTCGTCCTTCGTCGCGATGAGGGCCTTTACGCCCGCGCCGACGCCTTCGAGCCGGGCCTGCATCTCGAGGAGCGCGTGCATGCGTGAGCGCTTGCGGGCGAACTCCCCCTTGACCTCGTCGAGAAGGCGCTCGCTCGAGTTGATTTCGGATTTGAGCGCGGTGAGGCGGACCTCGCAGCCCTCCTTTTCTTCGGCGCTCGTGACCTTGCCGGTGCGGAGATCTTCGACTTCTTTTTCGAGCTCACGCGCCCGCGCGCTCTGCTCGATCTGCGAGCCTTCGAGATCGTCGCGCTCCGCACGGTACTTCTCGAGCCGCGCTTCCATCTCCATGCGGCGGCGCTCGAAGCCGGCGAGCTTGGCCTCGGCGCTCGCGATCTCCGACCGTGATTTCGACATCGAGTGCCGGAGCTCGGTGAGGGAAGCGGACGCGCGTTGGTGCTCCTCGGCGACCTCCGCGAGACGGAACTCCTCCGACTCCACTTGCTCGGCCTGGGCCGACTCTTCTTCGGATAGCGTCGCCACGTCGATGGCGAATGCTTCACGCTCCTGACGAAGGCGCTCCGCCTGCTCGTCGATCTCGCGTTCTTCGACGGTGGCCTGCGCCTCACGCGCGCGGAGGCTCGTGATCTTGTCTTTTGCGCGATCGATGGCCGCTTCTTCGGTGCGGACCTCGTTTTCCGCGCCAAAGCTGGTGTTCTGGGCAACGTCGAGGCGCTCTTCGGCCGCGTGCGCTTCGAGTCGCACGCCCTCGAGCTCGGCTTCGCGAGCCACGAGGGTGGACCGCGCGCGATCGCTCTCCTCGGTGAGACGCGTGACTTCGCCGGTCTCGAGCTTGATCCAGCCGATGGTCTCGAGGTAGCGCGAGGACGCGTCGTGGAGCTGCAGGTCTTCGAGCTCGTTTCGGTACGAGAGGTACCGCTCGGCCTTCGCTGCCTGACGCTTGAGCGATCCGAGGTTGCGCTCGATCTCGGCGACGATGTCCCCGACGCGCAGCAGATTTTGCTGCGTCATTTCCATCTTCCGCTCGGCTTGCTTCTTCTTCGACTTGTACTTGGTGATGCCCGCGGCTTCCTCGATCAGGAGACGCCGGTCCTCCGGCTTCGCGCTGACGATCAGGCCGATTTTCCCCTGTTCGATGATCGAGTAGGCCTTGGTGCCGACGCCCGTTCCGAGGAATAGATCCGTGACGTCCTTCAGTCGGACTTGGGTCTTGTTGATCAGGTAGTCGCTGTCGCCGTTGCGATTCAGACGGCGCGTGACGGCGATCTCGGGGTAGTCGCGGTACTCGATCGGGACTTCGCCGCCGTCGTTCGTGAAGGTGAGGGTGACCTCGGCGAAATCGTGCGCGCTTCGGGTCTCCGAACCGCTGAAGATGACGTCGTCCATGCTGCGTCCGCGGAGGTGCTTTGCGGACTGTTCGCCCATGCACCAGCGAATGGCGTCGACGATGTTCGATTTTCCGCAGCCGTTCGGGCCTACGATGCCGAGCACCTCGTGATCGAAGTTCACGATGGTCCGGTCCACGAACGACTTGAACCCGATCATCTCCAGCTTCTTAATCTTCACGGAACCGCCTCCATCTCGAACAAGGACAAACCGCTGGACTGACCCTATGCCAAACGTATGGTCACTTCACATAGGGTCACGGGACGGTACGCGGACGTGTCAAGTTTCGCAACCTTAGACTTCGCGGTGGGCGCCAAAGTGCATCACTCCGGCCTGACACACAGCGTAGCCCTTGTCCTTCGGCCCAAGCCGCGTTACCTGGTCGGCGCCTTCTGATGCCTACCTACGAATATGCGTGCGCCAGCTGCGGAAACACTTGGGAAGACGTTCAGAAGATCTCTGAGCCCGCTCTCACCACCTGCCCGAAATGTAAAAATGAGACAGCCAAGCGCCAGATAAGCGGCGGCAGTTTCATTTTGAAGGGGGGCGGCTGGTACGCGGACGCCTACTCGTCGAAGCCGAAATCCGCCAGCAAGGGGGACTCGACCGGCGGCGCCGACAAGCCCTCGTCCGACGCGAAGAGCGACACGAAGTCCGACGCGAAGACCGAGACGAAGACGGAAACGAAGACGGAAACGAAGAAAGAGAGCGCCGCACCCGCAGCGCCGGCCGCAGCTCCAGCGAAGAAGGACTAGACCCTCGACCCACGCGGACTACCGCGCGGGACGATGAGCGCGTGTGAGTCCGAAGACGAGCGTCTTCGCCTCGGCGGCGGATACTCCGAACGACAGCCCAATTCGCTCGTAAACGAGGATTGTGATTCGTCCGCCCGGCGGCGCCGCGATCCGGTGCAGGTCGTCCGCCCAGCGCTGCGCATCCTCGGGGTAGGGAATCTCGGAAGCGACGGTCGCCGCGGCAAACGCCGCACGGAGCCCGGCATCCACTTCCTTCTTTCCGTTGAGCCAACGCTTCGCCGACAAAGCGCCTCGCGTCAGACGGTGAAATGCAGCCATCGCCGCCATCCACCGCTCGACACGCGAAAGGTCCTCTTCAGCCGCTGCCAAGGCCTTGAGCCGGGCCGAAAGGACGTCCATCGGCAGCTCGTCGATCTCCCGAAGCGCTCCTGGAAATCGAGCTGCGAGCGCCGACAACGTGCTCCGCGGATCGCCGCCCGTCTTGCCGGCGTTATCCTCGCGAAGACGCACCATCGTCATGTACTTTGCACGTAACTCCTCAAGCTCGCCGCGCGAGATCTCCACGACCTGAAGCGTGCGACGATAAGCGCGCGCATACAAGGCGAAGGTCTGTCACAGGCCGTGGCGGACCGGTTCGCGGTGACAGGGTGCGCGGCCGTGAGTACTCTTCGAAGAGCATGACCGACAAGCGGCGGCAAATAGATGAGCTCCGTCAAGAGACGGCCAAAATCGACGCCCAGCTTCTTTCCGCGCTCGAGAAACGCGCGCGGATCTCACGGCAAATTGGCGAGCTGCGGAAGGACGACCCGACGCAGCTCGCGTTAACTGATCTGCGGACGTTCCACGCGCTCGTCGCCAGGGCCAGCGGAGAGATGCCGTCCGAAGATCTGCGCGGGATCTTTCGAGAGATTTTCGCGAGCTGCCTCGCCCTCGAGCTGCCCGTGAAGATCACCTACGTCGGGCCGGCAGGGGGTGCGGCACACGTCGCGGCGCGAACCCGGTTTGGCACCAACGCCGAATTCGTACCGAAAGAATCTGTTGCCGCCGCTCTCGAGGCCGTTGCCAATCATCGCGCGGAATTTGCCGTCGTGCCGCTGGAGACGAAAGTGGACGGTCCGGTGCAGTCCACCATCCTTGCGCTCACCGCGACCGATCTGAAAATCGTCGCGGCCATCGAGTCCTCATCGACGCTGCACCTGATGAACCGCACCGGGAATCCCGCCGACATCGAGAAGATCTACGCGACGGCGTCCGATCACACGCTCTGCCAAAACTTCTTGGCCGCACATCCAAGTCGGGTCTCGGTCCTCGACGTGAAATCCCCGCATTTCGCCTGTCAAGTAGCCCTCGAAGATCACGGCGCGGCCGCGCTCACGTCCGAAGAGTTCGGCACGACCCTCGGGCTCAACGTCGCTCGGCGCAACGTCGACGAAGGGAGCGATCTCATTCGATACGCCATCGTCGGCGCACGCCCAACAGGCCGCACGGGGGACGACATCACGGCCTTCGCTTTCAGCGTTCAAGACGCACCGGGCGCTCTCCTCGATGTCCTTCGTCAATTCTCGGAGCGAGGGATCAACCTCATCAAGATCCAGTCGCATCCGGCGCCGGGCACGACGTGGTCTTACGTATTTTTCATCGAGATTACCGGCCACGCCACCGATCGCTCGCTGGTTACGGCGTTCGAAGAAGTAAAGCGCGTGTCGCGCAGTTTTAAGGTGCTCGGGTCCTATCCCGCCGAAGGCAGAGGGTAGGGGCTGCCCCTGATCGATATTGTGGGACAGCCCACATCCTCCCGATGGTCGGACTAGGCGACCTAGACTCCCGGACAAGGTCGATTTCGAGGTACGATTGATCTCACGATGAAACGAGATCTCGCAAAACGTACCTACCTCGCTCGCCGCTTCGGCGTGCTGTTCTTCCTCTGCACCGCGGTCGCCTGTGGTGGCGGAAACAAGGGCACCGTCACCGCGCACGTCGCGGGAGAGCTGACGCCCGCGCAGATCGATGCCGATCCGCTCGCCCTTCTTCCTGGCCAGGCGCTTGGTGTGGGGACCGTCGATGCGCGCGCGTTCTACGGCAGCAAATCCCTCGGCCCCCAGATCGCGCAGCTGAGTGAGAGATTCATTCCGCTCGGCGAAGAAGCCGGTTTCGCAGCTTCGCGCGACGTCGACCGGGTGACGGTGGCCACGTACTCGACTCAGGGCGCCGACGCGTGCGCGGTCGTGTCTGGCAAATTCGACGAGCAGAAGATCGCCCAGGTCGCGAAGAATCACACGCCGACCAAGGCTGGCGGTCTTCTCGTCGAATCGACGTACGGCGGGCGCACGCTCTACACCGTCAACAACGTCGGCTTCACGGTCCTCACGTCGCACACCGCGCTCGCCGGAACGGAAGCCGGAATTCGCCGCGCCCTCGATCGCATCAAGGACGGCCGGGCCACACGCTCGATCACTCCGTGGATGCTCGAGACCGTCGAGACCAAGGGAGCGGCCACGGCAGTGGCCATGGATTTCATCGGTCAGCCCGCGGCAGCCGCTGCGCTCGGTGCCGTGCCGCTTCCCTGGTTGAAGGGGCTCCGCGCGGCGCGCATTCTAGGCAACTTCGAAGAGCCCGGCATGCACATCGCGGGAAGCCTGACCTACGGACAAGCCGATGAAGCACAGGCCGGTGCCGACGGACTGAAGGACATCATCAACAAGGCGAGCTTCCTCGCGCTCCTCGGCATCGTTCCGAAGCTGCAGAGCCTCGATATCAAGGTCGCGGCGTCGAATGTAGAGTGCAAGTTCGCGCTGGACGATCAAGCGATGCGGGCGCTCCTCGGCAACATCCCCAAGTGGAGCGGCGGCTGACCTTGTGAAGAAGGATGAAGGGCCTGGCGCCGAGCCCGACCTGGCCGCAGCTTAGGAAGAGGTAGAAGGAGGAGGCGCACAATGGCAGGAAAAACGGGCGGGGCTTTGCAGAGGGCAGCGCAGGCGCTCGCGACCGCGGATGGCGTAGCGCACATCGCATTCTTTTCGATGTTTGCGTGGCGGGTGATCTCGGGAAACGGCTTCCGAATCATCCAGGCTGCGTTCGCTTTGCTCGCCTTGTTTGGTCTTGCAAGCGGCGTCTTTGGCTGGTCGCTCGTCCGGCACGGCGGCAGATCAAAAGCACGCACCCTCGGCCTTTACGCGATCTCTGCGTCGACGGGGCTCGCGACGATCCTCCTTATGGTGGCATCCTGGACAGGTGACTGATCTCGTCGTTCATCCCGCCTCGCGACCGCTCGAAGGCAGCGTGCCCGTTCCGTCCGACCAAAGCGTAGGGCATCGCGCTCTCGTTTTTTCCGCGCTCTGCACCGGAACGAGCAAGCTCAGCGGATTTTCGTGGGCCGCGGACACCGTAGCCACAGCGGATGCTCTTCGCGCGATGGGCGTGGTGGTCGAAAAGACGGGCAAGGACACGCTCGACGTGAAGGGCGTCGGCATCTTTGGATTGCGCGCCCCACGCCAGTCGCTCGACTGCGGACATTCCGTGACGACCATGAGTCTTCTCACCGGTGTGCTCGCGGCCCAGCCCTTCGCAGCGACGCTCATCGGCGCCGCCGCCCTTTCGCGACGTCCGATGATGCAGGTGATCGCTCCGCTCCGGGCGAGGGGTGCGCGGATCGAAGGGCAGCCTGATCCTCTGCGCGCGCAAGACATCACCGCGCCGCTGGTCATCTCGGGCCTCGACGAAGGGACGTACCTCGGCGCGCTGCAGTACGAGAGCCCCGTATCGAGCGACCAAGTGAAGAGCGCGATCCTCCTCTCCGGCCTCTACGCGCATGGTCCCACCTATTTCAAGGAGCCGACGGTGTCGCCCGATCACACCGAACGCTTCCTGCACTCTCTCGGCGTTCCCATCCAGACGATGGGCTCTGTGGTGGAGCTCGACCCGGCACGCTGGGGCGGGCAGATGGCACCGTTCGAGCTGGAAATTCCCGGCGATCTCTCGACCGCCGCGTTCCTCCTCGTTGCCGCACAGCTCGTCGAAGGATCCCGTGTGACGACCCGCGGGGTTGGCGTGAATCCGACGCGCAGCGGTCTCCTCGAGATCGCCCGGGACATGGGCGCGGGACTGAGGGTCGAACCTTCGAGCGTGAGGGGCGGCGAACCGATCGCCGAGATCAACGCCTGGTTCGCGCCCCTCCGCGCCATAAAAATCGGCGGCGAGCTGGTCGGTCGAGCGATGGACGAAATCCTCATTGCCTGCGCTCTCGCGGCACGCGCCACAGGCACGACCGTGATTAGCGACGTCGAGGAGCTTGGCGATCGCTTGTCCACGATGGCGGGCGTGCTGCGGGCTTTCGGCGTCAAGGTCGACGAGCGCGCTGGGAGTCTTGTCATCGAAGGCAAGAGCGGTCCGCTCGACGCAGCGGACGTCGACAGTCGCGGCGACCGCAGCATTGCGATGACCGCGGTGGTCTTGGGGCTCGCGGCGACCGGGCCCACCCGCGTGCGCGACGTCGACTGCATCACCACGAGCTTTCCGAAGTTCGTGGGCACCATGCGTGCGCTCGGGGCCCGCATCGACGTCGCCTGAGCTTGCCCGGCTCGCGCCGCCTCTGAAAATGAGGTAGACGCGAACGCATCGTGAGCGTGCGCCCCCGTCCGATCGTAGCCATCGATGGCCCCGCAGGCGCGGGCAAGAGCACCGTCGCGCGCAGGCTGGCCGACGAGCTCGATTTCGTCCTGGTCGACACCGGGGCCATGTACCGCGTGGTTGCGCTCGCCGCGCAGCGCGCCTCGGTCTCCTGGTCTGATGGCCCCGCTCTCGGAGTGCTCGCAAACGGGCTCGTCGCCCGCGTCGAAATTGCTTTCGAGCGCGACCCCGCGCGCGGCCTCCGCGTGAAGCTCGGCGGCGAAGACGTGTCGGAAGCGATCCGCGCGCCCGAGATGGGCATGGGCGCGAGCGACGTATCCGCCCACGCCGAAGTGCGCACCGCCCTCCTCGACATCCAACGCCAAGCAGGCCGCGCAGGCGGCGTCGTCCTCGAAGGACGCGACATCGGCACCGTCGTTTTTCCAGACGCCGAGCTGAAATTTTTTCTGACCGCCGACGCAGACATTCGCGCGCGCCGCCGCTTCGAAGAGCTCACCGCGAAAGGCCAGACCGTCACCTTCGAGGCCACCCTCGAGGACGTTCTTCGTCGCGACGCGCAGGACACCGGCCGCGCCAACGCGCCCTTGCGTCGGGCGGACGACGCCATCCTCATCGACTCTTCGCACCTTTCGTTCGACGAGACCGTGTCCATGATCGCCAGGCACGTCCGGAGCGCCGCATCCGCTCACCCGTGAGACGCGCGCTCCTCGTTTTCCTGGGCCTTGCGCTCCACATCGGTTGCTCGGGGTGCGCTGCAACGACCGACGCCGCGGCCGCGCCCGCTACCGCCGCAAAGCAGGATCTCGGCTGGTACGAAGCGTCGATCGACGAAACGCACGATTTCGTGGTGACCCTCCGACCGCACGCGCTCGCAGTCGATCCCACGTACGGTCCCATCTTCCGCCGCGCAAGCCAGCTGGCGGCAACGCGGGTCCGCGCGCTCGTCGGAAGCACCACGCTCGAAGCCTTCGAAGGCGCGGACGACGTGGTCGTAGCCGTGCGAGACGCGCGCGCGGCGGACGCGGTGATCGTCGTCGGCGGCGTCCCCTCGGAGATCGATCCGGCGAAGCTCGTCGACACCGACGGTCGCCCGCTTTGGCGCGAGCTTCACGACGGAAGCGCGCGCGCCGACGAACGGACCTCGCACGTGCTGGAATTTTTGCCGAAAGAGCCGGACGCGCGAGCCCGCCTCTTCGTCCTTCCCGGTCGCACCTGGGTCATCGGCGTCGGCGAAGGCGCCTTTCGCGTCGCGGCCGCGCTGTCTCACGCCTCTGTCGTCCGTCCGTACCTTCCGGACGCGCGGCCGCCGATCGTGGTTCACCTCCGCGGGGAAATCTTGGAGCTCATTCGCGCGCGCACGCAGCACGCTCTCGCCCCCATCTCCGATCGCCTCCTCGGCGTGACCGTTGCTCTCACCGCGGGCGGTGAAGGGCAAGTCCTCGCCACATTCACCTATGCCGACGATCGCGCCGCGACCCGCGCGGAGGCTCGCGGACGGGAGGTGATCAACGCCCTCGCCGAGAAGATGGCCCCGCGTCTCGACTTCATGAAAATGGCTGAAATCAAGCGCTTTAGAAGCACCATCGAGCTCCGGGCCAAGCTACCCCCCGCACTTCTTCGGAGATTTGCGGACGCCGACGACGCTGCGCTTTGACAGCATCGGGCATGCGAGCTACTTACCCCGCCTCCCAAATCACCGGAAATTCCTCTGTTGGCGCGGGAAAAATTACCCTCACACCGAAGCAAGCAAGGCTCTCCAACAACCTATGACAACAACCACTTCCCTGACCTCGGCAGGCAAAGAAGCCGAGACATCCAACGGCGGCACGGCCGACCTAGAAGGCTTCGCAGCGCTCTTCGAAGCAAGTCTCCAAGGCGGAGACATGCCGAAGGAAGGCGAAATCGTCAAAGGCCACGTCGTCGCCGTCCAGCGCGATCAGGTCATCATCGACATCGGCGGAAAAAGCGAAGGTATCATCCCCGCAGCCGAGTTCGCCGACGCGCAAGGCAACATCACGGTCAAGGCGGGCGACGAGATCGACGTCTACATCGAGAGCCGCGAGAACGACGACGGCTTGGTCACGCTTTCAAAAGAAAAAGCGGACAAGATGAAAGTTTGGGATGAGATCTCGAGCGCGTGCGAACGCGACGAGCTCATCGAAGGAACCATCAGCCAGCGCGTTAAGGGCGGCCTCTCGGTCACCATCCGCGGCGGCGTGAAAGCGTTTCTCCCCGGCAGCCAGGTCGATCTTCGGCCCATCCGCAACTTGGACAAGTTGATCGGACAGACCTACCAATTCAAGGTCATCAAGTTCAACAAGAAGCGCGGAAACATCGTGCTCTCCCGCCGCGTCCTTCTCGAGAAGGAGCGCGATCAGATTAAATCGAAGACCCTCGAGACCCTCGAGGAGAACAAGGTCGTCAAGGGAGTCATCAAGAACATCACCGAGTACGGCGCGTTCGTCGACCTCGGCGGGATCGATGGTCTCCTCCACATTACGGACATGAGCTGGGGTCGCGTCAATCACCCGAGCGAAGTCTTCCAAGTGGGCGACGAAGTCACGGTCAAGGTCCTCAAGTACAACGCAGAGACGGAGCGCGTTTCGCTCGGCCTCAAGCAGACCCAAGAGGATCCCTGGAACCACGCCGAAGAGGCGTATCCGCCGGGCAAGAAGGTCCACGGCAAGGTCATGTCGATCACCGACTACGGCGCGTTCGTCGAGCTCGAGCCGGGTGTCGAAGGCCTCGTTCACGTCAGCGAGATGAGCTGGACCAAGAAGGTCAAGCACCCCTCGAAGCTCCTCGAAGTCGGCCAAGAGCTCGACTGCCAGGTGCTCGAAGTCGACGCAAAATCGAAGCGCATCTCTCTAGGGCTCAAGCAGCTCGAGCCCGATCCCTGGACGCTCTTCACCGAGAAGTACCACCCGGGCGACAAAATCGGCGGCAAGGTCCGCTCGCTCACCGACTACGGCGTCTTCATCGGCATCGAAGAGGGCGTGGACGGCATGGTTCACAAGAGCGATCTCTCGTGGACCGCGAAGGTCAACAACCCCGGGGACATGTTCCACAAGGGCGACGACGTCGAGGCCATCATCCTCAGCATCAACCACGACGAGAAGAAGGTCTCGCTCGGGATCAAGCAGCTGTTCGACGATCCCTGGCCCTCCATCTTCAGCGAGTTCCCCCCGGGACGCGTTGTGGACTGCACCGTCATGTCGGTCGTTGACTACGGCGTCTTCGTGAAGATTCGCGAAGGAGTCGAAGGCATGGTCGCCGTGAACGATCTCGTCCTCGCAAAGGACGAGGCGGGCGAACCCGTCGAGCTCAAGATTGGCGACGCGATCAAGGCGGAAATCGCCAACATCGACTCGCAGGATCGCAGGCTCACGCTCTCGATGCGCCTCGGCGAATCGGGCGCAGGCGCGGCTCCTCAGGTCACCAAGGGTGCATCGGGCACCGGCGAGAAGCGCGAGTCGAAGGCTCCCAAGAAGGGCGCTGAAGAGGCGAAGGGCACCGGCGGAACGATCGGCGAGCTCATCAAGCAAAAGCTCGCGCAGAAGCTCGCCCTCGACAAGGACGAGAAGAAGGAAGACAGCGAAGCAGCCGAAGACGAGTGATCGTCTGGAGCTAGCCTGAGCGAGCGGCGGTGCTCTCCAAGCGGAGGGTGCCGCCGTTTTCTTTTGTGCGTTGCCCGCGGAACGACCTTCCTAAATATTTTTCTACCGGTGCTATCTTCCGCGCCCAATGGACGAGGTGAGCATCGAGATTGGCGAGGACCGCAGCAGGCGTTGGCAGCGGCCGTTTTTTCTTGGCGCGAGCGCGGCCATCGCGGTCACCGTCGTCGTCGTCGCGCACGAGGTGATGCTGCCGCTCGTCCTGGGGCTTCTCATCGCCTACGTGCTCATGCCCCTCGTCACGTGGGTGCAGCGAAAAAAAGTGGGGCGCGGCGTCGCCGTGCTTGTGGTCTACGTGCTCGTCCTCGGCACTCTGGGCACGTTCATCCGCTTCATCTCGCCACGCATCGGCCACGAGCTCCAAACCTTCGCCCGCGAAGTCCCGATGCTCTCGCAGAACATCAACAAGACGTGGATCCCGGCGATCCAGCGGCGGGTCTTCGACGTGACCGGCATCGCGCCCGCGCCGCCTCCCCCCGAGCCCGGCCCTCCGGAGCCTGCGCTCGTCGTTCGCCCAAACGCAGACGGCAGCTTCGCCGTCGAGGTGGGGAGCGGCATCGCGGTACACCACACGCGCGACGGCGGCTACCTCGTCGACAAACCCCGCGAGCACAACGAGCGCTTCGATCCCAACCGCTTCATCGCCGAGTCGGTCCAATCGAGCGTGTCGTACGCGCAGCAAAATGCCCTCGAGCTCGCACGCATCGGCACCGGGATCATCGCCGGGGTGAGCCGTTTCTTCTTCGTCTTCGGCCTCACCTTGATGATCGCCGCGTACTTGATGCTCACCCGCGAGCGCATCTTGAATTTCTTGCGGTCGCTCGTGCGTCCCTCCGCACGGGCCGATTTCAACCGACTCTTGTGGCGCGTCGATCGCGGCCTAGCCGGCGTGGTGCGCGGGCAGATCATCATTTGCCTCATCAACGGCGTGCTCAGCGCCATTGGCTTTGCCAGCGTCGGGCTAAAATACTGGCCGGTGCTCGCCATCATCGCCACGCTCTTCTCGCTCGTACCGATTTTCGGGTCCATCGCCAGCGCCGTCCCCGCGGTGGCGCTCGGTCTCACCCAATCGCTCGGCACCGGCTTCTTCGTCCTCTTCTGGATCATCGGAATCCATCAGCTCGAGGCGAACGTCCTCAACCCGAAGATCATGGGTGACGCCGCCAAGATTCACCCGATCCTCGTCATCTTCTCCCTTCTCGTCGGCGAGCACTTCTTCGGGATCCCAGGCGCGCTCCTGGCCGTGCCGTGCATGTCGGTCGCCCAGAGCGTCTTCATTCATCTTCGGCAGATCGTCCAGGAGTCGGATCCAGAGTTCGCGCGTGAGCCGAGCGCGTCGGTTCCGCCGTCGGCCCCGGCCTGAGGTGCGCCCTTACGTGTTTGCGCAAAGCCCGCCCCCGGGGTAGAGCCGTCGGGTGGTGGAAGATAAAAAGTCGAAGAAGCGAAAAAACGCGGCAGAAATGCAGGCGGAGCTGCGCGGTCTGACCAAAGGAGCGGACGCCCCGCAGCGGCCGATCGACTACAAGAAAATCTTCGTTCGCGTGGGAGGGGTCCTGCTCGCCCTGTGGGTCGCGGCGCTTTTCATCCCCACCTGGATCCCCAAGGCGGTCGTCGGCGGGCTCACGCTCGTCGCCATTGGCGGCTCCATCTGGTTCGTCAAATACGTCCAGAAGACCCAGGCGCTCGGCGACATCCTGCGCGGCGCGGACACCGCCGAGGGGCGCAAGGGCGCCTTGAAGAAGCTTGAAGACGGCTATAAAAAAGGGGACACCCAGGCCATCCTCGCGCGCGCCCAGCTCGAGATGCAGGACGATCCGCGCAAGGCGCTGGCCACCCTCGAGACAGTGAGCCTCGAGAAGGTGCTCTCTCCGATCGCAGACCAGGTGCGCTCGATGCGGGCGATGATTCACCTGACCCTCGGAGAGACGGCGGAAGCCCGGGCGCTCGCCGACAAGCTCGAGCTCGGAAAGCAGCAAGAGCCGAAGACGCGGGCGATGTTTGCGGCCGTGGCGAGCGAGGCCTGGGCGCGCACCGGCAATGCCAAAAAAGCAGTGGAGACGCTCGAGCTCTTCAACCCCGACGCGGACGATCTCGCGGAAATTCGCGTGCAAATGTGGCGTTCGCGGGCGTTCGCCTACGCCGGCGTGAGCGACATGAAGGGCTGTGCGCGCGCTCTCAAGAAGCTCGCGGAGACGAGCCCGCAGCTCCTCGCCATGTTCGTCGGCGCCAAGAAAATTCACCCGCTACTCGAGCGCGAAGCAAAGGCGCTCTTGATGAAGTCCGGAGCCGTCCCTCGAAAAATGGTCCGCCAGCGTGCCTAAGTCGGTCTAGCCCAGACCGCCCAGATGCGCGCGGGCCATCGGCCTCAACGCCACCTCCGGCAGCAGCTCGGCGAAGCTCACCACGGTGATCTCTGGAATCTCGGCGTCGATGAGCTTGCGCACGAAGCGCCGGATGTCGGGCTGGGTGAGGATCACCGGAAGCGCGTTCGCCCCTTCTCCGCCCTCGAGGATCGCGCGGCGGATCGCGGCGATGACGTCGCGCGAAGCGGCCGGTGGCAGTGAGAGGAATGCGCCGTTCGGCGTTCGAGTGATCGCCCGCCGGATCGTGTCTTCGATGATCGGATCGAGCAGGAAAACACCGAGATTGGGCGCTCCGAGCGTGAGCTTGAAGGTGATGGCCCGCCGCAGCTGGGCGCGCACGTACTCTGCCAGGTGAAGGGGATCTTTTTCCGTCGCCGCCACGCTCGAGAGCGCTTCAAGCACGGCACGTAGGTCGCGGATGGCCACCTTCTCTTCCACGAGACGTCGCAGCACGTCGGCGAGAAGGGCAAGCGACACCGGCTTTGGCACTACGTTTCGCACGGTGGCGGGCGCGAACTGCTCGAGCTCGTCGAGGAGGCGCTGTGTCTCTCCCAGGCCTAAAAAATCGGAGGCGCGCGCGCGGAGGAGAATCGCCGCCTCCGTCGCCACGTACGTCGCCGCTTCGAAGTCCGAGAGCTCGGGAGGCACGATGAGGGCGCGCGCCGGCACCTCGTGGAGAGATACGACCACGTGTCGCGGCGGTAGTGTTGGATTCACACGAACCCGCGGGGAGGGAAGCGGCACTCCGAGCTCGCCGAAGATCTGCTCGCGCAGGGCCATCACCTGGGAACGGAGCCCGAGCTCTTCTTCTCCGCTCGGCGTGCTGCCGTCCTCGAGCGCGGCCTCCAGGTCCTCGCTCGCCTCCACGCTCCAGGGGACGACCATCGGCAGGAACTGTGGCCCTTTGCGCGTGCTCGTCTGCGCGGCGGGCTCGGTCGCAACCCTGTGATCCTCGAGCGAGAGGGTTCTCGTGCGAGCGCGGGCAATGAAGAAGAGGGCAGCCCCGATGACGAAGAACGGCGCCGCCGGAAGCCCGGGGACGATGGCGAGAAGGAGCACGAACACACTCGCGACCTTGAGCGCCTTTGGTGTTCCGAAGAGCTGCCTCGAGAGCTCCTCGCCGAGCGGGGTATCGGGCTCCTCGCTCGCGGTCCGCGTCACGAGCACGCCTGCGCCAACGGAGAGAATGAGAGCCGGAATTTGGGAGACGAGACCGTCGCCGATCGTGAGGAGCCCGTAGCGCTTGAGGGCCTCGACCGCGGGCATCCCGCGCTGGCCCACGCCGATCGCGAGACCGCCGAGGATGTTGATGATCGTGATGACGAGCGAAGCGATCACGTCGCCCTTCACGAACTTCATCGCGCCGTCCATTGACCCGTAAAATTGGCTTTCGCGTGAGAGGGAGCGCCGGCGACGCCGGGCTTCGTTTCCGTCGATGGTGCCGCTGCGGAGCTCGGCGTCGATCGCCATTTGCTTGCCGGGCATGGCGTCGAGAACGAAGCGCGCGCTCACCTCCGCCACCCGCTCCGAGCCTTTGGCAATCACCACGAACTGGATCACCGTGAGGATCAAGAAGACGACGGCGCCCACCACATAGTTGCCCCGCACCACGAACTGCCCAAACGCGCGAATGACCTCTCCGGCGTTCGCCTGGAGGAGAATCAGGCGCGACGAGGACACGTTCAGCGCGAGACGAAAAAGGGTGGTGAGGAGAAGCACGGTCGGGAAGGTGGCGATGGCCAACGCGTCGGGGACGTAAAGGACCACCAGCAGAATGGCGACCGAGAGCGACAGGTTGGTCGCAAGAAGAATGTCGAGCAGCCACGTCGGCAGCGGCACGATCATCATCGCCACCACTGAAATGACGAGAACGGCGAGGACGATATCGGCGCCTCCCAAGCGCGCTTTGTCGTTTCCTCGGAGGGCTCGAAAGACGGTTTGAGAGCGGGCCACGATCGCGAGGCTAGTCAACCTGCGCGCGGGGTCTATACTGATTTCGCTCTTCATCATGACGTCTCGAAAAGCTTCTCGAATGGGTATCCCAGCCCAACGCCCGCGCGGGCGCGATGGGAGCCTCACTTCGCCACTCACCCACGGGGGCTTCGGCCTCTCTGATCTCGGTCGGAAGCGGAAGACAAACGAAGATGCGTTCTTCATGGACGACGCGCTCGGCCTCTACGTCGTCGCCGACGGCATGGGCGGTCACGCCGCGGGGGAAGTCGCGAGCCAGGAAGCCGTGGAGACGATCTACGGCATGGTCAAGCGCGGGATGCGCGATCTAAAACCGCTCGACGAGCCGATCACCGACGAAGCTGCGCGCGCTGCCTGCCGGCTCATGGAGAGCGCCGTGCAAGCCGCGACGTACATGGTCTTTTCGATGGCCGAGCTCGATCACGGCAAGTCGGGGATGGGAACGACGATCAGCGCAATGATCGTCTCGGGCGACTACGCGGTCACCGCGCAGGTCGGCGACAGCCGCGTCTACCGGATCTCTGCAGACAAAGCGGAGCAGATCACCGAGGACCACACGCTCATCGCATGGCAGCTCAAACAGGGCCTGATCACCGAGCAAGAAGCGTCGGTCTCTCCGCACAAGAACGTCATCACCCGCGCGGTCGGAAATCGAGACTACGTGGAAGTCGACACCCGCATCCTGGGCCTCGCCTCGGGGGACCGCTTTCTCCTCTGCAGCGACGGGCTCCACGGATACCTGAGGGACCCGGACGTCGTCCCGATCGTGAAGCTCGGCGGCCAGACGGCTGTGAAGACCTTCATCGATCTCGCCAACCAGCGCGGCGGCAAAGACAACATCACCGCTCTGCTCGTCGAAATCGACCGTTAGGCTGAAGCCCGCGCGGCGTTTGAGCGCGCTGAAGCCCGCGCGGCGTTTGAGCGCGCTGAAAGTTGACCCGCGCTTCGAGAACTTGTTACGTGCTCGTGTGCGGGAGGCATCAGGTCCGTGGCGGGACGGACACGCTGCATCCCACATTCGCTCACGATCCGGCTGAAATACAGGCTTGCCGCGCACCGGCTCGCCATCTGCAACGAGGTAAGGGTATGACCAATCGTCGCGTGGGTGTCTTGATGGGCGGCTTGAGCGCAGAGCGAGACGTGTCGCTACGAACCGGCGAGGGCGTCGCTACCGCTCTCGAAGCCCGCGGCCACGATGTCGTCCGCATCGCCTTTGGACCGGAGACCCCAGGGGTGGACGAGCTCCTGCGCGCCGCCAGCGTCGATGTCGCGTTCCTCGCGCTCCACGGTCGCGGTGGGGAAGACGGCTGCGTGCAAGGTCTCCTCGAGCTGATGGGAATTCCGTACACCGGATCCAGCGTGCTCGCCTCGGCGCTGGCGATGGACAAGGTCAAAGCAAAAGAAATGTTCCGTCTGCACAACGTGCCGACGCCGCCGTACTACACGGCGACCCGCGCCTCACTTGCGGATCTCGAGGAGCTCCACGGGAGCTTCGGTTTCCCTGCGATCGTGAAGCCGAGGAGCGAAGGCTCGTCGGTGGGGATGGCCAAGGCCAACAACCTCAGTGAGCTCGCAGTGGCCATCGAAGACGCGCTCGTCCACGACGGATTCGTCCTCGTCGAACGCTTCGTGAAGGCCATGGAAGTTCACGTTGGTGTCCTCGACGGACGCGTGCTCGGTTCGATCGAAGTCGTCCCCAAAAGCGGAATTTACGATTTCGCCTCGAAGTACACGCCAGGCGCGACGGAGTACATCTGCCCGCCTCGCCTTGCTGCCACGCGCGCGCGTGGAGTGATGAACCTCGCCGAGCGTGCCGCCAGGGCTCTCGGATGCGGCGGCGCATGCCGGGTCGATCTCCTCGTGACCGAGGGCGAGAACGAGTACGTCCTCGAAGTAAACACGCTCCCCGGCCTCACGCCGACCTCACTCCTTCCGAAGATCGCGCAAGCTGCGGGCATGGACTACGGGACGCTGTGCGAGGCGATCCTCGAAGGTGCCGCTCTGCACGCAGGAATTCCCAGGCTGCGCGCCCCTCAGACCTCCCAGGTCGAGATCCTCACCGCCCTGCGCGCCGTCGGTTGACCTAGTCGAGCTTGGGGAGACCTAGTCGCGAAGAAGGAGCTCGATCAAGTACTCGAACCGCGCCTCTTCTTCGTCGTCCCGACCGACGGCCTTGGCGTCGAGCGCGCGGTACTCCGTGTCCGCCGCCGTGAAGTCCGCAGCATTCAGCTGGACCATCTCGCCTCGCCCGAAATAGGTGAATTTCTCTCGGTAATCCAGGAAGCGCTTATGCGTTTTGGGATCCATTCCACGCTTCCCATGCCGTGGTTTGCCCGTCGACGCAACCTCTGGAGACGGTGTACCGTTCGCGTCCCGTGCAGGCCCTCCGTCTCCTCAATATCGAGAAGCGTTTCGGTGAGATCGCCGCCGTGCGCAACGTGAACGTCACCTTCGACACCGGTGAGATCCACGCGGTGGTCGGCGAGAACGGCGCGGGAAAAAGTACGCTTCTGAAGATCGCCGCCGGAATCCTCACCCCGGACGCCGGAGAAGTGCAGATCGAGGGCAAGCCCCTCCGACCTCATACGGCGGCCGCCGCCATCCGTCGTGGGGTCGGCATGGTCCAGCAACATTTCGCGCTCGTGGGCGTTTTCACCGCTCTCGAGAACATCGTCCTCGGGGCAGAGCCAACCGGCGTTTTCGGACAGCTGGATCTCGCCAAGGGGCGCATTCGAGCCGCCAAGGTCGCCTTGGAGCTCGGGCTCACCTTTTCTCTCGATGCCGACGTGAGCACCCTCGGCGTGGGCGATCGCCAGCGCCTCGAGATCGCGCGCGTCCTTTACCGCAACGCCCGCGTGCTGATTTTTGACGAGCCGACCGCCGTCCTCACCGCGCACGAAGCGAAGGCGCTCTACGCGATCCTCCGCCGCTTGGCGTCGTCGGGACGGGCGGTGGTCGTGGTCACCCACAAGCTCGACGAAGTGGTCGAGCACGCCGACACCATCACCGTGATGCGAAGAGGGGTGCACGTCGAGACGCGCTCCCTCGGGCGCGGCGACCTCGCAAGACAAGGCGAATACCGTCGCCTCGCAGGGTCCATCATGGGCGAAGACCCGCCGGCACCCGCGGAGCGCCTGCACACGGTCCTCGGCAGCCCGGCTCTCGTCGTGAAAAAAGTGACGTTCGGACGCGCCCTCCGCGGAGTGTCCTTCGAGGTGCGCGCCGGCGAAGTGGTCGGCCTCGCTGGCATCGAAGGCAATGGGCAACGCGAGCTCGTGCGGCTGATCGCAGGCCTCGATCGGCCCGACGATGGCTTGATCTGGGTGCAAACGAAGGGCGGCAAGGACAAGGCGAGCGACCGCGCCGCAGTGGTGCACGAGGATCGCCATGCCGAGGGGCTGGTCCTCGCCGCGTCCGTTCGCGACAACCTCGTCCTCGGCGAGCTCGCGCGCTTCTCGGTCTTCGGGTTTCTGCGGGGTGGCAAGATCGAACGCGAGGCGGAATCGCGCCGCGACAAAGTACGCGTCGAGCCGCGCGACTTGGATCGCGCCGTCGTCACGCTCTCCGGGGGGAATCAGCAAAAAATCGTGGTGGCGCGCGCCATCGGTCGGGTCGAAGGAGGAGCCTCCGCGCTCGTCCTCGCGCATCCGACGCGCGGCGTGGATCTCGGAGCAAGCCGCACCATCCACCAGCTCATCTCGGATGCCGCCGTGCGCAAGCGAATCGCCGTGCTGGTCATCAGCTCAGATCTTCAGGAGCTCCGCACCCTCTGCGATCGCCTCTTGGTCATCGCCGATGGTTGCATCGTGGCCGAGCTCGCCAGCACCGCGTCTGACGCGGAGATTGGCGAGCGCATGCTCGGCCGCGGCGTCGATGCGCCGGAGGCAGAGCACCCGATCGAGGTCGCCGTAGGATGAAAAGCCGCGCCAATCTCCTGGCGACGATCGCTGGCCTCGCCGCCGCGTGGATCGCCTTCGACGTCCTCGTTTTTGCCTACGGGGAGTCGCCGCGCGAGCTCGTCCGTCTTCTTTTCGAAGGGACGTGGGGCACCGGCTACGGAGTAGGGCAGGTGCTCTTTAAGGCTACCCCGCTGCTTTTTTCGGGCGTCGCGTTCCATCTTGCGCTCCGCGGTGGCCTCTTCAACATCGGCGCCGAGGGGCAGATCACCATCGGCAGTCTCGCCGTAGCCACAGTCGGCGCGCACCTCTCTCCTGAGCTCCGTCCGATGTTCGCGGTACCGATCGTGCTCGTCGCGGCGATGGTGGCAGGAAGCTTGTGGGCGGCGATCCCGGCGCTCCTCCGCGCTCGCTACGGTGCCCACGAAGTCATCTCCACCATCATGATGAACCGCATCGCAGACGCGGTGGTCGGCCTCGCGTTCGCCTACGGACTTGCCAAGGCTGGCACGGTTCGCACGCCCGACATCCGCATCTCTGCGCACCTTCCGCGTCTCGACCATTTCGTTCACGCTCTTCGCGGGAGCGCGGCGAGCGTCGCTCTCCTCCTTGCCATCGGTGTAGCGATCGCGATCACCATCGCCGAAAAAACAACCAGGATCGGCCGAGAAATAGGCCAGGTTGGGCATAACCCCGCGGCCTGCGCGGCGGAGCGTATTCCCGTCGCGCGCCGGATCATTGCCGCGATGATGCTTTCCGGAGGGATCGCTGCCCTCGCGAGCAGTGGCACGGTGCTCGGATACAAAGGGTATTACGAGGCAGGCCTCGGCGCGGGTGCGGGGTTCGGCGGTCTGGCCGTCGCGCTCCTCGGCCGCGGCAATCCGCTCGGCCTCATGCTAGCGGCGCTTCTCTTCGGGACGCTGGCCCAGGGCGGTCTCGCGCTGAACGCGCACGTCCCGATGGAGATGATGGACATCGTCCAGGCGGTGGTCATCGTCTCCGTGGCGCTCGCCGATACGAAGATTCGCGCGGCCCTCGCGCGCTCGGTGGGCGCAGTGGCTGCCTTGTCGCAGCCCAAGAGCAAGCCGGCATGACCTTCTTCTTCGCCATCTTCTCCGCGACGATGCTCGCCCAGACGCTGCGCACGACCGTTCCGTACGCGTGCGCGGCGCTCGGCGGCGTATGGAGCGAGAAGAGCGGGGTCATCAACATCGCGCTCGAAGGGCTTCTTTTATCCAGCGGGCTCGCAGCCGTGATCGCTCATCATGCGACGGGCAGTCCCTGGATCGGCGTCGCTGCCGGAGTCGGGTGCGGAGCCTTCCTTGCGGGCGTCCACGCCGTGCTGGTGGTGGTCGGCGAGGTCGACGCCATCGTCAGCGGCATCGCACTGAACCTGATGGCCGCGGGCGGCACGCGCTTCGTCCTCCGTGCCGTGTACGACTCGAGCTCCAACTCTCCAGCCATCGAAGGTTTCCGCACCCACTCCCTCGACGGTTCGTCCGGCGTGATGCTCCTCGGCCGCACGCTCGCCGATCCTCTCTCGCTCATCACCGTCCTGCTCGGCCTCGCAACCGGGTACGTGATGTACAAGACGCGCTTTGGTCTCCGGGTGCGCGCGTCGGGCGAAGAGCCGGTGGCCGCAGCAAGCGTGGGGATCGCAGTCAATCGAGTCCGCATCTTGTCGGTCATGCTCGGTGGCGCCATCTGCGGGATCGGCGGCGTCGCCCTCGCCTACGATCAACACCAGTTTCAGTCGGGAATGAGCGGAGGACGCGGCTTCATCGCCCTCGCCGCCGTCATCCTCGGCGGATGGCGCCCGCTGCGTGCGGTGTTCGCGTGTCTCCTCTTTGCTGCCCTCGACGCGCTGCAGATCGTGCTTCAGGGGCAGGCGCGCGTGCCGACGGACCTCGTGCAGATGCTCCCGTACGTGGTCACGCTTCTCGCTCTGTTCGCGGTGATGCGCCGTGGGGGGGATACGGGAAAGCCGCCGCGCGGTCTCGGTAAGGCTGCAACGTGACGCCGTCGCTCTCGCGCGTTGCGGCTGCGGTTCGGCCCGGTGTCTTCTCCGAGCTCCAGCGGCACATCGACGCCGTGGCCGCGCGCGGCGGTGACCTCATTCCGCTCCACATCGGGGACACGTGCCTCGAGCCACCGACGCTTGCCTCCGGACACCTCGCGCTCTCGTCGTACGGCGCAACGATGGGCCTCACTGAGCTGCGAAGCGCGATCGCCGAGAGCATCATGGCGCGCGGTTTCGCTTTTCCCTCACTCGATCCAGCGTCTCATGTGCACGTCGGTGTCGGAGCTACGCACGCGCTCTTCTGCGCCGCGCGATCCATCTTGAACGAAGGAGACGACGTTCTTCTCGCCGCTCCTTTCTGGCCGCTCGCGCACGGGATCCTCAGCATGTGCGGCGCCGTACCCGTCGAAGCTCCGCTCACGCAGGAGCTTTATCGAGATCCGAAAGCCGATGCAGGCGAGCTCTTTCGGCGTGTGCTCACGCCCCGCACGCGGGCGATCTACGTGATCACCCCGAACAACCCCGACGGCAAGGTGCTCTCGAGGGCGCACCTTGAGCAGATCGCGGCCTTCGCCTGCGAGAAGAACCTTTGGGTGATCGCAGACGAAGTGTATGCAGATTACACGTACGACCAGCCCCACGTTTCGATCGCGTCGTTACCCGGCATGAAAGACCGAACGATTTCTGCGTACTCGTTCTCGAAAAGCCACGCGCTCGCGGGCGCCCGTGTGGGCTTCGTCGTGGCGCCAGAGGCCGTGATTTTGGCTGCGCGGCGCGTGTCTACGCACACGGTCTTCAACGTCCCGGTGGCGATGCAGCGGGCGGCGCTCTCCGCGCTCGGGTCGGGCAGCTCCTGGATCGCGACGGCGCGCGCCGAGTACCGGGCCTCCCGCGACGCTGCGCTGGCTGCGCTCGAAGGCAGTGGCCTGAAGGTTCGTTGCCCAGAAGGAGGCACCTATCTGTTTCTCGATTTCTCCGGCGTGCTGAAGGGCGCACCCCTGACCGATCTCTTGAAAGGCGCGGTCGAGGCCGGCGTTCTCGTCGCGCCGGGGGAAGCCTTCGGAAAGAGCACCGCCGCGTTTGCGCGTCTGTGCTTCACGAGCGTCCCTATGCCGCGAATGCTCGAGGGAATCGCGCGCCTGCGAGTGGCGATCGACGCTTTTGCGGCCTAGGTAATCGTTCGGCCGTCCGCGCCGTTCGTGGGCAAATAGCCGGCGATCGGAGTTCCGTCGCGCACGACGAGGCGCGCGCGTGAGGTGCCCCACGGTTGGATGATCGCGCCCTCGTGCGGAAGATCCCAGATGACGAAATCTGCGGGTCCGCCGCTGCGAAGGATGCCGCGTTCAGGAACGGCGAGCGACGAAGCCGCGTTGCGCGTGGCCGCAAGGAGCGCTTCTTCGGGAGTGAGTCCATACAGACGCACTGCGAAGGCCATCGCCAGGGGAAGGCTCTCGGTCGGCGCAGTCCCAGGGTTCGCGTCGCTCGCGACAACCAGCGGAACTCCTGCGCGACGGAGCGCCGCCACGGGCGGAGGCGCTTGGGCGAGCGTGAAGCTGGCGATCGGGAGAAGCACGGCATGCGTGCCGCTCGCAGCGAGCCGGCCGATGCCGTGGTCGCTCACGTGCTCGAGGTGATCGGCAGAGAGCGCACCGAGATCCGCGGCAAGCTCGGCGCCGCCTACGTCCGCGAATTGACCGACATGGAGACGAATACCAAGCCCCAGGGATCGAGCTTTTTCGCCGAGCAAGCGAGCCTCGTCGACGCGAAACGCATTTGCGTCGACGTAGGCATCGACGAACGCTGCAAGCTTCTCGCGGGCGACGGTGGGAAGGAGCGTTTCGGTCACGCTCCGAACGTAGGCCTCGCGGTTGGCGCGCGCGCTAGGAGGAAGCGCATGGAGCGCGAGGAAGGTTGCGACGACGCGCGGAAGATCGTGGCGGAGCGAGACCCGGGCGATGGCTCGAAGCTGCTTGAGCTCGTGCTCGGCCTCGAGTCCGTAGCCGCTTTTCACTTCACAGGTGGTCACGCCGAGGGCCGCCATCCGGGCGAGGCGTGCGCCCATCCGCGCGGCGAGCTCCTCCTCGCTGACGCCCGCGACGGCACGCTGGGTGGAGACGATTCCGCCGCCGGCCTCGGCGATAGCTTCGTAGTCGCCACCGCCCATGCGCACCGCGTACTCGCCGTGGCGCGATCCAACCCACGCCGCGTGGGTGTGCGCATCGACGAGCCCGGGCGTTAGCACCGCGTCTCCTGCGTCGTCTACCGGAAGTCGCGGGTCGAGATCCTTTCGTGCGCCGATCCAGCTAATTTTGCCCGCTTCGGTGACGATCGCGCCATTCTCGATCACGCCGAGAACGCCAGTGCGCGCAGCGTCGCAGGTGACGATGCGAGAGGCCGTGAAGGCGCGCGCGCCGCCGCTCATGGGGCGGCCCTCGAGGCGAGCTCGCGCGCCATAGCCAAGGAGGCTTCGCCGCCGACTGCGCTCTGCACGCGCGACGGAGAAGGGCGGGGGGGAAAGCGCCGTCGCAGTGCGAGACCGCGGGCGAACGCCTCCTCGCAACGCTCGCGAAACGCAGCGTCGTTCTCGGCGCGCCGCACCAACGCCTCGTGCGCGCGCGTCTGGAGAGCTTCGTCGGAGCACACCAGAAGCAGATCGCACCCCGCGGAGATCGATCGCACCGCCGACTCCTCCACCGGGAAACGATCGGCCACCGCCTTCATCTCCAGATCGTCGGAGATGAGCACGCCGCGAAAACCGAGCTCACCGCGAAGGAGGTCCGTGCAGATTGCACGCGACAGTGTCGCTGGCACCTCGGGATCGATCGTCGAGACCACCACGTGAGCGGTCATCAGCGACTCGATGCCTCCGCGCGCCGCGGCGCGAAAAGGAACGAGCTCGATGGCGTCGAGCCGCGCGCGCTCGTGAGCGACTACGGGGAGATCGAAATGAGAGTCGAGGTGCGTGTCGCCGTGCCCCGGGAAATGCTTTCCGCAGGCAAAAACGCCCGCGTTTTGGAGCCCGGACGCGAACGCTACCCCGTAGCGCGCGACGAGCTCGGCGCTCGTGCCGAAGGAGCGGTCACCGATGACCGGGTTGTTGGGATGGCTGTGAACGTCGAGGACGGGCGCAAACGAAGTCGTGAACCCGAGGGTTGCGAGCTCGGTGGCCATGCAGGTGGCTACCCGCTCGGCGAAGGCCAGGTCGCCGAGCTTTGCCAGGGTCTGCATCGGCGGGACGCGCAGCGCAGGCGCAGCGATGCGAGCGACGCGCCCTCCTTCTTGGTCGACCCCGATGATCGGAGGAAGGTCTGATCGCGAGGCGGCGAGGATCGCAGCGTTGAGGCGAGCGAGGTCTTCGAGGTCGGGCGGTAGGTTTCGACGAAACAGAATCGCCCCGGCCCGCTCTCCGTTTTTGAGCGCGCGCGCGTACGAAGAGGGGAGCGTGGTTCCCTGGAAACCGCCGACGATCAGCTGACCACAGGTGACGGCGAGCGACTCGTGCATCGTTGGCCCTCATGCTAACGAAGAGCCATGCGTCTGGCTGTTTTTCTCTTTAGCGTAGCCGCTTGCGGCGGAGCTCCACCGGCCCCGGCGACCTTGGTGAGCGTGCGTGCCGCTCCCCCGAAGAAGCGACTGACGATTCCGGAAGCACGAAGATTCATGGTCACGCTGATCAATCAGGATCGCGCGACGGAGCATTTGCCGCCGGTCGAGCTCGACGAAGGGCCGCCAACCACGGCCGGGCAAGCGCACGCGGACGACATGGCGAAGAACGGCTACCTTGGACACTGGGGCACCGACGGATCGGTGCCGGAGCAGCGCCACTCCGAGGCCGGCGGCGCAGACATGGTCCTCGAGAACGCTCTCTGCTTCACGGACCAGGCCGCGCGAACGCTCGACGGCCATCCCCTCGTCGACGCTGAGCAAGTGGTGAAGGCCGAGTCGATGTTTTTCAACGAGGTGCCCCCGAACGACGGCCACCGCAAAAACATCCTCAAGCCGTTTCACAAGAAGGTCGGCATCGGTGTGGCCCAACCCGTGAGCACGGCGACGGAGATCGCAGTGCCCTGTTTTTCACAGGAATTCACGGATCCCTACGGGGCGTACGACGCGGTGCCGAAGCACATGCGCGTAGGTGCGATGCTTCACGTGTCGGGGACGATCACCGCGCCCGCGACCGTCGGTGGAGTGGGCCTCGCCCGCATCGAGTCGCCCCGCCCGATTTCGGTCGCCGTGCTCAACACGCGGCGCACGTACGAAATTCCCAAGCCCTACCAGGTGTACTGGCCCGCCGGATTCGTCACGCCTATTCCGGTGGCCGTCAGCGGAAATCACTTCGAGATCGAAATCCCGGTGAGCGACGGCAAGAAGGCAGGGATGTACGAGCTCACCATCTGGGCGAAGCTCCCCGGCTCGACGCAGTACGCGATCGTCGGCCTGCGAACGATCAAGGTCGATTAGGGAGGAGCCGCGGTGGCGCTGCCTTTGAGGCCGAACGTTGCGCCGGGCGCGCTGACCTCACCGACCCAGTCACCCGAAAATTGCTTGGGATCCGCGTATTCGCCGACGTCGGCGCGCGCGCTCGCGGTCATCCGAATCTGCGCTTCTTCGGAGGCCGCTGCAGAGGCATCCGTGGCCCCCTTCCACATCGTGGAGAGCGCCGTCTGGCAGAGCGCGGCAGTGCACGCGGCGCCGCAGCCCGCATAGCTGACGCCCGCACCCACGAGAGACGTCGCCAATCCAGCGCAATCGATTTGCGTTCCGAGGGCGCTCGCCACGTTGGTCGAGCCGACGACGTCCGTCCTCGCGTGTCCATCTGCCGCTGACGTCACGAGAGCCGTGGGCCTCACATAAACGGAGCCTGAAAGGTGAACGATGTCTTTCGGGTCGGCGGTCCATCCGAAGGGTACGCGCGTGCTCAGGCCCGATGCCGCGGCGTCGAGCCGGCCGAACGTCTTGAGATCGATCGCCGCGAGACCGGGGCCTGGACCATTGGCGATGTGCATCGTCAGATTGCCGAACGCCTCGGTTTTTCCCGCAGAAAGCCAGGTCGTCGCGCGATCCGTCATCAGGGGGAGATGGGCGCCGAGCCACGTGGCCGTTTTCGTCTCGAACGTTCCCGTCGTGCGCGAGGCCCCGAACTGTGACTGGTTACCGAGGGGAGCGGCGGCCTGCATGGCGTCGAGGAGCACCGTTGATTCCATGGCGCCCTGGGGGATGAACGCGGAGCTAGCCTTCGTCACTGCTTGAGCGAGCATTGCGTCCCACTTGGCGCGGTCGGTAGCATCGGGCTCGAGCGTGAAGAGCGAGTCGAGGTTCGTTTTGTCGAGCGCCATCGGAAGATCCTCGATGGTCACCGGGAGCTCACGCACCACCGACGGCACGAGCGTGTCGACGTCGACGCAGCCCCTGGCGTAGTGCGCGATGCGAACCAAGACAGCGACGTGCGAACCCGCAGGCACACTTGGGATATTGAGTGGACCCGTCAGTGTACCGGTCATCATCGGGGCTCCATCCATCAGCGGAAGACGCGCGAGATCGGCACACGAGCTCTTCAGAAACACACTGCCAATGATGCTGGGAGCGAGGCGCGCCCCGGCGTATTTCGAGACGATTCGCACCGAGCCGTAACCGTTGGCGCTCACCGCCACGTCGATCCGCGCGGTGGCACCGCTGCGTAGCTTCGCGCGAAGTGCGAACGTCGCGGGAGCCGAAGGCGCATGAAGGATTATCGCGGCGCGCCCGCCCTCTGCGGTGAGCTGATCATGGCTGAGAGAAGCATCGAGGTAGTCGCCTTCCAACCAGACGGAGATGCTGGTCTCCATTCCTTGAACGAGGATGGCAACGGGGACGCTCGCACTCGGAAGCGCCGTGAGCACACCTGTGGCGTCGAAACGGATCGCCGCATCCGACCTGGGTGTCAGTGAGTCACCTAACAGAGGGCTCGAGCCACACGCGGCAGTCGAGCAGAGTGCCACACCCAGCGCAACGCGCGGGCCCCAAGCTAAGTACATGCGTGCATCATAGCGCGCGCTCGGCCGATTGGCTCAGGGCTTCGCGGAAGGTAGGCGCGGCTCCCAATCACGCACACATTCCGGCGCCAGCGCGCTCGTCGGACCGGTGCAACGGAGCGGGTCGGTGAACGGTGCGATCATCAGGTACTCACCGCGCGAAACGAACGGATAGTCCTTGCGCCACCGCGCTTCGATGAACTTCATGTCCCGCTCCGCCATTTCACGTGCCGCGGAGGCCTGGAGACGCTCGAGCTTCTGGGAAATTTCTTCCCGCGTGCGTGGATCGTCGGCGAGGGCGTACGCGCGGCGCAGGTGTTCGATGGTCACCGCCTTGCTCTCGCCGAACCGATTGAGAATGGTGGCTGCGCTGATGGCGCTGTTGGGCTCGGCTCCGAGGTCGACGGCATGGATGAGCGCCTCTGCTCCGTCCTTTCGCCAGCGATCTTTCTCTTCCGCGTTGGTCAGGAAGCTCGGCGCGAGAAAGGCCAAAAATTGCCCGTAGTGATGCCAGACCTCGTGGTCGAAGGGGCGCTCCTTCACGCCTCGCTCGAGGTAGCGGCGCGCGATCCTCGCGTCCTCTTCCGTTGCGTGCGGTGGACGAAACACGACGAGGGTGTCGACGAATTTGTACAGCGGCGCGTAGTCGGGTTCGAGGGCGAGAATGGCGTCGAGGTAACGAGGGAGATCCGCGAACTCGCGCTTCTCCGCCCAGTGCGTACCGTACTGCACGAGCAATTTTGCCCATAGTAGATCCGCGCCGGCGTTTCGATAGCCAAGGGACATCACCTGGAGCTCACGCGGAGGCGGAAGCACGTAGACGTCCTCGCGCTCTTTCGCCGCGTGCATCGTCGCCGCGAGACGCGGCTGAACAACGGACACCCCCGCAGCTCCTACCGCGGCGAGGAGGAGGAGGACGGCCCCCGCGTCGAGCTTCATTCGAGCTCGGCCTCGACGTACATCCCGGGATCGATTGCTGGTGCGGCGCCGTCGGTGTGACCGCGAAGCTCGAACGTGCTCGTGTTCCCGTCGCCGTCGAGATCACCGTTGGCGCGCGCAACGAACCGACTCATCGCGGCCGAAGGGGCGTTCTCGAACGCGAACGCAAACGCATGAGGAGCGCCCGTCGCCACGGGTTGAAAGTGCAGGGCCTGCCACGTGGGTCTGTCCCAGGTTCCCGGGGGATCGACCTCCAGCTTTCCCCGCGGCACGACGGACGGGGTGTGCGGCGCGCTCGGCGGAAAGGCTTCTCCGACGGGCTTTCCGTGAGACCCGTCGAGCGCAGCTGCACTCATGCGCTCGAGTCCCTCCACCGGCTCTACGAAGCGCGACGCATGCAGCTCGCGAACGAAGGCCGGCACGGCGACCGCCAAAAGAGATCCGAAAATAGCGACGCCGATCGCGGCCTCGACCGGAGCCACGCCCCTAAGGCGGCCGCGCGGCTCACTCCTCCGCATTCCATCGCTCCATCGTGGGCGAGACCTTCGCGTGAAGCTCCGCGTCGGGCGTCACCGAAATACGGTACGTCGAGAGCACTGCGTTGCCGTCGAGATCGCCGTGAGCGGTGGCGCTCGCCTGCGCTTCGGCTCCTCGCCCCTGCGCCTCGAACGAGTACGCGTAGTACTGCGGTTGTGGGATCGAGAAATGCAGATCATTCCAGGGGGCGACCGCCCAGTCGCCGATGGCGCTCTGATACCGCTTGCCCTTCACGTCGCCCAGGTCCCCGGGGACGCTGGTGCGCGACGTCGACGGAAAATGCCGCATCGCGCGGGCCGACTCTGGCCTCGTCCCCGCGGGTTGATTGAAATCAGATCCGTCGTAGAAGCCGGCGGCTGCCTCGGCGAGCGATTTCACCGAGCCTATCGCTTCTGCCGTTTTCGCGTGGCGCACGTAGCGGGCGAGGCCGTACATGCCGAGCGCCCCGAGGACACAAGCGAGGGCGATGAAGTTCATCACCTCGATTATGGTGAAGGCGCGACTTTCCGGCCGTTTCGGACGCACGACCGGACCATACCGCGAACCCGGCGGGTCGTGCGATCATTCGATTCAAGATATTGCGGCGTGCCGACTGACGCGCGCTACTCGCCGTCGCGGTCGACGTAGATGTCGTTCGTCCACGAGGTGCCGACTACGGTGCACCAGACGCTGTTGTTGTCGTTGTCAGCCTTTCCGGAGATCGTGAACCAGTCGCTCGTGATCGCGGTCATCGTCGGCGTGACGGCCATCCCGCTCGGCATGGTCGGGGTGACCGACGACGCACCGGCCATGGTCGCATAGCTGAAGAGCACGGGGCCGTCCGAGTGTACGGGGAGCGTCGACCACAGCGCCGTGCCGCCGCTGCACGCCGGATTCCAGGGGACCTTCGACGGCTGCGTCGAGTGCGCAGGGCACAGAGTCGCATCGAGCGACGTGGAAATGTTGGAGTAGGAGCCGGTCTCCGCGTGATAGGTCTCCTGCGCGACGCGGATTCCTTGGATCATGTGCGTCGCTTCGCTCGTGTGCGACGACATGATGAGCTTTCGATACCCGACGATGGCGAGCGTCGAAAGGATGGCCACGATCGCCACGACGATCATCAGCTCGATGAGCGTGAAGCCCGCATCTCGTATGGATCGTCTGGTTCGCATCGGTACGATTCGCATCTCCAGTCCGTCGCTGCAATGAAGCACCCGACATGCCAAGCGCCGCCGGGAGCCGTCCTCTTCAAGATAGGCTGCTTTTCCCCATCCGGCATCTATCCAGACCACCTTGCACCGGCCGGCCGCGACAAAATTTGTCAGCGCCCACAGTGTAAGAGTGGACGATTCTCGGCAGCCTAGCCCTCGGTTGGGTCATCGGAGGTGGGCTCGTCTGCCTCGGTCGCCAGGGCGAGCTTCTGCAGGCGGTAGCGGAGGCTTCGCAGCGTGACGCCGAGGAGCTTCGCGGCCTGCGTGCGGACGCCGTTGGAGCGCTCGAGGGCCTGGACGATGATCCTTCGTTCGACCTCGCCAAGAACATCGTCGAGACGACAGCCCTCTTCGGGAAGAACGATGAGGGCGGGTGTCGGTTGCGCGGCGGCGCCGCTGATCTCGCGGGGAAGATCGCCGAGCCCCAGCACTTCGCTCGATGCGAGGGCGACGGCGCGCTCGATGATGTTCTCGAGCTCGCGGACGTTGCCGGGAAAGGCGTACGCGTCGAGAGCTCGGAGCGCGTCCGGGTTCAATGCCCGAACGTTCTTGCCGTGCTCGGTGGCGATGCGCTGGAGGAAACGCTCGGCGAGCTCGGGGACGTCTTCGCGGCGATCGCGGAGCGGCGGCACTTCGATGCGCAGCACGTTCAATCGATAATAGAGATCTTGCCTGAATTTCCCGGCTTTGACGTCGTCTTCGACGACCCGGTTGGTGGCGGCGAGAATGCGCACGTCGACCGCGGATTCGATCGAGGAACCGACGCTCCGGATCTTGCGCTCTTGCAGCACGCGTAGGAGCTTCACCTGCAGAGCGAGCGGCAGCTCTCCGACTTCGTCGAGGAGGACCGTCCCGCCGTCGGCTTCGCGGAAGATGCCGAGGTGACGGGTCGTCGCTCCCGTGAAGGCGCCTTTGTCGTGACCGAAGAGCTCGCTCTCCATCAGCGCCTCGGGGATAGCGCCACAATTCACGACCAGAAACGGTTTGTTCGCACGCTCGGAGGCTTCGTGAATCGCGCGGGCGATGCGCTCCTTGCCGGTGCCGCTCTCGCCGGTGATGAGCACGGTGCTCTTCGAGTTGGCGACCCGTCCGATGAGCTCGCCGATGCGTTGCATGGCCGGGGAGTGACCGAGGAGCTTGCGCGCGTCGTTGCCGTCCACGATCGCGCGAAGCCGCGTGTTCTCCGAGACGATAGCGCGTTTTTCGAGCGCCTTTTGGGCGAGGGCGCGCACCTCGGAGGTTGCGAAAGGCTTGGTGATGAAATCGTACGCGCCACGTTTCATCGCGTCGATCGCAGCCTCGAGCGTGGAGTGCGCGGTCATCACGATCACCTCGGTGGTCGGGCTCTTTTCTTTGATGAGCGTGAGAAGATCGAGCCCGGAGCCGTCCGGCATCATCAGGTCGGTCACGACGAGAGCGAACGGCTCGGCGAGCGTCTTCTTGATCGCCGCGGCTGCGCTGACGAAGCCGGGGAGCAAGGTGACGTCGTACCCCTCGCGCCGCAAAAGGATCCCGAGCATGTCCCGCAGGCCAGGCTCGTCATCCACGACGAGGACGCGCGCGGCCGCTCCCTGGCTCCCGGAAGCCGAGCCACGCCGCATCGCCGACGCGCTGTCTCGACTCACGGGGACGAATTACTCGCGGAGCTTGCCGATGACCGGCTTCGTTTCGCCGGCGGCGACCGTCACCGACATGGTCTTTTTCAAGCTCTGTTCGCTATTCACGAACACGACGCTGTGATTGCCGGCGGCAACCGAGACGTGCAGCCGCGGCGTGTTGCCGAGGGGCTTTCCGTCCAGGATCACAGCGGATGCGGGGAGCGAATTGATGTTGAGGAACGCCTCGCCAGCGGCGGGCTTGTCCGCAGGAGCGGGCTTGTCCGCAGGAGGCGCATCGGCGGAGGCCGGCCTCACGGCAGGAGCGGGCTTGTCGGCCGGGGGCGAGGCTGCGGGCGCGGCAGCTACGGGCGGCGGGTGTGACGCAGGGGCCGCGGCGGGAGGCGGCGAGCTGAACGTGGGTGCAGAGCCTTTCGGATCGAGAAGAATGCTGAAGACCTTCTCCGCTTGGCCGTCGGCAAAGCTGATCGGCTGCTTGTAGTCGTTGAAGCCCGGCTTCGAAGCTTCGAGGCCCCAGGACTTCGAGGTGTCGATATCGACCGAGATGGGGAGCATCTGGAGATCGCGGCGATCGGAGCCCGAGACGATGTAGACCTTCGCGCCCGGTGTACCCAAGGTGATCGTGGCTTTGCCCTTCACGACCTTGAGAAGGACGCTTCCGAGATCTTGCACCTCGTCTTTGGCGACCGTGACATTCTTCTCGACGGACTCGTAGCGCTCCGTGCCAGCGAGGCGGATCTTGTGATCGCCCGGGGTGAGGTCGTGCACTTCTTGCGGAAGCGGGCCGATCTCACGCCCGTCGACGAAGAGCTTCACGCCTGCTTGCGAGCCGCTCACCTTGAGGCCGGTGCCCGACGAGCTGCCGCCGCTCACGACGAAATCAAGCGACGAGTCCTTGCGGGCCTCGATCAACACCGAGCGCTCCGTGGGAACCTCGAAGCCGGTCGCGAGGACTTTGACCTCGTGACGCCCGGCGCTGAGCGCTTCAATCATGCACGGCGAGGTTTCGCACTGCCGTTTGCCATCGACGAAAATATCGACGCGGTTGATCGCGCTGCCTTTACCGTCGGAGACGGTCACCGCGAGCTTGCCGGTGCGCGGCAGGAGGAAGAACACGAGCCCGACGGCGAGCATCGCGATTCCGCCGAGCACAGCGGCGACGATGAGCCCAGTGTGGCTCGTTTGCGGCCGCACCATCTGCGTCGCTTCCATGTTCCGGCTCTGCATGAGCGGGACCTGGTGCGGATGATGCGACGGCGAGGATGGACGCTGCGACGGGTGCTGCAGTTGCGGCGCCGCGTACAGGTGACCCGGCGGCGGGTTGCTCTGGCGCTGCTGATTTGGCATCGGCATCGGCGCGGTGTGGATTTGC
>JAYTOU010000081.1:0-24320 GCA_043747615.1 Myxococcales bacterium | reverse complement strand
GCGAACCGCATCGAGCGCGTCTGGCAGGACTTCCACGCCAACGTCACCCGCACCCATCGCGGCAAGACCATGAACCACCTGCTCGCCAACGCTCGACGCTACCTTGAAAGCTATCGATGGCGACGCGTTGCCGGAGCGTCGCCGGTAGCCAAAAGAGCCGCTTGAGCGCTGTCGACAATTACGCTCGGTGATTCGTCCAAGAGGTTCTGCGGGACGGGATCGTGGTTCACGAGGGAGAGCCAGGGGCCGCCGCGCTCTTTCGCTCGCGCGCGCTCGCCACCCTCGAGACGGACCTGCCTTGGTTTGCGCGCATGCGCGACGCGTGGCTCCGCCGCGTCGCCGAGCGAGGGATTGGTGGTTAACCGCGATCTCGCGATTATTTCTTCGGCGAGCGCTGGGGCGCTGTCGCGTGCTGTGGGTCTCCGCAACGTCGTCGCGCATGGTTACTCGGGGGTCGACGCGGCGCTTGTCCACGCAGCGGCTACGCAAGGAGTGGGCAATCTCGACACGTTCGCGCGCGAAGCGGCTGACTGGTTGGGGAGTCGACCGACGCGCTAGAACCCCGGAGCTCAGGCGACGTGGCGGCCGGAGATGACGCGGTGAAGGTCGTAACTCGACTGAAGGTTCATCCAAAACTTCGGTGACGTGCCGAGCTCTTTGGACAAGGCGATGGCCGATTCGGCGGTTATGCCCCGGCGACCACGAATGAGCTCGTTGAGCTTGGCGGGTGTCCAGCGCAGCTTCTTGGCGAAGGCGGTCTGCGTCAGACCGAGCGGAACCAAAAATTCCTCCTGGAGAATCTCTCCCGGATGAAACGGGTTCGCCATCTCCTTCTTGTTCGGGCGCTCAGTGATAGTCGACGATCGAAACTTGATACGCATGTCCGTGCTCCCAACGAAAGATGACCCGCCATTGGTCGTTGATCCGAATCGAACAGAATGCCGACAGGACTCCCTTCAGTTTCTCCAACCGATTGCAGGGCGGAATCCGGAGATCGTCGAGTGTCTCTGCCTCATGAATGATCTGAAGCTTGCGGCGCGCCGCACGCCAAAGTTCCTGGGGGAACTGCCGGGCGGCCTTCCGTGGACGATCGTCGTACAGCTCTTCGGCGAGCGCGTTTCCGAAGCTTCGAATCACAAATTATCAGATTACGATAATGCGGCAAGCTCCGGCAAGCCCTTCGAGCCCCTCAGAGCCTCTGCGCTCCCTCGAGCTTCCCGAGATCTTTGTCGACCGTCCCAAGCGGAAGGTGCCCGGCCCGGTGCGCGATCGCGAGGATCAGGCAGTCCGAGAAACCCCCGGCCGGGCGCGCGCGGAAGTTGTCGAGAGCCGAGGCAACGACGTCGGGCTCTTGCACCGCGAGATTCTCGTGAGCCAGGAGCATTTCGATGGCGACGGCGATTTGCTTCGGCTTGACGGCATAAACGGAGCTGAGCACCCACATCGTCTCTACGAGCGCGATGTGCGAAACCCAAGCGCCAGGCCGCACGAACGCCTCCGCAGCAGCGACTTGCTTTGCGTCGTCGCGGGTCAGCAGTCGCACGAGGACGTTCGTATCAACGGCGCGCATGGCGCTGCCTCACGTGCTGGCGAATCCCCTCTTTGAGCTCACCGAGCGTTCGGGGAGCGGGCTCGGCGGGAAAAATCGCACGGTGTAGCTCGGACGACGTGCACTGACCCGCGCGGCGAAGGACGATGGTCTCCCCTTCCGCGTCCCATTCGAGAACGGAACCCGGCCCCACTCCGAGGCGCCGGCGGACCTCCGCGGGAACCGATACTTGGCCTTGAGCGGTGAGACGGGATTGCGCGAGCTTCATGGATATCATTACCACGGTAATGATACGGCGGCCACGCTTCAGAACCCCGTAACGATAGCGATCTGCACTCCGAACATCAGCGCGTCTTTCCACGCCTTGAACGGCTGGAACGACTCGAAGTTCGTCGCGTTGCTCCCCACGGGCACCGGCTTCGACACCTCGAGCGAGGCCTCGAGCCCGAGCGACGGCCCGAACACGTGACGAAAGCCGGCGCGGCCGCGCGGGAAAAATACCGACAACGACGGCCCGTTGGCGACGGCCAGGCGGTTCCACTCGAGCCCCCCGCCGATGAGAATGGCGTTGGTGGTACGGGAGTCGAGGTCGAGCCGCGCTTCGTAGCCGATGAGGATCGCAAGTCCGCGGAGGCTCGTTCCGTCGAGCACGTTGCCCGAGACGCCCGAGGCGCCCGACGCGCCGCCGCCGCTCAGCCCCTGAAGCTTGTAGCCCGCGTAGCCGATGTCCATCACGACGCTGCTGACGCGGCTGAACGACTGGCGGAGGGCCGCGCCCACGCCGTAGCCGGAGCCCACGTTGGATTTGCCGAGTCCCGATTCACGGCCCACGAAGTACGCGCCGAGAGCGAAGCCTGTGCCGCGGCGAATCGCAGAATTTCTTGCTTCGGGATCGGCCGCGTCGATGGCCTCGGGGCTCTGGGTGTCCACCTTGCCGGAGTCCTTGCTGGACGCGGTGGCGGAGACATTGACGGTGCCCGCCGCGGAGGCTTTGTCGCCGCCGAGCTCGGGGTTGTACTTCGCCTTGGCTTCGCCTTCGGAGGGGGCGTGGCGTTGCTGCTCTTCGAGGCGGGCGAGGCGCTCGTGGATCTGATCGGCGTCCTTCGCGTTCGGCGCGCCGGTCAAGTACGCGCGGTAGTCCTCGATGGCCGGGTACGGGTGACCGAGCTCTTCGTGGCAGAGCCCGCGATCGCGCTTCACCGAAGGGTCGAGCGACGTTCGCAGCGCCGCATCGAATAAATCGAGTGCGCCTGCGCAATCCCCTTTTCTAACCCGCGCGCGCGCCGTCTCGGCGTTGCCCGCGTTCTGGACTTCGTTCTGTGTGTGGAGCTTCCCGGAGTCGTTCTTGTCTTCGGCATGGGCGCCGCGTGCATCGAGCGCCGCACAAGCGAGGACACCAAAGAAGACGAGAGCCTTACGCATCGCTGACAAAGGTACGTCAGGGCGCACGAGAACCACGAATTTTAGGTGTTACGGGTGCACTTGGATGATCCGCTTGCCGGCACCGCCTCCACCGGGGCCGGCTGCGGCCGCATCCTTCGCGCCCGCGTCGGCGGCTGCCACCGGAGCTACGCCCCAGCTGACCCGCCCGAAGCGCGAGGCCTTGTGGAAGTTCCCCTGCCCCATGATCGGTGACCACGCGACGCCGCCGTTTTGCTGCATGGCGTAAAAATTCATGCGCCACGTGTCGCCGAGCTTGGGCGGATGATTCGCGGCTTTGGCGAACGCGGTCCACGGAATGGCGGCTTCGACGACGTAGCCTTCGTCTTTGTCGTCGGCTTTGTCGAGCGTGCCTTTGATGACGACCGCGCTCTTCAGCTTCGGGTCCCAGTCTTCGTGGCCGAAGGGGCCGTTCGGCTCCGTCTTCGGGGCGTTGTAGGTGTCGTAGTTGCTGTGAAACACCTTGTTTTGCGGGTTGATCTGGAGCTCGTAGTAGTCCTTGTTGTCGCCGTCACCGTCGGGGTCGACCATGATTTCGACGGTGTCTTTCGTCCACAGCTTGGGCTGCCCGCTCGACGTGAAATCCTCTTTCTGCTTCGACGGATCGCTGAAGCCGCCGACGACGTCGGGGTCCTTGATGTCGAAGAGGACGTACATGTTCGTGTCGTCCCAGGCGAGCTTCGCCGAGCCGTTCACTGGAAACGAGGTATTCGGCTTCCCCGTTCCCACCTCAACGAAAGGGCCGGTGGAAGGCGCACCCCCCCACGCCTTGTCGTCGCCCTTGCCGTCGATCACGATCTTTTCGTTCGCAGCGAGCTTGCCGACGACGAGCGCAGGCACGTCGTTCTTGGTGTGCTCATCGGCCGGGGTGGCGACGACGCCGGTCTTGATCTTTCCGACGAGCGCGCGGTTGTCGCCGTCGTTCGGGCCCTGGATGACCCGTAGGCGCGCGCCGCCTTTCCATACGCCGGTCATGACCGAGAGCTCGGGGCCTTTGACCCAGTCGGGCATCTTGTACGCCTGCTCGTCGACGTAGACTTTTCCCTTCTCCCATTTGTCCGGGCCGAGGATCTGCTTGTCGCCTTTGAGCTCGCGGATGGGGCCCACGTTGTCGAGGTTGTCCGAGTGATCGGACGTGTCGTCGTGAAGGTGCGTGAAGAGCTTCCAGCCTTCGTCGAGGCTGTCGTCGCACCGCCACCAGTACGTGAGCTTCACGTCTTGGCCAGGCCTCGCGAGCTCGGGATCGAACTTGTAGCCGATGATGTGGAGCTTATTTTCGAAGTTGATGTCGATCTTGTGCGGCATGTCGGCCGGCTCGCTGTCGAGCACGTAGGCCTTGAGCTTCTCCTTGTCTTCCGAGGAGATCCCCTTCGACCCACCGACGCACGCGACGGCTTGAAACATGAGCCAAGCGCTCGCACATCCGACCATCCAACCTGCTGTTCGAGTCTTCATCGTCTATCTCTCCTAAAAAAATTCAGCGGCTACTTGCGGCTCTTTCGACGAGCGTCTTTTTCACGTTTGCGTGAAGCTTTTTTCGCATTTTTTTGAGCGGTCGAGAGCGGCTTCATCTTGGTGAGGCTCTCGTCGGGGCCTCCCATGCCGGGCATTCCAGCCATTCCAGGAAAGCCGCCCATACCGGGGAAGCCCGCGGGCATTCCAGGAAAGCCGCCGCCCATGCCTGGGAAGCCGCCTCCGCCCTTCGCCATCTGCTTCTGTAAGTTCTTCGCCATCTTGAGCTGGCCCATGCCCGGGATCTGCCCAAGAAGTCCGGCGAGGCCGCCGCCGCCGCCCCCTCCGAGGTTGCCCATCATCTGGCGCATGAAGAGGAACTTTTGAATGAGCTCGCTGACGGCTTGCTCCGTCGTTCCCGATCCCTTGGCGATGCGCGCCGTGCGTTTCGGCTCGCGGACGAGGGCGTAGGGATCGTTTTTTTCGAAGGGCGTGAAGCTCGAGATCATGGCTTCGATCCGCACAAGCTCGCGATCGTCGAGGTTGGCGTCGGCGGGGATCATGTCGCTCATGCCGGGCATTTTCCCGACGATGTCTTTGAGCGATCCCATCTTCTGGATCATCCGCACTTGGTTCAAGAAGTCGTCGAGCGTGAAATTGCCTTGGAGCATTTTCATCGCGTCTTCGGCGGCTTTTTTCTGATCGACGACGTCCTCGAAGTCCTTCATCAGGCTGACGACGTCGCCCATTCCGAGGACGCGGCTCGCCATACCTTCGGGGCGGAACTCTTCGAACTTGTCGACGCCCTCGCCCATGCCTTGAAAACGCACGGGCGCGCCGGTGACTTCTTTGACGCTGAGAGCGGCGCCTCCGCGGGCGTCTCCATCGAGCTTGGTGAGGACGACGCCGGTGAGCGCGAGCGTATCGTGGAAGCCTTTGGAGACCTTGACCGCGTCCTGGCCGATCATGGCGTCGACCACGAGGAGAATGTTCTCCGGTTTGACGGCGGCTTTGATGCTCCCGAGCTCCGCCATCAAGCGCTCGTCGATCGCGAGCCGGCCGGCCGTGTCGTAAACGATGACGTCGTTGCCGTTCTTCTTGGCTTCCGCGATCGCCGCTTCGCAGATCTCGAGCGGGCTCTTGTCTGGGAGGTTGAACACGGGGACGCCGACGCTCGCGCCGAGCACTTGAAGCTGCTCGACGGCCGCGGGCCGTTGCATGTCGGCGGCGACGAGGAGCGGCTTTTTCCCCTGCTTGACGAGGTAGCGCGCGAGCTTTGCCGTGGTGGTCGTTTTGCCGGAGCCCTGGAGGCCCACCATCATGATGCCGGTCGGACCTTTGGCGGCGAAGGTGAGGGCCTCGCCCTCGGCGGACATGAAGGCAATGAGCTCGTCGTGGCAGATCTTGGTGAACTGATCGCCCGCGCTGACGCGTATCGTTTGCCCGTCGGTTCCCTTGGCGCGCACGCGAACGACTTCGCCGAGCGCTTTTTCCTTCACGCGGGCGAGGAACGTCTTGACCACGCCGAGCTCGACGTCGGCCTCGAGCAGGGAGAGCCGCACTTCGCGCAGCGCCGTGTCGATGTTCTGCTCGTTGAGCTCCGTGAGACCCGCCAGGCGATTTTTTGCCTGTCGAAAGCCGTTGGCGAGGGCGTCAAACATGGCGCCTGTCTACCACAGTTTGGGATGCGGTATCACGCCTCAGACGCCGTACTTCAGCTTGAGGGAAATCACCTTCTCGTCGCAGGATTTCATGTCGCGATGGCCCGCTTTTAGAAGGCGATCGGCGTCATCGAGCGTGTCGGGGAGGGCCTTGGCGGCGGGGTCCTCTGGTGAGAGGCGCTTGGCCTGGACGTCGGCCAAGAGACGCTCGACGTCCGCTTTCAGCCCGAGCCCTTTGGCCGTCGCGTCGCTCGCGGTCACGCACGAGGCCTTCGCGTCGCACACCAGCGTATCGGTGCACGCGACGGTCGCGATCGTCGCCGCAGCAGCTGGCTTGTCGGCATCCGCTGCGATGCGAAATCGCTCGACGGCCGCCGCGAGAGCGCGCGCTTCCGCCTTGTCCGTCGCGCACGCCGAGAGGAGCGCCCATGCGAGGGCGAGCTTCAACGTCCGACGAGCCATGCGCGCGATACTATCCCACTACGGCGCGACCGCTTCGAGCACGCAGATCCTCGGCGAGGGAAATACGCGCCCGACCTTGAAACCGCCGGCGATCACCAAGCGCTCGAGCTCTTCTCGGCTTCGCTCCCGACCGCGGGCACACGCGACCATCATCTGGAGATCGGAGAGGGCAAAAAGCGGCTCGCCCGTTAGCGTGGGCACGAAGAGCTCGCAAAGGACGAGCCTCGCTCCCGGACGCATCGCCGCGCGAACCACCTCGAGGATGCGGACGCAGCTGGAGTCGTCCCAGTCGTGGAGAATGTTCTTCATCAGGTAGGCGTCGGCGCCTGCGGGGACTTTGTCGAAGAAGCTCGACACCGCGAGCTCGACGCGATCCCGAACGCCTCGCGCAGTCAGCAGCGCCTCGGCCGACGCGAGGACCCCCGCTCCGTCGGCGAGCACACCGCGCAAATGCGGATGGCGAAGGAGAAGCTCCGACAAGAGCGCCCCCCGGCCGCCGCCAACGTCGCACACGGTATTCACCTCACCGAATGGATAGAGCGCGGCGATGACCGGCGCATCCTGGGTCGTCAGTCCCATCATGCAATGCGCGAAGATCTCTTGCTCGTCGGGGTGCTCTTCGAACCACTCCCACACGTTCTTGCCGTGAACGTGATCGAAGGCACTTTGCCCGGTCCGCAGTGGGTGATCGTGATTCGCCCAGGCCGCGAGGTTCGAGCCCGATCCCGCGTAGACGAGGAACTCGCGCGTGCGCGACAGCGCTCCGCCACGCATCGCACGCGACAGACGGTTGTTCGAAAAGCGCGCGTCCGATCCGAGCTCGAACACTCCGAGTGACGCGAGCGCGCGCATCGTGCGGAAGACCGCGTCGACGTCGAGCCCAGCCTTGCGCGCGAGCTCCTCGGCGCTCTTCGGACCGCTCTCGAGATGATCGGCGAACGAGTGGCGCGCGGCTGCAGCGAGCAGCGCCGTCGTCGCCACGCCCATCGAGGCCTCGACGAGAACGAGCTCTGGCGGCCCGAGCAAATGATGCAGCCGGCGGAGCGCCTTTCGCAACATGAGCACCATCCGGATCGCGAGAGCGGGCGGCGGATCGGGGTACGGCGCTCCGTCGAGCGAAAGCGGGGACGGAGGCGGTAGCGGGGAAACCATGGGTCGAACTTACTACCCCAGCTCGATCTTGCTCCACATCTCGCGCCTCATCTTTTCTTTGCGTCTATCGGTGCGGGTGATCATGCGCGCCGCGCCCCACGCCGCGAGGAGCTCCCCCTCTTGGCCGAGCGCAGGCAGCGTCGTTCGACCGACCACGAAGGCCCCGCCGAGCGGCGTGCGAAGTGGTTCACCGCCGAGGCCGTGGAGCTGGGCAGGCTCGGCCTCCCAGAGCGGGATCATCGATTCGGCGTCGAGTGACCCGCCGCCCCCGCGAAGACGCGTGCGGTCTACATCCTTTCGCGTTCCCGAGCGGAGATCCCAGAGGGGGCGACCATCGTGCGGCGAATCGACGAGAAGGTAGTGGCGCTCGATGAAGGGGAGAAAACGCTCCACCGATCCGAGGACGCGCTCGCGTGCATCGGGAAGGCCGAGCGCCGTGCTCTCGAGGATCGTCTCCGCGATGAGGAGGCTCGTTCCCGCGGGCGCGGAGGTCGGTCGCACGCGCTGCAGATGCACCGGCGGGTAGCGCGAGACTTGCGGAAGAAGGAACGACTCGGCGGCGAGGGGCTCGGGAATGCCTGCGTCTCTCACGGCCATGGTCACGACGAAACGTCGCTCTCGAGCGTGCATGGTGGGCAGGCCGGCGACCGCACGCCGCGAGGGGACGAAGCCGCTCGCGAGCTCCAGGATCGACTGGGTAGGGAGGTCCGAGACGACGAACTGCACCCCGGTGGCCGCGTCGTCTCCGTCGAGGATGACGCCGGTCACCTTGCCCCCGCGGTGCGTGATCGACGACGCGCGATCGGCAAGCGCAATCTCTCCACCGTGCGCCCTCACACGCTCGACGAGGAACTCGGAGATCTCTTCTTCGCCGCGCGCGAGACGCATCATCCCGCGGGTCCATGCGCCGTGGAGGCGGGCGGTGGCGAAGGGCGGGAGCACGCCGCTCAGATCACTCGCGAAGCGCGCCGGCGTCTCGACGATCGCGCGGTACGGATGATCCTTCGGAAATTCCCCCAGAAAATCCTGCGGCGGGCCACCGTGCGCTGGCGTCTTCACATGCGGCAACGTGGCGAGGACCCGCGCGGTCTCACGCCGCTCCCAGAAGCTCCCCGGTGGCCACACCACGTCTTTTTCGAAGGCGCTGTCGGCAGCGGCGTTGGTGCGGGCGAGCTCCGCGTAGAGCTCGTCGATGATCCGCCTCACCTCGGGAAACTCGCGCTCGATCTCGCGTCCGAAGAGCGCGGTGTCAGGAGGAAGCTCGAGACGTCGCTCGGGCGTGAGCACCTGGAGCATCGGATCGAGAGGAAGCATGTGACGGCGGAAGGTCTGCGATTGCGCGAGCTCCACGAGCACCCGTCCCCACGCGGGAGACGCCGATGCGAGGAGCGTGAAAGGCCGGCGGGCAAGGGTGAATCCTTCGTGCGTGTACACCGGCGGGCGATGGTTCTGACCGAGGACGAGGACCCGCCACGAGCGACGGGCAAGGAGCGCCGCCGCGGTGAGAGCGCCGATGCCCGCCCCGAGCACCACCACGTCGTAGTGTTTCGACACTCAGGAGTCCGAACGAGGCGGCGACTTCGCGTGCTCGTGCGATCGACGAAGGTGGGGGGCGCTGATGTCCACGCCCTCTTTCGCGCACGCATCCAAGATCGCCTGGCACATGCGCGATTCGACGAGGTGGAGCTCGCGCGGAACATCGCAGTACGCGTAGAGCTCGTAGCGAACCGAAAAGGCGTCGAGCGCGCGCGCGAGGACGTACGGCGCGGGGGTGGTTCGCGCTCCGTCGGTGGCGTTCGCGGCTTCGAGGAGAACGCGGTGCATCGTGCGCCAGGGGACGTCGTAGCCGGCGGTGACCTCGGTGTGGATCTGCACGCCGTGGCCTGCGGCGTAGCGCGTGAAGTTCCGGACGGAGCCAGCCTGGACGACCGCGTTCGGGATGATCACCTCTTCGTCTTTGATGGTGCGAATGCGGGTCGTGAAGGGGCCGAGGTTCACCACGTCGCCGACGACGTCGCCGATCTCGACCCAGTCTCCTTTGCCGTAGGTGCGCGCGTAGGTGAGGACGAGACCGGACAAGAGGTTCGAGGTGATGCTCGTCGAGCCGAGCGAGATCAGGATTCCAAGCATGATGCAGACGCCCAGGAACGCCTTCGACTCGCTCCCCGGGAGGTACGGGGCCGACATGACGAGGGCGAGCCCCCACACGACGATCGTCCCCAGCCGGCGGGTGGGCACGGCGAGCTCGGTCGGAAGCCAATCGAAGTGGAGACGCTGCTCTCCCACGGCCTCGGTGAGGATCGCGATCACCCGCGTGGAGACGCGCGCGAGCACGACGATGACCACGAGCATCATCAAGTTCGGGATGAAGTTGATGATCGCACTGCCGGCCGTGCTGAGCGCGGTGAGGAGCGGTTGCTCGACCACGCCGAAGACGCGTTTGCTGGCATCGAGCGACCAAGCCACGACAAGGAGCCACGCATAGAGGAGCGCCAAGGTGGCGACCACCCGCGCCGTGCCCACGAGAGAGAGAATGAAGCGATGGATCGCGTCTGCGGAGAGAACCTCGACGGAGCGGAAGTGGATCCCCCTCCCCCGCTTCTGCAAATAAACTTCGATGTATCCTACAACTTGCTTCAGCGTGGAGCCGACCCGGCGCAGCATCCACACCAGGACCACGGTGACGAGGACCGCGAGAATGATGCGGCCCATCCAGATCGCGACGATATCAGCGCCCACGGTTCGCCTCCCTTTCGCTGTCTACGATCTCGATGCGTACGCGGCCCTCGGGCCCCGCTTTCGCTTGCACGTTCATTCGGCCTTCGGCGATCCACTGCAGCGCCTTCGGAAGGAGAGCATGCTCCTCGACGAGGATGCGCGCCGCCAAGGTCGCCTCGTCATCACCGTGAAAAACAGGGACGGCCGCTTGCGCGACGATGGGCCCGGTGTCCGTCCCCGCGTCGACAAGATGCACTGTGCAACCTGCCACGCGAACGCCGTACTCGAGTGCTTGCCGAGCGCCGTGGACCCCAGGAAACGCAGGAAGAAGCGCAGGGTGCACGTTGATCACGCGCATCGGAAAAGCATCGAGCAGAACGGGCGTGACTACCCGCATGAAGCCGGCGAGGACGACCCACTCCGCGCCGTGCTCCCGGAGCGCTTGCACCACCGCGGCGTCGAACTCGGTGCGCGCGAGGAACCCTCGGTGGTCGATGACCTTGGTGGGCACGCCCGCCGTGCGTGCGCGCTCGAGGCCTTGCGCCGCGGCGATGTTCGACAGCACGAGGGTGACCTTGGCGTCGAGCGTTCCCCCGGCGATCGCATCGAGTATCGCTTGCAGGTTCGTTCCGCTTCCGGAAATGAGTACGCCGAGCTTGAGCGTGTCTGGCTTCACCAGATGACCCGCTCCTCGAAGGCGACGTCGCCGACGGGAACCACCTCGCCGATCACGAGCGGCGACTCTCCGAGCCCGCGGAGAACCGAGAGCGCATCGTCCGCGCACGACGCGGGGACGATGAAGACGTACCCAATCCCGCAGTTGAACGTGCGGCGCAGCTCGCTCTCGGCGACCGGGCCGCCACTCGCGATCAGATCGTAAATAGCCGGTCTTTTCCAGGGATTGGTGATGCGGACTCCGAGGCCGTCGGGGAGGACGCGCGGCAGGTTGCCGGGGAGTCCGCCGCCCGTGATGTGACTCATGGCGCGAACGTCCACGTTCGGCGCGCCGACGATAGCGAGCATCTGGCGGGCGTAGAGGCGCGTGGGCGAGAGCAGAGCGTTGCCGACGGTCAGGCCGCCAAGCTCGGCGGGGGTGTCCGACAGCGCAAGGCTCATCTTCTGCAAGAGGACGCGGCGCGCGAGGGTATAGCCGTTCGAGTGGAGGCCGCTCGACGGTAGACCGATCGCCACGTCCCCCTTCTCCACGCGCTTTCCGTCGACGATCTTCGGTCGCGAGACGACGCCCACAGCGAACCCTGCGAGGTCGTATTCGCCGGGCTGGTACATGCCCGGGAGCTCCGCCGTCTCACCGCCAAGAAGGGCGCAGCCCACCTCTTTGCAAGCCTCGGCGATGCCGCGAACCACGTTTTCGGCCACGCCCACGTCGAGCTTGGAGGTCGCGAAGTAGTCGAGAAAAAAGAGTGGGCGCGCGCCGCACGTGATGATGTCGTTCACGCACATGCCGACGAGGTCGAACCCGATCGTGTCATGAACGCCCGCTAGAAACGCCACTTTGAGCTTCGTGCCGACGCCGTCGGTGCCGCTGACGAGCACCGGCTCGGACACCTCGGATGGGACGGCGCAGAGCCCGGCAAATCCGCCTACGTCGCCGAGCACCTCTTTGATGCGCGTGGCCCGGGCGAGCGGTTTGATGCGCTCGACGAGATCGTCGCCCGCGTCGATGTCGACCCCCGCTTCACGATAGGTGATCGCCATGGCTGCGACCGTACCAGGAATTACCAGCGTACTTCTACGGGGACGGGGCGAGCTTCGCGGGTTCGGTCCCCCGCCTGGCCGACGTCGTTCTTTCCCCAGCAGCGGACGAAGCCGTCGTTGATGCGCACGCAGGCTCTCCCCTCGCCTAGCCCGATGCTTCCCACGTCGAAGAGACCGGAGATCATCGCCGGATTCGGCTTACTCGCGCGTGTACCGTCGGTGAGCTGGCCCTGATCGTTCTTACCCCAGCAGCGAACGCTCCCCTCTTGCATCCGCGTGCACGTCGTCGTGTCGCCGAGCGCGATGCTGCGCACGGGCTCGAGCCCCTGTACGTGGGTGGGGTGGGTCCGGCGGTTCTGGGTTCCATCACCGAGCTGCCCGTCGTCGTTCTTCCCCCAGCACTGGACGCTGCGATCGGAGAGGACCGCGCACGTATGGGCGGCGCCGGCAGCCACGAGAATGACGCCGCCGAGGCCGGGCACCACGGTGGGGATCGCGCGGTCTTCGAGCGTCCCGTCGCCGAGCTGCCCCTGGTCATTCCTCCCCCAGCAGCGCACGCGACCGTCCGCGCTCACCACGCACGAGTGCTCTCCTCCAACGGCGACGGTGGTCACGCCCCATAGCCCGCCTACATCGACGGGCGCAGAGCGGGCGGTCGTAGAGCCATCGCCGACCTCACCGTGATGATTCACACCCCAGCAGCGAACGGTGCCGCCGGTCATCCGCGCACATCCATGGCCGACGGAGACGGCGATCTCGGCAACGTCCTTCAAGGCGGAGAGATCGCTTGGCTGGGCTAGAACACCCGTCGTCGAGCTGTAAATCAGGCTTCCCCAGCAGTCTACCGTGCCGTCGCGGAGACGCGCGCAGGTCATCGCGCGACCGGCCGCGAGATCCACGATGTCGGAGGTGAGGCTTGCGCGCACCGGCGAGGGTCGGTCGAGCGTCGTTCCGTCACCGAGCTGGCCGTAGTCGTTCTTGCCCCAGCAGAGGACGGTCCCGTCTTTCATCAACGCGCAGGCGTGACTTGCGCCGACCGCGAGGTCCTTCGCCACGTACGCGGGACCGTGCTTCCTCTGCTTCCAGCAGCCGACGGACGTAAATGCGACGAGTGCGACGAGAGCGACGTAGATGGCAAGATTCCTCAGATGCATCTTCGGGGGAGCGTAGAGTCAAACGCGCTATGCCGAAAGCCCGTGCGCGGACAAATCTGCCCGCCAAGCTCTATCCAAGCGCCATCGTCATGGAAGGCGCAGTCATCGAAGCCGACGTGGTGGTGGGGGCGTTTTGCTTCGTCGCCGAAGGTGCGTTCATCGGCGCCGGGACCCGTATCCAGAGCCACACCAGCGTATGGAGCGGGGTTCGTCTCGAAGAAGACGTCTTCGTCGGACCAGCAGCGATGTTCACCAACATTCGTCACCCGCGCGCTCGCTATTCGCGTGCGCCCGACTGGGATGAAACCGTCGTCGAGCGCGGCGCCTCCATCGGAGCGCACGCCACCCTCGTTGCCCCGGTGAGGATCGGCGCCTTTGCGATGATCGGCGCGGGAGCCGTAGTTACCCGTGACGTCCCGGCCCACGCGATCGTGGTCGGCGTGCCGTCCCGCGTGATCGGCTGGGCCTGCGAGTGCGGCGAAACCGTGGCCCGCACCGAACGACGCCCCAAGTCACTCTGCTGCGCTGCGTGCGGGGAACGCTAGATTCAATCGTCCGGGTGCCAAGGATAGTTAAGCGTCGAGGTGTCTCCGAAGCCGCGTCGAATGCGGTCGCAGACGGATTCGGCATTGCAGGTTTCCGTGAAGCGCGCGCCGGGCTCGCCTAAGAGACCGACGGTCAGCACCTTGTCGTACGCAGTCCGGACGACGCGGCGGCGAACGATGGACTTGAACGCGCGTCGCATGCACGCGACCCCCACGGCCGTGAGCGTGACGATACGTTGACGGGTGTCACGGCTTGGTCGCGCGCGGGTAACGAGCCCAAGTTTTTCGAGCGAGCCGAGCATGCGACTGACAGTTGGTGCGCTGACCCCAAGGGTGCGCCGGAGCTCGCTCTGTCTGATGCTGAACTGGTACGACCTCTTGATGGCGTGAAGCATGTCGAACCGCGCGGCCGTGAGCCCGAAGGCGCCGACGAGGGACCGCGTGAAGCGAATCGAGCATTGAAACGCCCGTTTCAAGCCAAATAGGATCACATTCATATTCCGCGACGGAGCAGAATCTGTGCCCGCCCGGGGAGCCCCCTCTCAGACCCATCGCTGTCTGCAGAAAATGACCAAGACCGTGAGCAAGCTAACGAAGTTGCTCTGCGAGGACCGGATCGGCGGGAAGATGATCGCTGGGGTGGCCGAGGTGTCGCGGACAGAATGCGGACTGTCGCGGACAGGCCTTCGGGGACAGCCTAGAGACCGCCGCTCTGGATGACTTCCCACATTACGAGCTTCGCGACGTGGACGAAGACGATGATGCCGGCGACATCGACTAGGCTCGCGATGAAGGGGGTCGAGCTAGTGGCCGGGTCGACTCCGAGGCGCTTCAAGAGAAGCGGGAGCATCGACCCGACCGTGCAGCCCGTGATGACGATCCCCACGAGGGTGATGCCTATCGTGAGCGCAAAGCGGATCCCCTGATCGCGGTACATGAGCACGCGGCAAAAACCGATGGCTCCGAGTCCGAGCCCGAGCACGAGCCCCATCCCGAGCTCGCGCATGAAGATGCGCCCCCAATCGCGGAGCTTGATCTCGCCGATCGCCAGCCCACGGATGACGAGGGTCGAGGACTGGGAGCCTGAGTTTCCACCCGTCGAAATGAGGAGGGGCACGTAGTAGCTTGCGCCCTCGATCGCCTTGAAAACAGGGTCGTAATGGCGAAGCGCGGTCTGTGTAAAAAACTCCTCGAAGAAGAGGACCACGAGCCAGACGCCCCGCTTCCGAATGAACTGGAAGAACGTGGTTTGAAAGTACGGAACGTCGAGGGGCTCGACGCCGCCGATTTTCTGCACGTCTTCCGTCTGCTCCTGGGTGAGCACGTCGATGACGTCGTCGATGGTGATGATCCCAAGCAGCGCGCCCGCGTCGTCGATGACGGGCACGACGTTGAGGTCGTACTTGGCCATGCGCCTGGCTACCTCTTCTTGGTCGAGCTCCGGCGTGACGCTGATGACGTTCGTGCGCATGATGGCTGAGACGGGATCGAAGGGCTTGGCGATGATGAGCTGGCGAAGCGAGACGACACCGACGAGGTGCTCTCCATCGTTCATCACGTAGACGTTGTAGACAGGAGTGTCCTCGTTCTCCACGGCGTACTCGCGAATGGCAACCATCGCGCCCTCGACCGAAACGTACGGGTTGACGGAGACGTAGCTCGTGGTCATCAAATGACCGGCGGACGTCTCGGGCCATTTCTCTATCTCGCGTACCTCTTCGGCGGCTGCGGGATCGACGCGCTCGAGGGTCTCGAGAAGCTTGTCTCCGACGGCCTCTGGGAGAACGCTGAAAAAGTCGGCGCGCTCGTCCGGCGCCATTTCACTGACGATGTGGGCCACCGACTCGGGCGGCATCAGGTCAGCGAGCTCTTCTTGCTCGTGCTCCTCGAGGCGCTCGAAGATCGATGCGGCCTCTTCAGCGGGCAGACGTTCGAGGAGCTCTGCGGCTTCGTCTGGCTCGAGCTCCGACACGAGGTCCGCGAGGTCCTCGGCGTGAATCTCGCTCAGCAGCTCCCGAACCTGGTCGGGATCTTCCTTTAGGAGCTGTTTTAGCTCGGGGCCGAGGAGATGCGCGAGTCGCATGAATCCCCGCGGTTACGCCGATCTCATGCGCGTGGCAACGCGTTCCTTTGTGCGCCTCATTTTTTTAGCGCAGCAGATCCGCTGCCGTGGGCGTATCCCCACTCTTTGAGGAGACGATTCATCTCGGCCGAGCCCTCGGCGTTCTGCGAGATCGAGGGTGCGCTGGTTTCATTGCGGCGGTCACGGGTGACGAACAGCCCCAGGTCCCGGGCAAGATCGATCTCCGGAAGTCGCGGAGAAAAAGCGGCGGCGCGGGCAGTGTCGGTGTCGAGGCCGTGCTGCACGCTGTCGTCGGAGAGGCCGAACGGGCCTGCGAAAACGCGGCGCGCGGGCCAAGGTAGCTCATCCAAGAAGAGCTGCCACGTCACCTTTGCGGTCGGCGGATCGAGCTGAAGATCGAATCCGACGCCGTCGCTCGGCGAAGTGAGGAAGGCGATCTCCAGACGGGTGCCTTCGAGCTTGAAGGCGTCAGCCCCAACGCCCACCGCTTCAGCGTGCAGCGTGCCTCCGACCACCGTGATCGCGCCCGACACGCGATGCGTGGATCCGGCTCCTGCAAAGCGTAGGTGGACCTTCCCCGAACCCTGCTCGGGACCGGGAAGAAAGCTCGCCGCGCTTCCCGCCACGGGGACGTTCTTGGCCGCCGCGTGCATCCGCGCTTTCATCTCGGCGACCACGTCCGGGAGATCGCGGGCGAGATCCCGACGCTCGCCGGGATCGGCGTCCAGATCGTAGAGCTCTTCGGCCGCGGTGATCACGACGTCGTCTGGGAAGGTCGTCGTCTGGGCGGCTCCTTCGCGAAGAAGCAGCCGGTATTTGCCCCAGAGAAAACCTCTCGTTCCCCGCCCCTCGGTGAGCACGACGCGCTCCTCCGGCTCCTTCGCGCCGCGAATGAGAGGCATGACCGAGCGCCCCGACATCTTCGGGTTCGTCTCTAGGCCTTCGATGTCGAGCACCGTGGGCGCGAGATCGATGCTCCGCACCCGATCCGCAACGAGCTTTCCTTCTGGAAGAACGCCTGGCAGCACCATCAGGATCGGGACGCGGCTCGTCTCTTCGTAGTTGCTCACCGCGTGGTGGTAACGCACGGGCATCTTGTCGAGCTTCGAAGTCCCAGCATGCGCCGAGGAGAGCGTCTCGCCATGATCGGCCGTGATCACGACGAGCGTGCGATCCTTCAGCCCAAGCTCGTCGAGCGTCTTCATGAGCACGCCGATCGCCTCGTCGTCCTTCGCCGCTTCTGCCATGTACTGGCGCGGAATCCACTCGCCCGGCCCCGCAGGCGGAGGGGGAACGCGGTCTTGGAATTTCTTCGGCGGCTCCCACGGCTCGTGGGGAGAGTTGTAGTTGCAGAATACAAAGAAACGTTGATCCCGGTTGTTTTTCAGCCAATCGACGGCGTGGGTAGTGATCTCCAGAGTGTCGCGCGTTCGGTAGCGATGATCGTCGACGCGCTCGAACCCCATGTCCACGCCGACCGCCGCGTACCCGACCATGAAATAGTTGTTCACGAAGGCGCGTGTCGCCGCCCCCTCGTAACGAAGAAGGAGCGACAGGAGCGGCGGATCGGAGCGGTAGTAGCGATCAGCGCTAGCCGGCTGCAGCACCCACGGCAGAGGATCGATTCCGAGCTCCGTCGAGCGCGACCCGGAGAGCATCGCCAAGGTGCCCGGCCGCGTCCACGCCCCGTTGGAATAGGCGTGCGTGAAACGAACGCCGCGCGTCGCAAGATCGTCGAGAACGGGCATGAGCCCCGGGACCTTAGGAAGGAGTGCGTCGAGCGGATCCTTCGTCGCTCCCCGTTTCTTTGCGTCGTCTGCGTCATCGTGAAACGAAGCGATCACGTCCGGGCGGAGGGCATCGACCACGATCCAAAGCACGTTGTAAGGGAGCTTTGACGGAGCCTTCGCGAGCAGCGTCGGGTTACCCCACAGAGCGAGCCCCAGCGTTCCTCCCGTGAGCGCGGCCTCCCTTCTCCGCTCCTCGGCGCTGGGCGCGCCTGCGTCTTCGTCGTGGGAACGTCGCGGCGGGGGCAGAGCGACGGGGGGCTTGGTTTCTGCGGGAACGAGGCTGGTCTTGAAGCGCAGCTCGATGGTCTGGCCCGACCACGCATCGAGCGCGCACGACACCTCGTGCCACTGCCTCGCCTCGCCCGACGAAATCCGCGCTCCGCAAACTTCCTTTTCCTGGCCTCGCGCATCGATCGCGGTCACCACGAAGAGCGTGTCTTGTTGCACGGTGTTCACCGTCGCCGGCGCAAACGAGAGCTTCGCGTTCGCCGGTACGCTCACCCGAAACGCAATCACCGACGGCGTTGGCGCGAAGATCGCCTCCCGCTGATCAAAGCTCCCCTCGCTCATGTTCCAGACGCGCGCGTCCGGCGACCACACGCCTCCATTCGACTTCGGCATCACCCAGGGCACTTCCGTCGCGCTCGTTCGAAGGGCAAGGCTCGTGGCCAGCCCCGCCACCTCGCTCGGCAGCGCGCTCCACGGCAGCTGCATCTTTCGCCAATGCGACGCCAGGAGAAGCGCCCCCGCCTTCGCGCTCGGCACGTCCAGCCGCGCGTCCTTGAGCGCATCGAGGAAACGCAGATTGACCTGAAGCGCTTCTTTTCCAGTGCTTTTCGCGACCGACGCGGGAGGCACCACGCCTGGCGGGAGCGGCATCTCGAGAGGACCATCCGCGCCCCCGCCAAACTTTTTCATGATGACGATCCCGAGGACGATGAGCCCCGAGGAGAGCGACGCGCGCAGGATCCGACCCACCATCACGGCGCTCCGAGACGAAGCGTGCTTGCCTGCGAGGCACCCGATGAAAGCGGGCCCTCGTCGGCGGGAAGAAGGTAATCGCCGCGGAGGATCATGCTCTTGTCGCGGAGCATCCAGGCGTTGAGCTCGTTCTTCAAGCGCGTGAGCTCCGCCGGGCGAGTCGCGGCGACGTCCACACGCTCCTCCGGGTCGCGCTGGGTGTCAAAGAGCATGTATTTTACACCCATCCGGGTCGGCGCGTAGATCATCTTGTAGCGCTCGTCGCGCACCATGCGGTGCTTGGCCATCAACGTGAGCGGACGCACCGACGATTGGAGAACGAGCTCGTCCCCGTGGGCGCCGTCGATCTCCGTCAGCCGAGAGATGTCTGGGTACGGAAGGCGAAGCTCGGGAGCGAGTCCGGCAATGTTCTCCGTGAACCACAGCCCTGTCTCGGCGTACGCGAAGGCAGGAGCGAGCGGCGCGCCATCGAGGGACGGCACGAGGGAGCGTCCATCGAGATCGTTCGGGGGCGCGACCTTCGTGAGCTCATAAAGCGTCGGCGCTAGATCTACGTCCCGCACGACGCGGGTCTCACGATGACCTCCTTTTTTTCGGGGGTCGAAGACGATGAGTGGGATGTGGATCCCCGCGTCGCCGAACAGATGGTCCCCGTGACCCTGGCCGTGGTCGTTCTCGTAAAGCGTCTCGCCGTGATCGGCGAGCACCACCACGATCGTTTGATCGGCCTTATTTTCTCGTTCGAGCGCATCGAGCACGCGCTCCGCTGCGTCGTCGATGCTGGAGACGGCGCCGTCGTAGAGAGCCCGCACTTGGCGCACGTCGTCTGGGTCCGGCGGGGCTTCGCGGCCGAGGCCAACGGGCTTGTGGTACTTGAAGCGCCCCCGGTACGAAGGATCCGAGAAGCGCGCGTAGTACGGAGCCGGTGCGGCGTATGGAAAGTGCGCAGTCGAAAAAAATACGGTGAGGAAGAACGGCTGATCGCCGGCACGGTGCAGAGCGGCGATGGCGTCGTCCGCCAGCATCGAAGGATCGGCCGCGTCGTTGAGCTCCCTGAGAACGGGGAACACCTTTCGCCCGAGGCGTGAATGGAGCATCGGCAGCAGCGGAGTCTCGCGCTCGAGGGCGCGTTGCCGTACGAGCTGACGAAAATCGAATGTCGGGGTTTCTACGTCGCGAAAACCGAGATCGATCCTTCCGAAGATGTCTCCTGCGTAGTCGCTGACGACCGACGTTTGGTACCCCGCGCGCGCCAGGCGTGACGGTAGCGCGTCGAAATCCTTCGCCCGATCTTCCCAGCGCGGAAACATGGATCGGATCCCGTGGTGATGCGGATGACGTCCGGTGAGCAGCGTCACCCATGATGGAAACGTTCGCGGAAGAGAGACGTACGCCCGCTCGAACCGCGTCCCTCTTGCGGCGAGGTCGGCGAGATGTGGGGCGACGCGCGGATCGATGCGATCAGCCCTGAGAGAATCCGCCGCCAAAATCAGAATGTTCGGTGGGCCTTCGAGCGCCGCGCAGACCACCCTCGGGAGGCCGAGCCCGAGAACGCACGCCACGCCGACGAGCATCGTTACCGGCACCGCCGCGCGCCGCATCAGGAGCTTCACCGGCGCGAGTGCTCTCTGGAACCGCCCTGGCCAGCGGGGCCACTGCGACGTCGGTCCCGCCACGTAGACGGCAAGGACGACGAGGCCGCCGAGCAGCACACCACTGCGCCCGAGCACGTCGGTGACCACCACCTGCACGGAGCGCAGGTAGCCGCCCTGCGCGTAAAAGGCCTCCGCATAGAGCTGCGGGCTATTCGCCATCCCCCACGCCTCTTGCCAGCCTTGGAGAAAAACGATGACCGGCAGCGAGGCCATGGCAAGGCTCAGAGGCGCCCGCGACCAGCGCCCGGAGAATCGATCGCGCAGTCGGACCAGCGAGCCGGCAGCGATGCCCACGAGCGCTCCGATGACGAGCGCAGCGGCGACGATGGCGATCTCCACGCGGTGGATCTCTCCACCGAAGCGCCGATCGACGAACGCGGTGATCTCGTGGGCGTGCTCCCCGAGCTGCTCTTCGCCGACGCCGCCCGAGCCCGCGTGCGCGGCTAGCAAGAGGAGATAGCCGGCGCCGAGCGTCATCGGCTGGCAAACGAAGCGAAAAATTCCCCGCAAAACAACGCGCACGAGGAAGGGGTTTAGCACGCCGATTGTACGCAACGAAGGGCTCGCAATGGTCGATCGAACTGAATGACTGACCCCATTCGCGATCGTGCCGTGCGCCCCGAACCGCCTCCCCCCGCCTCCGACGAGCTTCGCGTGTTCGCACGCAACGCCGCTTCTCCGCGGGTGCACGTGGATGCACCGATCGATCGCATCCCCGTCACGGGGGACCGCGCTCCCCTCGCTTTTGCCCAGAACGCGCAGCTTCGCGCCGTGAGCGCAGCGGTCGCACCGTTTGATCCGAAGCCGATGCAGGCAAGGCTCGACGCGTTCCGGGACCGGATGTCCGGCCCGTATGTCGTCGACGGCAAGACCGTCAGCGCACCAGCGGCTTTTCGGATGAACGGCGGATTCAACGAGCCGACGAAAGTAACGACCGCGGCGCTCGTCTCCGCGACCGGAGGACGCTTCGGCGCCATCGGACTGGCGCAGGCTGGACGCCCTACGCCTGAGCAGCTGCATCGCGTAACCCAATCCCTCATCGACGCGGGGCACCTCAAGCCGGGTACGAACGACGCCGAGCGGATCCACCAGATGCAGTGGGATCACAGCGTGGGGATCGACTGCGCCGGCTACGCGCAGCAGGCATTCTTGAGCGCGCGTGGCGCCGAGGGTCATCGCGAGCGCTACGGATTCAACGCGCAGATGGTCAACGAGTCGCTCGCGGGTCTCCCACGAAATCCGCATTTTCAAAAAGTCGACCCGCTCAGGGCCCGCACCGGGGATCTCTTCACGCTCTTGAAGCCGTCAGCCAACGACGTCGGCCACGCTGTGATCGTCTATTCGAACAGCCAGGTCGATGCCGCGACGAAGGCGGAGCTCGAAGCGAAGCACCCGGCGGCAAGAGCGTTCTTCGCTGGCGGAGCCGTCCACGATCTCCAGGTGGATTCGTCGGTGGGCGGTGGCGAGAGCGGCATTGGCGGGGGCGTCAAACGCGATCACTGGTACTTGAGCGAGGGCGCTTCGCCCGACAAGCGCTGGGCCCACGTCGACCATGACGGCCAATTCCGAGTCGGACGCGAACCGTGTGATCCGATCGACGGCGTGTACCGCCCACGCGACGAGGCCGGCCGATGAGCGCGCCGCAACTCTTCTTGAGGCGTGTTGGGTTCCCACTTCGTCGTGTGACCCGGTGATGACGAGATGGCGCCATGCCGGCCGCGTCGGACGACGTTGCGCGTGTACGGCCTGACCATCGTGCTTCCTGCGATGCCGTACTTCAGCCGCCCCCGCATCACCTGGCGCTGGGCGGATCCCCGAGCGCGCGGGTGAGAGGGCGCGGAAGCGGATCTTCCGGGAACGTGCGCTCGGACAGATCCGCAATTGCCCTCGAAATACGCTGTATTTCAGCGCGCGGAAGTTTTCCTGGGCCCTGGACGCGATCGCAAAAAAAAGTCCGGCACCCGAACGGCCGCGATGCGTAGACGCGGCAGCGACCTTCGCTCGACAGAAGAGGACAGCGCTTCGCGGGGTCGCTGATCGTGAGACGTCGCTTGCCCGCACTCGCCGCAGGAGCGCCCACGACGAGCCCTTGGGCAGCCATCGCAGACCTCACCTCGGTGAGCTCGACCGCGGTCGGGTATGGCTCGCGTCCCGTCACGCCGAACTGGCAACACTCGGTCGTGGCGTCGCACGAAAATGGCTGGAGCAGCTCGTCCACCGCACTGTAGAGCCCAAGGAGCTCCGCGCGAGACGCATGATCTTTCCACCGGGCACGGGCGCGCATCGCGCTCACGATGTAGCCTAGAGAAGACCGATGGCCAACGCCGCGCCGAGGCGCCCGCAGCTCCGCCCCGTAGAGTCGATCATGGTGCCCGACGCTCGGCACGGGCAGATCCTCGTCCTCCGTGACACGCAGGGAATCGCTCCGGGGCACGCGTGCATTCCGCCCGGGCTTGCTCCCATCGTGGGTCGCTTCACCGGCGAGCTGACGTGTGAGGAGATTGCTCGAGAGGTGTCGATCGAGCTCGGCCTGAACGTCTCGACCGCGCTCGTCGAGAAGCTCGCCGACCAGCTGGACCAGAGCTTTTTTCTCGCCGGCGCGAACTACCGAAGGGCGCGTGCGCGCATCGAGCAAGAGTTCGCGAAGGCCACCACACGCCCGGCCTCGCATGCCGGCGGCGCCTATCATGCAGACGCGGACGAGCTCAAAAAATACCTCGACGAGGAGTGCTTGGGCAAAAGCGCCGTGGCCGCGACTGAGCCTGCGCGCGACATCGTCGGCCTCGTAGCTCCGCACATCGATCCGTGGCGCGGGGCGCTCGGATACGGGCACGCGTACCGAACGCTGGCTGCGCGGCTTCCAAAAGACGCAGACACGTTCATCCTCTTCGGCACGTCGCACGCGCCGATGCGCGAGCCATTTGCGCTGTGCAAGAAATCGTTCCTCACTCCGCTCGGCCCGGTGGAAGCGGACCTCGACGCCATCGACGCTCTCGCCGAGGCCGCTCCGTTCGATGTGTACGCCGACCAGTTCAATCACAAGCACGAGCACTCTCTCGAGTTTCAGGCCGTCTTCCTGAAGCACCTGCTCGGCCCCCGCGAGGCGCGCATCATTCCCATTCTCGCGGGCCTCGGCGAGCACCAGGCACGCTCCACCGATCCGAAGACGGATGACCGCGTCGAGAGGTTCTTCGAGGCCATCCGGGAGTTGACGGCGTCGCGACAGGGGCGCGTGGTGATCATTGCCGGAGCGGACATGGCGCACGTCGGACCGCGGTTCGGAGACCCGGGCGCCCTCGCCGAAAAGGGGCGAGCCGAGCTTGAGCAGGCCGATCGCGCTTCGCTTTGCTGCGCGGCGGACGTGGACCCGGCGGCATTCTGGAAAGACGTCTCTCGGGACCTCGACAAGCGGCGCGTGTGCGGCCTCGCGCCCATCTACGCACTTTTACGGGCGCTCCCACAAAGAGCGCACGGCGAGCTCCTTTATTACGATCAGAACATCGATGAGAAGGATGGCTCGATCGTGAGCCACGCCGGCTTGGGATTTTTCGCGAGTTGACACGAGGGCCACAAAAGGTTAGTCGTTTCGCGCGAATTGCGGGAGTAACTCAGTGGTAGAGTGCCACCTTGCCAAGGTGGACGTCGAGGGTTCGAATCCCTTCTCCCGCTCCACTTTAATAGTCATCTTTTGCCCGATCACACCGTTCTTCACACCGGTCTGAGCGCACGACAAAGCACTCCCGCGGCCCATTAATGCGGGATCGCTGGTCGGCTGTCCAGCACTCTGTTCAGCGGAGAAACTCTTGGCGCGCGCCGCGCAACGAACCAAACGCTTCGCGCTCTACTGGTGCACGACGCCGGACGGTGACGAGGATTGGTTTGTCGTCGCCGACTCGGCCGCGACTGCGCGACGGTTCCATGAGGCCGCCGAAGGCTACGAACGCGGAGAGGCGCACGCCGAA
>JAYTOU010000080.1:0-72912 GCA_043747615.1 Myxococcales bacterium | reverse complement strand
GAAGTGCCGACATCTCGACACGCCTCCCAATGACGTTCCCTTTGCCGGTCGCGACATAGCGCGCGATGCCCTTGCGGTGCTGATCGCGAAGCGCGGGAGGAATGATGACCTCCGCCATTTCCTGCCCGAGGACATCTTCCCGTTTTCGTTGAAAGAGGCGCTCGGCTGCGGGATTGAAGTCGGTAATGCGACCTTCGCCGTCCGTCGCGATGATGCAGTCGAGCGCCGCTTCGAGAATCGACGTCTTGCGTAGCTCCGTTTCAGCGCGGCGCGACTCGGCACCTTTGCGCTCGACGCCGAGCGCCACGATGTCGGCGACCGATTCAAGCGTATCGAGCGTGCGTGTCGTCAGCGCGGAGCGGGAAAACATGGCCATCACGCCGACGAGCCGATCTTGGACGAGCAACGGGTAGCCGGCAAAAGCGGTGAGACCTTCGCGTTCGGCCCACGCGTGGTCGCTCACTTCCGGATCATGCGACACGTCGTTCGAAAGGTGGGGCTGGCGCTCTTGCGCGATGCGTCCGATTTTGAATGCGCCGATCGCCACACGCCGGTGTGGGCCGTCGAGGTGGGTGTACAGGCCCGCGCTCGCTCGCAGCTCGAGGGTGGTTGCATCGGTGCTGACCGTCCAGATGCGGGCGAACACCGCATCGAGATGACGAACCATCGCTCCCGCGCAATTCTGCAGGATCTCGGACATGGGTCCGACCCCCGTCATCGCCCGGGCGACGTCTGCTCCAAGCATCGCGCGCCGTAGCGTGGTCTTGAGCTCTAGGGCGAGCTGGTCGGCGTGCTCTTTTGCTTGGAGAAGCTCTCGCTCGACGCGCTGGCGGGCGACAAGAATCGTATTCGCGTTCTGGAGTGCGACAGAACGAAGGAGCTCCTCCTCGATCGCGTCGTCCTTGCTGCCCAACTAGCCCTCACCAATCAATTTCGCCGCCATCTCTGTGCCCGCCACTCGGGAGCGGATTTTTTCGAACGCGGCGTCGCGCGTCGTCGACGTGTCATCATAGAAAGGAGCGAACCCGCAGTCATCGGTGGTGCCGAGCTGATCGATCGGGATGTACTTCGCTGCTTCGAGGACCCGACCGCACACTTCCATTGGGGTTTCGATGCGCGGGTCGATGGGAGCAATGACGCCGACGAAGACGCGCTGATCTGGCTTGATGTACTTGGCGATGATCTTGAGAACGCGGACGCGATCTTTCTCGCCCGCCAGCGCCACGTAAAAATTGCCCGCCTTCAGCTCGAACAAGCCGGGTAGCAACTCAGCGTAGTCGACCTCCGCGCTGTGGGTCGAGTCGCGGTCTCCACCCGGACATGTGTGCACCCCGATGCGCGTACGCTCCTCCAGAGAGAACCGCGACAGCGCGAGGTTGTTCAAGTCGATGAAGCTGTGAAGCAGCGCTCCGGTGTGATCGATCTTGAGCGCCAGTCGTCCTTCGGTGAAATCCACCTGGACCTTGTGCGCTCCCGCTTTCAGACAGCGGCGTATCTCCGACTCGTGCTCCCGCAGCAGATCGCCGATGAACTCTTCCCGCGAATAACCAGGAATGGCGACGGGCGGGTACATGAGGCTCAGGGCGGAGGCGGAGATGACCGCTTGCTTTACCGGCACGTGCGCATAGCGCATTGCGCTCTCGAGGAAACTGTCCGCGTACACCTTGTAGTGGAACGGCCCGCCGGTGAGCTGCGGCATTCGACGCGTGTGTCCGGCGACGAACGGGATCTTGAAGCCATCGGGCGACGTGTTTGGAAGGCCGTGAACGGGGTACGTCCAGAAATTTTGATATTTGCGCTGCTCGCCGTCGGTGATCACCGGTGAGCCGGTCGCTTCGAACCGTGCGATCGTATCCCGCACCGCGTCTTCATAGTGCGCATCCAGCGCGGGGTCGGAGCCCTCCTGTGTCACGACGGCTTCGATCAGCTGCGCAGTTCTCGGGATGCTACCAATCGGTTCGGTCGGAATCGTCATCCGGCTCATGCGGCCTCTCAGCGGAATCAACATTTAAGAGGATTTTTTCGGCCCCGAAGGTCTTCGATGCCTGAACTAGGAGGAAGGTAGCTCACCCGGTCGCACTTAGGGAACGAACGTCTTCCAAGCCGACTCCGCCGCACCCACCGCGGCGCGCGTGCCATCCCGCACGATCGGTGTTCGCAAAAGCAGTGCATCGGCCTTGAGGAGCTCGGCGAGGCGCGCCTCATTGGGATTGGAGTGCTGAAGGCCACGCTCCTTCACCCGCGCGGCTTCGGACGCATAGAGGGCGCGCATCCCTCCGACGGCGCGCGCCACGCTCGCAAGCTCACCCTTCGAGAGGCCCTTCTCACGCAGCTCGACGAATTGCACCTTGATCCCGCGATCCGCAAAGAAGCGCCGCGCTGCGCGGGTGATCTTGCATTTCGCGGTGCCGAAAATCTGAATCATGTGCTCACGTGCCTCACGGAATGCTCTCGTGCACGTCGACGGCGAGGGCGCATCCGTCGAGACCGCTCGCGTACTGCGCGCGCGCATTCATGGAGATCCAGGTGGGATCAACCCGCTTGCGCAGACGCAGCAGCACCTTCGCCGAGGCCAGATCGACCAGTCCAATTCGCACGTCGTGAGCGCGCTCGCCGTCGAGCTCCGTCGGCCCTTTTCCGTCGCCGGGCTCGTCCATCGCGACGACGAGAAGGGTGGCCTTCGCGGCGCGCTTCGCATCTTCGATGGGTGCCTTGTCGAGCTCTCGTTGAAGCCGCGCTAGATCCACCGCGCGCTCCGCGTGCTGCACGCGCTCGGCCCAGGGCGCTCGAAGGAAGGGTAAGCCGACCTCGGCATCGTCGAGCCTTCGCACGTTCGCCGTTCGCTCGTCGACGATCAGGCCGCCGGCGTATGCGGTGCGCACCTTGGAGAGGAGAACCTTCTCTGCCCGCGAAACCGGACGATCGAGGAGACACAGAAGGAACGCGTCTTTGAGGGAGGTTGATGCGCTCGATGCGATCCCCGCGGGCGTAACGAAGCTTACGAGAGGACCGCGCACATACACTGCGGGTCGCTCCATGATCGCGCGGGAGGCCTGGGTACCACGCATTTCTTCGGAGATGAGGTCTCCCTCGTAGGGGCCGGCAAAGCGCACCAACCACGACTCAGCACGCGCGACGAATCCCGACTCCTCGGCGCCGATCGACGCGGCGTGGGTGTGGACGGTCTGGAGGATTGCCGCGCGGGCGCGCTCGAGTGCCTGGTGCTCTCGGTAGCGCGTGATGACGAGCGCGCACGCAAGGAGGGTCACGCCCATAATCACGCCCAGGCGGACGACGGAGACCAGCCGCGGAGCCGAGCCACCGGGCACGATGCGACGACCTCGAACGCTCGACTCGATGCGCGCGGCGAGCGCAGGCGCCATCTTCGGCGTCGTGAGGAGGGTGCCCACGTTGCTCAGTCTCTGCGGCTCGTCTGGGTCTGCGCGATGTTTCGCTCGATCAGCGACAAGAGCTGTTCTCCCGTCACCCCCAGCCTTGCCGCGGCATGTCCTGCGAGAGATGTGCGCGCCACTCCGGGGGTGAACTGGTACGTCGCCTTGTGATCCGGGCCGAGCTCGACCTGCAAAAAGCGGAGATCGACGATCTTGCGCTCTTGGTCTAGCCGGCCTGCGAACGCGAGAAAGTGGGTGGTGATGAAGGCCTGCGGCTTGAGCATCGTGAGCATTCTCACGACCAGCTCGAAAATTTCCTCACCCTCCGAGGGATTGGTTCCCGAGCAGAGCTCGTCGAGGATCACCATCGCGCCGGGCGGCAGATGCTCGAAGAGCGCGCGGATGCGCACGAGCTCCATGCCGAGGCGCCCTTCTCCTTGATCTGCCTTCGTCTCTTGAATGAGTGACACCACCAGGCCCGGCGAAAGAGCGAGCGATCCCGAGCGCGCGGGGATGAAGAGTCCCGATTGCGCGAGGAGCTGGGCGAGGCCGATCGATTGTAGAAGGCGCGTTTTTCCGCCCGAATTCGGCCCGGTCACCAGGACGGTGGTGTCGTGGCGATCGGTGCGCAGATCGCAGGGGACTGCCTTTACGCCGTGCCCGAGCAAGAGAGGATTGAAGAGCCCAAGGAGCGCGCGGCCGTCGCTCGGGCCGACGAGCGTTGGCAGACAGACCGCGAGGCCCGAAGCACCCGCGAGATCCGCAAACGCGAAGGCTCCGAGGTAAAACTCGATGTCGCCGAGAAGCTGGACGAACGTGACGAGCTCGTCCAGCAGGCCTTCGAAGACCGCGTCGATCAGCCGGGCCATCACCTCTGCGTCGCCGAAGCGAAACCCCCGTGCGAAGAGCTCCACCTTCGCAAGCCAGCGCCGCCACGGTGAGCTTACGAAAGGATTTTCCTCGCTCTCCTTGATGGCGAGGATCTCGAATCCGCGAATGCGACCGTCGGCGCCAATGCGAACTTTGAGATCCAGCGTCGCGAGCTTTTCGTCGTAGCGCAGAAGATCCGCGAGGGACCGGTAGGGCTCGCTCTCCTGCACCCTGCGACCGTAGGCGCTCAGCGTTGCCAGGCCGGAGCGTGCCGTCCCGAATCCTTCGACCATCCGGTCGATGATTTCTTTGGTGATAACGAGGAGGTCTAGCTGACGGCGGTTCGCGTCCCATTTTCCTTGGCCCGTTGCGCCCTCGAGCAGCGAACGAAAACGCGTGAGTGCCATGTAAAGACGCTCGAGCTCCCTCCGCAGCTCGGGGGAGGTGGAGAGCTCGGTGACGATGGCGCGGCGATGCTCGACGACCGCAGGATCGGACGGGGGATGCCCGAGGAGCTTGACCAAATGCGTCGTCGCGAGAACGGGCTCGTCCGTCCCGATGCGAACCTTGAAGCACGTGGCGACGAAATTCTTCAGGAAGAGATCGCTCGCGAACGACGCGGGCTCCCAGGTCGAGGGTGCGACCTTCGCGCGATCAAGAACGTCAGCGAAGAGGCCGCCTGACACCCCGCTCGCAAACGCGAGGGCGATCCCGAGCTTGGTGTGCTCGGCGTCGACCCGGCTCATCGGAGCTGGGTGGAGGAGGTCGGGGAGAAGGACCGGATCTAGCACGCCCGCCATCGTGCGGCGGACACGACGGTCTGTCCAAAAGTTCCAGAGAAAAAACTATTCGTTGGTGCTTCCCATGAAGACCAAGACCCTCGGGCCGCGACATTGATCCATGCGGAAGACGAACATCGATTGCCTCACGCTCCCGACGCCGGACGAAGCATCTCCACATGGGGGATCCCGTCCTCGTCGTATGCGGGACCGGACACGGCGAACCCCACCTCCTCGTAAAATCGCTTCAAATAAAGCTGCGCGCCGATCCGGATCGCCGTTGGCCCGTAGGCGTCGCGTGCGCGGCCGATCGCCTGGCGCATCAATTCTTTTCCCACGCCAAGCCCTCGCGCATCTGGATGGGTGACGACGCGGCCGATGGACGGTTCGGCGTAGCTGGCGTGCGGCGGGAGCAGGCGCGCGTAGCCAAGCAGGCGCCCGGCTGGATCGCGACCCAGAAGATGCAACGCCTTCTGATCTTTTCCGTCGCAATCGAGGTAGGCGCACTTTTGCTCGACGCAGAAGACGAGCTGACGGAGCAGAAGCACGTCGTAAAGCTCGTCGACGGTGAGCGTGGAGAACGGGACGAGGTCCCAACGCACGGACGCGAGCGACGTCATCGTCCTCAAGATACATGGTGAATTGACCCTCGCGGAGCGGAGAAGCTAGGCTCCCTGCTTCATCCACCCACGAACGGAGCAAACGCGTGGCACGTTTTCGGCTCACCATGACCGCAAAAATTTTCATCGCCGCTGTGATCGTCGGCGCGGTGGCCCTCATTCTGGTGCTCAATCCCGGACTGACGGGGAAGATCGCGCCGATCGCTCCGCAGCAGTCGTCGAACGTTCCGCCGACCGCGAGGCTCCCCGACGACGTCGCCGGCTTCCCGACCGCAGCGGACACGCCGGGTGGCTGCACGAATCTGCCCGAGGTGCGCTTCTTTCACTGGGCGTGGAATGCGCAGATGGGAATGATGCTGGCGGCCGGGGGAAAGCAGGCGATCGCGGGCAGCTTGGCCTGCGCCCACGGCGTCAACTTGAAGCTGATTCGCGAAGACAACAACGACAACCTCACGAGCCAGTTCATCACCTTCGGCGAGTCCCTCAAGAAGGGCGAGGCGCAGCCGAAAGAGGGCGCGCACTTCGTGGCCGTCATGGGTGATGGCTCGGCCCCGTTCCTCAAAGGGATCAACGACAAGCTGAACAAGCTCGGTCCCGACTACCACGCCGTCGTCGTCGGCTCCGCGGGTTACAGCCGCGGCGAAGACAAGTTCATGGGCCCCGTGGCGTGGAAGGCCAATCCGCAAGCAGCGCGCGGCGGTCTCGTTGCCGGTGTTCTTCGCGACGGAGACTGGAACATCGCGCTCAAATGGCTCGGTGACAACAAGATCCCCAACAACCCCGACGAAGCAACCTACGATCCCGACGCTCTCAACTGGGTGAACGCGAGTGACTACATCGACGCGGCTCAGAAGTACGTGAGCGGATTCTGCGCGGAGATGAGGAACACCAAGTCGGGCGCAAAAGAGAAGCATTGCGTCGATGGCGTGGTCACCTGGACGCCGGGCGACGTGACCGTGGCCGAGCAGAAGGGGGGCCTCGTGTCGATCGTCTCTACCAAGGAGTACCGCTCGCAGATGCCGAACGTCATCATCGGCAACAAGAAGTGGATGGAGGCCAACCGGAAGATCGTCGAAGGGATGCTCGCCTCCTTCTTCGAGGCGGCCGACAAGATCAAATCGAGCGACGACGCTCTCAAGCAAGCCGCCGCCGTCAGCGCCCTCGTCTACAAAGAGAAGGACGCCGCGTACTGGTATAAGTACTTCAAGCCCCAGATCCAGAAGGACAAGAAGGGGATCGACGTCGAGCTCGGCGGATCGGCCGTGAACAACCTGGCTGACAACCTTCAGACCTTCGGCCTGGTGCCGGGCTCCACCAATTCGTTTGCTGTGACGTACACGGTCTTCGCGAACATCGTGAAATCCCAGTACCCGAGCCTCTTTCCCTCGTTCGCTTCGGCCGATCAGATCCAGGATCTGTCCTACCTCAAGGCGCTGCAGGCCCAGGGCACGACCACCGTCGCCGATCTTCCCAAGTTCGCCGCGAGCGAAAAAGTCGCCGTCGTCGTCAGCCGCCGGGCGTGGGACATTCAGTTCAACACCGGCAGCGCCGAGTTCACCGCGCAGACCCAGACGGAGCTCAAACAGCTCCTCAACGATTTGGTCGTGGCCAGCGGCACCATCGTCGAGATCCACGGTCACACCGACAACGCCGGCACCGCCGACGCGAACTTGAAGCTCTCCGAAGATCGCGCCTTCGCCGTGAAGCTCTGGCTCGAGAAGCAGGCCCCGTCGAGCTTCCCCGAAGGGCGCGTGAAGGTCGTCGCCCATGGGCAGACGGAGCCGGTCGCGCCGAACACCACCCCCGAAGGCAAAGCAAAGAACCGTCGCGTCGTCGTCGTCCTCGGAACAGCAAGCTGACCACCGTCGCGCCGAAAAAAGCCGTCCCGACGGAGCAGCCGTCGAGAAGGCTCGCAGCGGCGTTCATGCCGAATCGCGTTCTGGCGGGATCTACGACGGCGCTCATCGTCGTCTTCTGGGTGCTCGCTGTCCTCGGCATCTGGCTGGCGATGCCCTTCAAGACGCTGCCGACGCCCGCGGAGATCTGGCAGGCCCTCGGCGCCCTGTGGTGGCACCGGGGAATGGGGCCCGAGCTCTTCACGACGCTCCGCCTCATCGCCCACGCGACGCTGCTCACGGTGGTGATTTCGCTTTCGCTCTCTTACCTGACGGTGATTCCGTTTTTCCGTCCGCTCGTCGAGGGAACTTCCAAGCTTCGCTTTCTCGGTTTCACCGGGCTCGTCTTCCCGTTCACGCTTCTCACCGGCGGAGGCTACGCGCTGAAGGTCGCGCTCCTCACGTTCGGGATGTCGACGTTCTTCATCACGTCGATGGCCCAGATCGTCGTCGAGATCCCGCGCGCGCAGTTCGACTACATGCGTGTCCTCGGCGCCGGCGAGGGGCGCATCCTGTGGGAGGTCGTCATTCGCGGCACCCTCGATCGCGCGCTCGACGTTCTTCGCCAGAACGTCGCCATGGGCTGGGCGATGATCACGATGGTCGAGGGAATCAGCCGCGCCGAAGGTGGCATCGGAGCGCTGATCATCGACGAAAATAGGCATTTCCTGCTCGCCGAGGTGTACGCGATTCTGCTGGTGATCCTCGTGCTCGGCTTGGCGATGGACTACGGGATGGGCGTACTCACGAACATGCTGTGCCCGTACGCGAACCTCGGGCGGCAAGAGCGATGAGCGAAGGAGAAGTTCTCCTCGACGTTGCCGGCGTCAAGCTCGCCCTCGGAGGCACGCCGATCCTCGCGGACATCACGTTCCAAGTCCTCGACCGCGTGCGCGAAGGGTGTGTCACCGGGCAGGTGGTGGCGCTCCTCGGGCCCTCGGGCGTCGGCAAAACACGTCTCCTCCGGATCATCGCCGGGCTCGACAAAGCCGACGGCGGAACGGTGCGCGGCCAGGACGGTGCCATCCTCCACGCGGGAACGGTCGGCTACGTTTTTCAGGACTACCCGCTTCTCCAGCACCGGTCGGTGAGGAGCAACCTCGAGCTCGCCGGCACGATCGCCGGCATGACGGTCGGCGAGGCCGCGTCGCGGGCCACTCAGCTCATGGCCACGTTCGCCCTCACGGAGCGTGCGAGCTTTTTTCCCGCGCGCCTCTCCGGCGGCCAGCGTCAGCGCGTGGCGATCGCCCAGCAGATCATGCGGCCTCGTCAGCTGGTGCTCATGGACGAGCCCTTCAGCGGTCTCGACCCCGCCGCGCTCGCGAGCGTGATGGCCCTCGTTCAAGAGGTCGCGCACCTCGACGAGCTCAACACGATCGTCCTCGTCACCCACGACATTCGGGCGGCCATGGCCGTGAGCGACACCGTGCACATGCTCGGCCGCTCGCGCAACGCGAAAGGCACGCTCGTCTCTGGGGCACGCATCTGCGAGACCTACGACATGGTCGAGCGCGGCTTGGCCTGGCGCACGGGGGTCGAAGCGCTTCCCGAATTTGCGGCGCTGGAGCACGAGATCTCCGCGCGGTTTCACGACCTCTAACGGCGCATCTGCTTGTCTGGCTCGTGGTCTTCGAGCTCTTCGTAGACGAGCTCCGATTCATCCGACGTCTCGCGGATGGCCTCTACGCCGATGCGCAAATCATCCAGGCGCGCGCCTAGCTCCGCGGGATCCGCGACGGTGACGATCTCGTCGGCGAGGAGACGGAAGCTATTTTCCATGAGATCCATCTGGCCGCGCGACGTCTGGAGATTTTTTCGCACCTGGGCGAGCCGATCCATGCGCTGGGTGATCACTTCGAGATTCTTCGTCGCCACTTTGTAGCGTTGATCGCTCGGCCTGAACTCGACCTTCTGCTGCTCGTAATACTTCCAGCTATTTTCCATGCGCGGCACATCGAAGCTGCCGAGGTGCTTTTCGGAGCGCGCGCACACCAGGGCGAGATCGAGAAAGTCTTCATAGAGAGTGTCGAGCTTCGCGAGCTCGGGAGTGAGGAGATCCACGGTGAGCGACGGGTTGTCGGTGGCCAGGCGGTAGATGCGGGCGCGCTGCTCGCGAAGGGCAAAGGCGCGCTGCTGGTCCATGAGGGTGAGGCGCTGAAATTTAAGCTCGCGCCGCGTGTCCACGTTGTCCGCCTTGGTTTGCTCCCAGATCGGATCGAACCACAGACGCTGCAGAAGCTTGGAGCCCGGTGCAAAGAGCATCCACAGCGCTTCGCTCGCGCCCGCGCACAAGGCGATTTCCCAGTGTCCCGTCGCTGCCGCGGTGGTGGCCGCGCCCGCCAAGAGAGAGATGTTGTACGGGTTGAGAAACGCGTAACGGGCGTAGGGGGCTTCGTCCCCGGCTCCCCGCTTCTTTCCGTCACTCACATTGGCGAGCATAGCCGAACGAGGCTCGTGTGTTGCCACGGGAATGGAGCGACGATGGCGCAATGACCAAGAAGATTGGGGAGACCGTGCTCGGCTGGTTCGTGGTTCGCGATGACGAGGAGGCAGAGGCAGAGGCCGTCGAGCCCGAGAAGATGGTGCAACAGTTTAAGCAGCGCAAACCGCTCCCCCCGCCGCCGGCCGACGATTCCGCGCCTCCTTCGCTCCGCCTCCAGGGAAGGGTGCCGCAGGTCGCCGCCGGCTCGGCACCCGACACCACCGTTTTCGCGCAGGTGTTTCAATCTGCGCGGATCAGCGACGAGGCCCAGCAGCGCGTCGAGAAGGCCCTCGCCCTCCTTCAATCGCTCCCCACGGACACGCCGCGGGACACGCGAAAGGCCATCGTGGAGGCGTCCCTCAAGGCGTTCGGCATTCCGATCGACGCGATCATCGAAACGTCGGCCGAGGAAATCCAGGCCCTCGAGGCCTTCATCCAGCACGGCGAGCGTCACACCCAGACCGTGCTGATCGACGCCACCGCGCAGATCGAAAAGCTTGCCGGGCAGATCAGCGAGATCAAGAAGCTGATGGAGCTCCAGGTGAGGACGCAGCAGGGGGTCGTGAAATCCTCCAACGATCAAAAGCTGCGCGTGCAAACGGTGCTCGAGTTCTTCGGGCAAGAGGCCGTAGCCCGCGTGGTCGAGCAGTCGCCGAAGCTCGTCGTTCCGAAGTAAGGACGCCCGTGATATGCCCAATCAAATGAACGCCACAAAAGAGCAGTTTCACGGGAAATTCAAGCTGTTCACAGGCACGCTCGGAGCTGACCTGTCGCTCGGCTCCGTCGCGAAAGACGCGGAGGACTTCGTTCGCAAGAACCCCTGCGCTCCGAAGAGCATCGGCGTCGAATACCTCGAAGGTGACAAACGCCTCGTCCTCTCCCTCGGCTACCGTGACGGCGAGACGCCCTACGCCATTGCGCTTCACGCCGTATCTCTCGGCGTTGCCGACTCCCTCGACGCCGGCGAGCTCGCGCGCCTCGAGAAAGGCATGACCGCGGCGGCAGACAAGCTCAAGAACGTTCTCTGCCACGAGCTCTTCGTCACCGAGAAGCGCGAATTCGTCATGGTGTTCATGACCACCGCCTCCTGAGTAGGCGGAATGTAGCTTCAGCCCAGGCGCTCGAGAACGGCGACGACGTGCTCGGGGCTGTGCTCGCAAAGCTTCTGCAAGCGTGCGCCGTCGAAGAACGCCACCGTGGTACCGGCGCGGGCGACCGCTGAAACGCTGGGCGCGATGCGGTGGATGGTGTCGCGCACTCCGAAGAACGAGTCGGCCTCGATGACGCCGGCAGGCTGCTCCTTGCCGACCTCGAAGAGCGCGATCGTCCCGCGTGCGACGAGGCAAGCAACGCTCGGAATCTCGTTCGCTGGGAGGATGAGCGTCTCTTCGTGGAAGGTCTCGATCCGCTGGATGCACGAGAGCATCCCGTCGCGCACCTGAACGTCGAGCTGCCCCATCGTCTCGTGCATCGAGAAGAACGAGTCGATGCGGTGAAGTTGTTTGGTCTCGGCGATGCGCATCCCGAACGCGAGATCTTCTTCCATCAGATTGCGGATGACCGCGGCGTCGCAGATCCAAATTTCGCTGAGGCGCTCGGCGCGGAGCGAGGCCATGCAGCGGGGCGCGACACCGCCGAGGACGCTCGATTCGCCCAGCAACCAGCCGGGAAAACAGCAGCGCACGAGCCATGAGCCACCCGAGGGCTTTTCGAGCCAGACGCCGATGAGCCCGCTCTTGACGACGAACACCTGGCGCGAAGGGTCGCCCTCGTTGACGAGCGTCTCGCCCGGGGCGAGCGTGCGAAGTGTGATGTGAGGCTCCAGCGTCGCCCGGAGATCTTCCGGTAGGCCGACGAAGCTGCGCGCGTCGAAGATGCTCGAGAACGGGTTCAGACGAGCCCGGCTTTGCTCGAGGAGCGCGTGCACGGGCGACCCTGCGAAAGCGTCGCGGCCCACGAGATCGAGCGCCATCACTGCAGCTTTCTCGAGGGCGTCTAGATCGAAATGATCTGCGAACTCGCGGGCTGCGGCTTCGAGGTAGCCTCGCGCGAGATTGGGCTCCCACAGCATCACCTCGACCTCGGCCATGCGAAGGAGCGTGTTTCCCCGACGATCGTGAGCGGCGAGCAATCGAGGCAGAAGCTCCCGCGCCTCCTTCAATGACGCGTCATCACCACGCGCGATGGCCGCGGCTACGCGAACCTCCACGGGCGCGTCCATCTCCGAGAGCATCTCGAGGCCAGGCTCTTCGTCACTTGTGTCTGCGAGGTCGCCGCCGAAATCGGAGAGCTCGTCCGGCGGACCTGGCACGTGGGAAGTGCGAACGGCCCGGCGCACGGCATCGATGACGTGATCGGCCCCGAGCGTCGGCGAGATCGCGCCTGCGTCGTCGACGGTGAGATCCGCGACGTGCAGGTCACCGGACGGAGCGGCGAGGACGACGGTCACGGTCCATGCATCACCCGACACCCTGCGGACCCGACGGACGTCCCGCACGTCGAGTAAGCGACCAAAGTCGTGCCGGAGACCGGTCGCGACCGTTTGCCAGACCTCCTCGCGTGTCACTACCGGAGCCTACCGCTTCTCGACGATCACCGGGACGTTTCCGCGGGGGGCATGGGTGAAGCCGCGCAGCACGGTGCGGGTAGGCTTGTTGCTCGCAAGGCGGAGGCTCACGCGCGTGAGAACGGTGGCAAGCACGACCTTCATTTCGAAGAGCGCGAACGCCATACCTAGGCAACGCCGAACGCCACCACCGAAGGGGAGCCACGCGTACGGATCGGGCTTCGTATCGAGGAAGCGCTCGGGCCGGAACTCGTCTGGCTGCGGATAAATGTCGGGGAGGTGGTGAGTGAGCCACACGCCGGGGACGAGGAGCATGCCCGCAGGAACGTCGTAGCCGCCCACCACCATCGGCACCTTCACGCGCCGGGCAACCGCGGGAATCACGGGGTGCAGACGAAGCACCTCTTTCAGCGTGGCGTCGAGGTACGGAAGCCGATCCATTGCCGTGACGCCAGCGTCGTTCGTCGCTCCGCGGAGCTCGTCTTGAAGGCGCGCGACCACCCTTGGAGCACCAAGGATGGCATCGAGCGCCCAGCACAGCTCGGTGGCCGTCGTCTCGTGACCCGCGGCGAGGAGCGTGAGGAGCTCGTCGCGAAGCTCGGCGTCGGTCATCCCGTCGCCCTTGTCGTCGCGTGCGGTGAGGAGCATCGACAGGACGTCGGTCCGCGGCGGAGCTTTGGCCTCGATCTCCGCCCGGCGGCGTGAAATCACCTCGTAGATAAGCTTGTCTGCACTGCGGAGCGCGCGCTGGAGCCTCGCCCACGGCGAGAAGCCCCAGAGATTTTTTCGGAACGGCGGTGTGGCGCCGACCATGGTGAATGGCGACGCGGTGAGATCGAGGACGCGCGCAATCGCCGCCCCTAGGTCGTCCATCTGTGCTCCCTCTTCCACGCCGAAGATCGTTCGCAGGATGATCTCCAGCGTGAGCTTTTGCATGTGCTTGTGGAGCGTGAATTTCTTTCCGACCGGCCAGCCGTCGACCATGCGTTCGGCGATCTCGCGCATGGTGCGGGCGTACGCGAACATGCGCTCGCCGTGAAACGGAGGCATCATCAGACGGCGCTGGCGCAAGTGCTCGGCGCCGTCGAGGAGGAGCACGCTCTTCATTCCTACCAGCGGCTCGAGCGCGATGTTGGCCTCGCCGGCGCGGAGCTCGTCCGAGTCCCCGGTGAAGACGGTCTTGATGACCTCCGGGCGAACGACGCAAACCTCGGGACCGAAGATGAGCGTGGTGACGGTGAAGATGTCGCCGTAGCGCTGATGGCAGTCGCGTAGGAATTTCTCGGGCTGGGTAACGTAGCGAAACGTTTGCAGCGCGGGGGAGTACGACGGACCGGGGGGCAGCGCCATGACGACGACTCTTGGGCCGCACGATGCTCAGGTCAAGCCGGAGCCCCGTGAGCGCGAAGAATCACGACAGCCAGGATCGAAGGGTCTCGTAGACCTCGGGCCGACTGAGGAGATCGAGGTGCAACGTTCCATAGGCGATCCACGACTCGTCGAACGCCAGGGTCAGCTCCGCCTTTTCGTGCCGGCCGAGCGCGCTGTCCACCGGAACCAATCCGTCGCCGCGGAGCTTTTCGCCTTCGGTGAGCGATTTGGTGCCGGCGATCGCGAAGCAGCGGACCCCGTTCGGCAGGGTCAGCTCGTGCCGCGGATCTACACCATGCGTAAAGCGATCGCGTCCGCGCCAGTGCTCGTCGAGTACGTTCCCGTAGCGCAAGTCGGTCACCCCGGCGCTGCGGATCTGCCCGAGCAGCTTGAGGGGTGCGCTGTAGCTGCTCATGCCGAGGAGGAGATCGAGCCAGCTTCCACCGCGTTCGAGTGGTGCGCCGTGGTGCGGGGAGCCGAGGCATACGAGCGCGCGTAATTTCCGCCTCCAAGCGCTCGTCTCTCCTGCGTGGCAAGCGCTTCGCGCCACGAGACCGCCCATGCTGTGGCCGAGCAGCACGATCTCCTCGATGGGTACGGGCCACTCCTGGGTGACCTGCTCGAGCAGCGCGGCGAAGGCCGCTCCGTTAGTCGAGATGTGCAGCCCGCTGTTGTACCGAAGATAAATAGGCGCATATCCGAGGTCGCGCGCGAGCAAGGCTCCATGGTCGTGCCCGAGACGCGTCCATTGATGCTCGTTCATCGACGAGCCGTGGACGAGGACGAGCAGCTTGCCGCTCGGCGCGGGAGACTCCGAACGGGGTGCAAGCCTCATCTCGATCGCGAGCGGGTTGCCACTCTCGCTCAGATAATCACCGAGCACGCCGTTGAGCGCCGCGAGGACCGCCGCGCGCTCGGACCCAGGCTCGCTCTCGCCTAGGACCGGCGCGAGCTGCTCCAGTGCGGTGTCGATGCTCGTCCCGACGAGACTCGTCACCCCGCGCATGGTCCCGTACACCAAGCCGGTAACGCGACTCGCTGGGCCTTCGAGTGGGCGACCGAGGATGCCCGGGCCGCTTGCAATGCGGTTGTGCATTGCCTCGACGAGACCCATGACGCCCTTCGTCGCCTCGATCACCAGGCGGTTCGCGCCGCGCAGGTCATCCACGTGGCTACGTTTCGACTTTCGCGGACGCTCCGGCATCTGGTGGTGCTCAGCGCGGCGGAGGCTCGGCGCACGCGTGGTTGATGCACGTGACGCCTGCAGCCCCGCAGCAATCGGCGGTGACGTTGCAGCGATCGCCAACCTGGCTGCAGCTGGTGCTCGACGAGCCGCACACCGCGACGCCTGCGTCGTTCGTTCCGTCGCAGAATCCGCCGCAGCAGTCGGTGCCGGTCACGCACGAGGTCCCGTCGGTTTGGCAGGGATCGAGCGCCCAGTAGCCGCGCATGTTGCGGGTCGTGGGATCCTGACCGGGCAGCCAGAATGGGGCGTGGCTCGGGTCCGTCGTGGAGGGTGCGGCGGTGGGAACGTTGATTGCGGCGACCCAGAGCTGCTTGGTGCCGCTGCCTTCGGTGCCGTTGACGTAAGGCACGTTGACGAGCGCGTTTCCGAAGGTGCGTCGCGAGTGAAAGACGAGCCAGAAGAACCCGCCCGAGGGGACCGGCGCAAAGGTGGGCTCGTAGCTCCGGTGCTGATCGCGCGCGACTCCGGCCGCGGCCGAATAGGTGTTGTTGATCCCGTCGAGGGCGATCTCGGTGCCCGGCTTGGTCGTGTCGACGGCGTAGAGGTCGCCGGTGAACGACGTGTCGAGCGAGCCGTAGTTGGGACCGCGTTGGTAGACGACCCAGCGATGGTCGGGCGAGATCGTCGGATAGGCGATCTTGGTGGCGCCCCCGGCGATGAGCGTCCTCGGGTTCGCAAACTTCTTCGTCACCGGATTCCAATCGAGCGAGATCAAAGCTCCCGAGCCGGAATCGACGTAGGCGAAGAGCGCGTTGTCCGCAGAAAACACCGGGAAGAACGTGTGATTCGAGGCGCCGACCAACGTCTCCAGATTCGTACCGGTCACGCTGGGAAGCGTCGGTGTTGCGAGCACGGGCGCGCTGATGTCGACGGGAAGATCGGTCTGGCCCATGGGGCTGCCACGCACGGACGCCCAGTTCTCGACGACCATCTTTCCATCGGGGGTAACTGCCGCCAGGGGGAACTGCGTCGCGGGACTGGCTGTCTGGTACCCGTTGAACGACGTCGCGCTCGTCTTGAGATTGTAGAGCGTCGACCAAACGTCGACGGTGCTGTCCCACCTTCCGGTTCCCATCACCAAGGTCGATCCATCCGCCGACGCCGTGTGGCAGGAAGGGCAAACCATGACGGTCCCCGTGGAGGGCCCCAGAGGAACCGTCGCGGCGGACAGGAAATAATCAGGTGCGAGCGCGCCGGGCTTGATGCGCACGACGGCGGCCTTGTTGATCGCCCAGTAGTAGATGCTCCCGCTCATCGAGCGGCTCGCGATCGCCCACGTCTGCTGCACCAAGCGTGTGTAGGTCGAGCCGCTTTTTCGGGAGACGGTGAGCGTCGCACTGCCCGACGTCGAGTCGACGAAGCCACCCCACGTTGCGGCCGCAAACGCGAAGGTTCGCCCGCCCGCTGGAGCCGCCCCCGCGAGGGTCGTGGCCACGGCCGCGTTCGTGAACGCCTGGAGCTCGTAGGTCGGGCTCTGGATGTGCACGAGGTACACGTCGCCGGCCGCGGCTCCGTTCCACATCAGCTGCGGCGCGTTGAGACCACGCGGAAATGCCGTCGCGTCGTAAGGGTAGGTCCAGGTCACCGCCGCATCTGGCGCGGTCGCGGCCAGCAAGCCGGCCTGCGTCGCAGCGTCGGCCGATGCGGAGTTCTCGAGCAAGTGAAACGTCACCGTCAGGGCTGCTGTCGCGGTCTTTCCGCCAGCGGTCGCAGTGATGGTGACCGCGCCTCCTTGCGTGCCGCGCGTTTTGTAGAGCCCGGTGTTGACGATGTTGCCGACGGGTGTGTTCGACGCAGACCAGGACGGCGTGATGACGCCGCTCGTTCCATCGACGTAGTGCGCCGTCGTCGTGAACTGCTGGGTCGGGAAGGGCGCGACGCTGACATCGAGGGTCGCGGTCGGGGGGTCGATCGTGAGCGAGGCGACTGGCATGGTCGGGCCGCCGTCGCCACCGAACCCAGAATCGATGAACGAAGCATCGTCGCCGCTACCGCCGCCGTCGTCGTTCGGTCCGGGGTTGAACTCACTCCCGCCGCCTCCCCCGCAAGCCCCGATGCCCACGACGGTTGCCACAGCGACCGCGATTCGCAACCACGCTTGCTTCCGCATTTCCGATGCCTCCAAAGTGAGCGGAAGAAAACTACGCCCATGCTTGATCTACCAGATTTTGATCAGCGCGCCGGCCCATTAATCGGCGCGAGGGGCGGGCGTAGACCACACTGTGATCCCCCGAACGAGGCGCATCATCCTTGTCGATCCATTGGATCCGACGCGCAAGATGCTCTCGCAACGTTTGAGGGCGCAGGGCTACGAGGTGGAAGATGCCGCCGACCCAGCGACCGGCGCGGACATGGCGCTGAGCTCACCTCCGGCAGCGTTCGTCGCCGACTTGTGGATGCCGAGCATCTCGGGACTTCAGCTCTGTCGCCTTCTTCGCTCGGAGCCAGCGACCGCGGACGTCGCGGTGATCCTCTGCGGAGACGTCGACGATCCGCAGAATCGTTACTGGGCGGATCGCGCTGGCGCCGACGCCTACGTCGCGAAGCACCGCACGGGAGATCTCGTGCGCGCGCTTGGTCGAACGATCAAGGCCCCAAAGGGCGACGACGCGTTCTTCTTTCAGCTCGGAGGTGGAAAGGTCGACATCCGCGATCGCATCGCGCGTCACATCGACGCCGCGCTCTTCGAGTCCATCATTGCCTCCGAAGTGCGTTCCCTCGCGGCGAGCGGAACGTTCGAGCGAATGTTCGACTTGCTCGCGCAGTTCATGTCCCAGATGAGTCGTTACCGGTGGCTGGCCGTCTCCATGATGAGCTCAGGGCAGCTCGCTCTTCATCATCATCCGCGCACCGCCGCGCTCGCCGAGGAAGAAGCACGTACGGCGCTGGGCCTCACCCCCGCAAGCGCCGTCTCGAGGGTTGAAGACGAAGACGCGTTCGACGGCGACAGGGCCGCTCCACCGGTGGTGCGAGACATTCCCTTCGGAGACTCGCACGTCGGCAGGATCGCGCTGAGCCCCCTGACGCCGGGAGACGTAACCGCGGCAGAAAAGCTGGTCGCGCTCGTTGCTCGGGAGCTCGGCGGCCCTCTTCGGATGACGTCGCTCGTGGACGAATCCCAGCGCCTCGCCTCGACGGACGCGCTGACGGGGCTGACGAACCGGAGGGCGTTCAGCAACATCGTCAGGCTAGAGCTCGCGCGCTCGAGACGGCACAACTACCCGCTCTCCCTCCTCCTCCTCGACATCGACCACTTCAAGCAAATCACCGACGGGCATGGTCACGCGATGGGCGACCGCGTCCTCGCTTCGATCGGCGCTCTGCTGGGCAAAGTCGCGCGCCAAACCGACGTCGCCGCGCGCTGGGGCGGAGAGGAATTCGTCGTCGCGTTGCTCAGCACTCCACTCGCTGGCGCTGCGGTCGTGGCGGAGCGTGTCCGCGAGGCGATCGAGAGCATGGTCGTCGTCAACGCCGCTTCGGAGCGGGTGCACGTGACTGCATCCGTCGGTCTCGTCGAGCTGGCTGCGGGCGAGAGCCTCGAGAGCTTCGTGGCGCGCGCGGATCACGCGATGTACGCGTCGAAAGCCGACGGGCGGAATCGACTGACGATCGGGAAAGGCGCTGCGGACGAACCGCCCGCGCTCGAAGCGGGTGAAGCGTTAAACGGTTTGCCTGCGCCGGACCGGGCTCATCCCGGTGGGTAGCTCAGGGCGTCCGTGACTTTTGCAATTTCTCGGCGTCGTCGAGCTTCGCCTCGACCTCCTCGACGTGCTTCTTGTCGAGACCTGCCCGCATTTCACCGAGTGCGCGCCGAGCCTCGGCCAGGTTCATCGCACTCTTGTCGAACTCGATGCAGATGAGACACATGCCCGTATTCTAGCACCGACGGCGTCCCAGGCTCACTCGATGACGGTCGGCACGGTAGCGAAGGCGCTCGCAGGAACTTCGGTCGTGGCCTCGAAAAAATCGGTCTACGGAGGGGCCGCCAAGACCCGGTAGCCCCCGGAGGTCGTCGCTCAGGCCTGCGGTGTTTTTCGCCGGCGAGCGATTCCGCTATCGTGGCTTCGTGAGCGAACGAACCGAGGAAACCGCCGAGCCCGTCCACGTCATCGAAACGATCCCGGTCGGTGGCGACAACGCCATCTCTCCGGCTGAGATCGCAGCCGAGAAGATCCCGACTCCCGCGAGCCTGCGGATCTATCCCGAGCTCGGTCGAGGAGGAATGGGTCACGTCCATCCGGCGACCGACCGCAGTCTTCTCCGCCACGTGGCGCTGAAGCGCCTCGACAAAGATCTGGCGAGCGAACCGTTCTATCGTGACGGATTCATCGCCGAGGCGCAGATGACGGGGCAGCTCGAGCACCCGAACATCGTCCCCGTCCACGAGCTCGCGATCGACGACGCGGGCATTCCCTATTTCACGATGAAGCTCGTGCAGGGGGATGGATTCGATCGCTGGCTCCACAAACGTCCGGTTGGGTCGAGCGAACGGCTCGAGGGTGCGCTCGAGATCCTCCTCAAGGTATGCGACGCCGTCGCCTACGCGCATCATCGCGGCGTCGTTCATCGCGATCTCAAACCAGCGAACGTGATGGTCGCCGGCTTCGGCCAGGTCTACCTGATGGACTGGGGTCTCGCGCGACTGACGCGGACGACACCCGAGTCGGGTGCGAACGCGCAGATGAACGCCGCGGGTCCGGTGGGCACGCCCGACTACATGGCGCCCGAGCAAGCCCGCGGGATCCCCCAGGAGATGGATGATCGCTGCGACGTGTTTGGTCTCGGCGCGATGCTCTACGAAATCCTGTGCGGCCACGGACCGTACGGAGCGCACAAGGATGGGAACGTGATCCTCGAGCGCGCACGGACGGGAGCGGTGATTCCGATCGACGAGGCCGCCGCCAAGATCGGCGTCTCGCGGCGCATCCGATCGATCGTCGCCCGGGCCACCGCACCGGCGCCCGAAGATCGCTACCAGACGGTCGCCGCTCTCCAGAAGGAGCTACGCGCGTTTCTCTCCGGCGGGCTCCACCTTCCGCGCAAAGCCTTTGCGGCGGGCACCGTCATCATGCGCGAAGGGGAAGCGGGGGACGCGGCGTACATGATCATTGCTGGTCGATGCCGCGCCTACCGCAACGTCGACGGCGCCGAGGAGACGCTCGGTGTGATGGATCCGGGCGAGGTCTTCGGGGAGATGGCGCTCTTGCTCGAGGAGCCCCGGTCCGCGAGCGTTGCGGCGCTCGACGTGGTCACTGTCCTCGTGCTCGACAAAGCGACGATGTCCGAGGGGCTCGGCCTGGATGGTTGGACGGGCGCCCTCGTTCGCGCGCTCGCAGGGCGCTTCCGCAACCTCGAGCAAGCGGTGCGAAGCTCGGGTCTTCGCCGCGTTTAGAGACGTACTCCAGAACCACCAAGGCCCATACTCGACCCTAGCAGCGTGTCGGCAAAAGACGCCTGGCATCCACCGCGCCCGCGGTCCATGCGCACGTCGGACTAGTGGTGTCCTTGGTAGTCGACTCGTCGTGCGAACGTGTAGATCGCAAGGATCCCAACGAGCGTGAGCACGACGATCGCGATAATGGCGATGGCCCATGTTCGAACTCTCCGCGGCTTTCTCCCCGGGTTGGAGAGGTAGTCGGCCTCCGGGAACGTCTTGGGATCGTTGCCCATCGGCTGGATGCCGCCGAGCCCCGACACCTTCTTCTTCGGTTCGGAGACCATGGTCGTCCGCACGTTCTACGTTGAATTAGTCATGTTGGAGCGAAAAGTGTTTCTGGTAAGCTCGCCTCATGCGCACCAGCTTTTCCGTTCTTGCCGTCCCCGTTTCGCTCTTCCTCTTCTCGTGCGGAGGCAGTCCGGCGCCCCAGACCGCCAACAGTGGCGGCGCCACGAACGCGAGCTACGTCCACAAAGGCAACGGCCCCGTAGAGGCCAAGAAGGTTCACGACTGCGCCGGCAAGGACCACGTCCACAAGTACGATCTTCACGACGACGACGGCGACCGAGCCATGGTTCCTTGCAGCAACGACTCGAAAGGCGGGCACGATTTTTCCGGCGCCATCCATCTCGAGACCATCCCCGAAGGCGTGCACATCACCATTTTCGCCACGGATGACGAAGTGAACCTCGGCGCTCTCGGCGCAGACGTGAAGACGCGCGACGCCGTCATCGTCTATCCGAAGGGCCCCGGCTCCAAGGCCGTCGAGATCCCGTTGATGCACACTGCGCACGGCTACACGGGAGACAAGGTCATTCTGTACGAAGATCTCGAGAAGCTCACCGACGAAGGCACCACGATCCACGTCGCCATCTACGACCACGACAAATCCACCGGGAAGAGCGCCGAGGAGCTTCACGTCTCCTTGAACGTCAGCGCCGGAAAGAGCTGCGAGCGCGCGATCGACGAGAATCCGCAGACGATCGACATGGGCAAGAAGGGCGGCAAGGCGGATCTCACCGACTCAGAGCTCGGTGGCCCGATGCGCTCGAGCTCGTTCATGGGGAGCTGCGGTCTGGCCGACAGCGCCAACGCCGAGATCTGCGTCGCACTGAAGCAAGGCAAGGCGCTCGGTGTCAGCGTGAAGGTGAGCCCGACGAACAACAAAGTCGCCGCATGCATCGACAAGGCGACCCGGAGGCTGAAATTCCCTTCCTCCGACAAGCTCGACGTAGTCCATCAGAAGTTCTGAGGATCGCGCGATGCGAGCGCTGTGGATCGCGACGCTCGTGTGCGGGGGCTGCGGCGCGCCGGCGGTCGAGGCCGATCATCCGCGCCCTCCGGTGGTAGCAGGGTCGTGCGTCTCGGCAGCAAGCGCAGACCGAAGTGCATGCCGCTCCGCCCTGATTGAAGACAAAGACGCGCTCGAGGAGTCGCTCATCATGACCCTGAAGGCTTCCGGGCTCGAGCCGCTTCAGGGTGATCTGTGGGCTGGACCGCGCAGTTTTGCCTCGTCGCTCGCGCGCCTTCAATCGTTCGCGTCACCCAGTCGCGAGGACGTGAAGCTGATTGGCGCCGCCCAGGAGCTGATGCGGGACTCGCTGCGTTTCGACGCGGACACGGACCGGCTTCACTCGTCGTGCGCGGACATCGCCGAGCTCGAGAAGGCAATGCACGCCGTCGGAGCGTTCACTGCCCAGCGCTTTCAACGTGTCATCGCCGTTCGCCGCAACACCGCCATAGAGCTCGGTCAGCGCCGGATCCACGCCATGACCTCGAAGGAATATTCTGCGGACGAAGCAGCCGCGACCGTACAAAGAGATCTAGAGATCGCGCACACGATGCCCGCGCAGATGCAGTGCTACGACGCCGCGATCGCAAAGCTCGCAGACGCAGACGTGACCCGCTGGAGCACGAAGGTTGAAGCAGATCTCGCCGCCCGCAAGAAGCGCTAGAAGACGACCGGTGCTCGAGACGCCATCGTACGAAGCGTCAGTTGTGGAGCGTGCGGTTCGCGCGATTGGGCAAAAGAGAGACGATGATCACGCCCACGAACGACAGAAGTCCAAGGACGCCCCACAAGGCCGAGTGCCCTTTGTCCTTGGCGCGGAGGGCGATGCCGGGGACCACGAGCACCGTTCCCACGACGGAGAGGATCGCGCCGGCGACGGGAAAGCTCCAGCGACCGAGCCAGCCCGAGCCCTGAGCGAGTAGCCCGAAGGTGAGAAGCGGAAGACTCAGATTGTAGAGCGGATGTCGTTCGACCACGCCGGAAGGTATAGCACGTCTTCTTGGCCGCCCTTGTTCTTGCTAGGGTTCCGCCGCGAGCATCACCCCCTGAGAGAATCAGGAGCGGGTGAGCAATTTCTTCGACCAGTTTTTCGGCCAGGTGACGGGCGGGGGCGGAAACGCAGGACGCGCCAGGAGATAGCCCTGTCCGTACTGCGCGCCCGCGTCGCACACGGCATGAAGCTCGTCTTCAGTCTCGATTCCTTCGGCGACGACCTTCGCGCCGAGGGCCGAGCAAAGTACCACGATCCCAGAGACCAGCTTGTGGAGTCGGGAGTTGGTGGTGAGGCCCATGATGAGCTCGCGATCGAGTTTCACGAACGCCGGATGAAGATCGGCGATGTACTTCAAGTTGGAGTAGCCCGCGCCGAGATCGTCCACGACCAGGTACACGCCTCGCCCCCGAAGCTCGCGCAGGATGCCCTGGCAGAGCCGAAAATGGGTGAGCGGTACTCCTTCGGTGATTTCCAGGTACACGTCTGCCGAGTGACGTGAGATCGGATCGTCCAGCTGAACGAGCCATTTTTCATCGAGCTCGTTCGGGTGGACATTTAGAAAGAGCGGATGCGTCGTGCAATCGTCGACGGCTCGTTCGCGGATAGCTCTGCCGAGCTCACCGGTGCAACCCTCGGCGACGGCTGCATCGAACATGCTCGGCGGCCCGTTGAACGCTTTCGACTTCGGGCGCACGAGCGCTTCGTACGCAAAGATCTTGCGCGTGATGAGATCGACGACGGGCTGGAAGGCCACAAAGAAATCGCGTTCCTGGATCAGTCGACGAATCGGCGAGACGTCTTTGGATCGGTCGTCCACGTACGCAGAGTAGGGTAGTCTCGCCCCCATGACATCCAAAGAAGACGTGACGAGCGCGGCCCAGGCTTACCTGCTGGCCCATAGCGCGCACGCGGCGAACAAGAATGCCAAGCATCGCGTAGGCCTCGAGATGGCGGAACAAAAGCTCGTCGAGGCGAGCGGAAAGTACTGCGCCGAGGCTGCTCCGGAGGCTTTTGGCGTACTCGGGGGCATCGAGGTTCTCCGGAAGTCCACGTCGCGTCGGCGTCTCACCTTGGCCCGCGACGGCCGGTGGTTGCTTGGTGACGGCGAGCCCGACATCGCAGCGGCGCTTCGCGATTGGGGGATCGACAAAATCTTCGGTCGTCTCGAGGCCGTGCTTCCCGAAGCGAGCGAAGCGAGAGCGACGATCGCGGCCGTAAAGATTCAACGCTGAAAATTTCTGAATTGTAGGCTCACATGCTCACCGTCCATCATCTGAACAACTCCCGTTCGCAGCGCGTCCTCTGGCTGCTCGAAGAGCTTGGTGTGGAGTACGAGGTCAAACGCTACGAGCGCGACCCGAAGACGATGCTTGCACCGGCGTCCCTTCGAGCGGTGCATCCGCTCGGTAAATCACCCGTAGTCACCGACGGCGACCGCACCCTCGCCGAGTCGGGCGCCATCGTCGAAGACCTCATCGACCGCTACGGCAACGGGAGGCTCATTCCCGCGGCGGGCACCCCGGAGCGCCTGCGCTACACGTACTGGCTGCACTATGCGGAGGGCTCGGCCATGCCGCCGCTCCTCCTCAAGTTGGTCTTCGATCGCATCGAGACCGCGCCCACGCCCTTCTTCGTGCGACCGATCCTGCGCGCCATCGCAGGCAAAGTGAAGAGCTCCTTCATCGGGCCTCAGCTCGAAACGCACCTCGCGTATCAGGAGAGCGAGCTCGGCAAGAGCACGTGGTTCGCCGGGGAAGAGCTGACGGGCGCCGATATCCAAATGAGTTTCCCACTCGAGGCGGCTGCCTCGCGCGCAGGGCTTACCGCTGCAAGTCGGCCAAAGCTCTTCGCGTTCCTCGAACGCATCCACTCTCGTCCTGCATTCCGGCGGGCGCTCGAGCGTGGCGGCCCGTACTCTTTTGCTTAGCCATCCTCCGGGCCGACTCTAACCGCGCGCGACTTCCGCGAGCCAGGCGTCGATCATGCGGCGGGCAATGCTGAACGGCGGAGGGAGCATCGGGAGCGCGCTCGCCTTGAACCACTGCGCGTCGGAGATCTCGCTGGGGTCGGCCACGATTTCGCCCGCTGCCCACTCCGCGACGAAGCCCACCATGAGGGAGTGCGGGAACGGCCAAGGCTGACTTCCGAAGTAGCGGATGTCTTTCACCTCGACGCCGACCTCCTCACGAACTTCGCGCGCGACCGTCTCCTCGAGGGACTCGCCGACCTCAACGAAGCCGGCCAGGGTGCTGTAAAAGCCGACGGGAAACTTGGCGTTGCTCGCGAGGAGCGCTTCGTCGCCGCGCCTGACGAGGACGATCATCGCCGGCGTGATTCGCGGATACGCGGCGAGCTTGCACACGGGGCAGCGCAGGCAGCGCTCGGTGCGAAGGCGCAGTGTGGGGGTCGCGCAACGACCGCAGAAGCGATGGCTCGTTGCCCAATCGATGACCTGGATCGCACGACCCGCGACACCGAGGTTCGCTTCGTCGAGCTTGCCGTGGAGCGTTCGCGCGCCGGCGACGATGAAGGGGGCGGGAACGCGCTCGACGGCTTCCACGGGTGCTGCGAAGGCCGCCGCATCGTCGAGCTGACCAAGGTAGTGCGCGTCGCCTACGCCGATCATGAGGGCCGATGCATCGGCGTCATCGGGGAGCGTGTCGTCGCCGCGAAGGACAAGCCCCTTCGGATGCACGAGAAACCACGCGCGCTTCGTCACTTCGGCGGGGGGGACCACTCCAGGGATGAATCGCATGCGTGGGCGATCTAGCTCAGTCAGGCGCTTTTCGCGAGCCGGGGCACATTTTTCCGAGCCCTTTTTGGTGGCTGACGACGAGACCGCTCTGGACTGCTTTCAGCTTGCCGCACTCCGCGCATTTTCCCTCGAGGACCTCGCTCGTCGGCTTGGCCGGCGCGCTCTTGGCCACCGCGCGTCGTGCGGGTGAGCCTGCCTCACTCTCTTGCTGTGCGAATTGCGCCTCACGCTGCTTCCGTATGTCGTCCAGCTTGCCCATGTAGCAAGGGTAGCCTGATCACGCGCGTCGCCTAGGCCGCATGATGGGTATCACGCGGCACAGGCTCGCGATGGTCGCCTAGGCCTTCTTTCCGTGGATCGCCAGCTTGATCAGAATGTCGTCCTTGATTAGGTCGTCCGGCATTCCCGGGTAGACGATGCCAAAGTCTTTTCGGTTGATGCCGAAATCTGCGTTCACGTCCGCCGTGTCGCCATTCACTTTGATGGTCGCCGGGAAAGAAATTGATTTCGTCACTCCGTGAAGCGTGAAGTTTCCGGTCACGGTGTGGGTTGCCCCTTTGTCGCCGCCGGGCTTGATCGACGTGGAGGCAAAGTGCGCCTGCGGGAACTTGGCGAGGTCGAGGAGGTCGGCAGTCTTGAGGTGAACGATCAGCTTGGGCTCGTCCGTAGTGAGTGACGCGATGTCGACGTCGACGGTCACCGAGCTCTTCTCGGGCTTGCCGTCGACGAGATCGATCGCGCCGTTGAATGTGCCGAAGGATCCGTCGTGCTTGCGCGTGACCTTCGCCCCGACCCATGAAATCTTCGAATCCGCGCCGGAAAATACGTATTTCGTGCCCGCGGCCGGCGCAGCGACCGCCACCGGCTCGGCCACCGTGGCCTGGGCCTTGTCCTTGGTGGGATTGTTGTCGCATCCCGAGAGGGCGGCGGCGGCGAGCATCAGTGATGCACAAGAGGCGAAGCGAGAGACAACGTTCATCGAAACCATGAGTTCATCCTTCCGTTCTTCATTGATCGAATTGTACCGAGCGCTTGGTGAACGCGCCGTCCATCCAATAGCCCGTGATGGGAAACGCAACCGAACCTTGACTGGCATGGGCTGCCGCAGCCGCCACGATGACCGGCGCAAAGTGCTCCCACGTCGGTAGGGCAAGCTCCGCGGCGGGCGCCCGGGTAGCAAAGTGCATCAACGCGTCGACGTCGTGCCGAGCGAGAGACTCTGCGGCCCAGGCATCGAACTCCCGCGCCCACGCGGGCGTACCTTTTTTGAATGCATAGTGCATGTTGTGGGTGAGAAACCCGCTGCCAAAAATGAGCACGCCTTCGTCGCGGAGCGGGGCGAGCGCTTCTCCGAGCGCAAGGAGCTTCGCTGGATCGAGGCCGGGAAGCGACACCTGAAGCACCGGGACATCCGCCGCAGGGTACATCGCCACGAGAGGAAGGTACGCGCCATGGTCTAACCCGCGCTTGGCATCCTGCGCGAAGGCGATCCCACTTTCGCGCAAGAGCTCGCCCACGCGCGATGCAAGGAGCGGCGCGCCCGGCGCAGGGTATTTCGTCTGGTAGTAGCGGTCCGGAAAGCCGTAGAAGTCGTAGACCAGCGGCACCGCCTCCGTGGCGCCGAAGGTGACGGGCCTCGCGTCCCAGTGCGCCGAGACCATGACGATGCTCTTGGGCTTCGGCATCGCGCCAGCCCACGCAGCGAGCTCCGCCATCCACGCCGCATCGTCGAGGATCATCGGCGCTCCGTGCGCGGCGAAGATGACCGGCATCCGCTTGGTCGCTTCCATGCCCGACAATGTGCACCATGGACGCTAGTGCACAAGATGATGCAATTGGCTTACACTGTTCCGAAATGGGAACAATCGATCTGAACCTCCTTCCCCTGTTCACGGCGGTTGCCGAGAGCTCCAGCTTCTCCGCCGCCGCCGAGAAGCTCGGCCTTCCCAAGTCGTCCGTGAGCCGGGGCATCGCTGGGTTAGAAGGCGAACTGGGAGTGCGGCTCTTTCATCGAACGACGCGGCGCGTCTCGCTGAGCACCGCGGGGGCTGCGTTCCTCGATCGGATCTCATCGCCGCTGGCGACGCTCCAGCAATCGGTGGGCGATCTCCCCGACCTCGACGCAGAACCGTCCGGACGGTTGCGAGTGACGGCGGCGGTCGACTTCGGCTCCACCGTTCTCGCGGAGATCGTCGCCCGGTTCGTGGCGCTCTACCCGCGCGTGCACGTAGAGCTCCGCCTCACGAACGCTCAAGTCGATCTCGTTGCGGAGGGCTTGGACATGGCCCTACGAATCGCGACGCGGCAGATGAAAAGCTCCTCGCTGCTCGCGCGAAATGCGGGGGTGGTGACGATGCAGCTCTATGCATCTCCGAGCTACCTCGCTCTTCGCGGAACACCGCGCAGACCGCGCGATCTCGGCCTTCACACCTGGGTCCTCTTTCCCACGACGCGGACGCTTCGCCTCGCCGGGCCTGGCAAACCGATCATCGTTACGCCCGAGGGACGGATCCACTGCGACGACATGTTCTTCGTCCGCGAGGTCATTCGCCACGGCGCGGGCATCGGCGTGCTCCCGTCATTTCTCGCCACCGACGACGTCTCGGCTGGGCACTTGGTCCGCGTTCTACCGCGCTGGAACGTGCCGACCGGGCAGCTCTGGGTCGTGTACCACGGGGCGCAGCACCTGCCGCGCAAGGTCATTGCCTTCCGCGATTTCGTCCTCGATTCGCTGAAGGCGCGCCCTCTCAGCTAGTCCGGTCGAAGGTTGGCTAGGCGACCGGCTCCGTCTGGATCACCACGTCTGCGGTCGTCATCAGCTTGTGGATCGGGCAGCGCTCCACGGCGGCGTGGACCCGAGCGCGCTGCTCGTCGCTCATCGGACCGTGAAGTGCCATGCGTACCTTGAGCACGTACGTTCCTTGCCTCTCGCCCCCGTCGTCGCGCTCGACGTGCGCCTCCACCCGCTCGAGAGGAATCGCGTTCTTGCGCGCATACCATGTGGCCGTCAGGGCCTTGCAGCTCGCGAGAGCCGCGTCGAAGTAGTCGTGTGGCCCGGGCGCCGAGTCCGTGCTGCCACTGCTCGGGCCAACGTCGGCGCGGAAGGTGTGCTTGCCCACGTGGAGCACCACGGGAAAGGCGTTCGGTTGTTCGGTTTCGCAGTCGACGACAGTCATTGGATCTTGGCCATAGCATTCGCGCCTTGTCTTTGGCGCGCTCCTTTCGTTAGATGCGGCATGCGACGCTTCATCATCCTGCTCACGTTCACGCTGCCGTTCCTCGTCATGGGGTGCGGTTCGAAGCAGTACTGGTCGGCTCGCTCCGCAAAGGGCGGCGGCGTTCAGATTCAGCCCCAGCAGGCCTGGGTGGGTGGCCACAAGCTCTGGGTGCGGGTGACGGTCGTCAACGGCACGTCGGACCCGATCCGCGTGGTGCGCGACGGCGTGAGCGTTACGCTGCCCGACGGACACAAAGTCGCTCGGGCAAGCGGGTCGTCCACTTCTCACACCGCGTACTTCATTCCGCCGGGCGGCTCGCGCGCCGTGTTCGTCGAGTTCGAAGAGGTCGACTTCCACTGGCATAGCGTCCCCAAGGTGTCCGTCGACTTCTCGAAAGGGATCTTCGGAAAGAACGAGCAGCCCATCACCGTGGAGCCGATGGAGATCACCAACTCGGGCGACGACAAGTAACGCGCACCTTCGCGCGTCTCGCCTCAGTCGGCGTGGGCGCGCACGTACGCCGGCCGAGCGCAGTGCACGGCGCTATAGGCGATGAGCTTCGGGTGATCCGCGAGCACCCCGATGAACCCCATCCAACCGATAGCGCTGGTCATCACCAGGTCGGCGGCCGTGAAGCTTTTTCCCACGATGAACTCTCGGCCGCCAATGGCCTCCTCGACCACCTTGGCGATCGCGTGCAGCCGCTTCTTCTGTGCTTCGACGACGGCCGGACTGCGCTTTTCTTCGGGGAGCAGCTTGGTGTGCAAGGTGAGCGTCTCGAGCACCGGATCCATCGTGGCGGGCACGTAGACCATCCAGCTGTAGTACGTGGCGCGCTCGTTCGACCCAAGGGCCGGCGCGAGCCTTTTCTCCGGAAACTTGTCGGCGAGATGCATGACGATGGCCGACGATTCCATCATCTTGAGGTCGCCGTCGACGAATGCGGGGACCACGCCGTGCGGATGGACAGCGAGGTATTCGGGCGTCTTGTGCTGGCCCTTGGAGAGGACGATTTGCTCGAGATCCTAAGGGGAGCCTGTCTCTTCGAGCATCCAGCGGGCACGTGCGGAGCGGGTATATTGGCTGTGATAGAGCTTCATCTCTTGGGGCGTATCAGAGGCGCGACGCCGCTCGCAAGCTGTCAGCGCCGACGCTTCGACGCCGGCATGATCGTGGTCTTCACGTCATCGTCGACGTTGATGAGGTCGACGTCCGTCGCCGTCACTTCCGAAGGACTCCGCTTGCGCGGCGGAGGCGGAGGCGGCGGAGCAGCGACGCGCACCGCGTGCAAATCGCGCTGAAATTCCAGAGCATCGCGGTAGCGGTTCTCGCGGGCGGGGGCCAACGCTCTGTCGACGATTCCATCGAGCGCCTTGGGGAGCGACGGTCGGATGGTCGATACCCGCTTCGGCGCGACCGGCGGATGCTTTCCGATCAGCGCCTCGAAGAGCATGACGCCGCAGGAGTAAAGATCGGCGCGTCCGTCGACGTCGCGATCGCCCCGCGCTTGCTCGGGAGCCATGTAGCCAGGCGTCCCGATGATTACGCCGGTCACCGTGAGCGACTCATCGCCCTCGAGGAGCGTTGCCGCCAGCTTGGAGCGACCGAAGTCCAGGATCTTCACGAGCGGCGTCGGCCCCGCGTCCGTCGTCAGGAATATGTTCGAAGGGTTGATGTCGCGGTGGACGATCCCCTGCTCGTGCGCCGCCGATAGGCCGGCCAAGATTTGCACGAAGATGTCGATCGCGTAGCCGATCGACAGCCGGCCCTGCTTCGTGAGTTGGTGCCCGAGCGTCTCGCCGCTGAGCTTTTCGAGGACCATGTACGGGCTGCCGTCGTCGAGGGCGCCGAAATCGTAGACCCTGCAAATGTTCGGATGCCCGATCGCCCCCGCGGCGCGCGCCTCGCGATGGAAGCGATCCACGCTCGCCTTCGTCTCGGCCTCGCTCGGATCGAGCACCTTCAACGCCACTTCGCGCTTGAGACCCAGGTGCTGGGCATCGAACATCGTACCGACGGCGCCCTCGCCAATCGCGCTTCGCACGAGGTACTTGCCGTCGAGGGTGCGCCCGACCAGCTCCTTTTCTCGGACGGAAGAACGGCGCTTCAGCGGAGCCCGCTTCGCCCCAGTTTTCGAGGCGACCGCGTGCACCGACTTGACTGCTGTCGGCAAGGGCTCCGCCTCGACTCTGGGCGCTTCGGCTCTGGGAGCGGGCGGGTCGTTACCGGCAGCACTTCCGAACGACGCTCCGGTCGTCGGGCACAGCGTGCGCATCGGTCTGTGCCGCTGGTGGCAGTGCGGACACGGGGCGAACGGCTCCATGAGAGGTACCCTCTCACCAAGTCGCGAAAAGGACAACGCGCGAGCCGCGCTACCCGCGAGAGCTGCGTGGCGAGCTAGAGAAGATCCGTCACGATCACGGCGTTGGAGGTCTTCCCGTCCGGATTTTTCACGTAGACCGTGTGTCCAACCCACGCGGCCTTCGCGGCGGCGGAGATCGTCACGCACAGCTGCGTGGTGGTGATCACATTCCACATTTTCTGATCGCCGTTGGCGCCGATCGATTGCGGCCCGTCGTCGGCAGTGCCGGTGTTGCGCTGCTCGACTTGAAAGTTGGACCCGACAACGAACCAGCCCGTCGTGCCGACGCAGCCGCTCGCCACGTACGAAGAAGTGATCTGGGGGGCGGGACACGTCCCCGCGTAGCCGGCCCAACCCTCGAGGCAGACCGCCGCCGAGGGGCCGAGCGCGCTGTCTGAGGAGGCCTCGCGAACGCCGGCGTCGTAGCGACCGGAGTCTCTTCTTCCCGCGTCATGGACGCCGCCCTCGTCGTTCGGCAAGCCGCCGTCGTCGCCCAGCAGCGATTCGTCGACGTTTCCGACGCCCACCGCACACGCGGCAGTGCCAAGACCAAACGCCACTAAAGACAGCCCGAAGAGCGTTCGCATGATCATTTCGGCAGTTTGTACGCGATGCGACGCGGTTCCTTCCCTCGGCGCATTACAGTGGGCTCCATGAGTCGCCCCGTCCTCACGCCTACCGAGCACGCCCTTCTTCGGGAGGTCCGCGCCTCCGACGAGGATCACGGCGGACTCGAGGGCGACGTGCTCACGGACGACGACTACGAGGCGATGGAGAAGCTTTGTTCTCTCGGGTTGGTCGAGGTCAACGGGGAGTACGGAGAGGCGCCCGACGGCGAAGAGGACGAACGCGAGGCGGGGGAGAGCAACGTCGTCTACCGCATCACCGGCGCCGGCGTCATCGCTCTATCGGACGCGTGAGTTATTTCTTCAACGCCTTCACGTCGGGCTCATGAATGACGACCTGCGTGCCCTGATTTTCGCGCGCTTGAAAGACGCCGTGCCAGCCCGTCGGGAGGCGCGGCTCGGTCCAGAAGAAGAGCTCGCGCGCGTCGATCGGTGAGAGGTTCACGCAGCCGTGGCTCTTCGGCGTGCCGAACAGATTGTGCCAGAAGGCGCCGTGGAGCGCGTAGCTTCCCTGAAAGAACATGACCCAGGGCACGTCCTCGATCGAGTAGGGGCCGTCGGCGGCAACGTCGCCGTCCATCGTCGCCGTGACGTGCTTTTCGTAGATGCGAAACGTCCCGGTCGGGGTCGGATGATCATGCTCAGGATCCCAGGCCCAGCGACGTCCTGACGAAACGAGGGTGCCGTACACCGGGTGGTCGCCTTCGAAGGCGATCAGGATCTGGCGGCCGAGGTCGACGTCGATCCATTTCTCGCCGGGTGCGAGATCCCCTGGTTTTTCCGGGCTCGCGAGCTTGAGATCGACCGCACGTACGAAGAAGCCAGAGGTCGTCTCGTGAAACTGAACACCGTCCACGACGAACGGTTCGCCGGCGAGCTCGAGCGCGGTCCACTTGGCGAGGGGCGTCGTGTAGACCATTTTCCCCTTCTCGTTTTTCTGGAAGTGCAGCGCAATAGCAGAGCTCACGAGGGCCGCCTTGCCGTTGCCTTCGGGCACAGTGCCCGCGTCGACAGAAGCGGGGCGCGCCACCCACGACCCGTGGAAATCGGGTGACCCAGCCTGCAAAGCGATGCGCTCGTAGGGAATGGCGAAACCCTCGGCGGTGCGCCACCACTTTGCTTTGGCGGCTGTAAACTCGCGATCGAGCGCGACGTAGAAGCCCTTCATCATCTTGCGCGCGAGCACCCCACGACCTTTGAGGCTGCCGAGCTTGATCACGCCGGCATCCTTGGCGCCTGCGTCCTTCGTTCCGAGCTTCTGCTTCTCGTCGAGCGGAGTGTCCTCGTAGGGCGTGTCGACCGCTTCGAGCACGAGGCTCGGAGGAGGAATGGTCACCGGCGGCGGCGGGATCAGCCAAGGCTCGTATTTACGGCGATCCATGAGGGACAGAACGCGCCGGTACACGGGTGTGTCGTTCGCCGTCGCGTAGCCGTAACGGTACGGCATCGGGGTGCTCAGGCTCGGAGGGCTCGCCGCGTACTTCACGCTCGGCGTCTTCGCGTCGAGCGTCGCGTGCTTTGCGCAGACGAAGCCGCCCTCGAGAAGCTCGTACCAACCGTCGGGGCAATCATCGTTGACGATCGTTTCCGGGAACGCAGAGACGTGCGAGCCATTGCGCAGGTACCCGAGGCGATACACCGACGTGGAGGGCTCGCCGGCGTCTGCTTCCTCCGGCCACGCTGGCATGTTCATCACCGACGTGCGCGCGGACGTCGCATACAGCTCTCCGTCGTTCCAGGTGCCTGCGTCGAGCGCCGCACGTGCTTCTTTGATTTTCTTCGCGCGGGCGACAGCGGCCATCGCCGCGTCATCGGGTGCGTCTGCGAGCGCATCGAGCTCACCGCGGGTCGCGCCTTCGACCAGCTCCACCGTCGCGTTGGGCCCCTTTGCGCACGCCGCAACGATCACCACCAAGAGCACTACGCCGCGCCGCACGGCTCCCTACTAGCGGCTTTTTTGACCGCGCGCTCGAACATCGCTCCGGTATGTCGCGCACCGCCGAAGCGCGTTGAGAACATGGCCATGCTCGACGGCAAAGACGACTCGGTTGGCAAGGCGGTAAAAAAAGTTCGGCTCCAAGGCTTTTCAGGGCGACGACCTCGGCATGTACGCGCTCAAGGATCCCAAGGTCACCAAGTCCGAGAAGGTCGCCGACCAGCAGTGCTACACGATGGAAAGCGCGGCGGGCGTCATGAAGCACACGACCGTGACGTGCTGGAACGCGAAGGGCAAGATCGCGGAGATCACCGATAAGTCCGAGTAGAAGCGCTCTTTAGGAGTCACCACCGTTGAGAGCCGTCAGGATTGGGCTCCTCCGGGACACCGGGACGGTGGTAGCCTGAGAGTGACCTGCGATGAAAAAACCGGAGCCTCCCGACACGAACGCCACGATGCAAATCGACGCGGTGGGGGATCTCGAAGGCATTCGGCTCGACGACAACGAGGCCGAGGATGTGGCTGCGTCGGTGCCGCCTCCGTCGACGGGTCGCGCGCTTCCGCCACCGCTCCCTCCGTTCGTCGCGCAGTCGCCGGCTGCGTTGCAAAAGAGGCCGAGCGCGCCTCCTCCGTCGCAGCAAAAAAAAGCAGTCCTCTACGGAGCGATCGCAGTGATGATCGTGGTGGGCATCGCCGGCGGGCTCACGCTGGGGAGCGCGCTCCGCGGTAAGCCCGTTGCCGCTGCGCCGTCCGCCGTCGCTCCGACCGTTGCTCCGGGGGCGGCTGCGTCCTCTGCGTCGGCGGCGTCTTCGGCACCGCCCGCCGTGATGAGACTCGACACCATAGAGGTCCGGGACCCGCCGGCCGAAACGAAATGAGTCCACGCCATGGTTGGACGCGCAACCACCTGGAGGGGTACGCCGCACCTGCCGCGGGTAAGCTCGCCGTGATCTGGACACAGACGAACGGCGCGACGTTCGACGCGGTCGCCTCTCCGGTTACCCCTTGACCGCTAACGAGCGCCCCGAAGAGGCGGATCGCGAGACACGCAAGGAGCGGATCAACCGAGAGCTGACCGAGCTTCTCACCGAGCTTCGCGTTGCGCTCCCCGGCGTTCAAATGCTCTTCGCGTTCCTCCTCACCGTCCCTTTTTCCGCGCGGTTCGGGACGCTCACGCTGCTCGAGAGCAGGGCGTTCTACGCTACGTTCGCCTGCACCACGATTGCGTCGATCTTTCTCATCGCGCCGTCGTCGAACCATCGGCTTGCGTTTCGTGCGCAGGACAAGGAGCGACTACTCTTCCGCGCGAACCGCTTCGCCATTGCGGGGATCGTCTGTCTCGCGCTCGCGATCGGGGGGGCCGTATTCCTGATCTCGGAGATGGTCCTCGGCGAGCGCTGGGCGTGGGGTGCCGGGAGCGCGACCTTCGCACTGATCTTTGCCACCTGGTACCTGATCCCGCTCCTACGAAGGCGATCGAGAGATCACTGACGAATCGCGTGTGTTCGGCTCACGTCGATGATTTTTTTCTGCGGGCGACGGCGACGCCTGCGATTCCCAACGCGTTGAGCTCGATATCCATCGCCAAGTGACGGTAGGCGGCTTCACCGAACCCGAGCCCGCGTGCGTCGCTCGTCTCTTGCACGGCGTCTTGCCACGCGCGCGTGAGGCGGCTGGTGATGGCCTCGACGCTCTCGTCGCCCCGCGTCGCTTCGTCGAGCCACTGCTCGGCGCGATCGATCCAGACCCGCAGCTGCGAAGCCACTTCCTCGAGATCGCGTACTTCGCCAAAGTGGGTGAGGCAGGCCGCGCTTGCTCCGAGGGCGAGCACCCGATCGAGGCTCTTTCGGGCTTCTGCGGGATCGAAATTCGTGGGGCTCGTCGAGGGCAACGCGAATCGACCCCTGGCCTGAAGCGATGGGTAAACGAGGCCAAAGGTGTCGCCCGTGTACACCGTTTCGAGCGCAGGATCGTGAACGACGAAGTGGTGGTTTGCGTGTCCGGCCGTGTGGAGGACGCTGAGCGTGGCGTCACCGAGAGCAAACGTGGCGCCGTCCTCGAGCGCGCGCACGCGATCCGCGGGGATGGGATCGATGGTGCCGTAGAACTCTGCAAAACGCTTCGCGCCGTAGACCGCGGTCGCGCTCGCGACGAGCTTCGCGGGGTCGATCATGTGACGGGCCGCTCGGGGGTGGGCGAGGAGCGTGGCCCGCGGACAAGCGCGCATGAGAGCGCTGGCGCCCGCCGCGTGATCGAGATGCGCGTGCGTGATCACCACCCAGCGGACGTCCTCCGGCTTTTTGCCCGCCGAGGCGAGAGCCCCGAGGAGCTTCGGAAGCGCATGCGACGTGTACGTCTCGATGAAGGCGCACTCGTCCCCGGCCACCCGAAGGTACGCCGCGGTGAACTGCGGCAAGGCGTCTTCGCAGTCGATGGTGTGTCTGGAGTGGCCGTTCATTCAAGGAGCTTAACATCCGCGTTTTCCGCGCGAAGGAAACTTCGTCCGCCCCATGCGAGCTAGGTCGCGCCGATGCAGAACAACATGAACGGCGCCAAGGCCGTCGTCGGCACCTTCCGCCGATCAACGCGCAGAACTACACCTTGGTCGTGATCGACGCGCCTACCCGATGCGTTCGACGCGTCCATCGGCGTGCTTCGCGAAACGCCCAGCGGTCTTGTCGTGAACCGGGGCTTCGCTCGGCCAGGGCCAGGTTCCGAATCTCGTGCGCTGGTAGTCGGCGAACGCCTGCTCGAGCTCGGCACGGGTGTTCATCACGAACGGTCCGTGCGCGGCAACGGGCTCTCCGATCGGCCGACCCTGTAGAACCAGGAGCTCCGTCTCGTCCGGACCGTTCACGAGCGGCACATCGGCGTCGCTCTTCACCTTGATGGCCGCGTGCGACGTGAAAGAGCGCCCTGCGACGCTGAGCCCTGTTCCGCGGAAAAAATAGAGAGTTCGGTTCACTCCCGGAGGCGCGGCGGGAAGCACCCACTCCGCACCGGGCGCCATCTTGATCGTCCAGATCGCGACGTGGTTCTCTCCACTTGCGGCCCACGAGCTCGGCGGCGGCGGCGGCGCGACGGCGTCTCCGAGCTTTCCGGCGATGACGGTGACGTCGGTCGATCGGCCCGCTGCATCCCGCGCGGTGTGCGTTGGCGTGGTGTGGCTCCACAGCATCGCGAAGTGCGGCGCCACGAGCTTGCTCTTGCTCGGTAAGTTCAGCCAGATCTGAAAGAGCTCGAGCGGGTTTGATTTCTCGCCGTCGACGAGCGGGAACATCTCCGAGTGCACAATGCCCTTTCCCGCGGTCATCCACTGCGTGTCGCCGTGACCGAAGCGCGCGGTGGCGCCGAGGGAGTCGGAGTGATCGATGTAACCGAGGCGAACGATGGTCACCGTCTCGAACCCGCGGTGCGGATGCTGCGGGAAGCCCGGTACGACCTCGCCGTGGTACATGCGCCAGCCGTCTTTCCCCTCGAAGTCCTCGCCGAGTTTCCTTCCAGCCAGAGACGCCGACGGACCGAGCTTTTCGTTCCCGGCGGGATACGCGTCGTCGTGGTGCACGCAGAAGAGAAACGGATCTTCCGTTTCCCAGACGAATCCAAGGGGCTTTGTGCTGAGGACGACGTTGCTCATGGTTCGAGCTTAGCTCAAGATTTTAGTCAGGACGCAGCTCCGCGAGAGCAGCCGCGCGGCATAGGATCAGCTACGCTGAATAGCATGCGCCAAAAGCTTGGTGTTCTTTGCGTGGGGCTCGTCGTTGCGTCTTCGCTGGCGTGCGGACTTGAAAGCGGTGGGAACTTCGGTGGAGGGGTTGCCGACGCGTCGATGGATAGCGCGCCCAATGTCGACGCGGCTGCCGATGTCACGACCGATGCTGCCCCCCTGGACGGCGCTGGATCCGACGCCACAAGTGAAACCGGCGTCGATGCGGGACCACCCGACACGGCGCTCGCGCCCGATGCGGCGAGCATCCTGTGCCCCGGCGGTCCCGCGCTCGTTAACGATTGCATGCAGTGCCCCGGCAAGAACACTCGCTGCCCGGCGTCGAACACCTGCGTCAACGACTGCCACAACAACCAATGCGCGGGCGCGCCGATCCAGTGCTTCTCGTGCGATGGTGCTAACAAACCAGTCACGTCTTCGTGCGAGCCGACGGGAGCCGCACCTTGCGCCGCCGTCGTCCCACGCTGCACCTGTGCGGGAGGTGATCAGAACCTCTGCGCCGGTCGCTACCAAACCTGCGTCGGGAATCAGTGCCTGTCGTGCGGCGAGCCCGCGACCAATGGAGTCAACTGCAAGGGCGGAAGCTCATGCAGTACCGGTAATGGCTCCGACCAGTTCAGTTGTCCGTAGGTCAAAAGCTCAGCGCGGCTCCGACGCGGACGATGGACGACTCGATGGCACTCAAGAATCTCGCGCGCGAACCCCTTCCTCGACGTGTGGTAGCCTTCCGCTCGCGTGGTTGAGGACGAGCAATCGCCGGTTAAAGAAGGGGATGTTCTTGCGGGAAAGTACCGCGTGGAGCGCGTCCTCGGAGTTGGCGGCGTGGGGATCGTCGTCGCGGCAACGCACGTCGAGCTGGATCAGAAGGTCGCGCTGAAGTTCCTGCGCAAGTCCGCGCTGCAAAACGAAGACGCGGTCGAACGCTTTCTGCGCGAGGCACGCGCGGTGGTTCGCATGAAGAGCGAGCATGCCGTGAAGGTGCTCGACGTCGGCAAGCTCGAGGATGGCGCTCCGTACATGGTGATGGAGCTCCTCGAAGGGTGCGATTTCGCGACCTTGATGCAGGAGCGGGGGCAGCTGCCGATCGTCGAGGCCGTCGACTTCATTCTTCAAGCGTGCGAAGCGCTCGCGGAGGCGCACGCCGCGGGGATCGTGCATCGTGATCTCAAACCGGAGAACCTGTTCTTGACGACGGGTGCCGATCACCGACCGCTCGTGAAAGTACTCGATTTCGGCCTGCTCAAGACCACAGCGCCCGCTGTGTCGGGCCGCAGTCAGCGGGCCCTCACGGGTACGATGGTGATGGGCACACCCGCGTACATGTCGCCGGAGCAGTGGACCTCGACGAGCGCCGTGGATGCGCGCTCCGATATCTGAGCCCTCGGCGTAGTCATCTACGAGCTGCTGTCGAACAAGCTTCCGTTCGATGCCGAGGCCATGTCCGAGCTCATCGCAATGGTGGCTCGCGATGCCCCCAAGCCGATCACCGAGCATCGCCCGGATGTCCCGCCGGCGCTCGCCGCGGTGATCTCTCAGTGTCTCGAGAAGGACCCTGAGAAGCGCTTCTCCAAGGTGTCGAAGCTCGCGGCTGCACTCTCGGCTTTCGTCGGAGACGACGGGCCGCAATCAATCGCCCGGATCGGCCGGATGCAGCGCTCGGTCATGCCGCCACCAACCCCCGCGCTGGCCTGGCAGCCAACCTCTGTCGTCGGCGTGCCGCGCGAGAGTCTATCGACACAAGGCGAGATTGCGACGCGGAAAGGCGCGGGGAAGGCCTTCTTTCTCGGGCTGATCGCGATCTTCGCCGTCGCGGCGGGTGGCGTCCTCGCGGTCAAGTACCGCGCGGGCAAGGAATCGGACGCGGTCGCTCGCGCGATTCCCGAAAGCGTTGTTTCGGTAGCGACCGTCCTGCCCGTGGTGCCCCGTGCCGAGGTCCCCAGCGCGGTCGCAGCAGCCTCGACGCCGCCAACGGCTCTAGCCTCCTCACCTGACGCGGGGGTCGTGAAGCCTCGGGTCGGCAGCGGCGGGTCGCCTCCGCAACCACATGTGAAGACACCGCCGAAAAAGGATGTCGGCGCGCAGCAGGATGATCGACGTCTGCTCGAAACACGTTAGGATCAAACCTAGTCGCTCTTAATCTTGGCCTCGAAAATCCCAGGGAGTACACGATGACCTCGAAGGTCGCCTTCGCACTCGCGAGCGCCACGATGGCGCTCCTCGTCTCGAGCTCCGCGCGTGCGCAAGACATGTCCGCGCAAGCATCTGCCGAGGTGCTCTTCACCGAAGGTCGTCAGCTGATGGATCAGGGGAAGCTTGCCGAGGCCTGCCCCAAGCTCGGCGAGAGTCAGCGTCTCGCGCCCGCGGTGGGCACGCTGCTCAATCTCGGAATTTGTTTCGAGAAAAATCACCAGACCGCCAGCGCGTGGGCGGCGTTCAGAGAGGCCGTTTCCGCAGCGCGCGCGGGAGGCCAAACGGATCGCGAGCGCTATGCGCGCGAGCACGCTGCGAACCTCGAACCGCAGCTGTCGAAGTTGACGATCACGATCCCGCCCGCGAGCGATGTCGATGGCCTTGAAGTTCGGCGTGACGGGCTCGTGGTCGGTCGTGCGGTGTGGGGCTCGGCGATCCCCGTCGATCCGGGCGTTCACACCATCGACGTGTCTGCCCCGCTCAGGAACAAGTGGTCCACCTCGGTGGACGTCGGAGCGACGGCGGCCCGCGCGCTCGTCACGATCCCCGCGCTCGAGCAGGCGCCCGCACCGCCCGTGGCCATGCCGCCGATCGCGACACCGCCGCATCCCGAACCAAGCCCTACGCCTCCACCGGAGAGAAAAATAGGAAACAGTCAGCGAATGATCGGTCTCGCCCTCGGGGGTGTGGGGCTCGCGGGAGTTGCCGTAGGCTCTGTCGCTGGGCTCATCGCGATCTCGAAAAATGACGAAGCCCTCACGCACTGCGACGGCACACTCTGCGACGCGCGGGGCCTATCGCTCACCACCAGCGCCCGCAGCAGCGCAGCTATCTCGACGATTGGCTTTGGAGTCGGCGGCGCCGCGCTCGCAACGGGCGTGGTGCTCTATCTAACGGCCCCATCGAACAAATCGACCAGCGCCGCAGCATCACTTCGGATGTCGCCGTCCGTGGGATCGCGAAACGGAATCGTCTTTGGAGGTACCTGGTGATGCGCATCAGCGGACGAGGGTTGGTACTTTTCTGTGCGCTCAGCGGTGGGGCGGCTTGCAGCCAGGTCATCGGGATCAGCGATCGCATGCTGCGACCCGAGGACGCTGGCACCAGCGACGGCGCGTTTCCAGACGGCTTCGGCGCGGACGGCTTCGGCGCAGACGACGGCGGAACGGACGCGAACGCGGGCGACGCTACCGCTCCTTCTATCGACGCCGGACCGCAATTCGTCGTGTTCTCAGCGAGCGCGATCGATTTCGGATTGGCGAGCTGCGGCGCCGGCGGCCCGCCGAATCGCGCGCTCACCCTCACCAACACGGGTGGCGCGCCGCTGACGTGGAGCGCGTCGCTCGCGGCGACGTCCGTTTTCGCGATCGTTGGATCGACGGCCGGCACCGTCAGTGCTCACTCCTTCGTCACGATCGCGCTCTCGGCGCAGGGGCTTCCGTCCTATGCCTCACCCGGTGCGACCGAACAGGGCACGCTTACGGTTGTCACCAACGATCCCGCTCACCCGACCACGGACTTCTTACTCAAGGAAACGGCCGCCGGGGCCGCGCTTACGCTCGATCCGCTCACGGTCGCCTTCGGCCAAGTGCCGCTTGCCAATCAAGCGAGCGACATTCCCATCGTGCTCAGGAACACCGGGAATCTCTCCGTCGCCCTCGGCTTCGGCACTCCGTCGGATCCACAGTTCGCCCTCTTGACGGACGCGGGGGCGCTCCTCGCGCCGGACGCCACGGTGTCTGGCCTCGTGGGCCAATTCCGCCCGACGGGAACGACAGCAAGCTCGGCCAACGTAGCCATCATGGCGAGCGGCGCACCGATGTGCGGCATCAACCCGACCAACATTCGCATGACCGGGCAAGGCACGAGCAGCGCCTTCAGCATTCAGCCAGGGTCGCTCGATTTCGGACTCGTCGACTGCGGAGGCCCAGCCGCCGCGGCGAAGCAGGTCACCGTCTCTACGACCGGCGCGGCTTTCAGCATCTCGGCTGCCCTCACGAAAGGCGCCGCTTCGCCGTACACGTTCTCGATCACCCCCGCAGGTCCTGCCACCAGCTTCGCCGTCGTCGTCACACCGAATGCGGTTCTTAACCCGTCTTCCGTGGCAGCTGATTTTTTTGGCGACACGCTGACGATCACCGCGCCCGACGGTCCGCACCCGATCACTCTCCTCGAGACGGCGCACGGAGCGATCCTCACGTCATCGACGACGGGCATCGCGTTTGGCGGCGTGCCGACTGGGAACACGGCTACCTCACCGTTCACCGTAAAAAATCACGGAAATGCATCGGCAACCGTTTCCTTCACGGATACGAGCGCCGCCTTCGGCGTAACGCCGCAGGGGCAGATCGTCGGCGGAGCCGGCGGGACCTCGACGACCACCGTGTCGTTCTCCCCGACCACGCAGAGCCCCTATACAGGCACTGCAACGATGACAGTGCCGGCGGGCACGGTGCTGTGCGACGCTCTTCCGCCGAGCATCGCGCTGACTGGAACGGGCACGGTCAACTTCGTCAGCGTCACACCGAGCAACTTGGATTTCGGGCTGGTGAGCTGCGGCACGACGGCCAGCAACAAGATGATCACGATCCAGAATACTGCCCCTTCGGGCAGCGCGAGCTTCGACTGGACGGCTACGCTGGGCAAAGGCGCCGCCTCGCCGTACGGCCTGAACAAGGCTTTCGGGACGGTGAAAGCCAGCACATCGTTCACGCTACTGGTGTCGCCCGCCGCAGTCCCCCAGCCGTCGGCGGTGACCCCGGATCTCTACGGCGACACGCTGACGATTCACACCACCGCACCGGGCGACAGCGACCACGTCATTTCCCTTCACGAGACGGCGCAAGGCGTCATCCTCGCCTTCAATCCCGTCTCCATTAATTTCGGAGACGTGAAGCTCGGCACCACCACAGCCGATCCGGCGGGCGCATTTCAAGTAGTCAACAGCGGGAACATCCCCGCTTCCATCACGCTGTTCTCCACCGACGGCCAGTTCCAGCTCGATCAGAACAATGCGACGCTCAACGGAGGAAGCGCGTTCGCGACCTTTCTGAATTTTCACCCTTTGGTGCCCACGGGGCCTAAGTCGACGAACGTCAGTCTGGCTTCGACGGCGGTGAACTGCGGCCCGGCCTTCCCGATTCTCTTCCCCGTCTCTGGCAACGCAATCCCCTAAAAAAGCCGACGAGAAGCGCTATGCTTTCGCCATGACGGAAGAGAAGCAGCCGGGCCTACCGACGATCGACGTAAACGAATACGGCGGCAAGAAGGATGGCATCCGACAGTCGCTCAATCGGCGCCTCTTCATGCAGCTGCTCGTGTTCGAGTACCCGCACGACGGCGGGCATATCGCAGCAAACCTCGCGAGCGCAAAGGTCCCGGCCGTCGTCTACGCCGACACGTCGAGCCCCCGCGGCTACGGCGTCCTCACATGGAGCGAGGATCCTGCGCACTTCGTGACTCACGTGCGACCGGTGCTCGCCAAGCTCCCTGACGCCCGGTTTCGTGACGACTTCGCCATGTTCGGTCGCACGTATTCCACCGGTCACGAGCCCGAACTCGCGTTCTCGCTTCTCGATCGCGCCATTCAGAACGTCTCGAACGAAGAGCTCCCGTGGCACGTCTGGTACCCGCTCCGGCGGTCGGGCGAGTTCATGAAGGTCGAGCCGATCGATCAGAGTCACATGATGCGCGAGCACGCGGCGATCGGCATGGCGTACGGCGCCCAAGGCCTCGCGAGCGACATCCGCCTTGCGTGCCATGGGCTCGACGCGAAAGACAACGAGTTCGTGATCGGCATCGTAGCCCACGACCTTCATCCGATCTCGCACCTGGTGCAGGCCATGCGCAAGACACGCCAGACGGCGGAGTTCATCATCCAGATGGGGCCGTTCTTCGTGGGTCACGTCATTGCCCGCGTTCGCGTCTGACAGCTCCGATCCCGTCGCGGCCACGGCGCCTCCCACGGAGATCGCGGTCACCACTCCGCCGACAGGTGCCGCCGCAGCGGCCGACAAGACGGGAGCGCTGAAGGCCACGCCCGCAGTCAGGATTGCGATGCCGAGCGGGAAGGTCAACATCACTACCGACGGCAAGGGCAACAAGGTCGTTACCGACAACAAAAGAAACAGCGCCGCCATCGACGACAAGGGAGCGAGCGCCGTCACCGGTGCAGCGGGCACCAAGTTCACCGACTCGACCGGGAGGTCCGTGGTCGTCGGCAAGGACGGGAAGGTCACCGTTCCGGGGGTCGGGCAGGATCCATCGGCGCCGTGAAGCGGTCGATCAAGCGGTTCAAGGCAAAGCTCGGGAGCGATGAAGGCAGCCTCTTCATCGAGGTGCCGTTCGACGCGAAGGTCGTCTTCGGTAAGGCGTGCCCGCCCGTCAAGGTTACGGTCAACCGCCACCAGTACCGATCGACGATTGCAGTTTACAACGATCGCTCGTACCTCCCTATTCGGAAGTCGAATCGTGACGCGGCCGGCGTCGAGATCGGAGACGTCGTCGACGTGACCATCGAGCTCGACGACGAGCCGCGGGTCGTCCTCATGCCTGCCGAGCTGGCTAGAGCATTCGCAAAGAGCGGGCCCGCTCAAGCTGCCTGGAAAAAGCTCAGCTACAGCCGCCAGAGAGAGCACGCCGAGGCGATCACCGGCGCCAAGAAGCCGGAGACCCGCGCGCGCCGCGTGAAGAAGACCCTGAAGATGCTCCTCGAGAAATGATCACGGCAGGTTTAGCGACCGTTCAGCTCTCTGCGACCTCGGCTGACGCCTTCACCGCGCTGTGGCTGTCGCTCTCCTTGGCGTCACTCGACGATTGCCGCGCCGCCGCCAAAGCCTCGCTTCAGTAGACTTGGGGAACGTAGAACTGCTCGGCCATCGGTGGACGAACGTAGTCGCCGACGGGGGCGCGCGGCGGCAGCTCCAAGGGCTCGGGGGTCGTGTCCTTGTACGGAATCTTGCTCAAGATGTGAGCGATCGTGTTCAGCCGTGCCCGCTTCTTGACGTCTGCTTCGACCGTGAACCACGGCGCTTCGGGAATGTTGGTGTGAGCGATCATCTCGTCCTTGGCCTTCGAGTACTCCACCCATTTGCTTCGGGACTCGATGTCCATCGGGCTCAATTTCCATCGTTTGACGGGATCTTCGAGCCGGCTCTGGAAGCGCCTCTCCTGCTCGTCGTCGCTCACCGAGAACCAGTACTTGAGCACCAGAATTCCGGAGCGGACCAGCATGCGCTCGAACTCGGGGCACGCGCGCAAGAACTCTGCGTACTCTTCGTCCGTGCAGAATCCCATGACGCGCTCGACGCCGGCGCGGTTGTACCAGCTGCGATCGAAGAGCACGATCTCTCCCGCGGCGGGGAGGTGAGCCACGTAGCGCTGGAAATACCACTGCGTCTTCTCGCGATCAGACGGGGTCGCCAGGGCGACGACGCGGCACGAGCGCGGGTTCAGCGTCTCGGTGATGCGCTTGATCGTTCCGCCCTTGCCGGCGGCGTCGCGCCCCTCGAACAGCATGACCACGCGCAGGCCTGAATGTCGCGCCCAGTACTGGAGCTTCACGAGCTCGATCTGCAATTTTGCGATCTCGCGTTCGTAGACGGAGTTGGAGAGGTCCGACGATTTGGATTTTTCTTTCTTCTTTTTCTTTGCGCTCATGACGTCTTACCTCGGATTAGCAGCATGCCACGACACTGGAAGGTCGACTACGCTTCGCCCACGAAGAGCTCTCACGACCTGCGCGACGGCGATCGCAACCTCAACCGTAGTCCTCAAGAAGCTGAAGAAAACTGAGGACGGGGATGCGCACCGGGAGCTTTACTGCAGGAAAATCTTCGCGGCGCTGACGGAGGCGCCTGCTTCGACCTGCATGGCTCCCGTGTACGTCAGCGCGCCCTGGGTGACCGGGTACGCTGTCTGCGAGCAGGTCGATGAGGTGACGGAGAGGGTGAGCGCGACGCCGGGCGGAATGTTGTAGATCACCGCGGATGGTGCTTGGCCGGCAGCGACGGAGGTGGCCGAAGCGCTGGGAAAGCCGCCCGAAAAATACACGACGGTGCCAGCGGGGGACACGCTTAGCGTCGCGCCTCCTTCGCTCGCGCACGCCCCGCTGGGAACGACGAGGACGATGAGCGCGCCTTTGCCGGCGTCGTACCCGGTGAGCTGCGCGCGAAGGACGGAGGTGGTGCCCGCGGAGATCATCGGCAAGGTGCCGAAGTCGACGCTCGCGCTGATCTGGATCTCTTGACCAATGAGCTTCGTGTACGTCGCCGCCGTAGCCGTGGCGGTGAACGGGATGCCGAGCGCGACCGCGAGATCGAAGACGCCGGTCGCGTCGCTGGTTGCGGTGTTACCGCCGCCGCTCACGGTGCCCCCTGCGATCGCCGTCCCGCTCTGAAAGTTGACCAGCCTACCGTGGAGCGTAGTGCCGACGGCGCTGTCTCCGCTGCTGTCGCTCTTTTGCCCCGTGTCGCCCGCGGAGCTGTCTGCGCTGCCGCCGTCGGCGGTCGTGGCGCCGTCGTCGTGTCCGCCCGCGCTGTCGGACGCGCTGCCGCCGTCGTCCGTCGGGATGTACGAGCTCCCGGACGCCGAGCACGCCGCTCCGAGAAGGAGCAGAGCGACGAACGAAACCGATGTGGGTCGTGATTTGCGCATGGCCGGCAGGATGTACGTCAGGATCGCGAATCGCGCTAGGAGAAGCCGTGACTCACTAAGGCGAAAGCAGCTCGCCGAGGACGAACACCAGGGGCGCGGTAAAATCGATCGCGGGCTCGTTCACCACGTAGTTTGCGACGATGTCGTCGTAGACGAGGTCTTGCGTCGACCACCGCGCGTAGGTGCTCGTTGCGGTAGGAAGGGTGAGGCTCGGGTCGGTTGCGAAGCTGCCGTTGAGGACGCTCATGCTGGTGGGACCGCCGATAATCGCGCCGGTGAGCGTGATCTGCGCGGCTTGGGCGAGCGCGTGCTGAATGTTCTTCGGGTACGCCTGGCCAACGCCGACCATGAAGGGCACGCCAAACGGATTGAGCCCGAAGAGCCAGTGCAACTGTGATCGGGCGACTTCGGCGCACGCCGCGTTCGTGGTCGGCGACAACCGACGTGCGGCAAGGCACACCGCTGCGGCGCCAAGGGATTCCTCGATGGTCCCGTTGCCGAACGCGTCGAGCGCGTAACGGAAGGGCGCACCCGCTCCCTTTGGCGCCGTCGCGCTGGCCAGAATCGGCGCGGCGAGTTGGTCGAGATCGCCCGCTAGCTCCGCGCGCTCTGCGCTTCCGTCCGGAAAAGCGAGGCCCGCCTCCAAGAGAGCGAGCGCGCGCACGTCGCCCCATTGGAGTGCTTTCGCGCTGGTCACGGCGGTGATGAGCCCGCGTCCGCCCGCGAGCGCCTCGGAAGCAAAAGCGGCTTCGCCGGTCGTCTGCGCGAGAATGGCAGCGCCGAACGTCAGGTCGTCGCGGTGCGAGGTCTCGAGGTAGAAATCGATGGGGTCCGGATTCTGTGACAGCAGGTTCGCTTTTCCTGCGGCGTAGACGACGCGGGCCAGAGCAAGCAGCTTTGCAGCATAGGGTGGGTCGTCCGCGTAGACCTGAGATCCGAGAGCAAGCGCCGCCGCCGAGCGTCCGAGCAAGTTGGCTCCGCGCCCCGGAGCGAAGCGGAAAACAGGCCGCTGCGTGTAGCCGGGAATCGGAGTCGTCGTGTCGAGCTCGGGGATGCGCCACGCTGGATCGTGATCCTTGGCGCCGCTCACCTGGTGGAACATCTCCGCGCCGCCGAGCATCTTGACGAGCCAATCGAGCCCCCAGCGTAGCTCGCCGCGGAGCGCGCTCATCTGCGTGCCAGCGGCGGACGAAGCGAATGCTTTTTCGTGATCGCGCAGCGCGAGCAGATCGACGGCGAGCGTGAAGGAAGTGGTCCCCACGAATTTGATGTAGTCGCCTGCGTCGTGCCAGCCTCCCTCGACGTCGACTGCAGGCCCAGTGGTCTTGTCGACTGCGCCGGTGTAACCGTTGTTGACCGCGACGCCGTCGCCGGAGGATGCGCCCGCAACGGACGCATGGAGATGACAAGAGGCGTGCTGCGAGATCGCCATGGTGGTCGCGCCACAGCGCTGCGCACCCAAAAATTGGAGCAACTTCGGAAGCACGGACGCGTAGACGTTGCTTCCAACGACAATTGGTCCGAAGCGCCCGCCGTCTTCGAGAACCACGGAGTAGGTCCCTGGCCCAGGGATGGCCGAGAGATCGACGCGGTCACCCTGAAGCGGCAGGCCCGCGAGACTGGTCGTGTCGATGAGCCGCGGCCCCGCAGTGCCGGACCCGATGGCGCATCCCGTCTCGTCGACGATTCGGTACTTCGCCGGTGGAAGCTTGGAATCGGCCATGAGCATCGCCCATCGATCCCCCGCCGGAAGGTACCCGAGCACGTCGAAGCGGAGCGTGTACGCGCTCGACGCGCCTGCATCGGCGATCCTGACGCAACCCGTCGCATCGGCAGTCGGGCCAGCGTCTGCCATCGGAGCCCCGCCGGCGTCGCCCCCGACCGGCATCGCTCCGTTCGCCGCGTCGCTCGAGCAGCCAGCGAAAAAGAGGCTCGCGGCAAGAGAGATGAGCCGCATCTTTAGAGCTTACCACCGCGCCTGCCGAAGCACTGCCCCTACCGAACGCAGCGGACGAAGTGCTTCTCGCCCTTGTTTCGCAGGAGCGCCGCTCCGGTACTGAAGTCGACGACCCAGCCAAGCGACGGATCTGCGGCGGAGGTCGTGCTGGTCCAGAACTCGGCAGCGGGGGTCAGGGGAAAGGCGCTCCGGTCGATCGTTCGCGCGACCAAGCCGCCGTCCTCGTATTCGTCGTGGGGTTGCTCGTCGACGAGGGTCAGCAGCTCCTTCATCGTGGGGATCCGGTACGAGGCTCCGGCTGGGCACGAAACCTGTGCGTCATTAGCCTCGACGAAGGTGCTATCGCCGGTGACCGAGCGCCGCCAGCTCAAGAAAGTCTTCGTGTCGCCGATCTCGAGATTGGCGCGCACGTACGGGCTGTACTGATCGCTCGGCGCGTCAGCGAGAACCGGACCGACGATGAGCACGGGAATCGCCAGCGAGCGCAAAGCCCTCAGAATCAAGCGCGAGCGCGTCTTCATTGCTTCACACAAAGCGCGGTTCGAGGATCGTTCGGGGCAGTGTCGCTGACTTCACCCGTCGTGAAATTCACAGCCCAGAAGCGGTAAGGGAGCGCCACGGGTCGAACCACGGACGCCGACCAGTACCAACCACCGCTGAGACCCATCGCGAAGACTGGGTCGAGCGCGGGCGCGTGCGTCGAGTAGTCGATGAGCGTGACGAGCTCGATTCGTGTCGGGAGGCGCCACGTGGTGCCTGCGTCGCTGAGGCTTCTGCAGTGCGCGCGCGCTAGATCGAAGCCTTTGGTGACGTCGTCTCCGGGTGTGAAGGGGCTGGTGAATCCAGTGAGCCACACGAGCCCCGTTCGCTTGTCGGTGACCGAGCCGTCAGCGTTGCGCGTGTACGAGAACAAGTTCGGACCCGCCTCCGGCGAGGGCATCGGCCACTGGGCCCAGCTCACGGCGGCGGCACCGTCCGGGATCGGAACGGGCGGGGGAGGCGCGTCGCTCGTGGGAGCATCGCTCGCGTCTGCGTCCGAACCGGCGTCGGTGCAGTGCGCGCAATCGTTTTTTTCGAACGCATCGAGGCCGACGAGCGCATTACACGCCGCCGCGGCGATCCCGAGCGCGCCGCCGACGATCAAGAACCCTCGTTTCACACGCCGTTCAGAAGGAGCCATGGACCCCCACGGAGCCCGCGCCGAGAAACGGGCGGACAGTCGGTGACCAAGCGGCATTCGTCTTCACGGTGGAGGGATGGGTCAGTCCGTAGATGCCGATCGCTCCGCCCACCGCGCCGACGATGAAAGCGACGGTGCTCACGTTTCCCATCGTCCGTCCGCGATCCAGATCGGCGTACTCGTTCGGGCCGCAGACCTTCCCGTTGCATCGGCTTTGAAGATCAGTCTTGGTGGCGATGGTGATGATGCCGGTGACCGCTCCCACGCCCACGCCGATCGCGGCGACCGCGAAGCCAGGAATGACGAGCGGCGAGAGCTTCGATGCCGAGCGCGCCGGGCTACCCCCGGGCCCGGCCACCACTACCTTCGCCGGCGGAACGACGGTGAGCTCGAGATCGCGCGTCTCTCCTTCGCGCAGCTCGGTCGACACTGTGGCTTCTTCGCCCGTACCGATGCGTGCCGAGATCGCGTGCGCCCCTGGGTTCAGGCTGCGCGGCTCACTCATCGCCGCTGCGGGCACGGTGATTCCGTCGATGAGGAGGATTGTCTCGTCGCCACGCCGCGCGCCGTGCAGCGTGATGTGGAGCGTTGCAATCTTGGGCTTCACCTCTTCGGCGATTTTTGCCGCTTCGGCCCGAGCTTCGACCGAGCGCGCGGTCTCCTCGGCGGTGACGGGGATGCGCGCGACGCTCAGACACAGCTCGCGCGCTTCGACGGGTTGGTTGAGAGCGGCGTGGGTGCGCGCCAGCTCGAGGCCAGTGATTGGCGTCTTCGCGAGGGCGTGAGCAGCCTTGAATTTCTCGAGGGCGAGAACGAGCTCTCCGTGGTCGCGAAGCTCACGCCCCCGGTTGTAGAGCTGGCGAGCCGTCTCGACGTCGGCAGCCGCGCGCTGCGCGAATGCGGGCGTGATCGCACATGTGAACGCGAGGCTGAGCGCCATCGCCGCGCGGCGCGCCCGCTTTCTAAAAGATGTCATGCCCGCTCGCAGATGGGCCCGGAGAGGGAAGCGGCACGGGCGCCGCCGCGTTCGGAGCAGCGCTCGCCGACGCTTTTCCCGCCGCGTGATGCACCCTCGGCTTCACCGTCGGCGTCGTGATCATCGCTGAGGTCGCCGGAGCCGCCGGTAGCGAGGCACCCGGAGCAGGCGTGGGGCTCGGCGCGGCGGTAAGGGTAGCCGTCGGGAGCGCGGTCGAGATGACGACGCCCGTCGGCGCAATGGGCGACGCGGAGACGGGTTCTCCACCCTTCAACCAATGCGGCACGAGGAACCCCGCGAATCCGACCGCGACGAGGATGCCGGCGACGAGCGCGAGCTTTCCCCCGTTCACCCCAGCGGCGGGGCCGCTCCGTTCCAGGCCACTGTCGGTCGCCGCGCGCACGTCGTTCGCGTGCGCTGTGGCCGCAAGCGCTTCGGGGGCAAACGACGGGGACTTTGGAATCGAGCGTGACCCCGACGAAGACGACGACGCAGTGGCCATGACCTCGCCGGTGATGGCGAGAGCGAGAGCGTCGGCCATTTCTTTTGCGCCCGAGAACCGCTCGTCCGCCTTCCGCGCACACGCCTTGGTGAACCACTTGTCGACCGCCGCAGGGAGCGTGGAGTTGAACGCCGACGGATTCGGGAGCGGCTCGCTGTGGATCTTGATGGCAATGCCGCCCACCGTTGCAGCATCGAACGGCTTCGTCCCCGTGAGAGCCTCGAAGGCCACCACTCCGACCGACCAGAGATCGGTGCGAAAGTCGATGTCCTTGGCGCCGAGTACCTGTTCCGGGCTCATGTAGTACGGGGTGCCGACCATCGAGCCCGTCTTGGTCCCGCTGTCGAGCAGGACACTGTCCATGTACTTCGCGATGCCGAAATCGAGGAGCTTGACGAAGACCTCGTTGTTGCCGGCGTCGCACAGGAAAATGTTGTTCGGCTTGATGTCGCGGTGGACGATCCCGCGACCATGCGCCCGGTCGAGCGCACGCGCGAGCTGCACGACCACGTTCACGACCTCGATGGGGGACATGGGCGCAGAGCCCTCCAGGCGTGCGCCTAGATCGCCCCCTTCGAGGAGCTCCATCACGATGTACGGCGCGCCGTCTTCGCTCACCCCGTGGTCGAGAGTCTGCACCACGTGCGGGCTCTTCACTTGCGCTGCCGCCGCTGCCTCGCGCGAGAAGCGAGCGAGCGCATCCGTGTTCTTCGCGAGGTCGTTCGCGATGAACTTGACGACGACCTTGATGCGGAGGGCGAGGTGGTCGGCCACCCAGACGCTCCCCATTCCGCCTGCGCCCAGCGGGCTCACCAGGCAGACGCTCGGCGTCACCATCATTCCCACGTGCGGCTCTGACAACTCGGAAACTCCTAGTCCTTCGTCAAAGAATGCGTGACCGACCGGTCTTCCGCAATACCTGGTTTTATCAGTGTGCCACGCTGGGCCGACCGTGATTTCTCTGTCTCGATCCCACCAGCGCTCATCGTGATGTTCTGGCGAACTCACGAGGCACGCTTGGTGCTCTTGGTTTACAGTTGAATGGAGGCTCCAATGATGAGTGCAAGAAACGTGATCGCGGCGGCGATCGGGCTCGTCGTAGGCGCAAGCTTCCTTCACTGCTCGGCGGCGGGCAACGCATCGAAAGAAAGTCCCGACCCACGTACCTGGGCCGACGGCGGCGGCGGCGGCGACGCAGTCTCGGGTAATCACGCGTTCCCAGGGACGCCCGACAACTCGAAGGGGGTCATTCTCGTCCACGCGTCGCCGAACTTACCCGCGTTCCGTCTGTGCTTCGGCAAGCTCTCGGGGGGCTCCCTCGTTTCCACTCCGGTGTCGAGCGCGCTTCGCCCATTGCCCGATCGCGCGCTGATGCCCGACTCGAACGTGGTTGGCGTGGAGATCGGGAGCGCCGTTCGCCTTAGCCCGCTCGGGCAAGCCGATGTCGGTGCCCTCTCGGACGACCGCGTGTTCGCGATTCCCGAGGCCGACGTGCGCCCCGGCGGGGGTGCCGATCTTCCGTGCAGCCAGCGCATCTGTCCGACGTCGTTCAGCAGCACGTGTCTCGCGAAGGACCCGCCCGTCGTCGGGCAGCGCGGCTACTACGATCTCGGTCAGCTCCCGCCGCGCGCCGTTCAAGACAACATTCAGCTCCTCGTTCTGCACGGCTGCGTCCCCGGCGCCGCAGACGCCGGACTCGCTTCGTGTGGTGCCGGATACAACCGCACGACCGGAAATATGAAGTTGAGTGTGCTACCGCTCACCGCCTACACGACGCTTACGCACTCGCAGTTTTTCGTCCAAGTTGCGCAGCTCTCAGACGTGGCTGTCGGCACTGCACTCAGCGTCCGCTACGGAGAGCTTGGGAACGCTGCGAGCATGCAAGACATCGCGCTGAGCGGGAATTTTGGGCAGATCGCGCCGTCCGGCTTTCCGGAGAACTTCACGCTCGATCGCAGCGCTCCCGGGATCTATGCGTCGCGCGGTTTTCGAATTTCGGTTGGCTCGCAGATCTTCACGAAATCGCTCGCGGAGATCCAGCTCGTCACCGCACCCCAGGCGCTACCTGAGGCTCTCTACGCGTCGACGTCGAACTTCGTGGTCCTGCTGCTCGGCGATCCGTCGCTCTCGAATTTGGAAGGAAGCGCGCTCTCGTCGATGACCGAGCCAGGGCTCCTCCTCCATCTCCTGGTGGTGCCCGTTGGACAACCCGTCGACCGCGACGGGGGCGTGCGCGATGCGGGCGGCGGTTAGCGCTTTGCTCCGCCTTTTCGAACGTCGACCAGAACAGGCACGTAGACTAGCGACGAACCTTTTCCGGCGAGCTCCGGTCTTCGCGCAGGTGCAGACGTGCCGCAACCTGGTGTGGCTGCGCGCGCGGACGTGGTGTGGCGCGCCTCCCCGCGTGTGGAAATCACGCCCGGCGTTCGCGCAGATTTTTACTCCTCGACGCTCGACGAGACGGGCGCGAAGCCGAATCGCCCGAGAAAGGGCCGCGTCTAGTCCTACATCGGTCCAATCAGCATCCCGAGCATCGGGGTGGAAGGCGCGCTCTGACCTCTCCTCTTGAGAGCCCGTCCGATGTACGCTCGGCAGCGATGAACTACCTTTTTGGGGACTCCACGCCGTCGACGCTCACCTCGAACTTTCTCGAGTTCTTTCGCGACGCGCTCGACTTCTCGGTTTTCGCGCTCCAGTCCGACGAACGTATCAAGCAGCAAAAAGAGCGCATTCGCGCGCTTCGCAAAGAAGCCGATGAGGAGACCGACCGCCTCGACGCTTTCGTCGCGACCGTCGTCAAGGCCATCGAGGCAGCACCGAAAGGCGCCGCTGAATCGCCGACCGCCAAGTGCTCCGCGCACCTGACGACGATAAGCGCCGAGGCGCTGCGCTCCGCCGTGAACGCGGTCCGCGCCAAGCTCGCGAGCGAGGTTGCGGAAGGCGAGGCACTGGAAGCAGCCGAACGTGATGCCTCGAACAAAGCTCTGGAAGCGCTGCTCGCTCCGCACGACCCGCCCGACGCCGCGACGGTCACCCGCCTCGAGCTCGGAGCAACGGGTGCGTACGAAGGGAGCGTTTTCGCGACCACCGACTTCGGGCTCGTCTACAGCTTCGCGCTGAAGATCCCGGAAACCCGGCTGTGGTCAGAGCCCCTCCGCGTCGAGCAGCTGGTTGCCGTGCTCGAAATCCAAGCTCCCCAGGTCTCTGGTTTTCTTGGAATGGGAAAATCGGTGAAGGTGAAACCGCAGCGCCTCGAGCGCTTGTTGATCACCGAGCTAGTCGACGACGGCGACACAGTGTCCATCAAGCTGCGGACGGAGGTGGGCATGGACGTGGGCTTCGACGTCGAGGTCGATGCGGGCGAAAAAAAGGTGATCTCGATTGCCCGGGTCGCTCCGAAGGAAGACGCCTCGGCCGGCGAATTCGAGGCCCAAGCCGAAGACGTCGTCAAGCTCGTCGACCTAGTCGGCAAGCTCCGCACGAGCGTCACCGAGCTCGCGCGCAATCACTTGATCGAAGCCAGCATCGACGAGGTCGACTTCCGGGAGCAGCCGTCGTTCGTTCCTTTCGTCGAGCAGCTCGTGGCTATGATGGCGCCGACCGTGCGCGAAATTTCCGAACGCTCACTCACGCCAAACGAGCTCATCATCCGGCGCCTCCTTGCGAACGATCGACGCGAAGAGATCTTCGTCGCCAAGGCTTCGCTTCGCTCGAAGTACGCGCCGCTGCCGGACACGCTCCAGAAGCTCTTCGCGCCGCTCGGCCTCGAAGCCGCCGTGGTCATTCGCAAGTCCGAGCGACCGCCGAACGAAGCGCCGCTGGTGCGCTCCGAGCTCCCCGCGTCCATACCGCCCCCCGGCCCTACTCCCCCGCCGCCCCCTGTCGTCGTGCCGCCTGCAGCGAAGTCGGAGCCAGTGGCCGGCAAGAGCGAGAAGAACGAAGAGCTCGTGAACTCGCTGAAGAAGATCGTCACCCTCATCAAGGGTGGAAGCGTCGACGAAGGCTACCGCGGGTACGCGGGACTCTTCGGCAGCTCCGCGTTTGCCGACTACCGTGCGGAGGATCAGCGTCAAGCATTGCGCTTGATGGTCCTGAAAAAAGCGCCGCCCTCTCCGACCGACGCCATCCTCGATGCCCATCGCGTGGCACTCCCTCGCATCAAGGCTCTCGTAGAGAAGCTCAAGGAGCCGGCGGACTACGAGCTCCTCGGGGTCAGTCAAGTGGTGCTCAATGAACCGGATGCAGCGAGCCTCACCTTCGCGACCGCCCTCGCCCTCGAACGTGAGCGCAGCCCCGGATCGGAGCTTTGTGGCAACCTGATGAATCGGCTCTCGTTGCTGTAAGGGCGTGAGGTGCGTCGGGCTCGACTTCGGAACGACCAATAGCGCTATTGGCGTCGCGGAGGGTGATCGCGTCAACCTCGCGCGATTCGCCCATAAAAAAGGGGAGTCGGAGACATTCCGATCCATTCTCTATTTTCATCCTGATGCGCGCGATGCGTACGGACGGCTCGAGGCGGTTGGCGGTGGGCGCGCCATAGATCGCTACCTCGAGGGCGAAGGTACGGGTCGGCTCATTCAGTCGCTGAAGTCGTACCTCGCCGACCGCAGCTTTCAGGCCACGAGCATCTTTGCGCGCACGCACTCTCTCACCGATCTCCTCACCCTCCTCCTCGCGGACATCCGGGCCCGCGCGGAAGAGCAGCTCGGTCCACTAGGGTCGCGCATCGTGGTCGGCCGCCCGGTGCACTTCGCGAATGCGTCGGATCCCGAGCACGAGGCTCTGGCCGTCGAGCGGCTGCGCACATCGCTCGGCGCGGTGGGGTTCACCGACGTGGTTCTCGAGTACGAGCCCGTCGCCGCAGCGTACTACTACGAGAGTCAGCTCGATCACGACGAGCTCGTCCTCATCGCCGATTTCGGCGGCGGAACGAGCGATTTTTCGCTGATCGAGGTGGGGCCCTCGTGCCGCGCCTCGGGTGCGCGGAAGATCCTCGGCAACGACGGTGTCGGCCTCGCCGGAGACGCGCTCGATGCGAAGGTGCTGCACAACGTCGTCGCTCCAATGCTCGGGCTCGGCTCCCACTACCGGTCGATGTTCGGCAACGAGCTTCCCGTGCCGGTGTGGATCTACGCGCGACTCCGGCGCTGGCATCACTTGTCGTTCCTCAAGACGAAGAAGAACATCGACCTCCTGGAGGAGATCGCCGATCAATCGAAGGAGCCGCAGAAGATCCGCGCCCTCCTTCACGTCCTCGACTACGATCTCGGCTATCACCTGTACCGCGCTGTCGAGCGCGCCAAGCTCGACCTGTCCGCAAAGGACGAGACGCTCTTCTCGTTCGTAGACCCGCCCCTCCAAATCGAGGCAACGATCACGCGCGCCCAGTTCGAAGGGTGGATCGAGGAAGAGACGACGGCCATGGCCACGTGCGTCGACGGTCTACTCGCGCGCGCGGGAGTGGCGGCGAAGGACGTCGATCAAGTCTTCATGACCGGCGGAACGTCGTTCGTCCCGGCCGTGCGCCGCATCTTCGACGTGCGCTTCGGTGCGCAGAAGATCCGCGCGGGCGGCGAGATGATCTCCGTAGCCACCGGCCTCGCCTTGCGCGCGCGCGACGTCTAAGCGCGGACCAGGCGGCAGAGCGCTCGTCCAACGCATATCCGCGTCGTCCAGAGCGGGAGTACCGCCTCGCTACAACGCGCAGCCGTCGCCGCTGACTCGGCCGAGTGCGCGCTCCGGATCGAGGGGTGAAGCAGCCGAGCTCGTCTTGCCTAAGTACGTGGTGAGCGCCTCGACGTCGGCGACGCCGGTGACGCGCGCGGTGCCCTCCTTGAGGACGGCGAAACCGTCTCCGCCTGCGGCTAGGAACGAGTTGACGGTGACCCGGTACGACTTCGCAGGATCGAGCGGCGCTCCATGGATGCGGATCGAGGCTGCGTCGAGCTTGCCCTTCTTGGCGGCTCGGTCGTACGTGTAGCGGTAACTAGACCCGCTCGAGATTTGCAAAATCCGCGGCTCCGTGCGGACGAACTGGGCCTCGAGAACCGCGCGAATCTGATCCCCGCGTAACGTCATCGTCACCAGCTGATTGTTGAATGGCTGCACCTCGAAGGCCTCCGCAAAGGTGACGACGGAGTCTTGTTTTCCAGCTCCGTTCGCGAGGAGGTCGCCGCGAATGCCGCCGGGGTTCATGAGGGCGATCTCGGCTCCGCCGCGTGAGGGTTCGCTCGTGGCGGCGAGCTGCGCGTCTGCGATGAGATCGCCGAGCGAGGTCTCGCATGAAGGACTCTTGGTGAGCCTCGCGCTGCTGACCGCGTCGGTCTTGAGGTAGCCCACGATCCGTCCAGCGATCGGAGCCGCCTTCTCCTTGTAGGTCGCGACCAGGCGCACCACCTCGGGGTCGGGCAAGAGATCGTGGGTCACCGGAACGTTCCTGGCGTGCTTCTCCGTCACTCGATGCAAGCTCGGATCGATAGTGAGATCGATCTTCGTGAGGAGACGCCCATAGCTCATGGCGCTCGTCACCAGTCGACCGCCGATCGTGCAGTTGTAGGCCTGGTGCGTGTGGCCGCTCACGACCACGTCGACGGCTGGGCTCAGTCGCTCGAGGATCGGCAGCAAGTCGCCGGAAAGCCCGTCACAGGAGTCGTACGTACCACCCTTGTCTTGCGTGGCTCCCTGATGAATCAAGAGCACGATCGCCGAGACCCGCTGCTTCCGAAGCTCGGGAACGAGCGCATTCACGGTTGCCGCTTCGTTCGAGAACGACAGCCCTTCCACCGCGCTGAGCACCGTCACGTCTGGCGTGCCTTCGAGTGTGACGCCTATGAACGCGACCCGCGCTCCAGAAAATTCCCGGATCGCGTAGGGCGGGAAGACGGACTTGTGGGTGGCCGTCACATCGACGTTGGCGGCGAGGTACTGGAACGTCGCTGCTTTCTGCAGATGAACGAGCGCCGGAAGGCCGTGATCGAAATCGTGATTTCCCAACCCTTCGAAATCCAGACCGATGCGGTTCATGACGACCACCGCCGGCTCGTCGCCGAGCAGGCTCGAGAGCAGCGGGCTCGCCCCCGTGAGATCGCCGGCAGAGACGACGACCGTGCTCGGGTTCTCGGCTCGCAGCTGCCGAACATGCGCCGCGAGGTACGCTGCGCCGCCTACTTGAAGCGTGCCCACCTTGCCGTTGCTTCCGATTGGGGCCTCGAGGTTCCCGTGAAAATCGTTGAAGGCAAGGACCTGCACGTGGACGAGCGCGGGCGGTGCCGAAGGTGCCGGAGCGATGGATACCGGCGGTGAGCCGCCGCACCCGGGAGCGGCGACTGCGAGGAAGCCGAGGAAGGCGAAGCTACGAGCGCGAATGGTGGTCACGCGCGCAGCGTACGGTGTTTTTCGAAGATCCGGTCGCGCCAGGCAACGAGATCGTCCTCGCTTGAATGCGTGGCCTTTTGCGTCCACGGCGAACAGGGGAGCGCGACCAGGGTGACTTTCGCCATGACGCGCGAACCGAGCAGATCGGCTATGCTCCGCGCGCCGATGCGTTCCCGCCAAGCTGCCGTCGTGTTGATTGCCCTCGGGACCGCGGGATTCATCGCTTGTGGCTCGCGCACGGGCCTCTTGTACGACGAAGCACTCGAGCCCGCCGCCGACGACGCGGGCAAGAAGCCCGACGTTCGCGAACCGAATGAGGCCGACGCCGAGGACGAAGACGCGCTCCCGCCGCTCGACGCCATGCGACGCGACGCCAACCGGATGGACTGCCTGGATGCAGGCGACACCCAGATTTACCTGATCACAGAAACCACCAACGAGCTCCTCGCGTTCTATCCGCCGCAAGGCACCTTCAAGCGAATCGGGGTCATCGCGTGCCCGACAGAGCCGCCTCCGCCGCCGGCCATGGGCAACGCCACGCCGTTCTCGATGGCCGTCGATCGCAAGGGCCTCGCCTATATCCTCTTCAACGATCTTCACATCTACCGCGTGAGCACGGCCACGGCGGCCTGCGTGGCCACGCCCTTCCGCGTGAATCAGCTTGGCTTCAGCACATTCGGAATGGGCTTCTCCACCAACATGGCCGGCCCCTCGGAGACGCTGTTCGTCGCCGCCGACAACGCAAGCGGTGGCAACTCGCGGCTCGGCTCGATCGACACGACGAGCTTCAATCTATCGAGCGTTGGCCCGTTCATCCCGACGGTCAACCGCGCGGAGCTCACCGGCACGGGCGACGGGCGACTGTTTGCATACTACACAAAGACTACGGGTCAGACCGTCTCGTTCGTCGGCGAGATCGAAAAAAACACCGCCCAAGTCATCGCTGCCGATCAGCTCGACGTCGACCAAGGGAACGGTTACGCGTTCGCCTTCTGGGGCGGCGATTTCTACCTCTTCACTGGGCAAGGAGGCGCGGCCGGGTCCGTCGTCACCCGGTTCCGCCCCGCCGACAAATCGACGACCGTCGTTGGCTCTTACCCTGCGCTCATCGTTGGTGCCGGCGTTTCGACCTGCGCGCCGCAATGAACCCGAGGCCAAGGCCTGCGAAGATGAATCCGCCCGACAGGGGTGCTTCGCCAGGTGAAGCGGCGCACGTCGCGGACGCCTTGCCGCTCGCCGAGCAGTTGCCGCCGTCGCAGCTTGCTTCGCCGCTCGCAGCAACCTTGATTTTCAGAATGGCGTTCAACGCGTCGATGCAGTTTTGGAGGTTGTTGCCGGTGTCGACGTACTGGCCGTCGCAGAAGAGCGCGCCCGAAGGCTCGCTGCACTTGGCCTTGCAGCCGCCGGTGAGGTTCGCTTCGCAATCGACGTAGCCCTTGGATTGGCAAGTGATCTGACAGTCGATGTTCGCCTTGCCGCTGCACGAGCCCTGGCAGCTCGCTTCGCACTTTGCGTCGCACGCCGCCGAGGGGGGAGTGCCGGTGCACTTCGCGTCGCAGTGGCCTCCGCAGCAGGACGTGCACGACGCCTGACACTCGGCCTTGTTCGCGCTGGCCGAGCACTTCCCGCTACAGTCGGCTTCGCAGGTCGCCTTACAGCTCGCCGAGCAGTCGACACTTCCCGGATCGGCGGTGCATTTGCCGGTGCAGTCCGACTTGCACGTGCCCTGACACGAAACGTCGGCCGTGGCGTTGCACATTCCGTCGCACGTGGTCTCGAGCTTGCCGGAACAGGCGGCCTGAAAGCTGACGGGCGTGCACTGCACGGTGCACCCGCCCATGGTTTCCACTTTGCAGTTCGCGCTGGCGCTCACTTCGATGTTGTTGCAGGCGCTGAGCCCGGCATGGGCTTCGCGAGGAGACGCGACGAGCGCCACCGCCGCCGACATTGCGGTGACCACGATCCAAGAAATTGAGCGCATGTTATTTCCTCCTAAGGCATGAAGAAGCACGCACGGTGATCCGCGACCGCGCACCAGACAGCATAGTCCGATGCGCGATGCGCTGCAGCCGTTCCGAGCTCATTGGATGGCCAGGTCGAGCGCGATCTTCGTCTGCTCGACCTGGCAGTTTGCTTCCGAGCAGACGCTCATCTTGTAGATCCCGGTGATGCTCGCCATGCCCTTCGCCGAAGGTTTGAGGCGCGCCGTGATCGTTGCCACGTGCTCTTCCGCGACGACGAAATCGCCGGCGGCCTTGGAGAACGTGGCAGCGTTGCCTGGATCGCGCCCGAGAAACTCCACGTTGGGCGTCGGGCTGAGGACGAGCTTGTATGGATACTCTTTGTTGATGTGGTAGCCGCCGGTCGCCTCGAGCCGCACCGTCACCGCGCACTCGCGTCCGACAACGCACCCGAGCGACGCCACGTCGAGCGCGAAGTGGTTTCCCGTCACCTTCGCAGACGCCGGCTGGAGCATAGGCTTGCCCAAGGGATCAGGAGCCACCGGAGAAACGGAACGCCCGGAAGGAACGGCACGAACCGACGCAGCAGGAAGTGCCAGCGCAGTCGAAGGAGCGGAAGGCGATGGAGAGGCAACGGAAGGAACGGAAAGTACCGGTGCCGCTTGCGGGAGCTGCAACGGGGGAGCCGCATCGACAGCCTCGTTCGCCGCCGGCGCCGCACCCTTGGTACAGGCCACGAGGGCCAGGAGAATCAGCTCTTTTTTCATGGCACCCTTCGACCGTGGTGAACGAAAAGATCGCGCAGTCGAACGCGCGTAGGCGGGCCGCTCACGAGGCGACCGAGCCGTTCCTCGAATGGACCGATCGTCCAGCACGCGTCCTCGCTCAGGTGCTCGATCGGCTGGCCTGCCTCGTTGAGCGGACAGATGTCCCGGAGCTCTACATCGCCGCCGTCGCGCTCCTCGACCCATCGAAGCGGTAGCCCCTGCGTCCGGCAAACGTAAGGTCGCTCCGCGTAAATGCGGCACGCGCCCTCATCGTCGAGGAACGCGCAGGCACCCTCCGCGTGCGCAACGCCGTGGGTCAAGAGCTCCGCGTGGTTTCGACGAATGGGCGCGGCCTCCACCGCGAACACCGTGAGGTCATCGACGCAGCACGCGCTGCAACCTCGCCGGCAATGGAGCCGCTCGGCATGGAGCAAGTGAAGACGCCCGGCGTCGCGGTCCACCGCCGCATGAAGCGGAACGACCGGATCGAGTGTTGGTGTGCAGTCCGCGGGCTTCATGCTCTCCGAGCATCTCTAGCAGCTTTTTGCAGGTCTACTCGAGCTGCGCGCGGACGAGCGCGTTCTTCTTCGCAGCGGCCGCAGGTGCTGGTGCCGGAGCAGAAGCCGCCTTGACGACAGGCTTGCTACCGGCTTAGCCGCAATCGGAAGCACGGGCGCGCGGGCCGCGGTGGTCTTCGTCTCGAGCGCCGCAAATCGAGCGCCGCAAACGTGATTGTCAGGTATTCCGGAGTGCTCAGGCCGGCCGCCGGCACGAACCGCGCCGAAAAATCCCTCCGTTTGAGCGGGCGTCGTGCGTACGAGCGTCACCCGCGTGGGGGTATTTATCTCGTCCAATTTAGACAGTGGCGACGTCGAACACCATGTCGGCCGCGCGCAGCCGCTCGACCAGGGTCATGCCCATGCTCGAGGCGGGCGTGAGAACGCCGCCACCGGGTGCAATGCGATCACCGTCGAGCGCGAGGCACATCGCTGCCTGCGAGAGCATCTTCGCCGTCTCGCCGTAGCCGGGATCGCTCTTGCCTTCGACGCGCGCCGAGATGCGCAGCGGGGGGCCGTTGTCCGCCTCCGTCTCCGCAAGGAAACGCACCACGAAGAATCCATGATCGCGCTTCTCCTTTGATGGGCCTTCCCCCGGAGCGGGAAGCAACGTGCGCTCGAGGAGGCGACGGGTCGGCGCGAGAGACGCGGCACCGATGAACGCAGCGAGCCCCGCGCTCACCGCCGACGCGGCGAAGAAACCTTTAGGTCCTTTGCCGAAGGTCATCACTTCGGAATAGCGAAACGACGGACCGTAGGCGTGCCCTAGGAGCGCGTTCGACCGACGCACCACGCGGGTGTTGACGGCGGCCATCACGAACGGACCGGTCCACATTCCCATTTCCGCATCGAAGCGCACGCCGATCTGATCGGGGCCATCGAGGCCGCGCGCCGGCACCGGATCGAGACCGTACGGGTTGCCTAGAACGCGGCGCATCTGCGGATCTTTCTTGGCGAGCTCAAGGAGCTCCAGCATCGAGGCAACCGTTCCGCCGCTCACCCCGCCGCTGCTTTCGCCCGCAAAGAAACGCACCCACGCCAGCTTCTTTCCGAGGCTGCGCGCGTGCTCGTGGATCATCCGCACCCCGAGATCCGACGGGATCGAATCGAAGCCGCAAGTGTGGACGATTCGCGCTCCAGTCTCCTTCGCGCGCGCGTCGTGGCGATCGATGGTGTCGCGCATGAACGGGACCTCACCGGTGAGATCGCAGTAGTGCGTGCCGTTCGTTGCGCACGCGGCGACGAGCGCGCGCCCGTATTTCATGTACGGCCCGACCGTCGTGCACACCACGCGCGCCGCCTTCGCAAGCGCCTCCATCGATGCTTCGTCCTGACTGTCGCCGAGCACGAGAGGAAGAGACGCTGCGGAGGGCGAGATGCGCGCAAGATCGGTCCGCACGGATTCGAGCTTGGAGAGACTTCGCCCCGCGAGCGCCCAGCGAAGGTCTGCGGGTGCGTGGGCGGCCAGGTATTCGGCGACGAGCTTGCCGGTGAACCCGGTCGCACCAAAAAGCACGAGGTCGTAAGGTCGGGACGTCATGGGGCTACCTTAGCTGGTCTGGAAATGACGAACGCCTGATAATCGGCCGACCGGGGACGGCTACATTCTCATACGTGACCCAGCCTGCCGACGACTCGACCGCGCTGCCTTTTGCCGACGTTTCGGCCCTGTCGAGGCTTACGCAGCCGGTGGCTACGCGGCCCGGCAACTACGTGCGGAGCATCTTTCACGTGGCGTCGGGCGCCGTCTCTATCGCCATGATCCGGCTCATACCTAGCCGCCCCTGGCTCATCGCCGTGGCTGCGGCGTTCGTCATCGCGGCGTGGTCGATCGAAACGGCGAGGCGCTTCAGCGTCACGGCCAACGACCGCATGATGCGTTTGTTCGGGCCTGTTGCGCACGCCGAGGAGCGTCACCGCGTGAACTCGTCGACCTGGTACGTGACTGCGCTCCTCATCCTCGCGGTCTTTGCTACCTCGCAGGCGGCGGAGCTCGGCGTTCTCATCTTGGCCTTGGCGGATCCCGCTGCGGGCTTCATCGGTCGAAGGTTCGGGCGCATTCCGCTCCGCGCGAAGCGCTCGCTCGAAGGGACGCTCACCTTCCTGGTGATCGGCGCGCTCGCCGCGTTTGGTTGGCTCTCGCTCACTTCGGTGCTTCCGGTGTCCTCGATCGTAATCCTCGCCTTCGGGGGTGCGACGGTGGGCGCGCTCGCGGAGCTCTGGTCGACGCGCCTCGACGACAACTTCACGATCCCGATCGCAGCGGCGAGCGCCGTGGCCGCGTTGCAGCTCACGCTCCCCTGACCAGCGGCTTCAGCACGTGTCGGCCGAGGGAGACGACAGGTAGCTCACCACACGCCGAGCTTTGATTGTATGCCCGCCTGAAACTCGGAGCGGGAAAGAGAGTGCTATACGCTGACCGGGTGAAGGCGCCCCCCTTGCGTGGAACGTTTCGCGTCATCCTCGCCGCGGTGATGATCAGCGTGGGCATGCTGCACCTCGTGAAGCCCGACGGATTCCTAAAAATCGTCCCGCATTTTCTCCCAGCGCCGCTCGCTCTCGTGATCGTGAGCGGCGTGTTCGAGATCCTCGGCGGAGTCGGTCTGCTCGTGCCCGTCGCGCGTCGACCAGCCTCGCTCGGGCTCATCGCGCTCTACTTCGCAGTGTTTCCGGCGAACCTCAATATGGCTCTGAACGACATTCAGCCAGCGGCCTCGCACGTCCCGATCGCCTTGCTCTGGCTGCGCTTGCCGTTCCAGATCGTGTTCATCGCCTGGGCGCTCTGGGTCGGCCGCGAAGACGTGGTACCAGGGAAGCATGCGAGCCGTTCGTTGCCATGATCACAGCGGGCCCTCAGGTCTCCGAATCGACGAGCTACCGGAGCCCGTCGTCGGAGCAGGAGAGGTGCTCGTCGACGTCCGCGCCGCGGGGGTAAACTTTCCCGACGTCCTCCTCACGTACGGCAAGTACCAGTTCAAGCCCGAGCTGCCCTTCAGCCCGGGCGGAGAAGCCGCGGGCGTGGTGACGGCGGTCGGCGCGGGCGTCTCCTCGGTTGTGCCTGGGGATCGCGTGGCGGTGTCGCTCCTCAACGGCGCGTTCGCGGAGCGCGTCGTTGCTCCCGAGATGGCGACGATGAAGCTGCCCGACGAGGTGAGCTTCGAAGTAGGCGCGGCAACGCTCCTCACCTACGCGACGACGCTCTACGCTCTGGTCGATCGTGCGGCGCTTCAGAAAGGCGAAACGCTTCTCGTCCTCGGAGCCGCAGGGGGCGTGGGCACGGCGGCCATCGAGCTTGGCAAGCTCCTCGGCGCGCGGGTGATCGCGGCCGCGTCGAGCGACGAAAAAATCGCCTTTTGCAAGCAGCACGGTGCCGACGAGGGGATCTGCTACGCGCGCGAAGATCTCAAGGACCGCACGAAGGCCCTGACCGGCGGAGCAGGCGCGAACGTGATCTACGATCCCGTCGGTGGCACGTACTCCGAGCAAGCTCTGCGCGCGATCGCCTGGGAAGGTCGTTACCTCGTCGTCGGCTTTGCAGCGGGCGACATTCCGAAGATCCCGCTCAACTTGGTTCTCTTGAAGTCTTGTCAGATCGTCGGCGTCTTCTGGGGCGCCTTCGCAATGCGCGACCCCGCGAAAAACCGTGCGAACGCCGCTCGCATCCTCCACTGGGTGGCCGAAGGAAAGCTACGCCCGCACATCGACGCGACGCTCCCGTTCAACCGCGCGCAGGAAGCGCTCGAGCGTATGGCCCGCCGCGAGGTTAGAGGAAAGCTCGTTCTCACTCCTCACTGATGCGAGGGGCCATCTTTTTTCGGTGCCTTCCTGAAGCGGCGTAGTAAATCTCAGCCATGTCCCTCTACGAAGCCTCCGTGCCCCAGATGAAAAAGATGCTGAACCAGCTCGACGCGTGGCTCAGCGCCGGCGAAGCCCTCGCGACGAAGAAATCCTTCGACCCCAGCGTTCTCGTCGCGGCCCGTCTCGCGCCCGATCAGTACCCACTCGTCAGGCAGGTGCAGTCGGCCTGCGACGGCGCCAAGACCACCGCGGCGCGCCTCACGGGCAAAGAACCGCCGTCGCATCCCGACACCGAGAAGACGATGGAAGAGCTCCATGCACGCATTCGCACCTGCGTCGCGTACCTCGATACGTTCAGCGCAGCGGACTTCGTCGGCGCCGACAAGCGGGCAGTCAGCCTCCCGTTCCTCGAAGGCAAAACCATTCTCGGCGGGGATTACCTGAACGAGATGGCGCTCCCGAACTTCTACTTCCACCTGACGACGGCCTACGCGATCCTCCGGCACAACGGCGTGGAGCTCGGCAAACGCGACTTCGTCGGCTCGCTCAAGCTCATTTAGTTTCGTTGGCGACGCGTGCTTCTTGACCCGCGATTTCGTCGGGAGTCTCGAGGAGCACCGCCTGCGGATCGGCGGGCTGCTGAAGAATCTCGGCCTCCGTGTCGCGGCGATCTTTCACGCTCGGAAGGTCGCGACGGAGCTCCTCGAGGAGCTCGATGATCTTCGCGGTCTTGCGTTCGGCCAGTAAATTGAGCCTCAGATCGAAATCCTCACGCTGCGCGATCACGTTGGCCTGGTGGTTCTGCGCGCTCACGATCGCGATCGTCAGGAGGAGCGCGGAGATCCCCACGACTCCCTGAAGCCAGTCGAACGGTGGCGGATCAATGGGTGTGATTCCGAAGCGCGGCGCCAGGGTATTTCCGAGCATCCACAAGACGCTCCACAACAAGACCGCGTAGAGGGTGAACGGGCTCCCCAAATGAGTGCGGACTGCGTCGACGGCACGATGATGCCGGGTGGTTTTGCGATCCGCGCGAGCCTGAAGATCGGCGACGAGCGGATGCGTCGCCGGTTCTTCAGAATCCATGCGTCTTAAATTACTTCGCACGAGTGCGTCGCGTGATGAACGGCACCCGACTTACTTGGCGGGCACCGGCGTGGGGAGGCTTTTCTGAATAGCCTGCGCTTCTTTCATGTGACCGTCGACCTTCGCGCGCATCGCAGTAAGCTCGTTCTTCAGGTCCGCGTTCTTCACGGCGGGGAGCATCTTGTTGTCGAGCGCGTCGAGGATGGCAGCGTGCTCTTTCACCTGCGCATCGATGTACGCGCGATCGAACTCAGGCCCGGACATTGGCTTGAGCGACTCGACGAGCTTCGATGACTCCGTCGTCATCTGGGTGCTCGTAACGCTCTCTTCGGGCGTGATGTGCGCCTTGCGGAGCATGTCGGTTGCCTTGGTGTTGGCGTCGCCGTGATGGGCCGTCATCATCGCTGCGAACTTCTTGATCTTCGGGTTCTTCGACTTCTCGGTGGCGAGCTTCGCCTGATCGACTTCGCCTCGGTTCGCGGCGCTGTTGATGGCTGCGATCTGCTCGTCGGAGAGCGCGGTGGGCGCGATCGGTGGGAGCAGATCGGGATTTGTCGCTCCCATGCCGGCTTCCGGGGGTTTGGTTGCGGCGACAGGAGCGGGCTCCGTGGCCGGCGTCTCGGAGGTCGTCGTGGTCACGACTTTGGGCGGCGCGCTCCCGCAACCGGCGATGAACAGGGCGAGGACGGGCGCGGCGAGAACGGGCAAAGAAAGGAATCGAACGAGCTTCATGTGAAAATCCTCCATAGCGGCAGTCCGCTGGTGCTCCGATGCAGCGGGCACCGGAAGCGTTGCTTTACCAGAGATGCTAGTCCTCCCGCGTGGAGAAGGGCGGGCTCTCGACCAGAGCGACCATTGTCGGGCGTTTTCGCCTCGAGCGCGAGCTCGGTCACGGAGGCATTCTCTTCGTCGTGAAGAGAGCGCTGAGCTCTTCGGCGCTCGCGGCGTCGCGCGTTCCGGCTGGCCCCAGTGGGAACGGATCTCATCGGGGACTCACCGGGCGTCCGCGAGGCTCTCGCCACCGTGTGATGCGTGGCACCTGGGACGGCGACGGTGCTCGTCCTCGGCGAAACAGGCACCGGAAAAGCGCTGGTGGCAAGAGCCGTCCGTCGCGAGAGCCCGCGGCGCGATCAGCCGTTCGTGAAGTTGCACTGTGCAGCCTTTCCAGACAGCCTCCTCGAGAGCGAGCTCTTCGGTTACGAGAAGGGCGCCTTCACGGGTGCGGCCGCGCGCAAACCGGGGCGCACAGAGCTCGCCCACAAGGGCACGCTCTTTCTCGACGGCGCCGCGGCGATGCCGAGCGCGAAGCGATCCTGAAAGCGCTCCGGAGCTCCGGTAACAACCGCACCGTTGCCGCGCGGCTCCTCGCGATCAGTCGGCGCGCGCTCTACAACGAGCTGCGCGAGCACGGCCTCGACTGATGCCGCGCGAGCTCGCCCTCCGTTACATCGCCGCCTGGAGCTCGGCGTTGCTCTTGGCCATCGCCCTCGTAGCGCGCGAGCCGCGTGCGTATGGACTATTTTCTCGAGCGTATTTGCGCGCGCTCCTCGTGCCGTGGAAGCTCGTTACGTTCCTCCTTGCTGCGGGCTTCTTCGTGACTGCCGCGCCCTACACCGGCGACCCGACGTGGGATCACGCCGACGGCGCGATCATGAGCACGCTCACCTTCCTGACGGCGCCGTGGGCGGTCGGCGCGATCGCACGCGCAGCACGCGGGCTCTTGCCGAAACGGCAGGCGTTCGTGGCGGCGGTGGTCTGGCTCTTGTCTGCATCGTGGAGCTACGACGGCTACCTTTTTCTCCGCGATGGCCGTTACCCCTTCACGTGGTGGGCCAATCTCTTCGCCTCGAGCGGGCTCTACGCGGCCGCCGGCGCGATGTGGTGCGTCACCTACGTGCCCGCGCGCGGAGTGGTGTTCGACTTCATGACCGACGATTGGTTCCTGACGCCGCCAGCTACCTTCACGAAGATTGCGCCCATGGTGCTGATCCTCGGGCTGATCGTCGCGGTGGCGATGCTGCCCTTCGCCTGTGAAGTGCTTCACACGCTGCGCAACGGATGACGAGCCAGCGCGACTTTGTCCCGCGACGCAATCTTCCGAGGTCGACCAAGGAAGGTTTCGGGTAAGGGGGCGTAGGACACATCATGCGAAATCGCACTGCTGCCGTCAGCACCTTGGGCTTCGCGCTTCTCCTCGCTTCCAGCGCGACGGGGTGCGGTTTCATGAAGAGTCTCATTGGCAAGAACTCCGTGGATCTTTCCGAGGCTGATGTGAAGACGATCGCCGCCGACATCCGCAAGCCGCAGAAGACGATCTGCCCACGGGAAGTCGTGCAGATGGTCGTCACCGCCGAGGTGATGCTCAAAGGCGACGGCAAGGCGAAGACCCTCCAGACCTATGAAGGCGGCGCGGGCGCGAACAAGAACGACAAGATGGAGTTCACGGATTTCGGGTTTGCAAGCCAGCAAGGTGCGTTCGATGAATTCGGATTTTTCGCGCCGAACAAAGACGTGATCGCTACGGCGGGGACGGAGTTCGAGATCCAGACGGTGTTCAAGCGCCGCGCCGACAAGCTCAACGTCAAGGCCAAGTACAAGCCCGACTACGCCTGCATCAAAGAGGCGGGCGCGCTCGGCGAGCCGGGCCAAGGCGGAGAAACGGGCCTGGGCGGCCGCTCCGGCGAAATGGCGATGGGCGGCAGAAACGGTGGTAACGGAGCACCGGGCGACCCCGGAGGAGGCGGCGGCGACGGCGCTGCGGGCCCGCGGATCCAGGCGTTCGTGACCTTCGTGAAGACGCCGTTCTACGACAAGCTGATCGCCGTGAGGATCACTGGCGACAAAGAAGACCTCCTCCTCGCCCCCGCCGATCGTCCGTTCACGATCCGCGCAAACGGTGGAGCGGGCGGCGTGGCTGGCTCCGGAGGCTCGGGCGGCGCAGGCGGCTCCGGCGGCGCAGGACAAACCAATCAAGATGGTGGCGACGGCGGCGACGGAGCAACCGGCGGTCAGGGCGGAAGCGGCGGACGCGGCGGCCCTGGCGGCACAGTCGAATTGGTGTACGACGCCAAATACCCAGACCTCGCGAGCCTCATCGTCGCCGACGTTTCGGGCGGCCTTGCAGGCGAGGCCGGTCACGGTGGCGACGCAGGAGCTGCAGGTAGCAGCGGCAGCGGCGGCGGACAGGGCACGCAGTCCGGCAGGACCGGGCGCGCAGGTGCACGCGGTGCGAAGGGCGCTGCCGGAACACGGGGCGCCGATGGACGAGCCGTGGTGCGCGCTGGCGGAGTCAAAGACAAGTTCGCCGACGTGGCTCCGATCGCGATGCTCGATGCAACTCCCGACGCGCCCGTCGACGCCAAAGTGCTCGCCGCCGAAAAGAAGCTTGCCGACAAGAACACGGCGAAGAACGGCGCCGATCCCAAAGCCGGCACGAAGAACAAGTTCGCAAAGTAGAGAACCGATCGTGGGCCATCCCCCGCCGCGCAGCACGAAACGCGCGCCGCGCGTAGCCGCAGCGGAGGGCATCCTTCAGACCGGCGGCGCCGTCACCCAGGAATCGCGTGCGCCGCGGGCCATCGTCCGTCGGCTCTTGAGCGATGACGCGGCGCCTGTAGGTCGTCGACCCGGCAGCGATGCTCGTAAGATTATCTGAGGGCCCCGCTGAGTTTTCGGCTAGGGAAGATCTGCCATGCGCAAGCAGATCGCCTCGATCGGTATTCTCATCATGACGGCCTGCGCTGACGACGGGACGCAGTTCAGCGTGAAGCACGCGCCCGAGTTCGTGACGACCGGCGCGAAGGTCTCGGTCTTCGGCATCTTCAAGGACGGGCGGATGACCCCCGAGTCCTGGGACGCCATCGGCCCCCGCCTCTCTCGCGCATTCGGCAAGCCCACCGTCTGCGGCGTGGCGTATGGAGAGAGGCTCGTCAGTACCGCGCCCGCGCTGTCGTCTGCGGTCGACGACTACGCGCGAGCCAACGGCGTCACGGACGATCTCCTCGATCAATTCGGGCCCATGGCGACGGGCGACGCGATCGTCGTCATCACGATCGCCGGGCATCCTCCGCAGCCGATCGCCGCGAGCGAATTGCCACGACAGGCCCCCGCCCAGTCTCCCCGCAACATGGGAGGCATGGGCGGACGCCAGGGCGCGGGGCAAATGGCGCCGCCCGCGAGGGACTTGCATCCTACGGATCGCAGCCTCTTCGAAGTGTCGGCCACTCTCTTCTCCGTCCGACTCCACCGGTCGGTCGGGGTGATCGCCATGACCTACTCCGGCGCGAACGTCGACCAAGCCATCGACAAGTTCGCGGCAAGGCTGGCCGAGGAGCTCCCCGGCGCCAGCTGCACCGATTGGAATTGGGACACGCACGTCGACGACGAGCGCATTCGAAAAATGATCGACCGGTAGTCAGGGAGCGCGCGCCCGCCTGCGGAGCTGGACCTGTCTGCTCGGCGCAGCCGTTCGCCGACGCGATCGAGACGCCCACGATCGAGAGCGCGAGGAGCGCCCGGGTCTAAACGACGTTCATCATTCGACGCAGGTGAGCGCCGTAGCTCCGCGGGCGAGACGAAAATCTGGAGCCGGACAGGAGAGCTTGCAGGTCCCACCCGTGCACGCAGCGTCATAGGCTTTTGGAACGCTGTACGCGCAGCCGCCCGGCCCGCAGGCCCAGGCGATCCCCGTGTCCGTGTCGCGACCCGACTCGTTGGGCGCGGCGAGCACGCACACGCCGGTGAGGTTGACGTAACCGACGGGGCACTGACCGGCGATCGGGCACACGCCGTCGTGGCGCGGACTCGTGTCGGGGCACGCTGGGGCGCATGTGCCGCGAATGCTGTCGGGCACGAGCGCACCGTCGCAGGTCGTCTCGCCGCGTCCGCGCCTTGGCCGCTGGTTCGGACTGGGCTGCGCGGGCTCGGCGTCCAGAACGAGAGCCTCGTGCGCCCACGTGGTGAGCGTTGCTTCGTGAATCCAGGCGTAACCGCCGTCTCCCCAGTTGGAGCCCCAGCTGTTGTGCATGAGGAAATACGTGCCGTGCGGAAGAGTGACGTAGCCGGCGAGGACAAGCGCGTGGCCAGTGTCGGGGCTCGCTTTCGTGTAATGCGGAATGTAGCGCGCGCCAGGGCGGCCGGCGGGCGCGAACGTGTCGGTGACCAGCATGGCCACGATGACGTCCTGCCCCGCAGCGAGACGCTCCTTCAGGATCGCGGTCTCGATCGACGGGAGGTGCTCGACGCGCGTGAACGATGCTGCCGGGCGAGAGTCGGCTTGCTTCGCGTGCGTGGGATCGATGGCCTTGCCGCAGCGCGTCCCCTTCGTGCCGGGCGCGCACTCCACCCACGCGCTTGCCTCGGTCGCCTTGAACGGCCAGCTCTCTTCGGCGCTCAGCGGAAGCCCGAGGTTCGAGGCGATCGACCGATTCTCCAACGGCGTGTGGTAGCGCGCCCAAAACTGCATCACCGAAAGTTGGGTAGCCTTCCCAGTCCACCGCGAGACGGCATGATCCAGCGCAGCCGCTGCCGCAAACGCCGTGCACGCAGGGACTGCCCCTTGGTTTCGCACGGGCCCCTCGGTGCCGTCGAGACGATGGTCGACGATTGCGGGCAAGTGCGCGGGCCGCGGCGCGAGGAGCGAAGCGGGCACCAAAGCCACGGCGCCGTCTTGACCATGCCCGAAGAGTGACGCGGACTTCAAACAGTTGAGTGGCTGGACTTCCTCTCCGGTCCACACGCCGCGGCACGGCAGATTGTCGACGTTGATCCCGAAAGGTACGGGCGCAGGTGCAACGTGGGCTTGGATGATCGGCAGATCGGGGAGGGCCGGGGTTGGTGGATGCGGCGCGCGCAACGGTGGCGGTGTGCGCGATGGACTCGTGTCACGAGCGCCGACGACGGCCGGGCCGGCATCTACCTCCGAGGTGAAGATGCCCCGGCAGCCGACGGGCGAGCTCAACGCGATGAGCGCGACGAGCAGCGACGCGCGCAAATTTTCCCGCATGCAGATGAAGCTTACCGTGGAGTCGACCCTCCGTGCGCTTCACTGACGCCAGGCCCGACGCCTGAAGTGCGCACGCGAACGACATCTGGCGCGGCATGGCGCGCCGTCATGAAAGGCGCACGAACCTCTTACTATTCCGAGTGATAGTGGTTCAAAAGCCACCAAACTTTATCGCCCTGACATAAAGTTTTATCATGAGGCTAACACTCGTCCTGGTCCTGAGCTGCGTGACGGCAGCTGCTCTTCCTCTTGCATGTGGCGGCGCTGGAGACAGCGTTTTCAACCCCGCTAATGGCGGCGGCGACTCCGACGGTGCGGTCAGCGGCGACGGCGGCGACC
>JAYTOU010000079.1:0-52227 GCA_043747615.1 Myxococcales bacterium | reverse complement strand
ATCTACCGGGATCTTCTCATTCGTCTGTTGCTCGAAAGAGCACCAGGAGGAGAAGATTCTTTGAGCGCGCGGAGCGAGCTCGATGACGCACGCGTCCGCAAACAGAGTGCCGTCGACGCTCAGTTGCCTTCCCAGCGCAGACTCTCGCCGGTCGCGGTCGAAATTTTCTGCTGGTTCATTCCCTGCGTGTTGCTCGTGAAGAGACCGCCGCGCGTGGTGAAGAAGGCGAGCGTGCGTCCGTCCGGCGAGCAAGCTGGATAGGTGTTCGAGCCTTGGTCTTGCGTGATGCGCTTCATGCTCGCCGCGCTCCCACTGGGATCGACGCTGAAGATGTCCCACGACGCGCCGTCGCGTCCCATGAAGAGGAGCTTGAGCCCTTCCGGATCGTTGCACCAAACGGGGGCCATGTTGTACGTGCCGCGCCAGCTTGCGCGCTTGCCATCTACGTAAATTTGCGGGCTGCCGCCGGTGTTCGAAACGTACGCTAGCTGACCGGATGGGCCGAACGCGGGGTGCGTGTTGAGGCCACCCGCAGTGACCTTGGTGAGACCGCTGCCGTCCGGCGAGCCTGTGTAGATGTCGCTCTGTCCGTTTTGGGAGATGACGAGCGCCATCTTGGAGCCGCCAAAGGCGACGCCGAAGATGAGCCCTGCGTGCTTCAAGACGGCCGCGGGATTTCCGACCTTGAAGAGCGCATAGCTCCCGTCAGGCAGTCCACCGGAGTAGTAAACGCCGCCAGAGCCGATCGCCGGGGCGAGCGCGACGTTGGAGGCGGCCGCGAGACGCGAGAGCCCCTGCCCGTCGCTCTCGACCGTGAAGATTCCCTTCTGGCCGCGCCCGGTCGTCGCGCTGAATACCATGCGCGTGCCGAAGCTCCCCGCCGTGCCGGTGAACCACTTGACGACCTCGTTGTCGAAAAAGTGCACGGCCCCGCGTACGCCGGAGGGGGGCACGTCGTACTCTTTTTTCAAGACCGCTTCGGCGCCGCGGGAGACGACGAAGAGGCGGAGCTCGAGGTGCACGGTGCTCCCACGAAGCGCCGACAGACCTTTGACCACGCCGTCGGCTCCGACGTTACGCCATGACGAGGGCTCGATTCCCGTTCCTTCCGACGCGAGGTTGGCGGTGAAGCTCTTCTCGTCGAGCACCTGAAAAATGCTGGAGAGCATGAGGTCGCGACCCGCGGTCTCCACGACGGAGCTCGAGATGTCCTTGTCACCGACCAGCGGAGCGACGGCGACCTTGAAGAGCGATCGGTTGCCACCCGAGACCATCACTTGCGTTACCTGGCCGCCCGTCGGCGCGGAAACCGTGGGAAGTGCGTTCGATCCCTCCTGAGCGACGGCAGGGAATGCCGCTGCGAGGCCAGCGACGCCGAGGGTGCCGACGAGTCCGATTTTCTTCAGCGTCATCTGCATTTCGAAGAGTCTCCATGAAGATCGCCCGCGAGCGCCACATTAACCGTGCGGCCCCGAAATTGTTCTGCAACCTCGGGGGGGGGCTCGGGGAGCGCCGTCCGATCGTCGAGGAGCTTTTGCAGCATCGACCGCGCAGAGTCGTCGAAGAGTTCGTTTCCGCTCTTTTTCACGGCCTCGGATCGGAGATGCCAGATGCCCATGCGCGGGTTGATGTTGATTTGAAAAACGGCGCACAGGCGATTGGCTTCGCCCTGCGAAATGACCGTCGGGTACTGCCAGCGCTCATGAAAAAATGCGCCGAGCTGCGCGGAGTACATGTCCCCCGCGCGGACGTTGCTCGGATCGGTCGCGAGCCCGCCTTCGACCCCGCCCGCATGCCCTTCGATAGGGCGATCTTTTCCGGCGTCTTCCGCGAACGGGTCGCTCTTGGCGATGAGGCGCGTGAGATCCGATGGTTGCGCGAGGGGAGGAGGCGGTCCGCCATCCGGGGCTTTCTTGGCGGCGTCCTCACGCGACGCAACGACGTCCTTTTGTGGCGCAGTACGTGCGCGGGGGACGAAACGATCGGGCAGCTTGCTCGGGTCGAGGGGCTTTCCGAGCTTGAGAAGCGAGGCCGCGACCATGGGCTTGGCGACGAGCGCCTCTTCGACTTCAGGCGCAGAAGGAAACGCGGCCTTCAGGTAGATGATGGCGATCGGCATTGCGTGCAGAGCGATGGCGAGCGCCACGCCGAGCGCGACCTCGTCACCTTCGTACCCTGTCTTCCAAGCGAGCCGCGCCGTCATGGTTCCAGTAGTTCCTGGTTCGCTTCTACTTGACGACGAGCGGGTCGGTGATCATCCCGAGCTTCTCGACCCCCGCGGTTCGTGCGGCAGCCATCACCCGGAGAACTGCTCCGTATTTCACGTTCTCGTCGGCCTGGATGTAGAGCTCCTTGTCTTCCCTTACACGCGCGTTGGTCTTCAAACGATCTTCGACCGCGCCGGTGATCTCGTCTTTGCCGAGGTAGACGTGCTCGTCGCTGGTGACGATCACTAGCAACTTCGTGTCATCCGCCTGCATGGGCGCGCTCTTCGCTTTCGGCAGATCCACGTGCACGCCGGTGGTCAAGAGAGGAGCGGTCACCATGAAAATGACCAGGAGCACGAGCATGACGTCAATGAGCGGCGTAACGTTGATCTCGTTCATCCCACCGAGACGTCGCCTACCACCGCCCCCGCCGCCTCCCATACCCATGCGCTCAGATCCCCCCGAGCTTCGCGCGCGCAGCCACGTCGGCGGCGAAGCCTTCGAGAGTGTCGGCGAGCTGCTGTACGCGGCGCGCAAAGTAGTTGTAGGCCATGACGCTGGGAATCGCCGCAACTAGCCCGACGGCCGTTGCGATCAGCGCTTCGGCGATTTTCGGGGCGACCACCGGAAGGTTTGCGTTTTGCTGATTTCCGATGCTCAGGAACGCATCCATGATTCCGTAGACCGTGCCGAAGAGGCCGATGAAGGGCGCCGTCGATCCGATCGTGCCGAGGAGGCTCATCCAGGACTCGAGGTGGGTCACCTCTCTCATCGCTGCGCGCCGAGTGACGCTCTCGATGTGCGTTGATTCGGCTTCGTTCAGTTTCACGCGCTGCCCACCGTTCAAGCGAGTCATCTCGTCGTACCCGACGGCGAAAATTCGCGCGAACGGCGACCCTCGGAACGCAGCCAACCCCTGGGCGAGCGCATCGAAGGAGGTCGCGGCGTCGAACGACTTGATGAACTTTTCCGACTCCGAGCGCGCACGCCGCAGATGCAGCACCTTCGCGCCGATCACGAGCCAGCAGGCGATGGAAAAAACGAGCAGGATGACGAGGACGCTCTTCACCGGAATCGACGCGTGGAGGACGAGTTGAACGGGGTCGAGCTGCGGAGCATCGGACGCTCCTGGCGCGGCGCCGGAGCCACCGGCCTGCAACGAGACGAAGAGCGACTCCAAATTGACCATTTGCATGCGTGCTTCCTCGGGATTTTGCCTGGTCCCAACCAGCCGAAGGGCACCATCCCGCGAAGGAGCCGGGCATGTCAAACGGACCCGCGCCGTAGGGTTCTGATTGTGGCGTCCCTCCAAAGCGCGTAAAACCCGCCAGATCCCGTGCGTCGCTCGTTCGCCATTTTCGCCGTCGTCGCTTCCGCGGCCTCCTTTGCCGCTGCCGAAGCGTTGCTGGCTTGCGCCGCGACCACGGTCGCCCCGACGATCTCGCCCGTGACCGGGATCATCATTCGCTCTGAACAGTTGGTGGTCGACAAAGGATGCGGCCTCGGCGCGACGCAGATCTTTAAGTACGCGGCGATCGTCCTCAACGGCGACGACGTCGCGGTGGCGGGCGCGACCTACGATTGTTTCGCGGACGGCACCTTCGTGAATCTCGCCGCTACGGACGGGGGAAGCTTCTCCTTCAAGGTCGTGATCGCCGCCTTCAACTCCGCCGCCTACCGTGCGCAATCCAGCGCGATCGAACTTGCGGCGAACCGCGCCGACATCGCCCTGCTGGCAAAGCTGAAGGCAACCTGGACGACGGACTGCGTAGCCTCGCAGCAGCAAGACATCGAGGTGCTTGCGGTTTGCGGGCCGCTCACCGTGCCTGCCGCCGGGCCCATGCAGTCTAACGCGTCGATTCAGCTCCTTACCGAGTCTTTCGTCGGTGCAGATGGCGGGCTCGCGAAATGCGGCGTGTACGACACGGTCCGCGCCGTCGCCATGTTCAATGGCCAGTCGCTCGATGCAGGGACGGTCATCTGCCCAACCGCGCTCGTCGTCGATCCTGCGCTCGCTCCGGCGGATTACACGCTACAGGTCAACGTCGCAGCGGGCGACGCCGCCGTCGGAAGCACGACCTGCCGCGGACAGACGTCCCCCGGGCTGCCGTCGACTCCCACCTGCCCTCCCCTCCGCTAGCCTTGCGGGGGTGATCCCCCGTCACTAGAGTGAATGGGCATGGATGGTCAGGGCCAGGCTTCGATGGCGTTCCCCCGCCCAGGCCGGGCGCTCAAGGCGATCCTCATCTTGTTGGGCGGATTCGGCATTCTCGAGGCCATCCTCGTCAACTACGCCGGAGCAGCGGGATTCTTCGCTAACTTTATCTGCGTGCCAGACAAGGTTCTGCACGGCGAAATCTGGCGCCTCGTCACGGCCGGGGTGCTGACCAGCCCGGAAGCGCTCGGGCCCCTTCTTTTTACGCTGATGGGGCTCTACTTTCTTTCGCCCGATCTGGAGCGTCGTTGGGGCTCGGGCAGATTCGTCCGATTCCTCCTCCTGAGTGTCGCGGCTGGTTTTTCGCTGTCGATCGTCCTCGATAAGCTGGTGCCGCCGGGCATCGCCGCGTTCCACCCGGGAGGCATGTTCGGCGCGCAGGCCGCCATCGCGGCGGTCGCGATCGCTTGGTCGAAGATGAACGCGGACATGCAGGTTCGGCTCTTCTTCTTTCTCCCGGTCACCGGCAAGCAGCTCTTTTGGCTCACGATCGGCTTCTGCGTCCTCGGCGTGATTTTCCCCGGTGGATCGCCCGCAGGAGTCTTCTCTCCGTTCGGTGGGGTCCTCGTGGGTGTTCTTCTCGGCGGTACGCCTTCCGTCCTGCGCTCCTTGTACCTGCAGATGAAGCTCGCTCTCCTTCGCCGAGGCTCCGGAAACGTAGCCATTCAGCCGCTCCTGAAGCCCCCTCCGCGGCGGCGCGGCAGTGGTCCCTCGCTCCGCGTCGTCAGCGGCGGCCTCGAAGACGAGCTGAAGAAGCGCCGCCCCCCCAAGGACAAACGCTTCCTGAACTAGCAGGGTGAGCGTGCGTGCGGCGCGACCGAAAGTGCTTCGTCGGGACATGTCGCTCGCCGACGCTCTGCGCCTCCAGCTCGCCGCCGTCGAGGCGCACGCCCCGTCGCTCCAATGCGTCGCTGCCGCGCTCGTGCGGCGCTTCGGCGAGGTGACCCCAACGAGAGCGACGTGATGAGCTTGTGCGCCGTGACACGGTTGACCAACGGGAGCGCAAACCAATCATCGCGGGCTTTTACGCCTGCGTGAGCGAAGGGAGCGGCGAAGGCTCGCCTCCGACGTCGCGCGCGGCAGACGCGCACCGAAGCGAGGGAACCGGCTGACGGATCGCCGTTGGAACGCGATTCTCCTACCCCGCTCGTCGATCGCGTCGTACTCCTCCGGGTCGCGAGGCCTCATGGAAGCGATTCGAGAGTGGTTCTTCGGGCTCGGCATCAGGTACGGAGTCAATCCGGTCGTCTTCGGAGCGATCTACGTCGGCGCCATTCCGTTCTTCATGCTCTCGGTCGGCTGGCTCATACGAAACGGACGCAGGAAAAAGTCGGTCTTGCTGCTGTTCCTCAGCGCGTCGTCGTTCTTCGTTTCCGCGTACGTGTATCTGATCGTGGCCGGCCGACACGTGCCGCCGTGGGCGATCGCGCTCCTCGCGGCGATGGTCCTCACGGGAATCGCGTCCACGGTGCGAAAGGTGATTCGAGGGATCGATGGGGCCGAGCCGGACTTCGACGTCGTCGTCATCGGCGGCGGCGCGGCCGGTCTCACGGCTGCGGGGATCTGCGCGAGCTTCGGCGCGAAGACGCTCCTCATCGAGCAGGCGAAGCTCGGCGGCGACTGCACCTGGACCGGCTGCATTCCGAGCAAGACGCTGCTCAAGGCGGCGAAGGTCGCGCACGAACGGCGCCACGCCAGTCGTTACGGGCTCTCCGACGCGGATCCGGCGATCGATTCGCGAGCGCTCATGGAGCACGTGCGCTCCGTACGCCAACGCGTCTACGAGCACGCCGACTCTCCGTCCCTCTTCGAGGGGATGGGAATCGAGGTTCGCTCCGGCCTAGCGCGATTCGTCGATCCACGCGTGATCGCCATCACCGGCGCAACCGGCAGCGAGGAGCGGGTCCGCAGCCGCTTCATCATCGTGGCCACCGGCGGGCGCCCTCGGATCCCGGAGATCGCGGGCATCGAGGACGCGCCCTACCTCACGAGCGAGACGATCTTCGAGCTCCCCGAGCTCCCAAAGCGGCTCCTCATCCTGGGCGGTGGTCCCATCGGGAGCGAGCTTGCGCAGGCCTCGGGGCGCCTCGGCGCCAAAGTCACCGTCGTGCAGAAAGGCGCTCGCCTCCTGCCGAAAGATGATCCCGAGCTATCGGCGCTCCTCCTTCGCGAGCTCAAGGCCGAAGGAGTCACGTTCTTCCTGGGTGCACGCGCCACGCGCGTCGCGAAGGAGGGCGACGCCCTTCGCGTCACGCTCGACATGGCGGGCCACGCGCACACGGTCGTCACCGACGCCGTCTTGGTGGCGGCGGGCCGGCTTCCAAACCTCGAAGGGCTCGGGCTGGAAGAGGCCGGCGTAGCCTATGAGGCGCAAGGGATCGTGGTCGATGATCGATGCCGGACGAGCGCGCACCACATCTTCGCCTGCGGCGACGTCACCGGTCGATACCAGCTGACCCACATGTCCGAGCACATGGCGAAGGTGGCGGCCACGAATGTCATGCTGAAGCTCCCGTCCAGGATCGACGTTCGCAACGTCTCTTGGTGCACCTTTACCGATCCAGAGCTGGCCCGCGTCGGCGCCTCCGAAGCCGAGCTCGCCAAGGCGGGCGTCGCGTTCGAGGTGTACCGGTTTCCCTACGACAAGCTCGATCGTGCGATCACCGACGGCAGTACGTCGGGCCTCATCAAGGTCTTCGCGACGCGAGCGACGGGGACGATCCTCGGCGCGACGGTCTTCGGCAGCTCCGCCGGCGATCTCATTTGCGAGCTCGCCGTGGCGATGCGAAACGGCGTCACCCTGCGGAAGCTCGCCGACACGATCCATCCCTACCCGACGCTCGGCCTGGGAGTGCGCCGCGCGGCAGATCAGTGGTACGTGCGGAAGCGCTCGCGGAGGTTCGCCCGGCTGCTCCAATTCGTATTTGGGTTCCGCGGACCACTGCGCGACTTCACTCCCGATGAAATCGTCTGAGCTCGCTGGCGGCGCGGCGGCGCTGACCTTCGTCGTACTCTTCGTCGTTGAGCACGCGCGACCCCTGCGCCGGGCTACGCAGTCGCGCTCGCGTCGGCTCTTCATCAACGCCGGGTTTGCCGTCACGGCGGCGGCGGCCATGGGCGCCGTGTATGGCCCGGTCGTCTTTGCGGCCGTGGGCTTCGCAGCGCGCCACGGGCTCGGGCTCCTTCGCTGGCTCCCTGTGCCAGCCGTCCTTCGACCGCCGCTCGCCTTCGTCCTCCTCGATTACACGCTCTGGGCGTGGCACCGACTGAACCACCGCGTCCCGTTCCTGTGGCGTTTCCACGCGGCACACCACTCGGACCTCGATCTCGACGTGACGACGGCGTTCCGCTTCCACTTCGGCGAGCAGCTCGCGTCGGTGCCGTTCCGCGCAGCGCAGGCGGCGGTTTTCGGGATCGACCTCGAGCCTCTCCTCGCGTGGGAAATCGTGAATCTGCTCTTCGTGCAATTCCACCATTCCAACACCCGACTGCCCTTTGCGCTCGAGCGCCTTCTGCGCTTCGCCGTCGTCACTCCGCGCCTCCATGGAATCCATCACTCCACCGCGCCCGAGGACGTCAGCGCCAACTTTGGGATCATCTCGAGCATCTGGGACCGCGCCCACCAAACGCATCGGTGGCTCCCCGCCGAGGTGGCCGTCAGCATCGGCTTGCCCGACATCCGCGATCCGAGCGCGCTCACGCTGGGCCGCGCGCTCTTGCTGCCGGCCTCGCGCGCGCCGATCGCCGCGAAGGAGCTCCGACCATGAACGGGGTGATCTGCATCTTCGCCAAGGTGCCGCGGGCTGGCCACGTAAAGACGCGACTCGCGAAGTCGCTCGGCGACGCGAGCGCCGTCGCGCTGGCCGAGGCTTTCATCGAGGACACCGTGGCTCTTGCGACGACGATTCCATCGGCCTCCGTGGTGATCGCCTTCGACGACGCGGCGCCGGCGTGCTGGCAATCGAAAGGGATCGCCACGACGCTGCAAGGGGACGGAGATCTCGGCGCTCGCCTCGAGCGAGTGCTCGGCCGCGCACTCGCAGATCACCCGTGGGCGATCGCGCTCGGCGCTGACTCGCCAGGGATGCCGGCCACGCTCGTTTGCTCGGCCGTCGACGCGCTCGTCGGCTGTGCGTCCCCGGCCGCGGCGCTCGGCCCCTGCCGCGACGGAGGCTTCTACTTGCTCGGAGTGAGCGCCCTCGCGCCGGGGACGCTCGCCCGCGTTCGCTGGAGCACCTCGAGCGCGCACGCCGACACCGAGCGCGCCCTCACCGACGTTGGTGTACCGATCACCCGGCTCGATCCGTGGTTCGACGTCGACGAGATCGAAGATCTCGACCACCTTCGCGATCTCCTCCGGCAACGTCAGGTGACTGCCCCTGCGACTGCGCGCGCACTCGAGGCAATCGACGGACGGACGCTCGATGGCTGACGTTGCTCGCTCGCCACGGCTTTCGATCGTCATCCCCGCGTGGCGCGAGGCGGAAGCCATCGCCGAATGCGTGCGGCGCGCTCTCCCTCTTGCCGACGAGGTCATCGTCGTCGACGCGGGAAGCCCCGACGCCACCGCGGACCTCGCCGAGCAGGCGGGGGCGCTCGTCATCCGTATGGCGGGGCGAGGGCGCGGTCCGCAGCTGCATGCGGGGGCGCTCGCTGCCCGCGGCGACGTGCTCCTCTTCCTCCACGCAGACGCGATGCTCGGCAAGGGGGCGCGGGAGGCCATCGTCCATGCGCTCGCAGACCCCCGCGTGGTCGGTGGTAATTTTTATCTTCGGTTCGTTCCTGAAGGAAGGATCGCGCGCTTCTTCACCTGGGCCAACCACGTGAGAAGACGATGGCTGCGCATCTACTACGGCGACTCGGCCATCTTCGTGCGCCGCGCCATCTACGACGATCTCGGAGGCTTTGGTGCGCTTCCCATCCTGGAAGACTACGAGTTCATTCGCCGCCTGGAGCGTCGGGGCAAGACCGTCTACGTCCGCGACGTGGAGGTTCACGCGAGCGCGCGGCGGTTCGACAAACGCCCCTTCCGCGCTCTTGTCTCGTGGGTCGTCATCCAAGCGCTCTTCATGGTCGGCGTCCCGGCGAAGAAGCTGGCGCGCCTCTACGCCGATCTGCGGTGACCGGCGGCTACGCCTTCTGCTCGAGGACCCTTGCGAGGAGAATCCCCAGCTGCACTTTTGCGGCGGCGTCGATCGCGCGGAGCGGCGTGAGCAGCGCCGTATCGAGCGCGTGCGTTGCAGGGCTCGACGACGGATCAAAACCGCATCCCGCGATGGCGCGCACGATGCGGGCGGCAAGCTCCGCGTTCCCGCGAAGCAGCGCGATGACCCGTGCGACCTCGACGGGCGCCTCCGTCGCGTGCCACACGTCGTAGTCCGTGACCATGCAGAGCGACGCATACGGGAGCTCCGCTTCGCGGGCGAGGCGCGCCTCGGGGAGGTTCGTCATCCCGATCACGTCGAGGCCCCAGGCGCGGTGCAGGCGGGACTCCGCGCGTGTCGAGAACTGAGGTCCGTCGATACACAGGTACGTGCCGCCGTCGTGGGTGCGCGCGCCGACGCGACCCGCGGCTTCGAGCGCTACGCCACGGAGCCGTGCATCGACGGGGTCGGCGAAGCCCGCGTGGACCACTACGCCGCAGCCTTCGAAGAACGTCTTTTTTCGACCCTGGGTACGGTCGACGTATTGATCCACGAGCACCACGTCACCGGGGGCGATGTCCTCGCGGAGCGACCCGACGGCAGAGACGCTGAGCACGTGCGTCGCTCCCAGGAGCTTGAGCGCATAGATGTTCGCACGGTAGTTCACTTCATGCGCCGCGATGCGGTGGTCCCGCCCGTGTCTCGGGAGAAAGAGGAGGCGCGCCTCGCCCAGCCGCGCAGAGACGATAGCGTCGGACGGCTCGCCGAAGGGCGTGACCACCCGCTGCTCCCTCACGTCCTCGAGGCCCGGCATCGTGTAGAGCCCGCTCCCTCCGAGGACAGCAAGCGTGGACCCGCTCACGTCGTCGCCCCTCCGCAGCTCGATCCGGCGCCCGCCGTGCAGCCGAAGCAGTGAGGCCCGGTGCGGACCGCTCGCCCTTCGAGCGTCACGGGGTCGACGTCTGCGATCGTCCCGGGGATGGTCAGCTCGAGCATCTGGTTGAAGTCGCAGTCGTAGAGCCGCCCGTCCCACCCGACCGACAGAGTGGTGCGACACATGAGGCCGTCGACGGCGCGTGGATTGAACGCCGTTACGAGCTTCGTCATGTACGCCTCGAGCTGGTCCGTTCGCTCCAGGAACTCGAGGTAGCGGCTGATGGGCAGGTTCGTGATCGTGAAGAGCTTGTTGAAGTGGACGCCGTAGAGGCGCGCCATCTCGCGCTTCCATTCCTTTTCCAGGGCGCTCTGGTTCGCCGGCAAGAAGGCGCCTGCGGGGTTCGTCACCAGGTTGAGCACGAGCCCGGTCCCCTCGCGGCCATAGCCGAGCGCGTTGAAGTGTCGGAGCGCCGTGATCGACTCTTCGAAGACCCCGGTGCCGCGCTGTGCGTCGGTCTGCGGCGCCCGATACCAGGGGAGCGAGGCAATGACCTCGACTCGGTTCTCAGCGAGAAACTCCGCAAGATCGGCGTAACGCGGCAGGAGCGTGATCGTCAGATTGCAGCGATCCATGACGCGGCGCCCACTCCGGCGCGCGCGGGTGACGATCTCGCGAAAGCGGGGATGAAGCTCCGGCGCGCCGCCGGTGATGTCGAGAGTCGCGATGTCGGATCTCTCCAGAAATGACATACAGGCTTCCACGATCGAGTCGGGCATGACTTCGCGGCGATCGGGTCCCGCATCGACGTGGCAGTGCCGGCACGTCTGGTTGCAGCGCTTGCCGACGTTGATCTGAAGGACGTCGATCGCGCGCGTGCGAACAGGGCGATGCCCCGCTGCCGTGCTCGCTTCCTCGAAGGAGCGAGCAAGCGGGACTCGGCCAAGGACCTCCAGCTGCGCGTCTGTCGACGCCAGTCGGTGCTCCTGCCGAAGGAGCGACGGCACCAGCCGAAGCGGGTTCGCGCCGCTCACATCGCGACCTTGTGCACGTGGTCTCGCATCTGGACGCCGTGGACGAGCGACGCTCCGCCGCGGATGGCCGCCGCCGCGTGAACTGCCTCGGTCATCTGCTGCGCGTCAGCCCCCTTCTCCAGGCACGTCTTGCTGTACGCGTCGATGCAGTACGGACACTGCACGGCGTGCGCTACGCCGAGCGCGATGAGCGACTTTTCGCGCTCGGTCAGGGCTCCTTCGGCGAAGACGGCCGAGTACCACGCGTGGAATTTCTGCCAGAGCTCGGGTGCGTCTTTGCCCATCTCCGCGAAGCGTCCTAAGTGATCCGGATTGTAGTAGTCGCTCATCTCGTCTCCCTGCGACAGACCGTACCCTGGCGAACGCGCTGCGTCTCGCGTCTCGCGTTAGGCGTCGAGCTCCGGATAGCGGCGAAAGAGATCGTCCTCGTTCCAACCAAGCCTCCGCTCCGATGCCAAATAGGCCGCGAGTCTAGGTCTAGCAGCGACCCGATCGCGCAGCGCCATCAGCAGCGGGAGCTTCTTCTCGATACGACCGAGCGCTCGTGGGAACGCGTAGGCCAGCCCGAGCATGATCTGGAAGAGCGACAGATCGACGTAGGACGCGGCTCTTCCGACGGCGTACCGACCCTTGCTCTTTCGGTTCGCGGCGAGCACGCGCTCGAAGTAGCCGAGAAATTTCGGGATGCGATCCTCGGCGAAATGCCTTGCCCGCTTCTTCGCTTCCGGCTTTTGGTCCTCGTAGTAGAGGGCGGTGGCGATCGGATGATGCGTCTCGTGGACCTCGGAGAGGAAGTCCGCGATCGTGAGTTGCAGTTGATGCGCGGCGATGCGGCTCGCTTCGTCTTTGGGGACGAGGCCGAGGCGCGGCGCGATCACCTGGAGGATGTTCGATGTCTGCGAGAGCACGAGGCGCCCGACCTTGAGGATGGGCGGCGCGAACGGCGTGACGGGGCTCGCCTCCCGACCCAAGATCGCGAGGAGCGCCTGGATGCCGCCGCCCTCCTTTTTCGAGAGGCGCGCGACGTCGATGTAACGCGCGCCGGCATCCTCGAGCGCCAGGCGTATCAGCTCGCCACGGCCCTGGATGTTCGGCCAGTAGTAGAGCTCCCAGGGCTCGCCGGATCGTCGGGTGGTCACGCGCCAAGGATCGCGAAGCGCGGCGGCGCATGCAAGCACCGTCGCGAAGACGTTCTTCGCACCGAGGCATCCGGCGACCCACTGAGAGAGGCGGACACGGTCGATCTCGTGGCGACAGCACAAGACACGACGCCCCCCGCGTCGGCGCGCGCAGCATGCGCCCCGTTGGCGCCGCCATCTCCAACCAAAAAGACTTCGCGCTCACCGCCCCCCAAGCGCTGGCTTTACCGCATCCAACCAGCGAAAGAGGTCCGGTTTTCGGCGGCGCACGTCCGCGCCGATTGGGGAAGATGCGGTGGCCCAACGGGAGTAGGGCGCGAGATCGGCTCGCGCCGCTTCGGGCGAGCGGCGGCCAAACACGACGTCGACCAGCGCCTGCTCCGCGGATCGCAAATCGGACGTGTCCCCGAGGCCGTCTGCCTCGCGCCCCAGGTCCTTGCCGTCGGCGACGGCAGCCGCTCGGGGCTCCCCGTCAGGCAGCGTCAACACCTCGTGAAGAGGGCCTCTCACTTCGTAGGCGATGATGCCGGCCGGCAAAGGGGTGCTCTCGTACGCACACCACTCGAGCTCTGGCGATGCAGGAGGCCAGGTAGCGGGCAGCGTGGGTTAGAGGCGCAGGCCCAAGCCTGCTCGAGGCAATGCCGTCGCAGCCCGATGAGCAAGATCAGCCACGCGAACGACAGCGCCCGGCGTTGAGTGCCCTCTCGGGACCTCAGGCAAAGCGCCGGCGTCCAGAGCTGCCGTTCCGCGGCTGCAACTGGTGAGCGAAGAGAGCAGACACAAACGGCCAAGCCGCTTCGTGTCATTCGTTCCGGACCGAAGGCTCGCGTTCCGCGATCAACGTGGCTCCGCTGGTCGACGATGGTGTCGACGAGCGCGAGCAGGTTCGGGAATCCCACGATGCGCGAGATCCTATCGCCCGCTCTTTCCGGTGGGCTTGAAAAGCGTAGCGGCGGGGTGCTCTCGGCGCTTTACCAACACCGTGGTAGGAGTTGGGCTCTCGCTATGTGGAGTCACCGCCACCTCCTCGGAATCGACGCGCTCACGAGCGCGGACGTCCTCACGGTTCTCGATCGCGCGGAGGACTACTTCAAAGACACCTCGGCGCCTGGGCATCGGGGCGTCCTCCGCGGCAAAACGATCCTCAACGTCTTCTTCGAGGCCTCGACCCGCACCCGCACCTCGTTCGAGCTCGCAGCCAAGCGACTCGGGGGCGACGTCATCAACGTCAATGCCTCGACGTCTAGCGTGGCCAAGGGCGAGACGCTTCTCGACACCGTCAAGAACGTCGAAGCGATGACGAGCGACATCATCGTCATGCGCCACCATGCCTCCGGCGCCCCGCACTTCGTCGCCCCGCGAACGAAGGCGCGCATCGTCAACGCCGGCGACGGAGAGCACGAGCACCCTACCCAGGCGCTCCTCGACGCGTTCACGATCCGCCATAAATTAGGGCGCTTGCACGGTCTCACTATCGCCATCTGCGGAGACATTCTCCACTCGCGCGTCGCCCGCTCGAACGCGCTCCTCTTCGGCAAGCTGGGTGCCGACGTGCGGCTGTGCGGTCCGAAGACGATGCTTCCCGTCGCGGCGGAGGCGCTCGGTGCGCGCGTTCGCCTCTTCGACCGGATCGAGGAGGCCGTCTCGGGCGTTGACGTGGTCATGATGCTCCGCATCCAGCACGAGCGCCTGGCAGGGGCGATGATGGCCACCACGCGCGAGTACAGCCGCACCTTCGGGCTCAACGAGGTTCGGCTTTCGCTGGCGAAAAAGGGAGCGATCGTCATGCACCCCGGCCCCGTGAACCGCGGCGTCGAGCTCGATCCACGGATCGCCGACGGAGAGCGAAGCGCCATTCTCGAGCAGGTCGAGGCAGGCGTCGCGGTGCGCATGGCCGTGCTCGATCTGGTGATGAAGGTCCCATGACCACCAAGACGACGGCGCAGCGCGCACAGGCAGGCGGCCCGCTCGGCGTGTTCGACTCGGGGCTCGGAGGCCTCACCGTGGTGCGCGCCCTTCGCGCCGCGCTTCCGCACGAAGACATCGTCTACCTCGGTGACACGGCACGCGTCCCGTACGGCACGCGCGGAGCCGCGACGGTCATCAAGTACGCGAGCCTGTGCGCGCAGCACCTAGTGGGCCACGGGGTGAAGGCCATCGTGATCGCATGCAACACCGTGAGCGCCGTCGCGCCGGAGCGCCTACGAATCGATCTCGATCTCCCCGTGCTCGCGGTGATCGAGCCCAACGCACGCGCCGCCGTGCTCGCGTCGAAGACGGGAAAAATAGGGGTATTGGCCACGCCGGCAACCATCGCGTCGGGCGCGTACACCCGCGCAGTGATCAGCATCTCCACGCGCGCAGAGGTGACGTGCCAGGCGGCGCCGCTCCTCGTTCCGCTCGCCGAAGAAGGGTGGACGGAGGGTGAGGTGCCTCGGCTTGCGGCCCGCCGTTACCTGGAGCCGCTCGCCCGCGCGGGGGTCGACGTCGTCGTCCTCGGCTGCACGCACTACCCGCTGCTTCGCGCGGTCATCGAATCGGAAGCGCGCGATCTCATCGGCCCGCACGTAACGATCGTCGACAGCGCGGCGGTGATCGCCACCGAGGTAGTGAGCTTTCTCGAAGCGCGCGGCCTCCAGCGAGACGCATCAACCCTCGGAAAAACAAGCCTATTCGTGACTGACATGCCCAAAAGCTTCGCCGACGTGGCCGGCCGCTTCTTGGGCGGAGCGATCCCCCACGTGGAGCAGGTCGATCTGTAGCTAGGGCTGCACGCGGATCATTCGCGGAGGCGCAGCGACGAAATCTTTCTTGGCGATCACGGCAAGCGCACGCGTCACGTCCCGCTCGCGCGCGATGTGGGTCGTCATCACCACCTGCACGGCCGCGCCGCGCGAGTCCCCCCCCCCTTGCTGCACCATCTGCTCGATCGACACCTTTGCGTCTCCGAGCGCGCCCGTGATCTGAGCGAGCACGCCCGGACGATCGAACACCTGAAAGCGCAGGAAATAGGGACATTCCACGTCGTCCATGGGCGCGAGCTTCCGCGCTTCGAGGTGGAGCCCTCGGGTCATCAGCCCCGCCGCTCCGTTCAGACGCGCGCGCGCAACGTCGACGACGTCTGCGACGACGCTCACTGCGGTCGGCATGTCCCCCGCGCCGCGGCCAGCAAGGAGACAAGGGCCGAGAGCGCGGCCTTCGAGAGCGATGGCGTTGAGCACTCCGCCAACGTTGGCGATCATCGTGTCTCGCTTGACGAGCGCCGGATGGACCCGAAGCTCAATGCTGTCGCCTCGATCACGCCCAATGGCGAGGTGCTTGATCGCGTACCCGAAGCGCGCGGCGAAGGCGTGATCGATGGGAGCGATCGCCCTGATGCCTTCGGTGTAAACGCTCTCGCTCTGCACCCGCGCACCGAAGGCGAGCATGGCCAGGACGACGAGCTTGTGCGCTGCGTCGTGGCCGTCGACGTCGAGCCCCGGATCCGCTTCGGCGTAGCCCTTGTCTTGCGCTTCGCGGACGGCGTCGTCGAACGACAGTCCGTCTTTTTCCATGCGCGTGAGGACGAAGTTGCAGGTTCCGTTCACGATGCCGGAGAGGCTCTCGATCCAGTCGCTGGCGAGCGCTTCTCGGAGGGTGCGGATGATCGGAATTCCTCCGCCGACGGAGCCCTCGAAGGCAAGGTCGACGCCCGCCTTGATCGCGCGCTCGACGAGGTCGGGCCCGTGCATTGCGAGGAGCATCTTGTTGGCCGTGACGACCCCGCGCTTCATGTCGATGGCACGCTCGACATAGACGCGGGCCGGATCGACGCCGCCCATCACCTCGACGAAGACGTCGATCGACGCGTCGCCGAGGACGACCTCAGGATCCGTCGTGAGGAGCTTGCGGTCGAGCGACGGAACGCGCTCTTTTTCCCCATCGCGAACGAGGACGCGCACCACCTCGACGGGCGCACCGATGCGCGAGGCAAGGTAGGTCGCGTTTGCGCGAAGAAGCTCGATGACACCGCCACCGACGGTGCCGCACCCGAGAAGCCCGAGCCGAATCACGTGAGCTAGTTGGCGGGAGGAGCGGCCGGAGGCGTCTCGGCTTTGTCCTCGGGCTTCGGCGCGAGCTTGTCTTCGAGGGCCGCCTCGAGAACCTGCTCCATCTTGCTCACGAAGAAGAACTCGAGATCGTTCTTCACCTCGGCAGGCACCTCGTCGAGGTCTGCCTTGTTTCGCTCGGGGACGATCACGCGCTTGATGCCTGCGCGATGAGCGGCGAGCACTTTTTCCTTGAGCCCACCGATCGGGAGCACGCGCCCGCGAAGGGTGATTTCCCCCGTCATTGCCACGTCGTGGCGAACGCGAACGCCCGTGAGCATCGAGACGAGAGCGGTGAACATCGTCACGCCTGCGGAGGGGCCATCCTTGGGCATGCCGCCAGCGGGGATGTGGATGTGGATGTCGCTCTTCTCGAGGAAATCCTTGGCGATGCCGAGCCGTTCGGCGTTGGAGCGCACGTAGGAAAGTGCGGCCTGAGCGCTCTCCTTCATGACATCGCCGAGCTGACCGGTGAGCTGTAGCTTGCCGGTGCCGAACATGCGCGTGGCCTCGATGAAGAGGATTTCGCCGCCGACGCTCGTCCAGGCAAGGCCGGTCGCGACGCCTGCTTCCTCGGTGCGCTCTGCGACTTCACTCGTGTAGCGCTGGGCGCCGAGGAACTCGCGGAGTTGCTCTTCGTTCTCGATCTTTCGCGGGGTGAGATCCCCCTCGGCGATCTTTACGGCAACTCCTCGGATCACGCTGGCGAGTTGACGCTCGAGCGTACGAACGCCAGCTTCGCGCGTGTAGCTGTCGATGACGATCTCCACCGCGGCATCGGTGATGTCGAGCTGCTGCGGCGTGATGCCGTGGTCTTCGATCTGCTTGGGGAGCAAGTGCTGGCGCGCGATGGCCAGCTTCTCCCGCCGCGTGTAGCCAGGGATTTCCAGGATTTCCATGCGATCGCGGAGCGGCGCCGGGATGGGATCGGCGACGTTCGCGGTGGCCACGAACATGACGTTCGACAAGTCGTAGGGGATCTCGAGGTAGTGATCCGCGAACGTGTTGTTCTGTTCGGGATCGAGAACTTCGAGGAGAGCGGCCGCCGGATCGCCGCGGAAGTCGTGACCGATCTTGTCGACCTCGTCCATCATGAAGACGGGGTTGATAGTGTTCGCCTTCTTCATTCCCTGGATGATCTGACCGGGGAGCGCGCCGACGTACGTGCGACGGTGACCACGGATGGCCGCCTCGTCGTGGACGCCGCCGAGGGAGATGCGGTGGAATTTCCTGCCGAGGGCGCGTGCGATGCTCTTGCCGAGCGAGGTCTTACCGACGCCGGGAGGACCGATGAGACAGAGGATCGGGCCCTTCTTGTCCTTCTTTAATTTACGGACGGCGAGGTACTCGAGGATGCGCTTTTTGACCTTCTCGAGGCCGTAGTGATCCTCGTCGAGGACCTTACGGACGGCGGCGATCTCCATGTTGTCGGGCGTCTGCACGTGCCACGGCAAATCTAGGATCCAGTCGAGGTAGGTGCGGACGACGGTGTACTCCGCCGAGCCGACCTGCATGTTGCGCAGCCGCTTGATCTGCTTTTTTGCGACCTGCTCGGCCTCGGTGGGGAGAAGGGCCTTCGAGATGCGATCTTCGAGACCGTCGAGGTCTCCCTGGTCGCCGTCGTCCTCGCCGAGCTCCTCTTTGATGGCCTTCAGCTGCTGGCGCAGCACGTACTCGCGCTGGTTCTTGCCCATCTCCTCTTTGATCTGGGAGTTGATGCGCTCCCTCATCTTGAGGATTTCGAGCTGGCGAGTGAGGAGACGAAGCACCTTGCGGATGCGCTCCTTCACGTCGACGGTCTCGAGGAGCTGCGCTTTTTCTTCGACCGGCGCGTCGAGGTTCGCGGCCACGAGATCCGCGAGGGCGCCAGGGGCCTGGATGGAATCGATGAGCGAGCCCGCTTCACGCGGAAGCTCGGGCATCAGCTGGATGACTTGCTTTGCGATGTCGCGAAGGCTCATCGAGAGAGCTTCCGCTTCGTCGTCCTCGAGGCCGGCTTCGTCGAGGCGCTTCACTTTCGCCTTCAGGTACGGCGCGGTCTGCGTCACGTCGTCGAGACGGATGCGCACGAGACCCTGCAGGATGAGGGAGTAGTTCCCCGAGCTGTGCTTGAGGGCTTTGAGGACCCTCGCCGCGCATCCGACGTTGTGGAGATCGTCTGCGCCGGGATCGTCGGTCGACGGATCGCGCTGGGCGAAGATGGCAATGACCGGGCTCGTCAGGTTGTCGACGTCTTCGACGAGGGCGACCGATTTTTCGCGCCCCACATCGAACGGAGCAACGGCGCCCGGGAAGAGCACGGCGTTGCGGATCGGGAGGACGGGGAGCTCGTCGCCGAATTGGACGACGTCTTCGTCCTGCAGGCGCGGCGGGACGGGGGGGGCCTTCTTGTCGGACTTTTCAGACATGGGTCATCCTTGCTCGACTACGCCTGGTTTTGCACGGGGAAAGAAGCGCTCCCGTGCGTTTTTCGCGCCGCCTCACGTGAAGATAAACACCCGCACCTCCGAACGCTAGACCTGCGCGACGGTGCGATCGGGCTCGAGGGTGTGGATGGCGAGACCGGTGAGGACCTTCGGGAAGAAGAACGTCGACTTCTGAGGCATCACTTCGCCCGCTTCCGCCACCTGTCTTACGTCCGCGACCGGCGTCGGATTCATCAGAAAGAGAACCTGGCCGGTGCCTGCGCGCAGATCGGCAAGCGCGGCGCGCGCGTCCTGCGGGTAGAGCAGATTCGTCTTGGCTGCCTGCGCTTCGGGCGTAATGCCGAGGAGGTGCTCGAGGATCCCGGCGTGCAGAATGGCGACGTCCGTCCGGCGGAGGACGTCCGGGTATTTTCCTAACGTTGGGTGCTGCGCGAGGTTCACGTCTCCCCGGAGGACGAACACCGCGGCGCGACCGTCGGTCGTAGCACAGGCCATGGCCGGCCCACTCTGTCCGCGAATGGCCTTTAAAATGCCCGCGGCGTCGATGCCGGCTTCGAGCGGCGTCACCTCGAACGTGGCCTTCGCTCGCTCGACGAGAGCCTCGAACGCGAACGACGCAAGCGAGTGCACATAGCGGTGCGTCGGGAAGACGACGAGGTTCGGATCGTCTCCGTTCACGAGAAACGTCATGAAATAGCGATGCGCGGCGCGCGGCCCGGCACCCGGCTGGGCTTGACCCACCTCTCCTGCGTAACGGAGCGCCGTCTCATAGCGGTGATGCCCGTCGGCGATGAGCAGGGTCGATTTCGCGATCCCGTCCACGATCGCTCGAAGCGCGTCGGGGGCCGTTACTTTCGCGAGAACGTGGTGGATGCCGTCTTCGGTCGAGAACGCGGTGACGACGGCGCCGGTCTCGAGCGGCGCTTCGAGAGCACCCGAAGGATCGCGGTAGAGCATGAAGCCAGGGCTCAAGTTCGTCTTCGTGGCGCGAAAGAGCTTCAGGCGATCTTCCTTCGGACCCGACAGCGTGCGCTCGTGGGGAAGGACGATGCCATCCGCGAAAGGAACGAGCTTCACCAGCGCGAGAAATCCGCGACGCGTAATCGCCTTGTTTTCCCCGCCCGGGCTCGGCGGGAGGAACGTTTGATCGTAGCGGTAGAGAGCCGGCTCCGTGTCGCGCACGAGCACTTCGCTTTCTCGCCACTCCGCGAGGAGCTTCGCCGCGCGCCCATACTTCGCGTCTCCGTCTCCGTTGATCTCTTGCGGGAGGATCAAGCGAACGACGTTGTGAGGATCGCGCGCGCAGAGATCGGTGCGCTCTTTGTCACCGATGACGTCGTACGGCGGCGCGACCACGCCCGCGAGGCCGGCTGGCAGCTTGGAGAGGTTGTAACGGAGCGGCGTAAGGGGGGCGATCTCGGCCATGCCCCACGCGTACCACAGCTCTAGAACCCTGGTGTTTTACAAACGCAGACTCTGGCTTTCACCTGGTGGGTCCTTGCTCGGCCCCAGGCATTCCACGTCCAGAGCAACGACGTCATGCGCATCCATCACCTCACTCGCCTCTCCGCGTCTACGTTCGACCGCACGTCTCCCGTCAGCGCGCGCTGAACGTGACGTTGTCGAAGCGGACCTCGGCGGGGAGCGGGTTGCTCGACGCGCAGTAAAAGCCGATGCTCATGGACACCCTAACGAACGGATGGAGGCATGCGCTTCGCAGCTGGACGGGAGCAGCGAAAGCGTTGCGCCCGTCGACGGTGAAGCCGAGGCTCCCCGTCGAGAGGTCGACGGACATCTTGTAGTCGTGCCAGGCGCCCGACGCCTGCCCGGCGGAAAGCGGGTGGGTCGTGTCACTCATGGACGTGGCCTGCTCGCGCAGCTCGTTGCCAGTAGGCGAGGACTGCCAGATCACCGTGCAGCCCGTGCCGTCTGCAGCGCCCCACGCGATGTGCGCGAGGAGATCGTCTGGCATCAGGTTCCCGGCGGCGTCGCCGAGCCACGCCGCAAACGCGAGAGCGATCGTCGACCCCGTGACTGTCGCCTCCCGGTGGAGGCCCGCGTAGTGACATTCGGCGCCGGTCGGGACGTTCGCCGCCCAGGTGAACTTCGCGGCTCGCGGCAAAGAACGAGGAAGCGCAGTCTCTATCGCGGAGCCACCCCCTGCGGCCATGTCGAGCCCCGTCCAGCCATCGGAGGCAAGCACGGTCCGAGCGGGCTGGTCGAAGTCGTCGCAGAACTGCGCGTCGCTCCGTTCGCAGAAGCCGCGGTCGTCCCGCGCGTCGTCCGGCGCATCGTCCGGCGCGCCGTCTCTCGCGTCGTCTCCCGCGCCGCCGTCCCCGGTGATGTTCGCGTCTGACGCGCTCGCGTCGACGGGGCCGACGAGCCCGTCAAGGTTCACCAATTGCGAGCAACCGCCAACCGCCACGGCTGCCGCAAGCATGCACATCGAAGAACCACGGACCGCGGTCAAAGCCTTTCAAGAGTACACGAAGCCGCTCAAGAAGGTGTAAGGCGCGGATGCAACCGTGTGCTAGGTGACTGGGCATGCGACTTCCGAACCCACGCCTCGCGTGCTCTGTGATTGTCGGCCTGCTCGCCCCGCTCGCTGCTTGCTCCAGTGTGATCAACGCCGCGTCCGCCGGCGGCAACAACGGCGACGCAGGGAGCGGCCCCCTGATCCCGAAGTCGGAGCTTGGCGGCCACTGCGCGTTTGGTTGCGAGCCCGACGTTGCCTGCGCGATCAAAGACGAGAGCTGTCCAGACCACTACTGCGTCTTCGACGGACGCCGGGGGAGCGTGCCCGCGGCGACGTGCACTGCGGCCTGCGACGCGGCGACGTGCCCAGACGGGTACACCTGCGAGATGGCCGCGCACTCCAGCGTCAAAATCTGCATTCCGAAGCCAGGCATCTGCGGCGACGGCGAGATTCAAGGCAAGGAGGGATGCGACGACGGCAACGTCCTCGACTTCGACGCGTGCAGCAAAGACTGCGCGAACGGACCGACCACCGTCAACATGGCGATCGGTTTCGGCGCCGACCTCTCCGGCTACTCGAAGAGCCACGCCAATGAATCGGGACCGTTGCCCATGGCTGGAGACGCGGACGGTTGCGGGAAGGTGTCGATCGCGGAAACGAATGGGAAGCTCGTGTTCACGCTCGTCGTCTGCGACGCGAAGACCAAAGATCGCGGACGCCTCCTCTGGACGATCCCCAACAAAGTCGGCACGGCGCTCATGACGGCCACGGATTTCCAGTCGTTCTTCGGCACGATCGGGTCGACGGCCGAGAGCGCCTACGAGGCTGCAAACTGCTCGAACTGCGGCCTGAAGGTCGTGGTGAGCTCCGCATGGGGGACGCCCGCCGGATTCGCAGCCACGATTGAATCCGGGTTGACCAAACAAGGCACGACGAACGGTGGGTACGCCGCTCGCGGGACCATCGCCGTGATTCCCGGTCCGCCGGTTATGTGATCGCCGCTCGCGGGACGTCTACCCGGTAGACGTGCGCTTCCGGCTCTCCCGCTCGGCTCGCACGCGAAGACGAAAGGCCTGAGGGCTCTCTCCCGTCCGCTTGCCGAAGACCTCGGTGAAGGCGCGCACGGAATCGAATCCGGAGTCGTCGGCAATGACGATGAGCGAGTGGTCCGAGCCGAGGAGGAGCGTCTTGGCGCGGTCCGTTCGGAAGGCGTGAACCTCGTCGCGGAAGCTCGTTCCGAGATCGGCCAACTTTCGCTGCATGCTGCGCACGGACAGCCCGAGCGCGCGTGCGATCTCGTCGGGTGTGCCTCGACCGGCCTTGGCGATGAGATGGTTGCGAAGGCGGATCGCGAGCTCGGGGCGGCCGAAAACGGCCTCGCGCATCTCGGAGAGCTCGGCGAGGACCTCCCCGCGGTTGTCGATCCCGAGCCACACGAGGGCGTCGTCCTCGTCGGTGAAATGATTCACCGGGTAGCGCACGTGAATCAAGTTGTAGAAGCCGAGCACCATCGCGCCGATCGGTCCGCTTGGCCGGAGGATCGCTTGCTGCGTGATCGTCCGCGCGAAGCCTTCTTGGCGATCGCGAACACCTTGGTACATGACGTCGAAACCCTCGAAATCCACGCCGGTGACGGCGCGCATGTCGACGAGCGACACGTGCGGCGTCACGAGCCCGGTATCGAGGGGGCGTACGTACAGGCGGAGGGAGTCGGGATCAGGATGACCCCACACCGCCTGTCCATCGAACCCCGGCGACTGCTGGAAGAAGACGAAACAGCGGCCCACGTAGTACTTACCGGCGGGAGCTTTCTCGAATTCTTCAGGCGTGGCGCAAGGTGTCACCCCATCGCATATATCGCGACTGTCAGGGCTCGCTCCAGTAGACGACGCCGGACGAGTCTTTTTCTGGGGCATCGCCGTAGAAGGCCATCTGGATTTTCCCAGCCTTCGTGAGGGCACCGCTCATGTAGGTGCCGTGTGGAGCCGTGGCCCCCGCCGCGCCGGCACTGCCGATGGTGAACGCTTTTAGGTCGCTCGAACGCCAGAACTTCGGTCCCGGGAAGGTCGATCCGGTCGAGTCCCCCGACTGCGAGAGCACGACCACTCCGCCTTTTCCGTCGCGGAGCAGGGCCTGCGTCCTTGGGGTAAGAACGTCGCCGTCGAGCGGCAACGCAGTCGGTGCAGACCAGGTCGTGCCGTCGGTGGACGAGAGGAAGAGCAGACCACCGTTGTCGTTCATGCCGGCATTGAGACGCGTAAGCACGCGAGGACTCGTTCCCTCGAAGGTAAAGGAGGCAGACGCGGAATCGTTTTGTTTGTTCGCGCTGTCCATGACGAGCGTTCCCGTGGCGCCGGGACGGAAAAACACGAGCTTCGTGTTGTACGCCGCGGCAGAGACATGAGCGACGATGCCGGGAACACCGCTGCTGTCGATGGCGAGCCCGAGAGGCGCGGCGGTCATGGCGCGGGCGTAGCCGCTGTACACCGGGTCGAGGCCATCCTTCATAAATTCCTGGCTGAACGTCGTTCCCGTCGCGCTTCCCGTTGCGAGGGCGATACCCGCTTGGCAGGGCGGAGGATTGCCTCCCATCGCCGGGCCGCACGCCGCGTCCGACTGGTTGTAGGCGACGTAGGTCTTGCCGCCCGCGAGCGCGATCTGCGGGTCGTCGGCCTGTTCGATGTCCCCGGCTTCTCCGCTGGTCTCCACGCCGTGGATGGACACCTTGGTCCCGGTCCCGAAGGTCTTGCCGCCGTCGGTGGAGAGGGCGACGAAGGCCGCGCTGGTCGAGTTGGGCATCTTGATGACGTAGATTTTTTCGTACGCGATTCCGATCCGCCCATCGACGGGGTCGACTGCCATCGAGACGTCGCGGGTGGGGAGCGTGTTGCCGAGCTTGAGGCCAGAGTCGATCTTGATCGGCGGGGCCCAGGCTCCGACGCACGGGTCCCAGCGGACGGCGTAAAGCGTCGCAGTGAGCGCGGTGGAGTCGTTCACGTAATAGGCGATGACGGGATAGCCGTCCTTCGACAGCGCCATCGCGGTGTGGAGCCCGACTTCGACATTTTGCATGCCGCTCGGCGGAACGACCTGGGTGTAGCCCGTCGCGGGAGGCTTGTTACACGTCGCGGGGTCTCCGCCGTCAGGGCTGGGCTGGTTGCCTTGGGTGGTGGTCGAGCTCGATGAGCAGCCCGCGACGCCGGCTAGGACGATGAAGCAAGGGAAAGAAAACGTGCAGAACCGAGAGGAAATGAGCATGCGCCTCCAATGAGCCGTGAGTGTTCCAGTGTTCCGACAATAGTGTTTCGACGCGCGTTCGATCGGTCTCGATGCAGCGAGCTGACGCCAAACGAAGGCGGATTCGCGCCACCACCGCTGGCGGGCTAGAGCCGCGCCATGCTCCGATATCCCGGCAGGGAGAGCGCCCGAACGCCTTCGTCGGAGAAGGGGCGAGCTCCGTTTGGGTCACCCTAGAGATTGCCGGCGGAGTCGCGGCACGACAGGTGTCCGTCGCAGCGCTTGCCGCCCGAGCACACGGTGCCGCACGTTCCACAGTTCGAGTCGTCGGTCTGAAGATTGACGCAGCGACCTCCGCAGCGGCGGGTGATGCCCGGCCCTGGACATGGCGCGTCCGTGGTCGGGGCGCCGCCGCCCGCGGCGACCTTGGGGTGCGCGGCGGGGGTTCCGTGCGCCGCCTTGGCCAGCGGCGCCGCAGACGCCGTCGCGGCGGACGCGGTTTCCACCGGGGTCGGCGTTGGCTCCATCACGGCTTCGGGTCCGGCTTCCGTGCTTTTGTGCGACGGCTTGCAACCCGACGCGATGGCGAGGAGTAGGGCGACGGCGAGGTGCGCTAGGTTCGAGCTCGATCTCATCGCACGAGAATATCAGCCAAGGGATCGAGAATGCCGCGTTATCGACCCCTGCCGCGATGCCCAATGTCCCGCCGGTGCTGCTCGCCGCGAAACTGAATCCGATTCACCGCCTCGTAAGCGCAAGATGCTGCGTCCGCGAGGGTCGCCGCGTACGCCGCCACGGTGAGCACCCGCCCTCCCGCGGTCACCACGTGTCCCTCGTCATCGAGCTTTGTCCCTGCGTGATGAACGCGCGCACCTTGCGCAAGCGGGTGTTCGAGTCCGGTGATCACGTCGCCAATGCGAGGCTTCGCGGGGTAACCCTCTGCGGCCATCACAACGGCTAGCGCGGCTCCTGCGCGCGTGCCTTCATCGTCCCCCGGCACTCCGGAGAGAAGCTCGAACCAGCTGCCTCCATAGAGCGGCACGAGCACCGTCGTCTCCGGATCGCCGAAGCGAACGTTGAACTCCAGGACGCGCGGAACCCCGTTGTCGATCATGAGGCCCACGAAGAGAACCCCCGCGAACGGCCTATTTTCCCGCTCCATTCCTGCCAGGGTCGGCGCGACGACAGAGCGCATCACAATCTCGTGGACCGCCGGTGTGACGATCGGCGCCGGAGCGTACGCGCCCATGCCGCCGGTGTTCGGACCGCGATCGCCGTCGAAGATGCGCTTGTGATCTTGCGCGGGCGCAAGAGCGATGGCCCGGCCGCCACCGCACACCACGTGGAAGCTCGCCTCTTCACCGAGCAAGAGCTCTTCGACGATCACCGTTTTTCCCGCGTCGCCAAACGCGCGCTCGCGCATCATCGACTGAACGGCGGCGCACGCTTCTCCCGTCGTCTGAGCAACCACAACGCCCTTGCCCGCCGCAAGTCCGTCGGCTTTCACCACGAGGGGGCGGTTCGCCGCGCGGATGTACGCCTCCGCACGATCGGCGTCGTCGAAGATCTCGCAGGCCGCGGTGGGAATGCCGTGGCGTACGAGAAAGCGTTTCATGAACGCCTTCGAGCCTTCGAGCTGCGCGGCCGCGCGGGTTGGTCCGAACGCGCGAACACCCTTCGCCGCGAGAGCGTCGACGAGACCGAGCGTGAGGGGGAGCTCGGGGCCGACGACGACGAGATCGACCTTCTCGCGAACAGCGAGGGCGACGAGGCCATCAATGTCGTCGATCGCGACCGAAGCGTTGAGGCCGAGAAGCGCCGTCCCCGCATTTCCGGGTGCGCTCACGACGAGATGTCCTTCGTCGACCAACGCCCGAGCGAGCGCGTGCTCCCGCGCTCCCGAGCCAACCATGAGAATTTTACGCATCTTTTGGTCCGCAGACGAGGCTAGCGTATTCTTGCGCCGTGGCCGACGACCCTCGCCAACCGGTCGCGATTCGCGTGACGCGTCCGTATCAATCGGAAGATGAGTTTCTCGACAAAGAAATCGAGACGCTCACGCGCACCAGCGTCGTCCTCGTGGGTGCGCAGTCTCGTCCGCAGGGGGTGATCCTCCGCTTCGAGGTGACGCTCCTCGATGGCGTGCCGATCATCCGAGGCGAAGGGCGCGTCGTGGCCTTCAAGCCGCGGGCTCTCGGCGACCTCCCTGGGCTCACGCTTCGCTTCACGCGACTCGACGCGAAATCGAAGGCGCTGGTCGACCGCGCCGCCGCCATTCGCGATGCGCGCGCGAGGGCCATGCTGCAAGCCGCGATGGGCGAGAGCGACTTCCCTCCCGCGCCCTCCGTACGACCGCCGATCTCACCGCCGTCGGCTCCTCCGATCTCACCGCCGTCGGCTCCTCCGACCTCCCTGCCCCCGCCGGCGCGAGCTTCGACTCCGCCGCCGATCCCAGAGCCGATCCACGTCCGGGCCAGTTCGGTTGACGCCACCAGCGTTGCCCCCGCCAACCGCGACGCGCTCCTCGATCGTCTCCGAAACCGCGCAAAAACCCTCGCTCCCGACACGGTCGCCCGCATCCTCAAGAAGAGCGCGCGCTGACGTTCTCGCGCCTGTCGTAAGCGGAAGGCCCACACGTGTGGGCGGAATGGGGCTCCGAGCTTGCCCGATAGCGGCTTTCACGCGATTGTTTCACGGGGGGTTCGTGGAGGAGCGCTCGCCCGTGGAGCCAGGATTTCGTCTAGATCGCTATGAGCGTCTGTGCCCCATCGCGCACGGCGGAATGGCCTCCGTCTGGCTCGCGCGGCTCCACGGCAAGCACGGGTTCGAAAAGCTCGTAGCCATCAAAACGATCCTTCCGCAGTTCGCCTCGGACGAACGCTTCCAGCAAATGTTTCTCGACGAGGCCCGCATCGCGTCGGGGATCGAGCACCCGAACACTGCGCAAATCCTCGACCTCGGAGAGCAACACGACATCCTCTACATCGTGATGGAGTGGGTCGACGGCGACTCGCTGTCGAAGCTTCATCGAGCCGTTGAGGCGGCGAGGGATGACCATCCCACCCGGGGTCATCCTCCGGATCCTCGCCGATACGTGCGGCGGTCTCGAAGCGGCGCACGAGCTCCGGGACAAAGCCGGCAAGCTCCTCGGCGTCGTCCACCGCGACGTGTCGCCCCAAAATATTCTCGTCAACTCGAAGGGCGACGCCAAGCTCATCGACTTCGGGATCGTGAAAGCGCTCGACCGCGTTTCGGCGGAGACAAGCTCCGGCCTGCTCAAGGGGAAAATTCAGTACATGGCGCCGGAGCAGGCCATCGGAAAACGGGTCGATCGCCGCTCCGATGTATGGGCGCTCGGCGCGGTGCTCTATTAGCTGCTCACGGGCCAACCTCCGTTCGAAGGGGAAAATCCTCTCGCGACGCTGCATTTGTTGACGACACCGGGCGAGCCTCCTCCGCTGCCCGACGACATCCCGCTGCCGGTGCATGCCCTCGTTCGGCGCGCGCTCGAAAAAGATCCCGACAGCCGCGTCGCCACGGCCGCCCAGTTGCAAAAGGCAATCGAGAGCGCAATGGTCGAGGCCAAGATCCAGACCTCGACCTCCGATGTTGCGGCGTTCGTCGCGGAGCATCTGACCGACCGCGCGCAGGCTCGCAGGAAGGCGGTGGCTCTCGCCCTCGAAGCAGCCACGGAGCGCGGGCGCATGCACAAGCTCCTCGCGCCGGCGTCGAGCGACTCTTCGAGCGGAGTGAATCATCTAGCAACGCGCCGCGAGCCGTGGGTGCCGGACTCTTCTCCCGGTCTCGCGGGTGCGGCGGCGGCTTCGTCTTTGCGCTCTGTCGAAGGGCACGCAATCGCGCCTGCGTTCGGAATGCCTGGCAGCGGTGAAGCGCCTGTCTCGCAGGCTTCTCAAATTTCTCAGGTTTCCCACGTCTCGCAAGAATCGCAGTTGAGTCACCAGACGCTCAGCTCGTCAGCGGTCGCCTATCCACCGCCGTCGGCCGCTCGTGCCATCGACAAGCGCATCGTCGCGGTCGCGGTGGGCATGATGGGCGCGATGACCATCGTCGTCGTGATGGCGGTCGGTGCGACCCTGCGAAAATCGGTGGGCAACGCTTCGACTCAGACCACGAGCGGCGTCGAGGCGCCGCGCCAACCCGACGCGCAACTTGCATCGCAGACCGCGCAGCCGAGCGCCGAGCCAACGCTGCTGGCAACGACGCCCGCGACGGCGAATGTCGCTCACGCGCAGCAGCAGCCATCTGCGGCAGACAAAGAGACGGCGCGCAGCTTGATGACCCAGGGTGAAGCGCAGCGCGGAAGGAACGAGCTGAAGCTCGCGCTCCAGAGCTTTCAGGGGGCCGACGAGATCATGAAGGTGCCGTCGACGGGCCTCGAGGTTGCCCGCACGCACCTGGCGCTCGGCAACTTGCTCGAGGCGCGCGAGGCTGCCTTGGGGGTCACCCGCTTGCCGAGCGCGCCGAACGAGCCGCCGCCGTTCATCGAAGCGCGCGCGAAAGCCCAGGCGCTCAGCGATGATCTCGAGCAGCGCATTCCGTCCCTGCAGATCACGCTGAAGAACGTGCCCGAGGGTTCTCTGCCGACGGTGACGGTAGACGGAGCGGCCATTCCCGCCGCGGCGCTTGGCCTTCCCCGCAAGCTCAATCCGGGTCATCACGTGATCGCCGCGAACGCGGGAGCCTCCGCCGGGCACGTCGATGTCGAAGTTCATGAGCGCGAGTCGAAGCCCGTGCTGGTCGAGCTTGCAGCTCTCGCTGTGGCCGTCGTCGCACCGCGACCGAGCGTCGAGCCGTCACCCCAAAAAAGCCACACGCTGACGTACGTGGCGTTCGGGGTCGGCGCCGCCGGGCTCGTGGTCGGCAGCATCACGGGTCTTCTATCGATCTCCAAAACGAGCGGCCTGAAGGACCAGTGCCCGAACAGCAAGTGCCCCGCCGCGGCGTACGACAGCCAAGCATTCCAGGACGACAAGAGCAGCGCGCAGAGTACGGGAACGATTTCGACCGTCGGCTTCATCATGGGCGGCGCAGGAGTCGCCGTCGGCGTGACGAGCTTGTTCCTCGGAGGAAAAGCCTCCTCGTCGACGAGCGGCAAAGCACCTCCGACGCCGATGACGCTGAGCCCTTGGATCAGCGCCGGTTCCGCCGGCTTCCGCGGGACCTACTAGCTCGAGGGAAAGGCCGCGCGGAACGCGTCGACGAAGGCGCGGCAGCGGATGGGATCGAGGGGCGCTCCGGCGACGCCTCCTTCGCGGATCGCGCTACCGACGATCACGCCGTCGCATTGGGACGCAAGGGCGGTCAAGTCCTCTACGCGCGCGCCGCTCGCGACGAAGAGCGGAGCTTTCGGCACCGCCTGCCGCACGGTTTCGAGATCGCGCAGGTCCACGCTCGCGCCCGTTCCCCTTCCGGTCACGAGGAGTGCTTCGGCCATTCCGCGGTGGAAGAGATCGCATGCCTCGTCGCCGATCGGACGAGGCGCGAGGGCGGCGGCGTGCTTCACGTCGACGTCTGCCCAGATGGCGATGCTCGAGCCTCCGAGGGCGCGTCGCGTCCGCAGGGTGGCTGCGGCGTCGCCCTGGATGAGACCCTGATCGGTGACCCGAGCGCTCGTGTGGACGTTCACGCGGATGCACGCGGCGTCGACCACCGCGGCGATCGCGAGGGCCGAGTCGGCGTCGTTGCGCAGAACGTTTATCCCTAAAGGAAGCTTGGGAGCCCGCGCGCGAACGGCACACGCGCACGCGGTCATGGCGCTGACCGTCACGCTCGGCACGCGTCCCGGAAAGAACGGAGCGTCGCCGAAGTTCTCGATCATGACGAGGTCGAAGCCGAGGTCGGCGAGGACAAACGCGTCGCGCGCCGCATCTTCGCAAATGCGAGCCATACTCAGGCTCGCTCGCGGACTGCCGGGGAGTGGTGGCAAATGAAGAACGCCGATGAGCCGATGGATCATGGCGCTCAACGCCGCATGCCTTTCACTGGAAGCCCTTGAGGCCCGGGCCCGCTCCGCCGCCGCCACCGCCCTGAGGCTCGAAATCAGGCCTCCCGAGCAACCCGCGGATGTGAAACGCGTAGAATCCGTCAGGGCGTTTCGCCTGCTTCACCTTCGGGTCGGCGAGCTCGAAGAGCGCGGGAGCGTTGGATCCCGGCGCACCAAAGAGGCTCTTGGTGACGTCGCTCTTCGTGCGGTAGCCGTCGTTTACCTTGAACTTCACGTTCACGTCGCAGCTCGACTCGAGTGCCATCTCGCGCATCTGAACGCGCCCATCGCCCTGCAGCTCGACGTCTTTACCGCCCGCCGTGAGCTTCGTCACCTTGAGGACCCCCTCTTTGGCCTCTCCGGTGAAGGAGAGCGAGCCGACCACGATCCGCGGAAGTGCGAGCGCTCCTTTGAGCTTTGCTTTTCCGTCTCCGAGCGCGACGTCGGTGGCCTCGAATGCCGCCGTGCCGCTTCCCTTCGAGGCTTTCCCTTCCGGCATGCTGACCTTGAGCGTGCCCGTGAGCTTTCCTTCCATCGGCAGTCCGAGCATCGCGGTCAGCGGCTCCACCTTGCCCATGTCTACGCCTTTGAGCTCGACCTCGACTGCGCGATCTGCTCCAAGCTCGTCGTACTCGCCGTCGATCTCGCCGCCGAACGCATCGAGCTGAAAGAACACGTCGTGATGCCCGATAAGAAGCGGAAAGAGCGCGATTCTTGCCTTCGCTTCGTCGATCTTGAGCTCCACTGGCGGCTTGCCCGGCTCAGTGTTGAGGCTCGTGAGGCGTACTCCCTTCGCCTTCACCCCGGTGATGAAGTGCGAGGTCAGCTCGTCGATCTGAAGCTCCTGCTGGGCGCCGAGCGCGCGTTGCTGCGCATTGAAGGTGACGACGATGCGCTCCTTGAGCTTGTCGTAAGGGAAGGTCAGGGAGGCGAAGACGCCGAGTGACACCACGTAGAAGATTGGAAATCCGATCTTCGGCGCGAGGCTCTTCAGGCGCTCTTTGAGGATGAGGCCGCTCCGCGCGGCGGACGATCCTTCGACGCTCTCGACGGTATTCATTGCGGTCTCTTTTCGCTCGGAGCGACCGCAGGGGGCGGCGGCTCGTTGTTGCGGTCGAACGCCGACAGCCCAACCTCGACATCGTACGAGTCGGGCTCACCGGTGCGCCTGCGAATGTTGAGGCGCGAGACGCTCGACGCATTGTCGCTCTTCTCGATGCCCTCGAGGAATTTCGAAATCGCGAACATTCCAGCCTTTTTCAGGTGGATCACGGTGTTGCGCTCGACGTACTTCTTGCCAATGGGGATCTCCGGGCGATCCACCGAATCGGTGACCTCGAGCTTTTGCGCGCGGGCCGATTGCTCGAGGAAGCCGGCGAGGACCGGGGCTCTCTTCCCGTAGCGTGTGGCGATGGCGTCCTTCTTGGCCTGACGCTCGCGGACCTTGACGCGTGCGGCCTGCACCGCGTCGAGCGCGGCGCGCGTCTTCTCGTTCTCCGAGTGCCGCGAGATGATCAGGGTCTCCATCAGCACCGGGATGCCGAGGAGGAACATGACTCCGAAGACGGTGGCGAGGATGGACGCCAGTCGCTGCTCGCGCGGGTTCAGTCCGAAGCGTTCGAAGATCGGGGTGGCCATCTTATTTTCCTCCGCCGCTCGTTGCGGGAGTCGCCGCTGCGGCGCCTGGCTTTTTCGCCGGGCCTTTCACGTCCTCCGGGCACTTGAGATCAAACTCGAGCACGTACTTCTGGCGCTCACCGCCGACGACCTGGTTGGTGCGGGTGATCTTCACTTCCTGGAAGCATTTTTCATTTCGGAGAGACGTGGCGATGGCCTGCGCGTCGGGAATGGAGCCCACGACGCCGCGGACGACGACGTGCCCCTTCTGCACGTCGAGCTCCTCGATGTCGTGCACCATCGACATGGGAATGTCCTCGGAGAGCTTCACCATTACGTCGAACGCGTCGGCGTGGGGGAGCGGGTCTTCGTCGACGGTTCCAACTTGCTGCGTGAGCATCTCTGTCGCGCGATCTGCGCTACTCGTGGCCTCGCCGAGCACTTCGCCGGTGACGATGCCAAGCGCGCTCTCGAGCGTCGATCGCTCCTTTGCGCTCGCGTAAAGCTGCGCGCCTGCGGAGAAGAAAAAGCTCACCATGATGACGGCGCCGAGACCAGCGAGGACCGGCACTTTCTCTTTGATCCAAGCAAATCCTCGCTCGTAGGCGAGGGGGCCGCGACGGAGATCGACGCCGACCGCTCGGCCGGTGAGACCGAGCGCTAGGCCGATCGACTTCGCGAACCGCGGGAGCTCCGCGAAGAGCACGGGGTCCACGTTTTCCACCTCGAGCGCCGGAGCGGGAATCGCAGCTACCGGAAGCTCGAGCTCGCCCGCGAGAAATGCTTCTGCGCCGGACACGAACGCGCCGGCGCCCGAGAGCAGAACGCGGGTCGGTACGCTGCCACCAGCGGATCGGTACGCGGCGATGGTCACCCGGATCTCGCGCGCAAGACGAGGCGCGGTCTGCGGCAAGCCCTCGGTTCCGTAGTCGAGGGTGCGGCTGAACACGGGCTCGCCGTTGCGGCACACGAGGACGTCGCTGGTCTTCGCACCGAGATCGACGAGGAGGATCGGCCCTTCCTCGGAGAGCACGCTCACGTACGGCACGAGGTTCGCGAGCGGAAACGCGCCCACCCCTACCCTCTCTGGCTCGGCCAAAAGAGCCGTTTTTACCTGCTCGATGCGGGTGCGCACGTCGGCCGTGCGGGCCACGGCGGCGAGCACGGAGAGCTGCGCCAGATCGGCTCCGGGGAGCGGCTTGAGAACGCGGTAGTCGAAGACGGAGTCGGAGAGGTCGAACGGGATCTGCGCCTCGAGCTCGAACGGAAGAACCTCTGCGAGCTGCCGCTGCGCGCTCGTCGGAATCATCACGGTGCGCACGGCGACGAGAGAGCCATCGATGGCCACGGCAATTCCATCTCCCACGCCAGGCTTGCCGAGCGCACTCGCCACGGCCGCGCGAATGGCCTCCGCTTGGCCCGCCTGTCCTACGACGTCGGCGCTGCCCAGACCAACGAGGGCCATGCGGCGGTACGCGGTGCGCAGGACGGCCACCATCACCTTCGTCTCTCCGATGTCGATTCCTAGAAATGTCGGCATGCTCTCTTCTTCATTTTCATTCGATGTGAAAGTAGACGATGGTTCCGCCCGTGTTCGGACCGACGGTGCCGGCGATGGCATCTGGTTTTCCCGCTTGGACTTGGCTCGCGCCGCCGCTCGTTGGCGGACTGCCGGGTGCGCCTGGTGCGCCCGCTGGCGGAGGCTTGCTGAGATCGGGCGCAGAACGAAAGTCGACCACAGCGTGGATCGAGAGGCGCGTCTCGCGCTTGTAACCTTTGACTACGCCGACCGCGTAGATCGAGAACATCTTGCTCTCGGTGGTGATGCTCTTGGCGAACTCGCTCTCCGAGAGGAACTTCACGGGCTTCATCCCCATGGTGGCGAGCATCGGCCCGAGCTGCCCCTTACCCTTCATGGTGTCGATGAAATCGTTCGGCGCGCCGAAGAGCGGAGCACCCATGGTGATGCCTTGGGCCATCGTGACCCCCATGAGGAACATGCTGGCTTGCGCTGGATCGGTGCAGATCTCGGCGGCGGGAGCTCCCGCGCAGGTGACTCCGAGAAGAACCTGGGCGTTCGCTGTGTTCACGTTGATCGCGCCCTGCCCCCACACGGTGACCGCCCGCTTACTCGGCTTGGTGGGATCAGGATCGACGAACGTCGCCCAGAAATCGTCGCTCACACCGTTGACCATGTGGAGCTCCTCGAGCGAGTCGTACGGCGCGTTCTTGCGGCGATACGGCTTCGGCAGGAGCTGGTAGTAGGCATCTTCCACGCCGCCGCCGCTCCCATTGCTCTGGGCGAGATCGCAGTTGAAGGCTTGCTCGTCTACATCGGCCCAATCGATGATCGCCTGGCACGTCTGGAGACGATCGTGAAACTGCCCGGCTCCGTCGCGTTGCTCAAAGAGAGGGTTGAACTGAATGCCATTCATTAGGCCCATCAGCTCCTTGGCCATGCGGATGTGCGCGATGTCGTTCGACGCTCCGAGGTTGGCGTCGATCTTCGAGTCCTCGTCGACGATGGTGAGCTCGAAGCGGCCACCCGGCATTCCGAGGTTCTTTCCGAGGGAGAGATCGATGCCCAAGGCGCCCGCAAAACCTTTCGAGGATTCGGAGTCGTTGAATGCGCCGAGGAGCCGATCGGAAAACTCCCACACGGGCAGCTGCGGCGGCGTCTTCTTCAAAAAGGCGAAGAGCGGCGTGATGGCTTGACGGATGGTCGGCTCGGTGGCGATGAGCAGGCGGGCCAGATTGATCGAGCTTCGCGCCATGTACTCGGCGCGCACGCTGTCACGATCGGCGACAGCGGCCGCGAGCTCGGTGCTCGTATCGTCCTGGAACTCGGCGAGCAGAACGGTCATCACGGCGACCGCCCCGAGCACCATCAAAAGCGCAATTCCCCGCTCTTTTTTGCGTTTTTTGGCTCTCGCGAGGATCCGATTGCTCATCGCGGAATACCGAAGGAGAGAGGTTGCTGCATCGGTAGCATCAACTTCGTGGTGAACGTTTTCTCGCCGCCCTGCGGAACGTTCGCGAGCACGAGGGTGATCCGAACCTCCAGGGGAAGACGATTGAGCTGTCCGCTCGCTTGCGTCGTGTCCCAGTACTCGAGCCATTGCGCGGTGAGCGGATCCAGGTAGCGCAGATCGAAGCTCTCGACGTTCTCGGCGAGCACATTCACTACGCCGCCCTTTTTCGGATCGAAGTCGATCGGCGTCTGCTCACGACGCACCAGATCGAACTTGTCTGCGTCCGGATCCTTCACCACGAAATATCCGACCTCCGCCTGGTCCGACTCCTTCGCGTCTTTGTCCACGCGACGATGCGCGAACGATGCGAAGTCGAGGCGATCGAAGGGCAGCGAGTTGACGCCGATGAAAGCCGTGGTCCGGGTAACCAGCGACGCGTTCTGCGGGGTGTGCGTCGAGAGGAACGCAGCCGAGAGCTCACGCGTGATGCGAAGGATCGCTCCCCGCCCTTGCCGCGCGCGATCGGTCTTGATGGCCTCGCCCTTCTTGCCCATGCTGAGCGAGTCGAACGAGCCGTAGATGAGGAGCGAAATCATCGCCAGAATGGCGAGCGAGACCATGACTTCGATCAAGGTCATGCCTCGTGCGAGCAAGCGGCTGAAGGGATCGCGCTTCATTTGCCCACCTGGAAAGGTGAGGATGCGGGGGGCGAGCTGCCGCCCGATCCGCTGATGGGCGCGCCTGACGAGGCACTGCTCGGGGCGCCTCCATCGGCGACACCGTTGATGAACCCGCCGCGCTGCGGATTGGTCACGTACTGAATGATGGTCATGTTCCGCTCGTTCGGACCCTCCTTCCATTTCACCGCGACGGTCAGTCGCCGGATCGAGGCCTCCATCATGATCTTCATCGACGGGTAAACGAACCCCATCACCATGTTGAGCATGCCGCCTGCGCCGCCCGCTCCCGTCTGCTTCTGTAGCGCCTGCCCGATGTTGGCCAAGCCCGAGTCGAGGTCGAGGGTTGCGCCGCCCGCGGGGTTGATGAGGCTGCTGATTGGAGCGGGGATCCCGCCTGCGCCGCTCGCCGAGCCGGACGGGGTCGCGAGATCGAGCGCGCCACCGTCACCCGTGCTCGAGCTGGGCGGGTTGGGCATGACGATCTTCTCGACCCGGGTGTCACACCGAAATTTTCCGGAGTCGTCGTCGCAGCACGAGACGTCGCTGTTGAGGTCGTCGATCTCCGGGTACCCCAGCTTAAGGAGGCGCTCCTCGAGCTCCGTCATCTTGCAGCGCCCGAGGTTCACGGCGTTGCCCATGTTCGCCGCGCTTCGGTTGCTCGCCGAGAGCCCCCCCTGCGCGGAAAGAATGACCGAGAGCGCGAAGCCCAGGATGGCCATGGCCACCATCACCTCGAGCAGCGAAAAACCCCTATTTTTACGGTGTGTCGTGAGGTTCAAGGCGAGCCTCGATCTTCACGCTCGGAGGCTTCCTTGTCGTCTGCGGGTTGGCTGACGGCGACGGGCCCCGGCTTGATCGTCACCTTCCCGGTGAGCGGCGAGACGAGGAGCGTCAGGGTCTCCGCGTCGTCCGTCGAGTCACCGACGTGCACCTGAATCGACGCGCGCTCGGTCTGACCACCGGGCCAAAAATACAAATAGCCGCGACCCGTCGTACGAGGAGCGTCGTCGTGTGCAGTCTGCACTTCACGGAACTTGATGCCACGCGCCAGCGGCTTCGAGAACTTACCGCCGACGTCTTTCTCTCCCATCTCTCCTGAGGTGATTGCCGAGAAGTGGGGCCGCGGCGCGCGTGGGCCCTTGATGATGCGATCTCCCTCTTGCACCGCTGCCTGCTCGGCGGTCGTCACGGGATCCGCGCCACCCGTGCCGGTGACGTCTTTCGTCTGCACGAGCGCCGGGCTCGCGGACTCCTCGAGCCAGATCGTCTCGGTCTCGAAATCGAGAACCAGACGAAGGGTCTTCGACGTCGCGGTTGCTCGCGTATACGCGACCTTCACCGCTCCGGTGAGGAGGGCTGCCGACTGCTTCAAACGCGCGCTCGCGAGCTGCCCGGATCCCATCACCACCCCGCCGGTCACCAGCGTAAAAATCGCCAGGACCATCAGGATCTCCATCAACGTCATCCCGCGCTGTGCGAGTCGAAGTGGACCGCCTGACAAAGCGAACGGCCTTGGGAGAGCAGGGATGGGCGCGGGTGACATGGTCAGGACTATTTCGGTTGAACTTGCTCGGGCACGCGAATGTCGTCCTGCGTTCCATCCTTCTTGTCGGGACCCGAGCTCGACACCGTCGTGCTGTTCTCGTCGTCGCACGCGATCTTGAACGGCGCATCCCAGGCGTCGGACAGCTTCGAGCTCGGGCTCAGCATCTTTTCGGCCTTCAAGCTCTCGGCGGTGGGGCATTCGCCGGGGTGCGTCGTGCGCCATAGCTCGGCGGCCTCATGGAGCGACTCCGCGCTGAGCTTCGTAGTCTTGATCTGCGCTTTCTGAAATTGGGGAACGGCGAACACCGCTACGCCGCCAGCGATGAGGCCGATGATCGCGAGCACGATCAGGATCTCGATGAGGGTCACGCCGCGGCTCAGACGGCGACGCATGATTTGCCTTAGTTTCCAGGGTTTCATCGGTATCTGCGTCCTCGTCGGGTTGTTGGGTTCAACAGGTGAAACGTCTCGGTTACTCCTCGAAGTTTCTAGGCAAGTGGCTTTGCGAGTCATGCGTTACTCCACACGATCGAGGCCGCCCGGTAATCCGTCGGGGCCATCGCTCGACACATCGAAGCCTCGGGTATCGCGTCGTCCCGGGCAGGCGAAGCGCAGCTGGTGTCCCCACGCGTCGATCGGCGGATCGTGCGCGTATCCTCCGGCGGTGATCTCGCTGAAGCTCTCCGGACATTTTCCACCGTGGTCCGCGCGGAACGACGCGATCGCACGCTCGGCAGTGGTGATCTTAGCGCGGGTATCGCGGACGGCGGCGGCGTGCTCTTCACGTCGATGAACGATAACCACGAAGAAGATCGCCGACAGAACGACGAGCACGAGCTGCGCGCGCGCGCGACCCAGCGCTCCGAGAACGCCACGCTTGCGCTCCCAAGGGAAAAAAACGCGAGAATCGCTGCGGCGGGCCACGGAAATCATTCCTCGTTCACGAGTCAGTTCACGAAGTCGTTCATTTGGATGAGCGGCATCAATATGGAAAATGCGATGAAGCCCACCGCTCCCCCCATGACCACGATCATCAGAGGCTCGAGGAGGCTGGTCATTGCTTGCACCCGCGTCTCCACTTGCGTGTCGTAGGCCTTGGCCACGTTCTCCAGCATCTGCTCGAGCTGCCCGCTCTTCTCCCCGACGGCGATCATGTGGGTCACGATCGGCGGGAATTCTCCGCTCCTTTTGAGCGGAAGCGCGATCGATGCGCCTTCGCGGATGGAGTTTGCGGCCTCGTCGATCACCTTCTCGAGCCTGGCGTTGTCGAGAACGTTCTTCACGATCTCCATGGCCTTCAACAGCGGCACGCCGCTCTGGAGGAGCGTCGCCAGCGTGCGGGAGAAGCGGGCGACGGCGAGCATCCGGAGGAGCGTCCCGAAGATCGGCAGCTTGAGGAGCGTGCCGTCTTTCCATATTTTCCCGGTGGGCGTCGCGATGTAGAGGAGGAAGCGCGAGATCGCAAAACCGACGACGAGACCGATGCCGAGGCCCTCGAAATACGCGAGCAGCGAATCGACGAAGAAGCCGGCGAGGACCGCGAGACCCGCGAAGATGAAGGCAGCGAGCGTCCATCCCGAGGACTTTTGCTTGGGACCGGCCGCCTCTTTTCCGTTGCCGTGAGAGCGCTCGTTCGGGTCCCCGGCGAGCGCTTTTCGCACGCTGATCATCGTGACCAGCATGAGCATGAAGCCCGCCATCTGAGCGGAAGCTAGCGCGCCGGAGATAAAGATGAGGAGCGCCGTGTACCAGGGGAGCGCGCGATCGAGGCTGGCGAAGATGCTCGTCACCTTCGGGACGACGACCACCATCATGATGCTGATGAGGACTGAGCCGATGATGAGCATCAAGATCGGATAGGCAAGCGCCGCGCTCACCTTTCCCCTCAAACGAGCCTGATTTTCCATGAAATCGGCCAAGCGCTCAAGGACCGTTTCGAGCGTGCCCGAGGCTTCTCCCGCCGCCACCATGTTGACGTAGAGGTTCGGGAAAACTTGCGGATGCGGCTCGAGGGCCTTCGCGAGCGCGGTTCCTTCGTTCAGGCGATCACGCACCTGGGTGAGGACGCGTTTGAGCTCGTGCTTCTCGACCTGCTCCGTGAGTGCGGTGACCGACTCGACGAGGGGGATGCCCGCGGTCACCAAGGTGGCGAGCTGCCGGGTCATCATCGCTACGTCGATCACCCCGACGCGATTGAAGAACGCTCCGAAGTTGATCCTTCCGCGGCGCGCGCCGGAGGCCGCCTTCGTGTCCTCGTGCGCGTTGGTGAGGAGAATTCCTTCACGCTTCAGGACCGCGCGGAGCACCTTCGGGTTGTCCGCATCGCGCACACCTTTGACTTGCTTGCCGCTGGAGACGAGAAGCCCGCTGTACTCGAAAACAGCCATTTATCCGGCCCTCAGCGACTGAGGGACCGCTTCTACGTCTTCCTGCGTCGCCGCCAGAACCTCTTCCACCGTCGTCATTCCGGTGAGCACTTTGCGCGCGCCGTCGTCGCGCAAGCTGTCCATTCCCTGATCGACCGCGGCCCGCTTGATCGATTGTGCGTCGGCATTCTTGAGGACGAGCGGACCGATGGCGTCGTCCATGAGCATCAGCTCGTAGATGCCGCGACGCCCCATGAAGCCGGTGTTCGAGCAGCGGTCGCAGCCCTTTTGCTTGAAGAACATCGGACGCACGCCGGGCGCGAGATCGAGCACGTCGTCTGCTTCGATCCGTGGGTAGTAGCGGGAAGCGGTGTTGAGCTTGCGGCGCGCGCGCGCGAGCACGCGGCCCTGATCGAGGCCGAGCTCCTCCATCTCCGAGTCTTCGGCGGGGTACGGCTCTTTGCAATGCGGACAGAGCACGCGGACGAGACGCTGGGCGAGAATGCCGATCACGCTCGAGCGGAGTAGAAACGGCTCGACCCCCATGTCCACCATGCGGGTGACGGCGCCGGCGGCATCGTTGGTGTGGATGGTGGAGAGCACGAGGTGACCGGTGAGGGACGCGTTGATCGCGATGTCCACCGTCTCTTTGTCGCGGATCTCACCGACCATGACGACGTCCGGATCCTGGCGCAAAAAGGCTCGGAGCGCGCCTGCGAAGGTCAGTCCGATCTTCGGCTGCACGTGCACCTGGTGAATCCCACCGATCTCGTACTCGACGGGATCCTCGGCGGTGAGGATGTTCAAGTTCGGTTTGTTGATCCGGTTGATGCACGCGTAGAGCGTCGTCGTCTTTCCGGAGCCGGTGGGGCCGGTGACCAGGATGATCCCGTCGGGCCTTCGGATGAGAGCGTCCATCAGCTGGTAGTCGCGTCCGCTGAATCCCAGATCGGGGAGATCGAGGAGGACGCTCGATTTGTTCAAGAGGCGCATCACGATCCGCTCGTAGCCGCGGCTCGTGGGGATGGTGCTAACGCGAATGTCGAAGCTCTTTCCGGCGATCTTCTTGGTGATGCGGCCGTCCTGGGGGAGGCGCTTCTCGGCGATGTTGAGCGCGCTCTCGATCTTGATGCGCGAGACGATGCTGTTCATGAACGCGCGCGGCGCACGACGAGCAATGTAGAGCTCACCGTCGATACGGTAGCGAACGATGGCCTCCTTCTCCTCGGGCTCGATGTGGATGTCGCTCGCCCGCTCTTTCATGGCGTGCAGGAAGAGCGAGTTCACCCAGCGAATCACGGGCGCTTCGTCGTCCGAGTCGAGGATGTCGCCCACGTCGCTGTCGTCGACGACCTCACCGTCGGTCTCGAGCTCTCCGCCGCCGGCGTCACGTTCGTAGACGCGGTTGATGGCGTCGGTGATCCGATCTCCGGTGGCCACGCACGCTTCGACGGGTTTGCCGAAGAGGACCCGGAGGTCGTCGAGAGCCGCGGTGTCGAACGGATCGGCGACCACGACGTTCACGCGCGATTCGTCCTCCGAGATGACGAGAAGCTTGTGAGCCTTCGCGAATCCGATGGGGACGCGCGTGGCGAGCGTTGCCGAAATTCCGTCCGGTTCGATCTGCTCGACGAAGGGGAGCTCCGACTCTTCGGCCAAGATGCGGGCAACCGTGCCCTCGTCGACGATCTGGGTATTCACGAGGAGGTCGATTAGATCGACCCCTTTTTCGCGCTGAATGGCGAAGAGCCCCTCGAGCCTCTCGACGGGAATGGCACCCCTCCGAGCGAGGAGCTCACCGAGAAAGCGTTGCTCCGTCATTACCGTTCGATCTCCCGGACCTGAGACGGCGTCGAGCGCGGCGGCGGGTTTACGTTGACCGGCGGCGCGCTGCCCGGAGCTGCAACACTGGCGCCGCTCGTGCGCGAGGTGGCGGGCATCTCCAGAGGCTGACCGGGCTCGTGACCACGAAGCTCCTTCGGCCTCGTGAGGTCGTCGAGCTTCTTCTTCTCGTCGACGCCGCGGTAGCTCTGACGAATGAGCTCGACCGCACCGTTCGTACGCGCGTAGTCGCGCGGCGGTTGGTAATCCGTTTGATCGCTGAACACGAAATAGCGATCGAGGAACTCCTGGCGCTCCTGCATCTTCCTCTCGAAGACCGTTCGGAGATCGGACTGCTCGCGAATGATGTACGGCGTGAGGATCAAGATGAGATTCGACTTTTGGAGCTCATTTCGGCTCGATCGGAAGAGCGCGCCGAGCACGGGGATGTCGCCCAAGACCGGAATTTTTTCCTGGCTGTGCGTGATCCGGTTGCGCATGAGGCCGCCGATCACGACCGTCTGCTGATCGGCGACGGTAAGGGTGGTGGTGGCGTTTCGCTTGGTGATCGGGACGACGCCGAGCTGCCCCTGCGGGTCGCGGGCCTCGCTGATTTCTTCGGCAAGCTCGAGCCGCACTTCGTTCGACTCGTTGAGGTGGGGCGTCAGCTTGATCTTCGTTCCAACGTCCTGGCGCTGGGGAGCGGCGCCGATTCCGAACCCGCCGAGCGCGCCGAGCCCCGCCGCCGCTCCGCCCGCCGCGCCGCTGGGGAGTCCGCCGATGCCGCCGCTGTTCGTCTGGAGGGGGATGTTTTCTCCGACGTTGATTTCCGCCGGGATGTTGTCGGTCGCCAAGATGTGGGGCGTCGAGAGGACGTCGGCGTCGCCCGAGCTCGCGAGCGCGTTGATGAGCGCGCCGAAAGCGGGAATGGTGAGCCCCGTGCCGAGGAGGTTTTCCGACCCGGGGATGCCGGGGCCGCGCACGCCGAGGGCCATGCCCTGAAGGCTCTGCGGATCAGGGAGGAGAATCGTCTTCAGCGGATTGAGCCCGCCGTACGCGAGACCATCGCCGGAGCTGCCTGCCGAGAAGGTATCGCCGGCGTGGAAGTTCACTCCGAAGATGTCGTTTCGCCGAATGGAGAGATCCATGATGACGGCTTCGATGAACACCTGACGACGCGGCAAATCGAGGCGATCCACGACCGAGCGGAGCGACGCGTAGTCCCTCAGCGAGGAGGTCACGACGATCGAGTTCGTGGCCTTGTCGGGACTTACCTTGATACCGCCCTCGAAGATCCCCTGAGGGATCGCGTTCCCGCCGCCCGGCTTCGGAGCCGCAGTTCCGGCCGCAGCCCCCGCGCCCGTGATGATCTCGTTGAGCGTCTTGGACAGCTCCGTCGCGTCCGCGTGCTGGAGCGGGAAGACGTGAATCTCTCCCTCGGTCGACTGCGGTACGTCGATCTTCTTGATGATCTCGAGGATGCGTAAATACGCCTTCTCGGTCGAGACGATCACCACCGAGTTCGTGCGATCGTCGGGGAGAATCTTTGCTACGTGGAGATCCCCTCCGCTCGACGCGGCCGCTCCGCCTGGCGCTTTTCCGCCGGCCGCCGGTGCACCGCCCTTGAGATCGAAGAGCTCGCTCACGCGGTTCGCCACTTCCGTGGCCGTCGCGTAGTGCACGGGCTCGATCCAGATCTGATCTCCAGCACCACCGACGTCGATCTCCTCGACGATCTGCATCATGCGGCGGATGTTGGTGCCGGTATCGGTGATGATGAGGAGATTGCCGGGGCCGTAGACCGCGATGTCTCCTTCTTTCGTCTTGAACTTTCCGAGAACGGCCGCGACGTCGTCCGCCGACACGTGACCGAGGCGGTGCATGCGCGTGATGTAGCGGTCTTCGGCGGGCGCGCCCTCAGCCACGTTGAACATGGGAGTCGTCTGCGAGGCAACACCTGCGGTCTCGACGATCTTGAGGAAGCGTCCGTGCGGAATGACGGTGAGCCCGTTCGTCTCGAGGATGGACAGAAAGGCCTGGTAGGCCTCGGCGACGGTCACCTTCTGCGGCGAAAAAACCGTGGCTTTGATGTTACGGACTTTGCCGCCGAAGATGAAGCGCTTGCCGGTGAGCTGACTGATGACGCGCACCAGCTCGGGGAGGTCCGCGTCTTCGAGAGAGAACGCGACTTTGTAGTTCGGATTTTTGGGTTCGAACTCCACGCCTGGCTCGAACTGAGTAAGAGTGCCGGTGTCACCCGCTCCGGCCTTTGCGCCGGGGCCAACGGGCACTACCGGCGGCTTCGTACCGGGAACGACGCCGCGGTACGGAGGCGAGCCTCCCGATGCACCGGCTCCATTCGGCGCGCCCGGCCCACCCATTGGAGGCGGCGCGGGTGGTGGGGCCGGCGCCGGATCGGGCGTCCCCAAGTTCGTCTGGACGCGGATTCTGCCCGGATTTCCCTGCGATCCGGGGGGTGCCTGCTGCGCAGACGACTCGCCGGGGACGAAGATCAACGCCAGCGCGGTCGTAACGAACGACGCAACGGCGTGTGAGCGGATCTGACTGCGAAGGTATCGTTTCATGAGGGATAAGGTCAGATCTCCGTCGGAGACTTCGGGCTGATGGCAGACTTGATCGGGCGCATGCCCGAAGCAGGGTGAGCAGGTGGGATATTTTTGTCGACGGCAGCGGCGCCGGCAGCGGGCACCGTGGCGTTCTCGACAGTGGTGGGCGAAGCGATCTTGCCGATCACGAAGGCCGTGAGCACGCTGAGCAGCCCGATGAGAACGAACCACGCTCCGAGCATCGCTGCCACGGTCGTCATCGTCTTCTTCAACAAGCCTTCCTCAATCATGTGCGACTCCATTCCGTCCGTTCGTCGTTCAAGGCGCTACTTGATGTTGTAATCGAGGTTTTGATTTGAACCGCGTCGGTTCACTTGCACCGTGAGGTGGTCCGACGTGCGGAGGCGGGCGTAGGCTTCGAGGGCTTTTTCGGGGCTCGTCATGTCGAAGCCGTTGATGGTCTGCAGTCGATCGCCGTTCTCCATTCCGAGCACGCCGAGGAGCGTGTCGGGGCGGACGCCGAAGAGGCGAATGCCGACCATCTTGCCGTTCTCTTGCTCGGGGACGATGCGAGCTTGGCGCATCAAATCGGCTTGATTTTCCAGGATCTTGTCGACGACTCCGCGATCGATGTTGAACTCGTTCGCGCTCACCCGGACGATCCCCTTCGAGATCGCAGGATCGAGCGAGCTGGGCCCGCCTGCGGCTGCTGCGGGCATCGGAGCGGGTGCTGCGGCCACCGGCTTTCCCTCGCTCGCGGGCTTGAACATTTCTGCCTGGCAGAGCGCGCTCCCGGTCGTCATCCAGATCCGATCCCAGCCGATGAAGTTGACCTTCTTGCCGGCCATCTCTCCCCCGCGACGACGAAGGACGCTCTTGGGATCGCTCGGTGTGCTCATCGCTACGAACGACCACTCCGGATCCGCGGAGGCCGCGATGATCAGGACTTTCACGCCATCGCAAGGAGGCGCGTTCATCGGATCGCTCAAGTCAGGACCGGCCGCCGCCGTCTCCTCGACCACCACGCGATTGAGCGGACCGGTCACCGAGTCGAATGGATTGCGCGACAGGATCGGATCGGCCGCCGTCGTGTGAATACCCACCGCCGCGGGCATCGGTGCCGCTTTGGAGAGGAGCGGAGGAGCGGCCAGCTGCTTGTCGTCGGCCGCGAGGCCCGCCCCCGCGAGCTGCGTAAGCCCCGTCGCTCCGAGCAGCGCAGCGAGCGCCGTCAGGAGGAGGATCACCGCCCAAAAGTGGCGCTTGAGGATTTGATCAAAAGCCATACTACGGCTTCTAAAAGCGAGGCCCATGCCAGCTGGAAATCCCGCGGATTACCGGCAAATCCGCCGTGCGCTCGCTTCGCAGTTCGACACCTTGGCGGGCGGCTCGCTCCCCTTCCCCGGTGTGCGACAAAGTGACAATGCATCCGAAGCCCAGATAATTCCGTCGAAAAACCTGAGAGACTAGGCGCCGCAGATGGGGTTCGCGCGACACAGTCTTTCGAAGGTCGAGTAGCGATGCGGCCGCGTGCGTGCGCGTGTCCCGAAGACTTCGCGCGGAGCATCCTCGATGTCGCCGAGCCGTGGTCGTGCCTTCGCTGCGGTGCGTTCATCGCCTACGAGGCGGTCCTCCTCCCGACGGAGCGGACCACGAAGCCAGGCCGGGGACCTGACGTCGCGATGGGCTATCGCTTGCTCGACTTGCCCCCTGATCTTGCGGCGTGGCTGCGCGGTTGGGCTCGCCGTAGCCTTCGCTCGGGGGCGGCGGGAGGTAACGCGCCGCGCGACACGTACTATTTTCTAGCGGCGAGCACGCGAGTGTGGAGCACGAAGGATCTCGAAGCCGCTGAGAAAGATGCGGTCATGGTGCAGCGCTCGCGATCGATCGAGTGGCGGATCCGCGAGGCGGGCGCTCCTAGAAACCCTCCCCCGCGCGGAAGCGAGCACATCGGCAAGACCCCGCTCGCGTCACTCGTCTCCACGTGGCACGCGCTCCATCTCGACTCGAAGACGTCGATCGCCCAGCTGCTCACGCTCGCCGACGAGAAGATCACGCTCGCCGGCGACATCGCCCTTAGCCGCCTCGACTCCGGAAAAGACGCTCTTTTCCCGGCCATTTCAGCGCTTCTGGATGATCCCGCCTGCGCTGCGTTGGCGTTCCGTCACTTGCTCGCGTTGGCGGTGAGCAGTCGAGAGACCACCGGAACGGAAACGGTGAGCGGCTTTCCTTCCGCGCAGAACATACCCGCCGACGTGCCGGCGTGGATGGCCCGCATGCGCGCGCGCGACCGGGCGTTCGCCTCCGTCCCGGCAAGCGCGGCCATGAAGTCGGCGCCGGGGCCGCTCGTTCGTTACCTCGCGCGGCACCTGCGCTCGCTCTCTTCCGATCCGCACCGATGGCCTCTTCTCGGCCAGGTGCTCGAGGTGGTTGCAGAGCTCGGCCCCGCCGCCACGCCCCTTCAGGACGATCTGAAAGAGCTACTGGTGTGCCTCGAGCGCTCGCCGGAAGTACCCCTATTTTCTCCGATGCGCAGCGCGATCATGAAGATCATGCATCGCTCGTGATCACGCCGTCGAGCTTGCGGTAGATCGTGCGCGTCGAGATGCCGAGGAGCTGGGCAGCGACGGATTTGTCGCCCTTGGTGTGACGAAGCGTCTCCTTGATCACCCGGCTCTCGATCTCGTCGAGGGTGGTCCCAATCTCGAAGGTAAGCGCGGTGGGAGCCGCGGGCGCCGCGTTGACGATCGCGTCCGGAAGATCTTGTTCGGTGAGCGCGTCATTTCGCGATAGGACGACGGCGCGCTCGATTACGTTCTCGAGCTCGCGCACGTTGCCCGGCCAGCCGTAGTCCACCATGCGCTCGAGCGCACCGCGGGTTGGGCTGAGACGCGGACGCCCATTTTTAGCGCAATAAAGGCCCAGAAAGTGATCAACGAGGAGCGGCACGTCCTCGCGCCGCGCGCGAAGTGGTGGAGCAGTGACCGAGATCACGTTCAGTCGGTAGTAGAGATCTTCGCGAAAGCGGCCGGCCTGGACCTCGGCCAGAAGATCCCGGTTCGTCGCCGCGACCACGCGCACGTCGGCCCGCACGGTGTTGCCTCCGAGCGGCTCGTACTCTCCCTCCTGGAGAACGCGCAGAAGCTTGACCTGCACGGCGAGGGAGAGCTCCCCGATTTCGTCGAGGAAGAGCGTGCCCCCCGAGGCCTTGGCGAAGCGCCCGTCCTTCTTGGCGTTCGCTCCGGTGAAGGCGCCGCGCTCGTGACCGAAGAGCTCACTCTCGAGGATCGTCTCCGGAATAGCGGCGCAATTGACCGCCAAAAAAGGCCCCTTCGCGCGTGCGCTGCGCTCGTGGATGTAGCGGGCGAGGAGCTCTTTGCCGGTGCCGCTCTCGCCGAGGACAAGGACGGTGGCCATGCTCGGCGCCGCCTGGGTGGACACATCGATCACCCGCCGCCACGCCGGAGAGCTGCCGACGATCTCTCGCTTGGTGAGGAGCTTGATCTCGTTTTTGAGGGAGCGGTTCTCGGCGACGAGCTTCTGCCTCTCTGCGGCCTTGCGCACGCTCTTCACGATCGTCATCCGCTTCAGCGGCTTTTCGACGAAGTCGTAAGCTCCTTCGCGCATCGCGCTCACGGCGGCTTCGACGGAACCGAACGCGGTCATCAGAACCACCTCCACCTCCGGTGCGACTTGCTTGAGCGCGCGAAGGAGCTCTAGGCCCGTCGTGCCAGGCATCATGAGATCGGTGAGGACTACATGGACGCGATGGGTGCGCGCCTGCTCCAGCGCTTGCTTGGCGTCGTTCGCCGTGAGCACCCGCATTCCTTCGCGCACGAAAATCTTTTCGAGCGACTCGATGTTGGAGCGCTCGTCGTCGACCACGAGAACGGTGATGGCGTCGGCGGAGGACTCGACCGGCATGTGGCCAAACATAGTGACAGCGTGACCGAAGCTCGACACAACGTCAACTTCGCGGGACGACTTGTCAACGCATGAGCTTCGAAAGTGCCTTGAATGGCTCCGTTCCCGCTTTTTCCAACCAGTCGAAGACCACCGCTTCGGCGACGGTGGGGATGGCTCCGGCCCGTTCGGCGAGGGCGAGGCCCATCTGACGGTGCTCCTCACGGCGGGACGCGACGGCATCGGCGACGACGTACGTTGAGATTCCGCGGCGAACGAGCTCACGCGCGGTCTGAAAAACGCAGACGTGCGTCTCCATCCCGACGACCACCACCGCGCGCGGATCGACGTCGGCCAGCATCTTCGAAATGCGCGACTCTGCGCACGCGTCGAAGGTGAGCTTGTGGGTCGGCGCTGCGCTCATCGCAGTGAGGCGCGTGAGGAGGGGAGCAACGGTTGGCCCTAGACCCTTTGGATATTGCTCACTCGCAATCACGCGCACGCCGAGGAGCTTCGCCGCCTCCAGAAGAAGCTCGGTGTTCTTCACGAGGAGCTCCATGGCATGGGGAGGCATGGCCGACGCGAGCCTCTCTTGCACGTCGACGATCATGAGAACGCTGCGCGCGGGGTTCAGACGCTCCATCGCTCGATCCTCCTTTTGCTTCGGTCAGGCGAACTTCAGCCGAAATGATTTCAGCAACCCCTTCGTGTCTCCGCGCAGATCGAAGCGGAGCACGGCGCGCCCGATCTCGACATCGTTCGCGTCGTAGATGCTTGCCGGGAGAAGAGACACCGAGTCCGTAAGGCGAAAGACCGAGTACTCCTTCTGGCCGCGAAAGCGGTAGCGCTGGTGGTCGTCGCCCTCGAAAGAAAACTCGTAGGTGAGACGACGCTCTTCGAGGAGCTTGAAGCCGAGGAGCCCCTCGAGCGCGGCGTGTTTCGCCAAGCCGGCCATGTTCACATGACCGTGGATCCGCGCCATTTTCTCCTTCGAGAAGCGTCGCATCCCCTTCCCTTCGACCTGGATCGAGAACTCCATGGGGAGCTCGTCGATGGGGGTGCTGAAGAGGTGGTAGGTCCCGCGCATCGTCTCAAAAAACTGGAATCCCAACATCAGGCCTTCTCCCGCGCGGGATGAACGACGAGTCGCTCGACGATCCTGCCCTGCGACGCGGCCAAGGCGATGTCGTCTACGTCTTCGATCGTCACGCCCCCGTACGCCACGTGATCAGGCTCCTGCACGATCGCGATCCCCTCCTCACAGAGATCGAGGCAGCTCGTCGAACAGGCGCGCACCGTCCGCGCGGCTCCGTACTTGACGAGCGCCTCTTTCAGTTTTTTCACCACGGCCTCGGAGCCTTTCTCCGCGCACGATCCTTTCGGATTTCCTGCTTCGCGACGGTTGATGCACACGAAGAGATAGCGTTCGCGATGGGGCATTTTTCAATCTTACTCCGCACAGCATCTAAGTGAAGCAGAGCCACGCGGCGAGGATCAGAATTCAATTGCACCGTGCACACTCTGTTGCGATGGTGCGCTCGCTCATCAACCCATCAGCGAACCAGACGACGGAGTGACCCCATGACGCGTACGCGAAAGTTGCTCGGATTCAGCGTAATTTTCGGCCTCGGCCTGTCGGGCGTCCTCCTCGCCTGCGGAGGCGGAAACGAAAATCTTCCGCCGCCTCCCCCGCCGCCGCCGCCGCCGCCGCCGGTCGCCTCTGCTGCGCCGTCTGCATCTGCGAGCGAAGAGCCCAAGCCGGCGCCGCCGCCCGCGCCTCCAGTGACTCTCACAGCGGGAGCGGCGAGCCCCGACCCCGCGCCCCTTCCCACGGTGAAGTTTACTACGCCCACGAAGGGTCAAGTCGTTCCTGCCGACAAGGCAGCCGACTTCGCCGTGAAGCTCGATGTGAAAAACTGGCAGACCGCGACCGGCAGCTCGCACGTCCACCTCATCCTCGACAACAAACCGTACAAGGCGGTCTACGATCCGAAGGTCCCCGTGAAGCTCTCTGAGCTCACCGCTGCGGGCGATGTGCTCGCCGAGGGTCAGCACGTGCTCGTCGCCTTCCCGAGCCGGCCCAATCACGAGTCCGTCAAAACGAAGGGCGCGCTTGCGATCATCGAATTTTACGTCGGCAAAAAGGGGACAGCCACCGTCGATCTCGCCAAGCCGATGCTGATCTACAGCCGCCCCAAGGGTGAGTACAAAGGCGAGATGGCGAACCACGTGCTCGTCGATTTCCAGCTCGCTAACGACACGCTGGCCGACGGAAAAGATCACGTGCACATCGCGGTCACCGGCCCCGGGGTCGACAAAGAGCTCACCGCCCACGACGACAAGTTTGGTACGCCGTACTACCTCGACAACCTCCAGAACGGCTCGTACACGGTGAAGCTCGAGCTCGTCGGCGCGGACAACAACCCGCTCCCCGGCGTGTGGAACTCGACGACGCGCTCGATCAAGATCGATCACGACGCGGTTGCCGAGCCGATGCCCGGCATGAACATGGGTGCCGCCATGGGTGACGCCGGCGCGGCTCATCCTCCGGCTCCGACGGGCAGCGCGAAGCCGACGCCGAAGCCCGCGCCCGGCCCGATGACACCCGCCCCTAAGAAGTAGTATTCGGAGTAGAACCAAGACCGCATCTTGGAGTCGCCGCCGGACATCATCGACGCGCTGATCACGGTCTACGCGTTTTTCGCGTGCACCGCGTTTTGGTTGGCGCGCCGACGCGAGGGAGATCGGGAGTACGCGACGTACTCGCTGTATTGCTCCACCCTCTGCGCCGTGGAGTTCGCACGCCGCGGAGTCCATCCGGGCGTGGCGGTTCCCAACAGGCTCGCGGGGCTCGGAGTCATTCTCGCCTTCGCATTCGCACTCCACTACTGCGTCTCCTACGCCCGCGTCGCGAAGCCGGCGCTGTGGCTTGTGCCTGCCTACGCCATCGCGGCACTTTACGCGTTCCTCAACGCGCGAGGGCTCCTCCTCGAGAGCGGCGGTACCGGCGCGGATTTTCGGCTGGCGTTCTTCGATGCGCCACTTTCGCCTTTCGGGCGATCGTTCATCGGCCTCGCGGCCATCGGGATGACCGCCGGTCTTCAGCTTCTCGTCCAGGCGCTCGTCGATCGAAGACGCGACGCCCTTCCCGCGGTGGTGGGAACGGCCCTTCTGCTCGCGGTCACCGCGAACGCTTTTTTCGCGCAATCCGGCCCCCGCACACTCCACGTCGGGCAACTGGGATTTTTCGCCTTCGCCATCGGAATCACGGCCAGCTTCAGCGTGCGCTACGCGATCCTCGCCAGCGACCTCGACAGCCGGACCGTCGAGCTCTCACGAGCGACCATGGAGCTTCAGCGCTCCTACGAGGATCTCCGGACCACGCAGGAAGAGCTCGTGCGGAAAGAGCAGCTGGCGGTGGTGGGCGAGCTCGCCGCGGTCGTCGCTCACGAGGTGCGCAATCCTCTGGCCGTGATCTCCAATGCCGTCGCCGGCCTCCGGAAGACGACCCTCACCCGCGAAGATCACGCGACGCTCCTCACGATCCTCGACGAAGAGACGGTGCGGCTCAATCGACTGGTCTCCGATCTCCTGCGCTATGCGCGACCGGTCAACGTTCAAAAATCGGATGTGCCCCTCGCCGACCTCCTCGAGCGCGCACTTCGCCTTGCTCGGAACGAAAAGGGCATCTCCGTCGAGACCAAGGTGGATCTGCAAAACGCTCGAATTTACGGTGATTCGAGCTTGCTTCGACAGGTGTTCGACAACCTCGTCGACAACGCAGTGCAGGCCATGGGCGAGACCGGCACCCTCTCCGTCCACGTCCGCGAGAAGGAAGAGGAAGGGACCGCAGGCGTGGCGATCGACATCATCGATACCGGTGAAGGCATGGACACCCTCGTCAAAGCGCGAGCG
>JAYTOU010000078.1:0-6764 GCA_043747615.1 Myxococcales bacterium | reverse complement strand
GACGGCGACGAAGAGCTCGACGTAGGTGATCTCGCCGGTCTTCGGATCGACGATGTGCGGCCTCTTACCCGAGTAGTCGACGAAGAGCTTCTCGCCGGCCCGATGCACTTGGCGCATCGAAGAGGCGAGCGTCTTTCGCCATTCGGCGTAGAGATCGCAGAACTGGCTGTATTGGTAGGGACGCGTGCCGTCATTGCGCTCGGCGGCGGCGCGCTGATACTCCGCGCAGAGCAGCATTTGGGTAACGCCAGCTTTGCGAAGCTCGACGTGGACCCACGCCCAATCGACCGGCGTGCGTCCGGGCGGCTCGTTGCGACCGACCGCGCTGAAGAGCATGGTCTCGACCTCGGCGTCCGTCTTCGAGCACGCCTCCGGCCATCCGACACCTCGATCGGATGCGCGTTTCAGATACTTGCACACCGATCCCTTGGAGAGGCCGGTGGATGCTTGGATGGCGCGATGCGAGCAGCCAACCTGAAATCGTAGACGAAGAACTTCACGGATTTTGCGCATGGTGTGTCGCTCTGACATCCGCTCGTTGTCGCCCTTTGAAGGCGACCGCGGCGAAAGCGTTTACGACCATCCACGACGTCGGGGAGCTACGCGCTCAGGTGATCCGGGGCGAGTGCCCAAGTGCTCCGGAATGCGTGCCCAGGTCGTCGGAATCGGCGCCCAAGTGCTCCGGAATGAGTGCCCACGTCAGACCGGAATCGGTGCCCAGGTGTCCCCGGAATGAGTGCCCAAGTGCGGCCGGAATACGCACGAAGGGACCGTTTGGATCGGGGGACCCATCGAGTGGTTCAGCATGCATCTGCACATTCGCGGAGATTCGCTCGTCCCTGACGAAGTGACTGCGCTCCTTCAGTGCGCGCCGGGTAGAGCGGAACAAAAAGGCAAGCCTGTTCCTCGCAAAGATGGCCGCCCCGAGCGCCTAGCCAGGACAGGATGCTGGACCCGGAGCCTGATCCCCGAAGAGACGGACGAGTGGGACTGCGGAGAGGCGATCCTGGTGCTCCTTGGCCAACTCTCGTCCAGTGTGGGGATCTGGAAAACGCTTGGAGACTCGTATCGAATCGACATCTCCGTGGGCCTGACGATGACGACGGCGAACAAGGGCTTTTCGCTTTCCCCTCACGTCATGGCGTATCTGGCTGAACGTGGGATCGAACTTGGCTTTGACGTCTACTCCGAGGCCGCTCCGAGCTAATCGTGAGTCGCTTCCAGTTTAAAGCGGTTCCGCGAACGCCGAATCGTAGCCCGCGCACAACTCGTCTGAGATCTTGAAGCCAATAATGGACGCGGCCGGACTCTCGCGCCCCTTGGCCACGCACCGCCGGCGGAATTTCAAAGTATGTATTATACACAGTAGCGCACCCCGACCATGCAGGCGGGACTCATGTAATCGAGTCTCCGGGTTTCCCGGGACGATTCAGAAACCTAAACCTAAAGCGGATCCGGACGAGGCGTTGCGTACGGGGATCAAGGTCGCGCTCGACGCCGGAGATCTCGGGCGGGTGCGTGCGCTCCTCGACGTGCTGAGTGCATCTCGGACTACCCCGGTCGTCGAGCTCGTGCGCCGAAAGAACAGTCGGTGACCTCGGTAGCCTCCGGCGAAACGAGACGGTTAGCGTCGGCTGCCGCCATCCAGAGCGACTCGGCGATGGCCATCAAGCGGTGCGCCTGGCAGAGGCTACGGCCTTGATCCATGGCGGGCGCGTTCTCCGATGCGCTCGCCACGAAGGCTCGGGTGTCTAGACCAGGGCCTTCACCTTCTCCGACGCACGCCCACGTGAACCTCCGCGAGCCCAGGCAATTCTGCCTACGGACCGGCGTCTCCTGGCAAGCAACACGTGAGGGTCTCCGCGGCACAGTAGTAACGGCTGCCGCTCGACGCGTGCGTCCCGGAAGAGCACGTCTGCGCGCAAGTTCCGCGTCCCGACGAGCAGGGAGCGCGTCCGCAAGCTGCGGCCAGAAGACTGGTCGCGACCAGAGCTGCGAAAATCATCTTTTTCATTGGTTTCTCGTTCGCCCAATCGGGTCGCGGGAAGTCGGTCACGTTCCCGAACGTCGGGCCGATGGCTCGAAGGCTCACCTGGGCGCACCGTGAGCACGCATTGAAAAGCGTTACAGGACGGTTGCGGTGACGTCCAATTTTCAAGAAGCGGGAAGCCGCCGACCCGCGCGCCCACCAACGAAGTCGCCGCCGAGCGCTTCGTGTCGGCCAAGTGGAAGCCGGTCGGGGCCGCCGCCGAGCTCGCGAACGACGCGCGCCTCGTCGTGAACATGCCCGAAGCCATGCACCGGAAGATCAAACTCCGGGCTGTCGAGCGCGGCATCACGATCCGCGAGTGCGTGCTCGAGCTCCTCGCCGCCGACGACCTTCGATAACTAGCTAAGCAAGGGCCCGCATTTTCCAAGCGCTTTCTCCGTCGATCGCGAAGCGCTCGAGGCCGGGAACGACGGCATTCTCCATCGTGTTCCGGAAAACATCGGAGGCGAGATCGGGATGAACGACCCCGAGAGCGAGATGGTCGGCGGAGAGCGCGAGGGTGCGATGCTCGCCACGCGCGAACTCGCGTTCGACCACCGCGAAGGCATAACGCAGGTAGCGTGCGATTGATGCGCGCTCTTTTTCATGCGCTGCAAGCCACGGGCTCCAGGCCTCGAGGTAGGCGAAGCCGAAGCTTCCGTGGAGGACCTCGTCCGAGAGAAGCCGGCGCGTGACGTCGCGGAGGTACGGGTCTTTCATCTCGTCGAGCGCGGCAATGAAGTACGCGACGCTATTCATCTCCGAGAGGCACGTCGTGAAAATGACATTGCGGATCGCGCGCTCCTCCGGTGAGCACCCGGGATGACGGGCGATCGGCACCACGCGCGGATCTCGCATCCGCAACACATCGCCGCCCATCGCAACGACAACCTTCGCGCAGACCTCGGCGTGAACGAGCTCGTCGTGTGCCATGCGAAGCGTCACTGCCGTCGTATCGAGCGAAGCGTTGGCCTCGACGAGCTGCGCGGCGAGTGCGGAAAACACGGTGGTGGACGTGTATTCGTTCACCATGCGGTCGGACCACAGCCGCCGCGCCAGTGCCACCGCGCGCTGGTCATACGCGCTAGCATCGAACACCGCCGTCGTCGGACAAACGCGCGCCATCGAATCGCTGAGCGCTCGGTACTCGGCCTCGATGCGCGTCCCGGTGAGCGCAGCAGTAAACGGCGCGAGCATCGGCGTCACGCGAACGCTGCCGGAAGCTCGGGCGGCGGAAGAGGGCCGGAAATTTTCCCGGCGTGCCCATCAGCCGCGGCGTCGGTCGCCTCGACCACCGGGGTGGGGCTCGGCGCTGCGTCCCTCGCAGGGGCTTCGTTCGCATCGGCACGCGCGCCGGAGTCTGCGTGCTCGATGGCCGCACCGGCGTCGTCCGCAGCGACGGGCGCATCGGCATCGGAGCATGCAGGGAGGGCCATCGTCGTCGCCAGGGCGAGGCTGCGGGCGAAGCGTAAGTAGTGCGGCTCTCGGGATACCATCGTTCGACTCCTTTCGAGGGCGAAGGCCTCGTACTCAGAGCTTGGGATGAAGCCCCTGCTTTCATCGAAAAATCGTCGCGACGATTATTTTACGGGATTCGGGCGGCCTGCGTCACCGAAGTCCGATCCGAGAACGAGCCTATTTCCCAGAGGATCGACGAGGGTGAGCTCGTTGGGGCAATGCGTGACTGCGACATCGTAGGCAACGGTGCGGCCGTCGTTCAGGTGAACGTCGATCTTACGTGGCGCCGCCGGCGATCGCAGGTCGTAGATGTCGTAGCTTGCCTGATCGTCCGATTCCGTTCCGCGCACGATCGAGCCCGATGCGTCGCGACGGAGGAAGAAGAGCCGGCACCCCGGCGCGAACTCGACCCCGATCGCCGTCGCGGGACCAAGCGAAGATGCTCCGCAGAAGAGCCACTCCCCGGACGTCGCGGCGACGAGTGTCTTTTGCGTATCGAGCGCGTACGCGTCCGCCCCCGACACCGTACATGCGCCGGCGCACGTCTCGCCGCGGAGGGTGGCGAGGTCCGTATCGGTCGTGGAGACGCACCCGTAGTCGTTCTCGATGGGAGCGGCATCTTCCGAAGCCGTGGGCACAGGGCCACCGTCGGTCGTGCCGAGATCGAGGAGGCGCGGCGCGCACGCCGAGAGTCCGAGCGCGATCGAAAAGATCCAGCGAAAGTTCATGGAGCCTCTTTTCGCGTCGCCGCCTCAAGGGCCGGCAAAAGCAGGCTCGACGGGTACTTCGTACGAAAGCGCGCGACTCGCACTTCGGCCTCCGCGTCTCGGTTCGTCAAGAGAAGCGCTTGGACCGCGATCGCCTCGCGCTCTTCGGTGAGCGCGCCATCCGGAAATTTCCGCTGATGATCGGCCGTCGCAGCAAGCGCATGCTCTCCGTCTCCTCGCCCGAGCGCGGTGCGTGCCACATCCAGAATCGCGCGCTCGGCTTTGAGATTCGAAGCGTGCGCGAAGCTTGGCGCCGCCGCCGACGGAGGGATCGCACTCGCAGGTAGAGGCTGGGGTGAAAACGCGGCCTCGGTCGACGGCGTTGGCGGAGGCGCAGGAACGACGGGAGCGGTGACGACCACCGACGTGGGCGAAGGCCCGGGCGAAGCACCTTCGTGGGTCGCGTGTCCTCCGGCGAAACCGAGCGCTGCACCGAGAGCGAGGACGGGCCCGAGCGTCCAAAGAGGCACCCTCGGAAATGATGACGGCGCGCCGCCGCCTCCTCCCGGAGGGAATTTCACCGAGAGTCGCGCACGGAGGCGCTCCGTCGCGTCGGGCGGGACATCGAGAAGCGCGCGAGACCCGCCGAGCATGCCTTCGAGCTCGTCATCGAGCGGGGGGAAATCGTCCTCACTCATGATCGACCTCCCGTGGTTTGCAGACGCCTGAACGCTTCTTTGAACTCTTCACGTGCCACCCGCAAGCGCGAATAGAGTGTATTTCGCGGGACATCGAGGGCAACGGCGATCTCGTTCATGGGCGATCCGTCGAGCTCGTAGAGAATGAAGACCGCACGCCGGTCGATGTCAATTTTCTCGAGCGCCTGCATCACCAGCTGACGCGTCTCCTTCTGCACGAGGAGCTCCTCTGCACCCGCGAGCGGTGAAGAAACGTTGTCGCTCTCGTCCGAGAGCTCCACCTTGTGGCGTGCGAGTCGCCGGTAGTCCGAGGCAAAGCGGAATGCGAACGCGAAGAGCCACGGCTTGATCGAGCGGGTGGGATCGTAGCGATCCATCTGACGGTAGACCTGGATGAAGACTTCGTGGGTGATGTCCTCGAGATCGCGCGTGGCGATGCCGAGGCGGCGAAGCGAAGTCCACACGTAGGGGAACTGCTCGTCGAACATCGCGTGGAAGCGATCGTTCTTCGAAGTGGCGCCTACGAGCGGCATTGTTCCTTGGGCTTGGGATGACGTCGTGGTTTTTGTCACGGAAAGTGAAACACGGCGGCGAGCGAGAGCGCCGCCGAAACCGGGGACGAGGTGTAGACGGGAGCGCGATCGATCCCGAGGGAGTAAGGCGTGAGAAGAAAAAAGAGATCGGCCCAGACCCCGAGGTCCCAGGACGACGCGATCGGGAGAAGGGCGCCCACCCGCGGACCGACCGCGAGAAAAAAGCTCGATTGAGATATCGGCGAGGCAATCTCGGCTGTCGCCTGGAGCGACCCAGCCTCCAGCACGGCGCACCCCAAAACGTATGCATAATGCACGCATCCCGAGGCCCAGGCCGCGGTGAGCGAGGTACGGACGGTCCCCGCAGCGGTGGGGCGCGAGGCCGGAAAATCCACGCGACCTCCGAGATCGAGTGACCCGACTGCCCAGCGGAGCCCGGCGAATCCGGTGAGCCCCGCTGCCGCGGACGGTGCCGAACCGAGGGAGCCTTCGATCCCACCGCCAAGCTCGATCGCCGGACCCGCGGCCTTGGGCAGCGCAGAGGACGCCGGTTTCTTCTCCGCAGGCGCAAGGGTCGGAGGAGGGGAACGGCCTGCATCGGGCAAGGGCAGCTCGGCGATCGCGGGCTCGGGCGGCGTCGGGGCACGCGTGAGGCTCAGGGGATCGAGCGCAATGCTCATCGAGAGGGACATCGCCGCGGTGAGCTCACTGCAGTCTTTTCCGGCAGTAGTCAGGTGCCGCGCTCCGCGAACGAGGTTGTCCTTGTCGACGAGCTTCACGTCCGCGTAGAGCACGCCTCGCTCGCCTCGCACCTCCGCCGACAAAGTGTTGTCAGCCACGAGCCGAAACGGATCGTACCCGAGACGCCCAGCCACCTCGGCCCGAAGCTCGGCTTCTTCCGGACACGCTTCGGCGCCAGGCCCGCGCACGTAAACGAGGCGCGCGGTGGGCGACGCACTTGCCCAACCGGGAAAAAAGAGGAACGCGACCGCCGCCGCGATCCCCAGCACCAAGGGCGGCGTCCTCATCACGAACGAGCGTACGTCATTTCCCATTTTGCCGGGCGATCGCGTGCGGTGACGAAGCTCACTGTCCAAGCCGGGGGCACACAGGCGCTGATGACCGTCTCGAATTGAAATTTCTATTCCAGAGTGGTCGGCATGATTGCACCGGCCGGAAACTGATCCACTTTACCGCTCGGAAACTGATCCAGCCGGCAGTGTGATTTCTACGCCTTGCGGGAGCGTAGGTGATCCAAGGCACTTCCGAAAAGAAAGAGCTTCGGCGAAAGTTTACCGAACGTCCCTTGGACGAAGTTGATCGTCGAAATCGACCAAGC
>JAYTOU010000077.1:0-128825 GCA_043747615.1 Myxococcales bacterium | reverse complement strand
GTCGTCTCGACTTCCGACGTCTGCGGCTTCCCCGACCCGGTCGGATCCACGTTGATGGTGATGTTCATGTGCGTCGCCGACCGCTGCTGCGTCCGCGTGCTCACCTGAGGAGCCTTCTTCAAGAAGGTGATCGTCTCGACCGCTGCGGGCTTGGCCTTGGGCGACGCCGGGGTGGCTGCGGCTGTGGCCGTCGCGGTACCTTGGGGCTTGTCGTCTTTCGCGCAACCAGCACTCGACGCGAGGAGAAGACTGAAGAAGACTGCGCTCACACTTTTCATGGACGCCTCCAAAAAACGCGAAGCGAAGATGCTACGCGCCATTGCGCTCATCGTCGCTCTCTCTTTCCCCGGTTGCGGAAGCCCCGGCCACGTGGAGACGCCAACGGTCGGACCCGCTCCTTCCGAAACGAGCGCGGCCAATTTTCCGGACGACGAACACGAGTGGGGAAAATTTCACTCGAAACGCTTCGCGCTCAGTCTGCCGCTCCCGGACGCGCGCGCGTGGAAGGTGAACGATCACACACGCCCCGAGCTCGTCGGCACGCACGACAAGACGCGTTCGTCGCTCGTGGTTTACCGCTTCGAGGGGCCCGAGCTGATGAATCGTCAGCGCTGCGAGGACAAAGCGCGTGAGCTCGGTTACGTGCCCGGCGGAGAGCTCCACACCGTCGACGACGAAGTGACGGTTGGCCCAGAGGCATACGACACGCGCGTTCTCGTCGAGATTCACGTCGGGAAAAATGAGCGAGCGCCCATCACCGGGCATCTCCTCGCGTTCGGAGCGTTCGTTCGAAAGTGTCTCTTCGTGCACTTCACGAGCGAGGTGCTCAGCGCCAAGGACGAGTCCGTTCTTTCTGCGCGTCTCGCCACGTTTCGTACGCGCGTTCTGGATCGGATCACCCTCGACACGTTCGACGGCGTTCCACGCGAAAAAGAGCGGTAACGTGCTCGACACCGACGTCGCCATCGAGACGCCTGAGCACATCGTCTTTCGCTACCGCATCGCGGGCCCGATGCGTCGGTGCCTCGCTTACGTCATCGATCTCCTCGCCTGCTACGGAGCTTTTTTCGGCATCGCCATCGTCGTACTCTTGGCGGCGAGCGGTGGGCGCGCGGTCGGCGAAAAAATGAGCTCGGCGATGGGCGCGGGGATGGGCTTCTTGATGCTCGTCCTCTTTTTCATCCAGTGGATCTACTTCGTGATCTGGGAAGCGTGGCGCGGAACGAGTCTCGGGAAGATGGCGCTCGGACTGCGGGTCATGACCACCACCGGGCGGCCGATCGGCTTCACCGCCGCCGTTCTCCGAAACCTCCTCCGCGCTGCCGACGTTCTTCCGCTGGCCTACGTGACGGGTCTCATCACCATCCTGATCTCCTCGAAATTCCAGCGAATCGGCGATCTCGTGGCCGGCACCATCGTGGTCGTTGCCGAGCGGGCGCGTGCCACCACCGCGCTTCGCCTGTGGCCACCTGCCGAGCCCTACGAGCTAGCCGCGCTTCCCGAAGAAGTGGTGCTCGACGCCGAAGAGCGCACGGCGCTCGAGCTCTTTCTTCGGCGCAGGGGCACGCTCGGCACCGCACGTGAGCGCGAGCTCGCGGAGATCGTGGTGGCGACCCTCAGCGAGCGCCACTCGTTTCGGGTGGAAGATCCCGCGCGTACTCTGGCTCTACTCTACGATCGCGCAGCCAACGCGGGTCGGGGTGAAGCGCCTCCGTCGTCACGAGGGGCCGCGTCATGGCGCTGAGCGCGCGCGCGTCGGCGGTCACCGAGCATGCCTTCGGGAGCCGCCGGCAGCGCGAGTGGGACGAGCTCGACATCCTCGCGCGAAGGGCGACGGAGAAGGGTCTCCGCGCGCTCAACCGCGAGGACGTGGCACGCATCTCCCCACTCTACCGGGACGTCTGCGCTGATCTCGCTCGGGCGCAGGCCGCTCGTTACAGCGCTCCTCTCGTAGACTATTTGCAGAGTCTCACGGCGGCCGCTCACACCGTCATTTACAGCGCGGCGCCCAATCGATGGATCGACGGCGGTCGATTGCTCGACGCATTTGCGATTTTTCCGCGCACCGTCCGCGCCCATTGGCGAGCCATGCTCATCGCCTTCGTTCTCTTCTTCGTTCCGTTCTTCTTCGGCCTCTTCGCCTCCCTCCACGATCCCGCGTTCGCCTTTCGGATCGTCCCCGAATCGCAGCTTCGCCCTCTTACCGAGGCGTACACGCGCGGGTTCGACGCCGGGCGCGAAGGCGGCGAAGGCGCGATCATGGCGGGGTTCTACGTGAACAACAACGTGGGCATTGCCCTCCGCTGTTTTGCAACGGGAATTTTCGGCGGTCTGGGGAGCGCGTTTTATCTGGTCTCGAACGGCCTCTCGATCGGCGCGATCGTGGGTTACATCTCGTCTCAAGGAGCGGGCGCAAACATCGTCACCTTCATTGTCGGTCACGGCACCCTCGAGCTCGGGGCCATCGTGATTGCCGGAGGCGCCGGCCTTACGCTCGGCTGGTCGATCATATCCCCAGGCGACAAAACAAGGCTCGAATCGCTCCAAGCGGGCGGTCGTGACGCGGTCATCATCGTGTGCGGCGCGGCAGTGATGCTCTTCATGGCCGCCGGCCTCGAAGCGTTCTGGTCGGGCTCGAGCGTGAGCCGTGACATCAAGCATCTCTTCGGGGCTACCGTGCTCTTCGTGGTCATGGCGTACCTCGTTTTCTTCGGCCGAAATTTCCGCAGAGTGAAGGCGCTTCGTTGAACGTTCTTCATACCCAGGTAGCGCTGCGCGATCGGCCGCTCGTCGATGTTCTTGATCTGAGCGTGCGTTTTCTTGCGACGCACGTCGCGGTCTATGGCCGCCTCTCGCTCATGGTGCTCCTTCCGTCCTTCGGGGTTAGCTGGGCTATAGGCTCGACCTTTGGATGGTGGTGGGGATGGGCCGCGGCGTTGGGTCTGTCGCTCTTCGCGCAAGCACCGTTCACCGCGCTCGCATCGAAACTGATGTTCGACGTAAACGTGCGCGCGCTCGACGCTTTCACCGCCGCGTCCAACACGCTCCCCAGGCTCTTCCTTGCCCGCATCCTTCAGGCGGTCGTCGTTGCCGGAGGCTTCGTCTTTCTCATCTTTCCCTCGGCGTGGATGGCGGCCGGCCTCTTCTTCGTGCCCGAGGTCGTAGTTCTCGAGAGGGCCGGTGGTGTGAGCGCCCTCGTACGCGCGCAGCGGATCCTCTCCGGCCAGTTCGGCGACGCGATGGTCGGCTTCCTGCTCCTTCTCTGTCTCTTCGTTGCTTCGCCGTTTTTGGGGGACGCCGTCGGCCGCGCGATCCTCGAAGATCTGCTTGAAATCCAGGCCCCAGATGGCGTCACCGTCACCGGTGGCGGCGCGCTCTCTCTCATGGGATTTTGGCTGTTCGTTCCGTACCTGGCGACGGCGCGGTTCCTCATCTACATCAACCTGCGGACGCGCACCGAAGGCTGGGACATCCAAACCCGCTTCGCGGCGATCGTCGCCCACGCCTCTGAAGGCGAGGTGGGCACGTGACCCGTGTCCTCTTTTTCAGCGTGGCGATCCTGACGGTCTCGTCGACCATGACTCGCCCTTCCATCGCCGCGCTCGATCCTGCGCATGCCCAGGCCGACGCCGACGCCGTCCGCAAGGATCGCGACGCATTCTGCACCAACCCCGGAAAGCCTCTGTCACGAAGGGCGCGCGACCTCTGCCCGTTTGCGAGCGAGCTCACGCGCTGCGCTGGATTTTCCGAAGCGTGCCTTCTTGAGAAGCTGCCGACCCGCGAAGAAAAGAAAGACTCTGCTTGGAGCGACGCGTTCAAGGCCGCGCTGGCGCTCATCGCCAAAGTGGGGGTGTGGCTCCTGATCATCGCGGTCGCTGCGATAATCCTCTTTCCGATCGTTCAGTACCTTCTGCGGCGGAGACGCGATCGAACCTTCGTCGATCCGAACGTCGAGCCCCGCTCGGACACGGAGAAGACCGTGGCCGTCGAAGAGCTGATCTCCACCACCGACGCCGAGCAGCTCCTTCGCCGCGCCAATGAGCACGCGCGAAAAGGCGACTTCGATGCGGCTCTCTTCACGTACTTGAATGCCTCGCTTCGTGCTCTCGATACCCGCGGAGCCATTCGCGTCGCGCGCCATCGAACGAACGGCGAATACGTACGTGGCTGCAAAGAAGAAGAGGCTCGCGCCCCGCTACGCGAGCTCGTGCTCGAGGTGGACAGGGCCCAATTTGGTGGGCAGAAGCCATCTTCCGATGTGGTGGCGAAGGCGGCGACGCGAGCGACGTCCCTCGTGCGCGCCCTTCCCTTGGGCCTCGTGATTCTCTTCACCCTAGGAGCCTGCAACCAGCGCGTACCGGCGATCAACTCTGATCCGGCGGGCAACGAGCTCATGACGGAGCTCCTGCGCAAACAAGACATGAAGGTCTCCCACCTGCGAGGGTCGCTCGCCAACCTACCCATTCCGAAGGGCGATGCCGAGCTTCCCGCCGCAGTGCTCATCGACGGTGAGCGCACGCTCCTCGAGCCGGATACGCAGACCCATCTCATCGAGTGGGTCGAGGCAGGAGGCTTTCTCATTCTCACCGGCCAGCCGGAGAACTGGCCCGCGCTGGGTCTCAAGCAGGAGCCCACCACCTCGCGGGACATCGCCGTGTACACCGCGAGCGACGCCGAGGGCGAGGGCTCGATCGATCCGGTTAGGATCGATCACGGCAAGGTTGCTGAAGCCGCCGCGCTCGAATGGGCAGACGACAAGGCCACGGTCGTTGCGCTCACCGGTGACAAAAAGACGTACGCGGCCATTCGTCCGATGAAAAAAGGGAGCATCCTGGCAATAGCCAACGGCGATCTTCTCACCAATGCCTCGCTCACGCGGCCCGAAAATCCCGCTGCGTTGGTGGCGATCCTGAGCAACGTCGATCGCAAAGAGATCCGCACGACGCGGCCGGAGGATGGGATTTCTCCGCCCACCAATCCGATCTCGGGGTTAGCGCGCGCGGGGCTCGGCCTCGGCATGTGGCACGCTCTCGGGGCGGCGCTCCTCGCATTTTTCGCGGTGGGTGCGCGGGTGTCGCGGCCGAAGCCGACCAGGCCTCCCCAGCGCCGAGCTTTCAGCGAGCACGTCGAGGCAACGGGAGCGCTCTATGCGCGCACGGCTTCTGCCCCCCACGCCCTTGCGGCGTACGCGCGCTATGCGTCGGAACGGCTGCGCACCAAGCTTCCGCGCGGTGTAAGCGATCCCGTGCTTTTTCTCTCGCAACGTTCGGGAGCGAGCCCCGAGGATTGCGCTCGGGTATGGCGCCGGGCGATGAACGTCCGCGCGGGGGATGCGCCGCAAGGCGATGAGCTGAACGTGCTGAAGCAATTGAGTGCAATCTACACAGCCGCCATGAAGGCGGACTGAGGCAAGAAGAGGAACGAATGGACGCGACCGGATTTGCGAGCACCTTCGAGCGCATCAAGAAGCAGATGGCCAAGGTGGTGGTGGGCCAAGATGAGCTCGTCGACGGCGTCTTGGTGGGCATGCTCGCGCAAGGGCACGTGCTCGTGGAAGGCGCGCCCGGACTCGGAAAAACCCTCGTGGCGCGCACGCTCGCCGTGGTGTCGGGATGCACGTTCAAGCGCATCCAATTCACGCCCGATCTCATGCCGAGCGACATCACGGGCTCCTCGGTGTTCGATCGGCATACGAGCGGCTTCACCTTCATCGCCGGGCCGATTTTCACGCAGCTTCTGCTGGCTGACGAGATCAACCGCGCGCCGGCGAAGACGCAATCGGCGCTGCTCGAGGCCATGCAAGACCGGCAAGTGACCGTCGACGGAAATTCGCGCGCACTGCCACAGCCCTTCGTGGTCATCGCCACGCAGAACCCAGTCGAGTCGCAGGGGACGTACCCGCTTCCCGAGGCGCAGCTCGATCGCTTCCTCGTGAAGCTCACGGTACTAGACCCTCCGCGCGAGGTGGAGCAGACCATCGTGCGCAACCACGCCGACGGATTCGATCCCTCGGATCTCTCGCGCCTCGAGGCAACGGTCCGCCCCGAAGAGCTGGTGGCCATGCAGAAGTACGCTCAGTCGGTTCGCGCCGATGATGCCATCGTGGCCTACGTCGTCGACCTCGTGCGGCGGACGCGTGACGATCGCGCGATCGAGCTCGGCGCTTCGCCACGCGCATCCATCGCGCTGCTCAAGGCGGCGCAAGTGATTGCGGCGAGCGGCGGGCGTGATTTCGTGACGCCCGATGACGTGAAGCCGATGGTCGCCGCCGTCCTCAGGCATCGCGTGATGCTCCACCCGGATGCGCAGCTGCAAGGTGTGACCGCCGATGATCGAATCGCGGATCTCCTACGTAATGCGCCTGTTCCGCGCAATGTCTGACCGCTGAGCCGAAGCGACTCTTTTGATCCCCACGAAGAGGCTCGCCGCGTTCGCAAGCATCGCCACGCTCATCGCGGTGGTCGCGGGATACGTGACTTCGTGGCGCGTCCCACTCTTCGCTCTCGACGCAGTCATTGTGCTCGGCGCCGTGGTCGATGCGCTCTTCGCCGTAGGCCGGCGGGTGGAGGTCGAGCGGCGCATCGCAGCCATTTTCTCGGTCGGACGTGCAAACGTCGTCACCTTGCTTTTGAAGAATCGGAGCGGACGCACGCTTCGCGGAACGGTCAGCGACGATCCGATCGGAGAGGCCACGACCACCGCGCTGCCGGCCCCGTTCCTCCTCCCGCCTCACGCTTCGGTGACTATCGAGTACGAGATCACCCCCACGCGGCGCGGGCCTCGGGATCTCGGCGCGGTCACCGTGCGTTACTCGTCGGCGCTCGGGCTCATGGCGCGGCAAGAGCGGACGGAGTTGCCGGCGCGGGTCGACGTCTATCCGGACGTACACGCTGCGCGCTCGCTGGAGATGCTGAGACGCCAAGGCCGGCAAGATGCGCGTCTGGGGTCGCTCCGCGTGCGCGGCGGCGATACCGAGTTCGAGCGCCTTCGTCCGTACCAGCGTGGAGACGAAGTTCGCCACGTCGACTGGCGTTCTTCGGCGCGACGCGACGATCTCACCGTCCGGCAATTTCAGGCGGAATCGAACCAGAACGTGATGTTCGCGCTCGATGTGGGCCGGGGCATGCGGGGCGAATCAGGCGGCCTCACGAGCATTGATCACGCGCTCAACGCAGCGCTCCTCGCCGCCGACGTTGCCCTCCGCGGCGGAGACAAAGCGGGGATGATGGCCTTCGACGATACGCCGCGCACGTTCCTCCGGCCGAGCGGCGGGCGCGCGGGGGGACGCAAGCTCACCCGGGCCGTCTATGCGCTCGAGGCCGGGTTTGCATCCACCGATTACCGCGCGGCGATGACGTTCTTGCGCACCCAAATGCGGGCGCGCTCGCTCCTCGTCATTTTCACGAATCTCCTCGAGCCGCGTTCTGCAAAAGAGCTGGCCGCCTCTCTTCGTGGTCTCTTGCCGCGTCACCTTCCGCTGTGCGTTCTCATGCGCGATCTGGACGTGGAGTCGCTGGCGAGCCTTCCGGTACGAACGGGTACCGATCTCTACATCCGCGCCGCAGCGGCAGAGTCCCTGGCGTGGCGCGACTCGCTCATTCGCTCGCTCCGAAACTCGGGCGTGCTGGTCCTCGACGCCAACCCGGGCGACGTGACACCGCAGCTCGTGAAGAGCTATCTCGAGATCAAGGCGCGGCGGTTGATCTGACTTCGCCGTCGCGCACGGGAAAGCCTATTTTTGCGGGAGGTTCTTCTTCGCGAGCAGATCGGCAAACGTCCCGAACTTCGCCTCGCGCTTCACTTGCTGGCGGTACGACTGGTACGCGTTCCGCTCCGTCTCTTCATGCATCGATTTGATGGAGAGCTTCGCCTCGCCGCGGCGGGGATCGATCTCCATGACCTTCGCGTCAAGCTCTTTCCCAATCGGGAAAATTTTTCGAAGCTCCGTGCCCCGCGGCGTGCCGGTGGCCATTGAAGTGATGAAGCCTCGCGCCGCGCGACCCGTTGCGCCGAGAACGCGAACGACGAGCCCGCCTGCTTCGATCGCCACGACCTGGACTTTGAGCACCTTGTGGACCTGGACGCGCTGGGGCTCTTCGTTCGCAGCGGCGCCAGTGGGTGCGGGATGGAGCGCGATTTTGTGCGTTCCCGGATCGAGAGAAGAGACGACCACGTCGATCGGATCGCCGACGTTGACCACTTCGCTTGGATGCTCGAAGCGCTTCATCGAGAGATCGGCCGCGTGGATGAGCCCGTCGATTCCGTTCTCGAGCTCGATGAACGCCCCAAACGGCTGTAGGCGAACGATCTTGCCCGTGTGCTTCGTTCCAACGCTGTACTTCTTCGTTGCCTCCGCCCAGGGGTCGGGCGTCGTCGCCTTGCGCGAGAGCCAAACTTTTCCCTTCTCGTCGACGCGCAGGATCTTCACTTGCACCGTCTCGCCGGCCTTGAATACATCGGACGGACGATCGCCGCGGTTGTGGCTCATCTCGGTGAGCGGCACGAGACCTTCGATTCCGCCGACGTCGATGAAAGCGCCGAACGACACGACGCTCTTCACGACGCCGTCGACTGTGGTCTCCGGAGTGAGGCTTGCTAGCGCATGCTCGCGCGCTGCTTTTGCCTCGGACGCCAGCATCGAACGACGCGACAGCACGACGTCGCGACCGCGCTTGCCGTACTGGGTGACTTGAAACGGCAGCCGCTTTCCAATGAGGTGGCCGAGATCCGCCCCGAGGCGAAGATCCATGTGCGAGCCCGGCGCGAAGGCGCGAACGCCGTCGATGTCGACCTCGACGCCGCCTTTGATCACGCCGGTGACGAGGCCATAGACTTCGGTCTTGTTCTTGAGCGCGGCGGCCACGGCGGGCTTCGCCTTCGATGCTCGGCGGGGATGGTGGGTCAGGACGACGTAGCCTCCGCGGCCTCCGTCGTTGTGCACGACGCCCACGAAGGGAGCGCCCGCTTCGAGCACCACTTTCGGAAGCGAAGGTGCCTTGGTCTCCTCGCCAGATGCGGCGACGGCGGGCGGCTCTGCGGTTCGTTCCGTTGTTGCCGCTGCGGCGGCTTCGCCGTCGATCTCGGTCGGCGACTCCGGGTTGGTCGGGCCTTCGCTGATCGCGGTTGCTTCGACGGCGGCGGCGGCAACGATGATCCTGCGCTCGTGCGTCTCGGACGGTGAGCTCGCCGTCTCCGATTCGGTTTCAGAGGACTCGCCTTCCGCGGGTGCTCCTTCGACGGGCTCTTTGCCCGCTGTCATGATCGCTTCGGCCTCGGCCTCGGCGCGGCGCGCATCGCGCTCGATCTCTTCAGGCGAATCCTCGGGGAGCAAGAGCTCGAGCTTGTCGAACACCGCGCGGCCCTTGCCGGACAGATCGATGAGGATGGCGTCGTCCCCGATGTCGAGGATCTTGCCGAAGACGACGTCGCCGACGTTGAACGCAGGACGCTCGCGGGATGCATCACGCGGCGGGCGATCGCGCTTCTCTTTTTTCGGGTGCTTCTTCGGATCTCTGCGGCCGTCTTTTGGAGCCTCGCCTTCGACGGCAGGAGCGCCCTCTCCCGCTACGGCGCCTTCCGTTGCGTCACCGCTCGCTGCGCCTCCCGCGGCCGGCACGGCTCCGCCTTCGGCCGCGCGCTGGGCCGCGCTCTTTCGCCTGCGACGACGGCGCTTCTTTGGCGCATCGCCCGTAGTCGAGCTTTCCGCGCCTCCGGGCTTTTCGGATTTGTCGTCGCCGGAGGCGGCGTCGCCTTCTTCGTCGTCTTTTTCGTGCGCGTCGCCAGCTTCAGCGTCAACGCGGGCATTCGGCGCAGCATCGTTTTCCGCGTGCGCTGCCTGCGGGACGGCGGCGGCCGGTTCGGAGTGTTCGTGGAGATCGGGGATGGTCATCGGAAATTCTCTTAAATCGGGCCGTTCGAGGCGGCGAAGGGCGCGCACCATAGCGCATAGTCGCGCCCGACGTCACGTCTGCGAGGGCAAACTCGTCGAAGTGCCTGCCCCCCTGGCTTCGAGGGGCTTCGGGTGGGGTCCAATGAGGTCGGCGCCCAGCCCATGCGCCGCCAGGCGGTTTTGGTAATAAAAAAGGAGGCGGGTGTCGGCGAGGACGAGGTTCGCGCCCCGGCGGGTGATGACTTCGTTCGAGTGGTAACCCGCAAAAGCCCGCAGCGCTTCGGTCAGAATGGCTTCGGCGCTCGCGTTCTCCACCGTTGGAGCGAGGACGATTTCGTTCTTCTCGGCGAGGCGCTTCACGCGCGCCACGAGCTTCGCGAGCTCATCGTGGAACTCGGCGAGGGGCACCACCACGTCATCTTTGTGCCGGAGGAGGGCAAAAATATCTTCGCGCTCGTTGCTTCCCACCGAACGGCGTAGGCGGTCGAACGCCACCGCCGCCACGAGGTGGGTCGACATCACCACGGTGGCTTTCTTGAACGCGGAGCAGATCACATCTCCGAGCTCGCGCGTGTACTGCGCATCGCGGGCGGCGTTGCGGCTCGGTTTGTCGCCTTCGCCGAGGATGTAGCTCTTGGCGTCGACCATGCGCCCGTGGGAGTCGAAGCTCCGTCCGGTTTCGTCCACGAGATTTCCGAAGCAGTCCATTGGCGGAGCAAACCGGATGATCACCGCCGCATCGAGCCCGAGCAGCTTCTGCGCAAACGCCGCCACCCGCCCGAGACGAGTGGATTCGTCGTCTTCGATGATATAGCGCGCCTTCCCCTCTTCCTGGAGAAAGTCGTCGATCAGCGTTTCCGCTTCGAGCGTGAGCAAATAATTGATCGTGGCCGGCACGAAGAAAATTCGTTGCGGACGCCCGCGCTCCGTCGTTCGTGCGAAGGCTTCGATCCCCGTCCCTGCCAGACCGAGCTTCAGCTTTCGCTCGACCGCGCCCGACCGCGATCGCGTCCCGCCAGGAAAAAACAAGCTGTGGTAACCACGCTCGAGAAGCACGCAGGAGTAGTTCTTGAGGACGTCTTTGTAGAGTGCATGCTTCAGGCGGCGGTCGACGCGGTAGGCGCCGAGGTTGTGCATGAAGAAGCTGAGCACGGGGTTCGTGAATAGATTTTTTCCAGCTCCATAGACGGCTGGAGGAAGGCCGGCGCGCTCGAGAGCAAACCCGAAGACCACCGAGTCGAGGTTCGACAGGTGGGTGGGCGTGAAGATCAACGTGCCGAGCTGCTGCAGCTTGCGAATGTGCTCGGTTGGACCCTGGATCACCATCCGCGCGTCGAGGGCCCGCATGTCGCCGATGTGGGCGAAGTTCTTGAACATGGTGCGCGGCGACAGGAGCGCGCCCAGGAGCGGCACCCCTGCCCTCGTCGCAAACTTGTAAACCCGCGGATCGAAATTCCCGGCGACGTCCCAGGCGTATCTCTCGGCGAGCTCGACGAGGCGTGCCCTGCGATCCTCCTCCCGCATCCGCCCGAGGGAGCTCGCGAGACTTCGCCAGGAGGCGAGCTCGTCCCCATGGGTGCTCGATAGGCGCCGCATCTCCTGGTACGCTGTGTCGTTGAGGGCGAAGAGGGGGTCCTTCACCGCATCGGACGTACGCTTGACGACCTCTTCGACGATGAGAGAGCGCGAGGCATTGAAGCCCATGATGGGAGATTCGATCACCGAGCGAGCCTAGCCGATCTCCCGGAACATGGGCGATCCGCGGAGTCTCCCCACGCGTAGTCATTTGGGGTAGAAAGACGCCTTCTTTTCGCTGCCCGGTCAGGTAAGTAACTCATGGCGAACCAGGACGATCAGGAAGAAGAGCTTTATGCCGAGCTGCTCGCCATCGCTTTGGCAGGGCGGCCTGAGCGGCTAATGCGCTTGGCGGTCGATACCGCCTCGGAGCAAGTCGGCAAAGACCTGACCAACGCGTACCGCGAAACCAGCGAGACGCTGGTGAGCTTGGCCGCGGGCCTCCCCGCAGAGACATTTCCAGCAGCTGCATTGCGCGCCCGCATTCTGTCCACCCTCGCGTCACGCCGAGTCCACGCGCCTAAACGTGCGGTTCTCGTAGTCGATATGATCGTCGATTACCTCACGCCTGGTCGTCCTCTCGAAGTGCCCCGCGCCCGGAACATCGTTACCGCCATCGCGACACGCCTCGAGGCGGCACGAAAAGAAGGTGTGCCGGTCATCTACATCGTCGATCAACACAAGCCGGGCGACGCCGATCTCGAGCTCTGGGGCGGGCACGCCATCGAAGGCACGGAGGGAGGCGAGGTGTGGCCGGCACTCGCTCCGCAGCCCGGAGATCGCGTAGTCCACAAGCCGACATACAGCGCGTTCTCGCGCTCGGATCTCGAACAGGTGCTCGCCGAGCTCAAGGTCGACACGCTCGTTCTTACCGGTTGTCTCACCGAGATCGGCCTCTTTTGCACGGCCAAAGATGCGCTCGAGCGGGGTTTCGCGGTGGAGCTTCCACCGGATGCACAAGCCGGATCCAGCGCAAAGGCCGAAGGCGTTGCCCTCGGCGTCCTAAGCCTTCTTCCCCCGTACGCTCCCGCGCGCCAAGAGCTTCTGGCGCGCGTCGCGTAAGCGCCCCGTAGCGGTTCGCTTTCGTCTAGCGGGTTGTCTTTCGGTTGCGGCGGCGGGCGAGGAACAGGAGGCCGAGGAGGCTCGAGCCCGTGAGCGCGGTGCCGGTCACGTTCTTTTTCGTGGTGGCGACCTCGCAACCCGGCGTCGCGCAGGCCTGGGGAACGCACTCGATCGAGCACGCTCCCCCGTTGCCACCACCGATGACATAGGTCCCGTTGAGCGGATCGCCGATGGCGGCGTGAACGACGGGGCCGGTTCCATCTGCGCGGATGACGTTCATCGCCGGGACGCCGCCCGCGTCTCCGATTCCAGCCGCTTCTGTGTCGAATCCGGCGTCGTAGCCGGCGGGCGGAAGGGCCGTTCCGTTCCAGGCGAGCTGGGTTCCGGCGGCGATCCATCGCGGACCGAAGAGGGCTGCGAGCGCGTTCGGGCTGACTTTCTTGGGCGGCGAGCTACCGTCGATGGGTGCCGTGTAGAGCACGCCATGACTCTTCACATCGATCCCGCCGTCGCTGACGCCGGCGTCGGCCGCCGTGAGGCGGAGAATGAATGCGATCTGCGTGCCGTCCGGCGAAACCGCAAAGTCGCGCGCGAACGATCCGATGGTGGGAAGCGCGGTGAGGTTTCGCGCGACCTGGCAATTTCCTCCGGAATCGCGGGAAAGAATGACGATGTCCTCCGCGGATTTGCTGTTCGGTTTGTAGTTTGCAATGACTTCACCGTTCGGCAAAAATCCGATCGTGAGGGGCATCGACGCGGTCGTGCAGCTCATGAAACGCAAAGGGACGGATCCCACGGAGTCGGTTGCCGTGACGATCTCCCACGTCGAGGATTCAACGAAGCCGGAACCAGTCCCCGAGGCGGTCCGTGCGAGCTCGCGCGCCCAGCCGACGTGCGAGTCGTCGACCCATTGCGGCCGGCGCGGTCCGAACGTCGTGGTCCCGTGGCAGGCAATGTCGGCTGCATCCACATCCGGGCAGTAGCTGGCGATCTGGTGGTAGTCGGCCCCGTCGAAGCCAACTACGGACACGAACTCGTTGCCCGACGCTTGTTCTTCGACGAAGGCAATGCGTTGCCCGTTCGGGGAGAAGCGCGGTTGGAAAACGGTCGGCGTTTTTTCGCCGAGGGAGAGGCTGTGAACGCGCACGGGGGGCTTGAGGCAGGAGTTGTCCGCGGTGCCTGCGGCGAGGCCAATCTCTTGGATGCCACCGTCGGCGGCGAAGACGATATTTTGAAACGCGGCGCGCGCAGGAGTGCCTGCGGGGCCTTCCCATGAGTCAACCGCCGTATCGGCAAACAGCGCGGCGAACAACAGGAGCGCGCGCCCAGCGGGCAGGCCGGAGTCGCCGAGATCCCCGCCGTCGCCAAGCGGTAGCGTGATGCGCTGCCTGCAATCGACGGCGTGCTGGCCCGTGCCGTCCATCTGCACGGTGTTCATCTCCGTGAATGGCGGATTGGTGCTGCCGTTGGTGAGCATGAAGAACAGCTGGCCGTTCACGGCGGTAGCCGTTACGTCCGTGGTGCCGGTCTCGCCCGCCGCAGTTCCTGTCACGGTGACGACATAGTCGCCGGCGACGTCAGGGGTGAACGTGAGCACCTCGCTCGTCGCGCCGCTGAATGCAGCGCTCGTAATCGTGCTGGTCGGAGGCACGCTCTTCAGCGTCCAGGCGAGGGTAAGCGGGCCGCCACTGGCGGAGCGGCTCTGTCCCGCGTCGAGGCGGGCGAGCTGGCCGACGTAGACCTTGACGTTGTCGGCCTTCACGTCGACGACGCCCGTGCCACCTTCGATCGTCGTTTCGGCGGACGCGTCTTGATTCGACGCGCCCGTTTCGTCGCCGCCGCCGCACGCGCCGAGGAGCGCGCCCGCCCCCATGATTACCGATGCACACGTTGCGACGAGCGCCCCGCCCCTGACGATCATTCTGCGATAGGCCATCGATGCGTCCTCCCGTTAGGTAGCGAAATTGACCTTAACTCAAATCGCGCTCGCGAGTCGAACGTGTAGTATCTGGTCGGCGAGGTGGTTTGGATGGGTCGAAGAGCGCTTCTCTTTGGGCTGGGGGCGGTTGCCGCCGCGTGCATCGCTTGCACGGCGATTCTCGGTGATTTCGAGCCGACGGCGGGCACGAGAACCGACGGCGGAGATGGCGGTGGCAGCGACGCGCCCGCGGATTCGTCCGACGCTGGGCCCCTCTCGGGCTTTCTTGCGACCTCCGTTTCCGCGGGTGCGCACCACACGTGCGGCGTGCGCGACGGGCGCGTCTACTGTTGGGGCCGCGACTTGAGCGGACAGCTTGGCCAGAGCCCGAGCTCGTATCCGAACGGCGCCGATCATCCGGTCAAAATCAGCGCGCTCGGCCAGGCCGGCGGCAACAAAGCAATCATCGCTGTCGCCGCGGGCTACAATCACACGTGCGCGCTCGACGGCGAGGGCAGCGTCTTTTGCTGGGGGCTTAACGATCGCGGCCAGCTGGGAAATTCCCCGGTCACGCTGGACACCCTTCCCCACCCTCAGCCGACCCAGGTGCTCCAGGTCGGGACCACAGATGGCTTCCTGCACAACGTCATCGCGATCGCGGCAGGCGAACGACACACCTGCGCGACGACGAGCTCGACGGTCTTTTGTTGGGGCGACAACACCTACGCGCAGAGCGGTGGAGATCCTGCGCTTGCTGGGCAGTACTCCGCGGCGCAGGACATCGGCGGGAACTTCGCGACCGCTGTCCTCACGGTCACGGCCGGTCCGAAACACACCTGCGCTTCGACGGGGAAGACGTCCACCTGTTGGGGCACGCAAATGGTAGGAGAGCTTGGCCTCAACGCCGACGGCGGGCCGCCCATGGTCACCGTTGGTGGTGCGACCACCCCCACGAACCCCACCGGCGGTGCCGACGTCGGTGCAATCGGAGCAGGGGAACAGCACACTTGCGCTCAAACGACGTCGGGAGCGATCTTCGGCGCCGCGTGCTGGGGAGACAATGCTTTTGGCCAAGTGGGCGCGTCCGATACTGGCGGGAGCTTCTTTACGCCGACGGCCGTGGCAAACCTCTCGGGCGTGGACTCCGTCGTCACCGGCGCGAGCTACAGCTGCGCGCGATTGAAGGACAAGACGGTCGCGTGCTGGGGAACGAACATGCTCGGCCAGCTGGGACAGGGAACGACGCTCCCCGGCATGCGAACGAACCCCGCGCCGAAGCCCGTCGCAAGCTTGGTGGGGGTGACCGCTCTAGCCGCGGGATTCGATCACGCGTGCGCAATCGTCAGCACCAAAGCGGCGGGCGGCGGCGGTGCCGGGCAGGTCTTCTGCTGGGGGGCGGGCGCGAACAATCAGCTCGGCATTGGGCCGAACCTCGAAAATCAATCGACTCCCAAGCTCGTCAACTCCGACTGAGCCCCACTACGGCGACTGCGTGGCGATCGCTTCGGTGACTTCGGTGGCGATCATCTCGGCAAGCTTGGCGTAGAGCTCCTCGCCTTCCTCGCGCGTGCCTTCCGCAGGCGCGCCGGTGTATGCGCGGTCGATGCCCATCTCGCGAAACGTGCTTTTTCCGGCCTTGATCTCGGTCGCCAGGCTGATGGCCAGCTTCGGTAGCTCGGCGCGTACGTCCCTCACGTGGCCCCTCGCGGCGAGAACCAGCGACGTCTCGTAGCGACCGGCGTGACAGTCCCCGCGCTTGAATTCGTCGGAGAGTGTGCGTGCCCACCGCCGCGTGAGCGGGCAGGCGACGGAAGCGCGTCTGGGCAAAAACTCGCGAACGGCGGCGCGTACCGCTTCATCGTGCGCGGGCTCGAGGTGGTTGTTCACGAGGCAGACGTGGGAAAATCCTTCCCCGAGCAGCGCCTGCACGACGGCGTGGAGAAAACTGGTGAGCACCGCTGGCGGAATGCTGAGCGCGCCGGGAAAGCCACGCGCGTATTCGGTGACCCCGTACGGGATGCTAGGAGCTACGAACGCGTCGACGCCTCGCGCGCGTAGCAGTGCCACCGCGCGGACCGAAGCCTCCACGCTGATGGTCGTGTCCGTGCCGAGCGAAAGATGCGGACCGTGAGGCTCGACGCTCCCCACCGGCACGATCGCGGCGGAAATTTTTCCGAGCGCGCGCAGCTCTTCGGTCGACAATTCATCGAGAAAAATAGGCATCTACGTCTGTCTGGCGCGAAGGGCCTTCCGGTCCACCTTGCCGCGGTCATTCTTCGGCACGTCCTCCACGAACTCGAGAAGGCGGGGATACTTGTGCTTCGAGAGGCGGGCCTTCACGAACTCCTGTAGCTCGATGCGCAAAGCGTCGGAGCCCCCGTGCCCGGCGCGCAGGACGATGAACGCCTTCGGCTTGGTGAGCCCTTCGTCCTCGGCTCCGATCACCGCGGCCAGGGCCACCGCCTCGTGACGCATCAAACACTCTTCGACCTCGAGCGGCGCCACCCACAGCCCGCTCACTTTGATCAGCTCGTCGGATCTACCTGCAAAGTACAAGTATCCGCTTTCGTCCACGTGGAAGAGATCTCCCGTGCGGCACCAGTGGCCGAAGAACGTCTTCCAGCTTTTGTCGCGGTCGAGGAAATAACCCAGGGACACGCTGTCGCCCTTGACCCACAGGACACCGATGTCGCCGGGTGCGCAGGGCGCCGCGCCTGGGCCTTCCGCGTCCTCAGGCAAGATACGGAGCTCGTAGCCGTCGACCACTTTTCCGAGCGAGCCGGGTTTGATGTCGCCGGGTCGGTTCGAGGCATATATGTGAAACATCTCGGCCGAACCAATGCCGTCGTAGACGTCGCTCGCGAAGCGCTCGATCCAGCGCGAAAGAAGGGCTTCGGGGAGTGCCTCGCCCGCTGACAGCTGAAAGCGCACGCTCGACAGATCGAGCCCCGCGCCCCCTTCGCTCTTGGATTTTTGATCGAACTCCAAGAGCTTTCCGAGCATCGTCGGCACGTTGGTGATGACCGTGGGCCGGTAGGTGGCGATGGCTTTGGTGAGCGACTCGGGGGTAGGGCGCTCGGAAAAAAGTCCGACCGTGGCGCCTACCGCGAACGGGAACATCAAATTCGTCCCGGTGGCATAGCCAAAATAGAGGCGAGGGACGCTGACCGTGATGTCCCCTTCTGCGTAGCCCACGGTGCGCTTCGCGTAGACCTCGGTGTTGTAGGCGAAGTCGCGGTGGGTGTGGATGTTGGCCTTGGGCTCGCCCGTGGAGCCGCTCGTGAAGAGCCAGATCGCGGTCTCGTCGCGGGCGGTCTTCGGAAATTGGCTCCGCACTTTTACGTCATCGAGATCGCTGGCGAGCTCGGAGAAGCGCGCCGCTTTCACGACGTTCGACGGAGCCTCCGGGTCGCCGCCCGTTGGCGCGTCCGGCACCACCCAGACGTGACGAACTTCGCTTCCGCAGGTCCCGGCATCCATGTGCGCGCGCAGAAGCTCGGCCACCTTGGGGAGGGTGACGATCGCCGTCGCGCGCGTGTACTCGACGAGATACGCGAGCTGATCAAACGGCGAGTCAGGGTTGCCCATGGCCACCACAGAGCCATTTTTAAGGGTCCCGAAGAACACCCAAGCAAAGGGCGGCGTGTCGGGAAGAAGGATGAGCACCCGCTCGCTGCGGCGTACGTCGGCGTCGGCCAAGCAGGATGCGAAGCGCCTCGTTTTGTCTGCGACCGCTTCGTAGTTCCACTCGCGCTCGCCGAAGCGGAGCGCTACTTTTTGTCCGAGGCCCTCCGCGAGCCGGTCGAAGAGAAAGTAGTCGGCGAGGTTGAACGCCTCGGGAAACGTCGGGGGAGGCGGCGCCGCGATGCGTGTGTCGTCGCTCATTCAAGTCACCGTGTGATCTTCGGGAATGCTGACCGACATCTCCGGGCTCGACTCCCCACGATTGCCTGCGAGGTCGTAGGGCACCACCGCATAACGGTAGGAACCTCCGCCCATCACCCGCGGATCCTCGTAGCGAGCCGAAGCGCTGCGGACGCTGGCGTGGTGAGTCAGCATTCCCGAGCCTTCGCCGCGAAACACCTGGTAGCCGTACATGGCGACGTTGTCCGTCGCAGCGTGCCAGCGGAGGAGCACCCGCCCTTCCTTGTATTCTGCACTCAACTGAGCTCCTGTTTCGGCCCATTTGGGGGCAATGGTGTCGTCGCTCTCCGGCGCGTGCCCGAGCTTCTTCGGCCACAACGTGCAGTCCACGCGGCGAAAATTTTCATCGAGCGCCTTGCAGACATTTCCATAGACGCAGCGCACCACCCGCGCGTCGTTTCCCGTGCGCCACTTCTTCGGCAGATCGGGATCGGCGAGGAGCGCGCGGGCCATGCCCACCAAGTCTCCCTGTTCTCGCTCGAGGACGAGATTGGCGAGGGCCTGGGTGCCCACCTTGCCGACCGCGACGACCTTCGTATCGAGACCCGCAGCTCGCACCGCGGCGCGCACTCCCTCTGGAATGTAGAGGTTGGCGCCGTCTGGATAGTTCGCTCCCGGCATGCAGCGATCCCCCGAGTAGCCCGTGTACGGGTAGAGCGGCTCGCCCGCGATGTGCCGCGCGTCCTCGAATTTTCCTCCCGCGGAGAGCGACAGGTAGTCGGCACCGGCCTTGGCCAGGCGCACGCCGATGGGAGCGGCGTCGAGCACCGTGTAACCGTTCCGAATGCATTCCTCGCCGACGTAGCGCACGCCTATCGGGAAGTCTTCACCGACGGCGCTTCGAACCCGTTCGATCACCCGCAGCGGCAAACGAAGGCGATTTTCGAGTGTTCCGCCGTACGCGTCGCGCCGCGGATTCATGCGCGAAAGGAACGAGCTGAGCGTATAGGCGTGAGCCATGTGCAGCTCCACTCCGTCGAAGCCGCACGCGCGCGCACGTGCCGCCGCGGCTCCATACGCGTCGACGATCCCGTCGATCTCCTCGAGAGAGAGCATGTCCACCGTCTGACGCCAGCCGGAGCGCGAGATCTTCAAGAAGTGAATGATTTGAGGAACGACTTTTCCGGGCCCCGCGTCGTGGCATGCCGAGGCGAGATCCCGGAGACCAGGGGTGAACTCGTCTGACGAGATCCGCAGCAGCGGGCCGCTCTTCGCGGAGTGAACGGCCATGGCCTCGACCACGATCAGACCCACGCCGCCCTTGGCGAATCGCGTGTACCTTGCACATATGTCCTCGTTGACCACGCCGTCTTCCGCGGAGAGACGGGTGACCATGGCTGGAAGGACTAGGCGGTTAGGCATGGTCATCGAACGAAGCGTGAGCGGCGTGAAGAGGAGACTCATTTGATCAGCGCGCCGCCGATGATGAGCTTCTGGATCTCGGTCGTCCCTTCGTAGATGCGGAGCGGCCTGATTTCTCGGTAGAGACGCTCGACGACGCTTCCTTCGAGCACGCCGCTCCCCCCGTGGAGCTGAACGGCGCGATCGATGATTCGTTGCGCGGCCTCAGTTGCAAACATCTTCGCCATGGCAACGTTCGTCCCTTCGCGCGATTGCGGGTCGTGATCCTTGTGCCACGCCGCGCGGTAGACGAGGAGGCGTGCGGCATCGAGCTCCGTAGCCATCTCGGCGATTGCGGCCTGGGTGAGCTGGAAGGAAGCCAGCTTCTGCCCGAACTGCTCGCGCGATTTCACGCGTGCGATGGTCTCGTCCAGCGCCCGGCGCGCCATGCCCACCGCCGCGGCTCCGACCGACGTGCGAAAGACATCGAGCGTCCCGAGGGCTAGGCGCAAGCCGTGACCCACCTCGCCGACGAGCGCGCTCTCCGGCACGCGGCAGCGCTTCATGGTGAGGCGACCGAGCGGATGCGCCACGCTTAGCGGCATGCGCGCGAGGGTGAGGCCGGCTGCATCGGCGTCGACCAAAAACGCTGAAATGCCTTTTTTGGAAGGAGGATCGGCATTCGCGAAGACGATGAAGTGATGAGCGATCCCCACATTCGAGATGAAAACTTTTTCGCCGTCGAGCACCCACTCGGAGCCGTCGCGTCGCGCGGTCGTGCGCATGGAGGCGACGTCGCTTCCTGCTTCGGGCTCGGTGAGGGCGAACGCACAGACCCGCTTTCCACCGACCGCCTCGGCGAGCAGGCGGTCGCGCGCCGGGAACGCGGGGGTGAGCACGATGGGATGCGAGCCGAGCCCTTGCACGGCGAAGATCGAATCGGCGAGCCCCGACACGTACGCCAGCGCCTCGCGCGCCAAGCAAAGAGAGCGCACGCTCATCGCTCCCGTGGGGACGAGGAGCTCCAAGAATCCGAGCGTTGCCAGGCGAGGGATGACCTCCTCTGGAACGTGAAGCGCTGTGTCCGCTTCGCTGATTGATTCCATGAGGCGCGCGCCGAGCGCCAGGTGGCCCGCGTCGAAGAACATCGGCAAGTCGAGAGAAGAGAGTTTCACGGTGAGCTCACTTGTCCCGAAAGGTCGTCGATGCGCCGGCGAATTGGATTGGCTTCTTCGCCACCCACGCTTCGTACGCGGCGCGAAAATCTGGATGCTGCATGCAAATCGCCTGGGCCTGGGCCTCGGCCTCGATAGCCGCGTCGAGCGTCATGGTGTGCTCGCTCTCCAGCATCTGCTTCGTCATGGCGTGAGCGAAGGCGGGGCCAGAGGCAAGACGTACGGCGAAGGCGCGCGCGACAGAGACGCACTCGGCTTGCGGAATTACCTTGGATACAAGGCCTATTCGCAGTGCCTCGTCGGCGTTGATAACGTCTCCCGTGAAGAGGAGCTCGCTCGCTCGTCCGAGCCCGACGACGCGCGGCAGCAAGTAGGTCGCACCCATGTCGGCGCCGCACAGTCCGACCTTCGGAAAAATGAAGCCGAACTTTGCGGTATCGCTCGCGATCCGAAAATCGCAGGCCAAGGCGATAACCGCCCCGGCTCCGACCGCGATCCCGTTGACGGCGGCGACGACCGGCCGCCGTAGCTTGCGGATGTTGGCGATGAGGGAGCCCGTCACCCGCGTGAAGTCGACCAACCCCTTCATGTCGCGCGCGAAGAGCTCGCCGATGATGTCGTTCACGTCTCCGCCGGAGCAGAAGGCGCGACCTTCGCCGGTGAGAAGAACGCTCCTCACTTCGTCGTGATCGTTGAGCTCGGCGAAGAGCTGCCCGAGCTCGCGGTACACCTCGAAGGTGAGCGAGTTCAGACGATCGGGGCGGTTCAAGGTGATCGTCGCCACACCGTTTTCGCAGGAGTAGCGGAAGGTCTTCGAGTCGATAGGCGTGGTCATTTCTGCTCCCCGGCATCGGTTAAGGAATCGCGAAGCTTGCCGAGGAGGCGACGCAGCTCCCGGCGCTCGACGGACTGGAGCCCGCGGAGCAAATCGCTCACGTGCGTGGCATGCTCGGGAAGAAGCGCCGTCACGAGCTGCCTTCCTTTTGGCGTCAAAAACACCCTGAATACCCTGCGATCGCGAGGATCATGCCTCCGCTCCACCATGCCGTCCCGCTCGGCGCGATCGACGAGGCCCGTGAGATTTCCGGCGGTGACCAGCATGCGCCGACTGAGGGCAACGAGGGTCTGACCGTCGGCGCGCTCCAGGTTTGCGAGCAAGTCGAATCGCGCCATCGTGCAGTCGTCGGCCAAGCGGTGACGAAGCTCCCCGAGGATCAAGTTGTGACTCTCGAGGAGGCGCACCCACACGCTGACGTTTACTTCACGTTGGGGCATCGGGAAGAACGGCGATCCCTTCGATCTCGACGAGCGCGCCCGGCTCGAGGAGGCCGGCCACCTTGACCAGGCTCATCGCCGGATAATGCTTGCCCATCCGCTCGCGCCAGCCTTCGCCGATGGCCGGCGTCGCCGCGCGGTAGAGATCGAGATCCGTCACGAAAGCTAGGAGCTTCACGAGGTGCTTCGTGCCCCCGCCTGCTTCCCTCACCACCGAGATCACGTTGTCGAGGGCCTGCAGAAACTGCACGGCGAAATCTGGGCTCACGATGTGCGCGTCGCCGTCCCAGGCGATCTGCCCGGAGATGAAGAGCTGGCGTCCGGCCGGCGCGATGACGCCGTTCGAATACCCGCGCGGTTTCGGAAAGTGTCCGGGCGTCACTACGATTGTCGTCATTTCGTCACCTGTCCCCCGTCGATGGCTATGGCCTGACCGTTTACCGAGCGTGCGCGATCATCGCAGAGCATCGCCACGATGTGTGCGACTTCGTCGACCAGGACGAGCCGCCTCTGCGGGCTCAGATCCTCGAGCGCTTTTCGCGCAAGCTCCGGCGAGCGACCTGTTTTTTCGGAGATGGCGCGGACGGCGCGCGCCGACATCTCGGTGTCGACGAAGCCCGGGCACACCGCGTTCACGGTGACCCCCGTGCGAGCGAGCTCCACGGCGAGGGCCCGGGTGAGCCCCACGAGCGCATGCTTCGACGCGCAGTAGGCGGAGGTGAAGGCGTACCCGGTGAGCCCCGCGTTCGAGGCCACGTGCACGATGCGCCCGAATCCCGCCTTCACCATTCCCGGAGCGACGGTCCGCGCGATGCGAAACGCGGAGGTGACGTTGACCGCGAAGAGGTGATCCCAAATTTCGTCCGTCGTGTCCTCGAGCTTGGCGCTCTCCGCGATCCCCGCGTTTTGCACGAGGATCGCGATGCCTCCCCAGGCCGAGTTCACTTTCGCGACGGCGGCTTCGACCGCCCGGTGATCGGTGACGTCTGCCTCGAGGGCGAGACCCTCGATGGACCGCGCGACGGCGTGGAGGGCGACCGTGTCGCGACCGAGGACGGCCACCTTGGCACCTTCGGCGGCGAGGCGGCGGGCGATTGCTTCGCCGAGGCCTTTTCCTCCTCCGGTGACGAGGGCCACGCGGCCTGACAGGCTCATGACGAAGCTATAGACCTAAAGCAATTGGCCTTCAAGAGCCCGCCCGGGCTAGGCGATCGCGCACCGCAAGCCACCGTTCCTCGGCCGGCGGATCGGCGACGACGATGACGTCGCACCCATGATCGTCGAGGGCGTGGAGGGTCGCAAAAAGAGCAGACGCGTACTTCTTGGGATCGAACGACAACGTGCGCACCGTCACTCCGGAAATCGCGGTCTCGGCGCCACGGATCACCAGGCCAACCCGGGCGCCGCCCTCGAGATGCTTTCGCGCCACGTCCACGGCTTCGGCATCGGGGGCCACGATGAGCCGAGCGCGAGGCGCGTAGTGACGTGCGTCCATCCCCGGTGACGGACGTTCTTCGTCTTCCGCAGCCGTGGAGCTCGTGAGCTCGACAGACGCATCAACTGCCTTTATTTGCAGCAGATCGAGGGCCCCTGGCCGAAGAATGCGTGAGCGATCACCGCGCACGTCGACGACCGTCGACTCGATGCCCGCGGCACACGGACCTGCGTCGAGGAGGAGATCGAATCTTCCGCCGAGCGACTTCAAGACGTGCTCGGCGAGCGTCGGTGAGAGCGACTGGTAGCGATTTGCGCTTGGCGCGGCGAGCGGTTCCCCGAGCATCGCGAGAAGAGCACGCGCGACGGGGTGGGCCGGGGCACGGATGGCGATCGAATCGGTGCCGCCAGAGATGGACGAGGGCAGCGCGTGACCACGCGGAACCACGAGCGTCAGGGGACCCGGCCAGAACGCACGCGCCAGACGCGAAGCGCGCTCAGTCCATTCCGCCGATAGGCCACGGGCTCCCTCTTCGCCTTCGACGTGGGCAATGATCGGATGACGCGCCGGACGCCCTTTTGCCTGAAAAATGCGCTCGATCGCCGCCTCGTCGAGCGCGCGACCACCGAGGCCGTAGACCGTCTCGGTCGGAAACGCTACGAGCCCTCCCCGCTTCAAGATCTCCACCGCCTGGGCAATGACGCTGGGCTCGGGAGACAGAGGGTTCACCTGGAGCGTGCGGGTCGTCGTCACAGCGCCGGCTTAGCACATGAGATAAGGTGATCCGATGCGCGGACGATGGATGGTGATGGTGCTCGCGATCGGCTGCGGCGGGGGGAAGCCACGCGCGGTGGGCGCGGTCCCGATCCCGGCGGCCGCCGTTGCCGAAGGTGGTGCTCCCCTGTCGTCCGCCGCGCCCGTCGCCGCGTTCGTTTCCGACGTGCCGATGGCGAAGATGCCGCCGGCCTTCCAATTCGGCTCGAAAAAGGCTTCCAAGCGCATGCATCCGGAGTGGGCATCGTGCTCCGCAGCACGTGCCTCGTCTGCGGATCTCGACGCCGACGTGACGTCGCTCGCAAAAGCCTGCCAGGCGATCACGAAAATGCATCTACTCGGCGCACCGCTAAAAAATACGCAGGCCCAAGGCGCCCCCGCCCAGTCTTTCAAGCTGAAGGCCGAGGCCAACCATTGCTACCGCCTGTACGCGGCGTCCGCCCCGGCGATCAAGAACATGGAAATCTTCATCACGGACTCCGAAGGTGGGGTCGCGGTCGAAGCCCGCACCGATGCCCCGCGCGCGATCGTCCTCGAAGACGGAGCCATCTGCTTCACCACAGCAGACGACGCGCAGATCAAGGTGAGCGTCGGCGCCGGCGAAGGCAGCTACGCCGTGCAGGTTTCGGGGGACTAGACCTCGTCGAGCTCGCCGCCGAGGCGATCGACGAGCTCGGCGATCAGATCGAGAAAGGCGTCTTCACAGCGGGGATCTACGTCCTCGAACCAGCCGCCGCACTGGGCTTCGTCGTCCTCGTCGTCGCTTTCTTCGGCTTCGCTGAAATGGACGGCGGCCCAAGCGTATTTCGCGCCGGTGCCTTTTTTTCCCGTGGTCGGCGCGCCGGTCGGAAACCCGAAGTACCAGATCGGCCCTTCGTCTTCTTCGTCGTCGTCATCGTCGTCGTCGTCGTCATCGGCGTCGGGTCGGACGTACTTCTCGCGCTCGGGATCGAGCTTGTCAGGCGTTCGCGTGGCCACGACCCCCTCGAACGTCTTGGCGACCTTCGTCACCAATGTCGCAAGCTTGTCCTCGTCGAGCTCCTCCCACGGAAAGCGGAACGTCTGCATGTGCATGCACTCCTCGCGTCTGTGGGGCCGAGAAGCAAATCAAATCTGGCATCACGATAGAATTGATGGCCTTCCGGCGCCCTTGAAGCGACGATCCCCCCATGCGGCAGCGCTCTCTTTCCCATCTTGCACTTGCCATCGTCGTCCTTGCCGCGGCGTGCGCGAAAGACTCGTCGAAACCCGGCGATCCGTGCGTGCGGACCGACACGGAGCAGCTCACCGCGCCACCAATTCACACGCCGAGGTGGGCATTCGAGCCGTGGATTTCCAAGGACATCTCGAGCCGCGACGACACGTACGCCTTCGTCCAGGGCTTTCGCGATCGCGATATCCCGGTTGGAACGGTGGTCCTCGATAGCCCCTGGGAGACGCACTACAACACCTTCGTCCCGAGCCCCACCCGCTACGGGGATTTTCCCGGGTTGGTGTCTGACATGCACGCCCGCGGGGTCAAAGTGGTGCTGTGGATCGTGCCGATGGTGAACACGTCCGGGATCGACCTGGAGCCGGGGGCAGGCACGTACGTCGGTGAGTCGCCCAACTACGAGGCGGGGGTCGCGTGCAAATATTACGTCAGCGACAGCGCAACGTTCTTCTGGTGGAAGGGATTCGGCTCGGCGGTCGACTTCTTCAACCCGTCGGCGGCCGCGTGGTGGCATCGCCAGCAGGATCCCGTGCTCGAGGCCGGCATCGATGGCTGGAAGCTCGATTTTGCGGAGAACTACATCAAGCCGACTACGCTCGCGACCAAGGCGGGCGACAAGTCGATCCAGGAATATTCGGAGGAGTACTACCGCGATTTTCTCGCATACGGAGCGAAACGTCGAGGCAGAGAATTTCTCACGATGACCCGCGCATGGGACGAGTCTTACGATTTTCCAGGGCGCTTCTACGCGCGGCGGGAGCACGCGCCGGTGACGTGGATGGGGGACAACCGTCGCGACTGGTTTGGCCTCGCCGATGCGCTGAACGAGATGTTCGTGTCCGCGCGCGCGGGGTACGTAGTGGTCGGATCCGACATCGGCGGCTACCTCGATCGTGACGACAAGAATCTGCTCGGCCCGCAGATCCCATTCGATCAAGCCGTATTTGCCCGCTGGGTCGCGATGGGCGCGCTCTCTCCGTTCATGCAGCTGCACGGTCGCGCCAACGTCGCCCCGTGGACGGTCCCCGATCGCGCCGACGAGACGGTAGCGATCTACCGCTACTGGGCGAAGCTCCATCACGAGCTGATTCCCTTCTTCTACAGCCTGGCCGAAGAGGCGTACGCGGGGTCCGGCGCAATCCTCTCTCCGATCGGCGAGGCTGCAGCGTGGCCGAACGACTACCGCTTCATGCTCGGTCAAGCGTTCCTCGTGGCTCCGATCCTCGACGCAACTGGGACTCGCAACATCGCGCTTCCCGCGGGTGCGCGCTGGTACGACTGGTTCAACCAAGGTGCGGCGAGCATCGACGGAGGGACGGTGCTCACGGCGTACGACGCCACCGATAGGAGCAAGATCCCTCTCTTCGTGCGCGAGGGCTCCATCGTCCCGGTCGACGTCGAGGACGACGTGACGAAGATCGGAGACGCGGGGTCGAAGGGATCGCTTACCGTCCTCGTTTTTCCGGGTCTCCCCAGCACGTTCCGCCTTCACGACGAAGACGACAAGGTCACCGTTCTCACAGCACGTTCCGTCGGGGGCGGCGCAGAAATCACGATGGACCGCGCTCTTCGTCCCCTCCTCTTGCGCGTGCGGGCCGACGCCAAGCCAGCGGGCGTGACCCTCGACGGAGCCACGACGGGATTCATCTACGACCCGAGCACGCGGACCCTGCTCGTCAAAGTTCCGGCCGGCGGCGCACACGCAATCGCTATCCAGTAGAGCGATCCTGATCGCCCAGCGCGCGCTCTACTCGTGCCTCAGCGCGACGATGGGATCCATCTTCGAAGCACGGCGTGCCGGGAAAAATCCGAAGGCGATCCCGATGACCGCGCTCACGGCCGCGCTGATCCCCAGGGCTGTCGGGCTCACGCTCATTGGCCAATGGAGCACTTTGCCCAGCGCCGCGATCGCCCCCGTTCCGAGCGCTGCCCCCGCGAGGCCGCCGAGAAGCGACAGCACCACCGCCTCCACGAGAAACTGCGTGCGAATATCGTTCTCGCGGGCGCCGATGGCCATGCGAATTCCGATCTCGCGCGTTCGCTCGGTGACGCTCACGAGCATGATGTTCATGATCCCGATGCCTCCGACCAAGAGGCTGATCGCCGCGACCGAAACGAGAAGGAGCGTGAGCACGCTGAAGATGGTGGCCTGCATCTCCTGAAACTGTTGCTGAGCTCGAACGCCGAAATCTTCCTTGTGTCCTTCGCCGATGTGATGGCGCTGGCGCAAGATGGCCGTTACCTGTTCGATGGCGCGATCCGTCGTGTCGGACGAAGTCGACGACAATAGAATGAGGTTCACTTGGCCTGGTCCGCCGCGCGTGAAGCGCGAGCGAAATCCGGCGAGGGGAGTGACGACGACGTTGTCTTGATCTTGCCCGAAGATCTCTCCCTTCGGCTCGAGGAGACCTATGATTCGGTAGGGGTAACGCCCCATGCGGATGGTGTGTCCCACCGGATCTTCCGTCCCGAACAATTGGGCGCGCACGGTCTCGCCGATCACGCACACCTTCGCTTTGGTGGCCTCGTCGTGCTCGGTCCATGGCTCGCCGCGCGCGAACTTCCAGTTGTGGATTTCGAAGTAAGGGAGGATCGCGCCGACCGCTGCGACGAGCGTGTTGCTGTCCCCGGAGACGACCTGGATGCGCGAGCCCATCTCCCAGCTGGCCTGGGCCACGCTCACCGCGTCACGCTTGATCGCCCGACCGTCCTCTTCCGTGAGGCGAGCGCCCGCTTTGCCACGGGCGCCGGAGGCGACGGCGCTCTCCGGGAAAACGTAGATGACGTTCGAGCCCACCGCGTCGAGCTGTTTCCCCACCGATCCCCGCGCGCCTGCGCCGAGCGCGGTCACCGTGGTCACCGACGCCACGCCGATGAGAATTCCGAGAACGGTGAGGGCCGCTCGCAGCGCGTTCCGCTGGATGGAACGAAACGCCAATCGCACTGCGACGAGAAGCGTGTTCATCTCAGTCGGCCCTCAGCGCGTCGATGGGATCCATCTTCGCAGCGCGGCGGGCGGGCAAAAATCCAAAGACGATTCCGATGGCACCGCTCGTGCCCAAAGCGACGGCCAGGGCCGCCCCGCTCGGAGTCACGGGCCAGTCGAGCGCGCGACCGATCGCGTAGGTTCCGCTCACACCGAGGACGACGCCCGCCAGCCCGCCGACGAGACTGAGTGCCACCGCCTCGACGAGAAATTGGGTGCGAATGTCCCCCTCGCGCGCGCCGATGGACATGCGAATGCCGATCTCCCGCGTTCGCTCGGAGACGCTCACCAGCATGATGTTCATCACGCCCACTCCGCCGACGAGGAGGCTCACCCCGGCGACGGCCAGGAGGAGCGCCGACAGAACCGTGGCGATGCCCTCTTCGGTAGCGCGAAACTCGGCCTGCGATCGCACGTTGAAATCGTTGTCGAAGCCTTGGGGGATGCGGTGGGTGTGGCGCAATATCGACTCGATCTGTTTCTGTGCGCGCACCGTGGTGTCGGCGGAGCTCGCGCTTGCCATGATCTGATCGGCGCGGCCCGGAAAGGTGTGCATGATTCGCGTGCGCAAGCTCCCGATCGGCATCATCACTCGATCGTCTTGGTCGTCCCCGAAGGTGGACGTGCCGCGGGGATCGAGGACACCGATCACCCGGTAGGGCGAGCGTCCGACGCGAATGGTCTGGCCCACCGGGTCTTCGCCGGGGAAGAGCGCTTTTGCCACCGTCGCTCCGATCACGCAGACCTTGGTCTTCAAGAGCTCGTCGCTCTCCGTCCACATCTCGCCGTGGCTGACGGTGAACTTCCGCACTTGAAAATAAGGCAAATTCACGCCGACGATAAAAGTGGAGACGTTCTTCTCGGCGCGCACCACCTGCCCCTGCGTGCTCAAGAAAACGGCTACGGCCGAGACGCTCACCGCTTCGCGGGCGATGGCTTTGGCGTCGTTCTCCGTGAGGCGAGCGCCCGTTTTTTTCATTCCTCCGGTCTGCGACGGACGCGGCTCGACGAAGATGGCGTTCGAGGCAAAGCCGTCGAGCTGATCGCCGACCCGGGACGCGGCGGCCGAAGCCAGCGCGGTCACCGTCACCACCGCCGCTACTCCGATGAGAATCCCGAGCACGGTCAGGAGCGAACGCGTGCCGTTCCGGGCAATCGAAACGAAGGCCAAGCGAATGGCGTTGAGGAGAATGCCCACGCTAGACGACCTTCGGGAGACTGTGTCGCGTGATAAACATCATGCGACCTACTCCTCGGGCGGAGGCGTAACGTGGGCGCTCGCACGCCAGGCCGTGAAGGAGCTGTCGGGCGACAAGAGGGAGAGGAGGAGGAAGCGCAGAAGCGCCGTCGTCGCGATCAGCAGCCCTACGAGCAGCAGCGCCACCGCGACGCCAGGGGAAGCGAGCGCATCGACGCGGTCGGTCACCCACGACGGCGCCTTCGGTAGATAGAGCCAGGCGCCCAGCCCACTCGCCAACGTCGCAAAAGCCACGGAGTACGCGAGCGAGAAACGCGCGCGTTGATCGTCCGTCATGGGGCGACCGAAATGGCTCTTCGAGGTTCGCGAGACGAGCCAGGTCTCGGTGAGCACGGCCGCGACGGCGGGGATGATGGGCCCCCCTTCGCCGAGAACGAGCGTGTCGTAGAGCGTTCCAAGCAGCGCTCCGACGGCGAACCCGAAGAAGGCGAGCGCGTAAATCTTGATGGGGACTGGCCCGCCGAGGCGGCGGCGGAGTGCTTCGAGCGCATCTCCGTGATCTTCACCGGCGCTTGCAGGGGCTGCATCGAGCTCGGCGGGCGGAGGAAGCTCGGCGAGCGCGCGGGCGGCATCACGCGGGTCGTTTTGGATCGTGTCGCTCTGAATTTTCCCGTCCTTGACGTGGATCACCCGGGAAGCGCAGGCCGCAATGTCGTGCTCGTGGGTCACGATGCACACGGTGATCTTGAGATCGCGATTGAGACGCTGGAGGAGCGCGAGCACCTCGTAGCTCGTGCGCGTGTCGAGATTTCCAGTGGGCTCGTCTGCGAGGAGAAGCGGCGGATCGGTCACCAGCGCGCGGGCGATCGCCACCCGCTGCTGCTGTCCGCCGGAGAGCTGATTAGGTGTGTGATGCACGCGATCGGCGAGACCGACGGCATCGAGCGAAGCGATGGCCCGGCGCCGGCGATCCGCGCCGCCCACCCCGCGGTACTGCAGCGGCAGCTCGCAATTCTCCAGCGCCGTCGTGCGGGGCAGGAGGTTGAAGCCCTGAAAGATGAACCCAATGAGCCGATTGCGGACCAGTGCGCGGCCGTCGTTGGTGCGGTCGCCCACGTCGAGCCCCGCGAGGCGGTACGTTCCCCGCGTTGGCCGATCGAGGCACCCGAGAATGTTCATGAGCGTCGACTTGCCGGATCCGCTGGTGCCGACGATGGCGACGAACTCACCTCGCTCGATCGTGAGGTTCACGTCGCGAAGCGCGCGCACCACGCCCGCCCCCGAAACATAGTCTTTGGAGACTTTGTTCAGGACGATCAGCGGCTCGTCGATGGGCTCGTTGCTCACGTCGGGCTCGACCTAGAACGGGCCCTTTTTCTTCTCTTTGTCGTGCTCGTCGGTGACGACCTTCGCGCCAACGGGGAGCGAATCCTTCGTGACCTCGGTGGAGATGCCGTCGGTGATCCCGATCGAGATGATCCTCGGCTCCGCTTTTTCTTCACCCGGTTTGTCGTTCGTGAGCAGGAAGACGCGCCCGGTACCTTTCGCGAGGGGCTGCTCGGGCGGCTGCGGTACGGGCTTTCCATCGACTTCCGGAGGCGACGGTTTGTAACGAAGCGCAGCGTTCGGCAGCTTCGTCACCGCTTTGGCCTCGTGGGTCTTGATGGTCACCGTAGCCGTCATTCCGGGACGGAGCTTCTCTTCGGGGTTCGCCACCTCGACCACCGCCGAGTAGGTGACGACACCTGCCACGTTGTTGGGGCTGAAGCGCAGCTGCTGGACGAGGCCGTGAAACACGTCGCCCGGGAAAGCGTCGACCACCGCGTCGGTGTCCATGTGCTCTTTCAGCTTCCCGACGTCGGCCTCGTCGACATCGGCCATCACCCGCATTCGCCTCAGATCCTGGGCGATCACGAAGAGGGTCGGGGTCTGGAAGCTCGCCTGCACGGTCTGACCCGGATCGATCGAACGGGTGACGACGACGCCATCGACAGGCGAATAAATTTTCGTGTAGCCGACGTTGGTTCGCGACGCGACGAGCTGCGCTTCGACAGCGTCGATAGACGCTTGCCCGCCGTTCACGTTGGCCGCCGCGATGTCGTATTGCCCCTTCAAGGTGTCGACGTCCGCCTTGCTCGCGAGATTTTGGGCGAAGAGCTTCTGCACGCGTTCGTAGGCAATCTTGGCGGTGTCGGCGGAGGCGTGTGCGCTCACCATCTGGGCCCTCTGTCCGGCGAGCGAGGCCTGCTGCTGCGAGACCTGCGCGCCGTAAAGCGTGGAGTCGATCTCTGCGAGCACGTCCCCTTTTCTAACGACGGAGTTGAAGTCGACGAGAACCCGCGTCACCCGACCGTTCGCCTGGGCGCCGACGTTGACCGAGAGCACGGGCTGCACCGCACCGGTGGCCTGGACTTTTTCGAGCACGTCGCCCACCGTCGTCGCTTGGGTGACGTACCTGGCGGCCGGCGGCGGACGGTGCTTGGTGCGCCACACCAGCCCCGCTCCGATGGCGAGCGCAATCGCCCCGGCAACCGCGCCTCTACGAAGCCAGCGTCTTCCCCCTTCTTCGGCGGCGAGAGCCTTTTTTAGCTCTTCGGTGATCGCAGTGGTTTGATTCAAGCGGTTCCTCGTCGAAGCGAATGGGCAAGCGAATGTAAGTCGCTGTTGGCCGGCGGCTAGCCTGGCATCGCGAAACGTCGCGGCGCCCTCCTTTGTTCCCGCTCGATTTCCGGCTGAATTTACAGATTCCCAAGGAAAGGGCGTTAGTTTTTGTCCAACGCGATGTGTTCACGGTATCTTGCACCTCTCAACGGACTCCGGCGCGCGAAGGGGCTTGGTACAGCTTCCGCCTTCCCCGCGTGATGCCGAGCCCACTGGACCGCATGGCAAAGCTCTCCGACCGCGACCTCGTCGATCGCGCACGCCAAGGGGACCTCGAGGCTTTCAGCCAACTCGTGCGGCGTCATCAGCCGAGAATCCACCGTTTGGCCCTTCACATGTTACGTGATCGCGCAGAGGCGGAGGACGTTGCTCAAGAAACGTTCATTCGCGCCTACCAGGCCCTCGCCCGCTTCGACGGCCGCAGTGAGCCATACACATGGTTTTACCGGATTGGCGTCAACCTCTCGCTCAACACCATCCGCTCGCGAAAAAGCGCGCGAAACTCGGGGCCGAGCGCAAATGACCCGCGCCTGGAAGCCCTCATGGTGGAGCGTCGTCCGAGCGCCATGGCCGATCCGGGCGGCGACGCCTCGCGAAAAGAGCTCTATCTCGTGCTTTGTGAGGGGATCGACAGCCTCAGCGAGACCCTCCGCACCACCCTCATTTTGGTGTGTATCGATGGGAAATCCCACGAAGAAGCCTCCGCGGTGCTTGGCGCGCCCGAAGGGACAATCGCCTGGCGCGTGCATGAAGCGCGGCGCAAGTTGAGGGAGTTCATGGCAGCCCGAGGCTTCGACCTCGAGGGAGACGTAGCGTGAGTAGCTCGAAGGACGGGTCGGATCATATCGACGAAGCGCTCGGCGCCTGGCCGGCGAAAGATCTCGATTGGGACGCGGCGGCCCAAGGTGTCGTCACCCGCATAGAAGCGAATCTCCCGGCGAAATCCAAGCTTCGTGTGTCCGATGATGAGCTTTTCGGCCCGCCGCTCCCGCATGCGCCCGACGAGAAATCAATGGCTCCGGTGAAAAATTCTTTGGCCGGCCACGTGCCGAGTGGGCAGTTTGAGAGTACATACGCGCCTTCTTCAGGGCGGGGCAAGCCCGAAGCAGTGGAGGCGAAGATGGGGACCCAGGCCGTACGTCAGCGCGATCGTTCAAATTTTAAGGACCTTGCGGAGATGGCTGCCACGCCGCCGTCATCGAGCGCGTTCAAGATTCCGGTCGGACCGATGAGCGGCCCTGCCAGCGGCCAGCCCGTGCCGTCCAGCGTCGATCCCAATGACTCTGGCCTCGTCGATCTTCAGATGGCGGCTGCCGCCGATCCGCAAGGCGCGGAGCGGGCGAAGACCACGGCCCTCGCCTCGGCGGGCCTGTTCGACGAAGAGCCTGGGTCGATTCCCCCGCCGTCGATGCACTCCCCGATGGTAGCGGATGCCGTTCCGGTCTCCGGTCACATGCCAATCTCGGGGATGCGGCCCGTCGCCCATCCCGACGTGATCATCACCTCCGTTCCTTCCAGCCGCCCCTCCGCGGTGCTTGCGATCGAGGACGGCAACAAGAAGCGCGGTGGCCTCGTTATCCTCCTCGGCGGCGTCGTGACCGTCGCGGCGATGGCAGCCGGCGTTGGCCTCTTCGTGAAAGCAAAAGGGAATCCGTTCGGTGACAAAGGGGCCGCGCCCGTCGCGGTTGCCGTCCAGGCACCCCCCGCAGCACCAGAGGCTCTCCTCGTAACGCCCGTCGTGGCCGCCGCTCCCGTTGCAGTGGATCCTACCGCGGCGGCGGATCCTACCGCCGACACCAACCTGAGCGCGGGCAAGCTGGCGCTGGCCCCAAAGCAACTGGTCACCTCGAAGGGCGGAGGAAAGTCGCCCTCCGCAGCGCCACCGCCGAGCAAGCCCGCCTCCACCCCACCCGCCTCCACCCCACCCGCCTCCACCCCAGAGGAGAAGCCGGTCGCCGCGACCCCGGGCACCTCAGCTACCCCAGGCGATCTGAAGGGCGCGATGCGAACGTCGGTCGGCCCGGAGGAGAAGCAAGTCCAGGCCGCAGCGCCCACGGGGCCTGAATTTGCGCCCGGAATGGTCCCGCAGAAGCCGTCGCAAGGCGCGGTCGCGGGGGCCATCGGCGCCGTTCTCCAAAACGCGCGCACGTGCCTCGGTCCCGACGATCCGATCTCGAAGGCCCTCGTCATCTTCGGTTCGAGCGGCGCAGTCTCCACGGTCACCGTCACCGGTCACGCGGCCGGGACGCCCGCCGAAGCCTGCATCAAGAACGCCTTCAGCAAGGCGAAGGTCAACCCATTTGCCGAGTCGACCTACTCCGCCAACGTCACCGTCCGACCACTGTAGTCCGGCGGCTCCGGAGCTCGTCCTGCTCTTGACAGAGAGCCTGTGGCGAGCCAATGTGCGCGCCCCGTTCCCGTAAACCGGGCAATTCCCTGGTTTTCCAAGAGGTTTTCAATGGTTTCGTCAACGCAGCAGTTCGAACGCATTCGCAAGCGCAAGGCCACCACCAACGGCAAGCGCAACAAGCGCGAGCGCCGCGCGATGGGCACGCCCGTTTTCGCGATCCATCCCGTCGGCTACGACGCGAAGGCCGCGGACGCGAAGCCGACCCCCGCCGCCAAGAAGTAAGACCGCTCCCAGTGCCCCGCGGCAAGCGTTGCCAGGGGCGTTGCTAGATGATGTTGTTCATGAACGTGAGCGCTAGCGCGTAAACGGCGAGAGCGCCGAGCCATGCGTAGGTGCGGCGGGTCAGTCCGAGCTGCCATCCCCAGTAGGGAGCGAGCGGCGGGATCAAGAACGCAACGACGGCGCGCCAGCGGCGTGAATCTCCTTTGGCGATCCCCACGAGGAGTCCCAGGTGAGCTGCGATCTCCACGACGAGAGATAGCCCGAGGACGATCGTGAGAAACATCTTCATCTAAGGTGTGACCTCTCCGACGTTGCCATGTCCACGTCGGTTCAGGCGACGATCGGCTTGATTTCAGGCGTCTTGAGGACGGTGAGCCAGCGCAGAGCGCTTCCTCCGATCACCATCACGATGCATCCGAGCAGCGCCGAGGTGAGCGTGACATTGATCAGACCCGTCGTACGCGTAGCTGCGTCGCGCGTCATCGGGAGATAGATGAGCGTGACGCTCTCGACCCCCGCCGTCACCGTCGTCGTGCCCACGAACGCGAGCGGCAGCGCCGTCACCAGGGCGTGCGCGCGACGCGGAGCCTCGCGAAGAAGAATGCTGGTGGCGACGGAGAGCGCCGCGCACGCGAGGAGCTGATTGGCGATCCCGAACATCGGCCAGATCGTACCGATCGATCCGGTGAGAATGAAATACGTCCATCCGCTGACGACGACCGCCGTCGAGAGATATGCACCCGCGGTGCTCTTGGGTGCGCCGAGCGCCGGTGAGAATCGGCCGATGAGCTCCTGCATCAAGAAGCGGCCGATGCGCGTGCCCGTGTCGATCGTCGTGAGGATGAAGAGCGCCTCGAACATGATCGCGAAGTGGTACCAGTACGACAAAAGGGTGCTCATTCCAGGAAGCCCGCTGAAGACCCGCGCCATCCCCACGGCGAGCGACACTCCGCCTCCGGTTCGCGCCGCGACCACTTCGCCCGCCGTCTGCGAGAGCAGCGGCAGCTCCTTCACCTTGATTCCGAGCCTCGCAAAATCCGCGTCGTCGAGGGACGTCGCGCGCGCCGACGATGGCTCGACATGGAAGCCGAACGCGGCGAGCGTGGGATTCGACAGTGCGAGCACCTTTGACGCGGGAAGCCTTGTTTTTTCAAGCGATAAGACGCTCGATCCCTCACTGAGATTGAAGAGAACGCGGTCGTGTGCCGAGAACAAGTGCTCCGCCCGCGCGAGGTCTTCACGTGATCGCGCGAGCCCTTCACCGTGGGTCTCCGGCGAGGCAACGATGGCAACCTTGGGATCGGTGTTGATGGCCACGTAGTCGTCGGGAGGCATGACGCACGCGGCAATGAGCGCGGTGATCCCCACGAGACCTTCCATCAACATCGCCCCGTAGCCGATCGCTCGGCAGTCAGTTTCTTTGTCGATCATCTTCGGCGTGGTGCCGCTCGCGACCAGGCCGTGAAATCCGCTGATGGCTCCGCAGGCGATGGTGATGAAGACGAACGGAAAGAGCGGCCCCTTCACGATCGGCCCGCCTCCATGCGCCCACTGGGTGACGCCGGGCATCTGGATGGGCGGGTTGACGATGATGATCCCAACGACGAGGAGGGCGATCGTTCCGATCTTCAAGTAGCTCGAGAGATAGTCGCGCGGACAGAGAAGCATCCACACGGGAAGCACGCTAGCGACGAAGCCATAGGCCGCCATCGCCAGGGTGAGCGTCGTGCGCGAAAATTTGAGGTGTTCGGCGAACGACGAATCGGCCACGGTTTTTCCGAAGACGAGGGCCAGCGCAAGGAGCGCGCATCCGAAGAGCGTGGCCTCCCGAACGCCGGCGACCGAACCGCCGCGGAAGCGCTGAATGTAGAGCCCCATGACGAAGGCAATGGGAATGGAGCAGCCGACGGTGAAGACGCCCCACGCGCTCTCGGCGAGCGCTCCGACCACCACGTTACCGAGGCCCGCGAGCGCGATGACCACGATGAAGAGAATGGCGACGGCGGTGACCGTACCGAGGGTCGGCCCGAGCTCGTCCCGCGCGATCTCCGCGAGCGAGCGCCCCTGACGCCGCGTGCTCGCGACGAGAATGACGAAGTCGTGCACGCCTCCGCCAAGCACCACCCCAAATAAAATCCACAAAAAACCAGGGTAAAAGCCAAATTGCGCGGCGAGCACCGGACCAATCAGCGGGCCCGCCCCGGCGATGGCCGCAAAGTGATGACCAAAGAGCACCCAGCGGTTGGTCGGGTGAAAATTGTGTCCGTCCTCGAGCGTGTGAGCCGGGGTGATCCTGGCCGCGTCGAGGCAGAGCACACGAGCCGCGATGAACGCGGAGTAATAGCGGTAAGCGATCGCCAGGACCGCCAGCGCTCCGAGCATCCACCACGCGGCGTGCATGCTGCCTTTTAGCAAGAAATGAGCATTTTCGGCGCCAAACGTTGCGCGTTCGCTCGCGATGGACTCAAACTACACGAGCCGTGCGACACCTCCTTCCGTTTTGGGCCATTGGCGCTGGACTCGTTCTGGGCCTTGCCTCCAGCATTCCGCTCGCGCACGGTGACGCGCGGTCGCCGACGATCGCCGTCTCCGAAATCAAGGAAGGGATGAAGGGCTACGGCCTCACGGTCTTCAAAGGCACGAAGCCGGAGCGCTTCGACGTCGAAGTCATCGGCATCCTCCACAACTTCCGCGCGGGGCAAGACCTCGTGCTCGTGAAGACGCCCAACGCTCGGCTCGACGTCACGAAGAACGTGAAGGGGATGAGCGGCAGCCCGATCTACCTCGATGGCGGAAGGCTCGCCGGCGCGTATTCGTACAGCTTGTCGTCCTTCGGGTCGGAGCCGGTCGCGGGCTTCACGCCGATCGCGCTGATGCTCTCCGAAATGCGGCGCGCCATTCCGCCCGGATTTTGGCCCCTGGAAAACAGCGCTCCTCTTCCTGCGGCGGCCCCCGCTCAGCTTCCCAAGCGAGCCGACACCACGAATCTCTACGACGGCGTCCCAGGCTCGTACGATCTGATGACGCACGCGGCGCAAATGGCGGAGCGCGTGGGCGCAAAAACGGATCCCTCGCGCGGCCTCGTGCCGGTGGCCACTCCGCTCCTCATGTCGGGAATGGGAGATCGCGCGACGGAGCTTGCGAGAAAGCTCTTTGGTCCTCTCGGGCTCGAGCCGCTGCAAGCAGGCGGCGGCCAAGGTCCGACCGAAGGTGCACCAGAGCATTACGTGGACGGCGGCGCGCTCGGCGTCCAGCTCACGCGCGGTGACGTCTCGATGATGGGCCTCGGCACGGTCACCCACGTCGAAGGCACGCGTCTCTGCGCCTTCGGCCACCCCATGATGAACGGTGGAGACTCGGCGCTCCCCACCACCATCGGTCGCGTGCTGTGGATCTACGCGAGCGATCAGCACAGCTTCAAGGTCGGCGAGTCGGTGCGACCTCTCGGCGCGCTCATACAAGATCGCCAGAGCGCGATCGTGGCCGACGAAAAGAAGGTCGCTCCCACGTTTCCGGTGCACATCGAAGTGCGCGGCGTGGAGAATCCGCCCAAGAAAAATTGGGACATCGAGGTCACCGACGAGCGCTTCATGAGCCCGTCGCTCGCCGCATCGGCCTTCGGCTCGGCGGTCGAAGCGACGATCAGCGAGCATCGCGACATGACCTGGCAGATGCACTCCAAGCTCAGCATCCGCGGCCACGGCACCATGGAGTTCGACGACTTCGGCGTGGCGATCGGAGGCCTTCCAGAGGCGGGAGAGTGGTCCTCAGCTCGCGTGATCCGCGCGCTCGGGGATGTCCTCAACAATCCATGGGAGCCCACGCGCATCGACAAGGTCGACGCGGTGCTCTCGGTTCAATACACGCGTGACCTGTGGCGCTTGCGGGGCGTCGAGCTCCTCGACGAAGTGGTCGACGCGGGCGAGAAGGCGCGCATGATCTTGCACCTTCGGCCCTTCGCGGGTCCCGAAGTCGTGAAGACGGTCGAGGTGCGCATGCCCCTCGAAGTAGCGGGAAAAGACGTCGAAGTTGAGATCGTCCCCGGCTACGAAGTTTCTCCCGAGCTCGCCGCGCCGGAAAATCTCACTGATCTCATCGCCAACGAGCCGCGCCAGAGCGGCGCACCGCGCAGTATGGTGATCCAGTTCCGCGTCCCCTCGCAGGGTGTGACATACCGCGGCCATGTAGCGCCTCGCTTGCCCGATTTTGCGCTCGACGCCCTCCGCCCCGCGCATGCGAGCGTCGGCCCCGAAGCCTTCTTGAGTTACTCGCGCACCGTCATCCCCGTCGACCGTTACGTGGAAGGTAGAGACAAGGTGAAGATCAAAGTTCGGCCGGTGGTACGTTGAGAAAGATGCGTTCTACACTCTTTACGGCCTCTATTTTCGCAGCCGTTCTCTTTGCCGGCCCGGCTTCCGCCGTCGGCACGCGCACGTTCGATCTCGACACCCTCGATGAATTTTCGGGCGGTGATCTAAAAGGAGTCGCGGTCAGCTCCGACGGCGCCGTGCGCGCGGGATGGACGACCGGCACGGTTCCTCTCACCGACGCTACCGCGTGTTTCTCCGCGCTCGCGCTTGCCGATGGAAGCTCGCTCGTCGGCACCAGCCCGAACGGCAAGGTCTTCAAGGTTGCCGGTGATCGCGCGACGCTCTTCGCTGATACCGGCGCGCTCGCCGTCACCTCCATGGTCGAAGGCGCAAACGGCGTCGTCTACGCGGCCACGATCCCCGACGGAAAAATTTTCAAGCTCACCCAGGGAAAAGCGGAGCTCCTGACCGCGCTTCCGGACACGAGCTACATCTGGGCGCTCGCGTTCGACAGGGCAAAAACAGTGCTTTTCGCGGCCACCGGGCCCGAAGGCAGAGTTATGCGCGTCGAGCTCTCCGGCGCGAGCTCGGTCTATTTTCGGAGCAACGAGCCGCACATTGTGTCGCTCGCCGTCGCCGAAAACGGGGACGTCTATGCGGGGTCGAGCGGCAAGGGGCTCCTCTACAGGATCTCCGGTCCGGGCCGAGCGACGGTCCTCTACGACTTTCCAGGCGAGGAGGTGAAGGCCGTCGCCATTGGCAAAGGCGGAGTCCTCTTTGCGATCGCAAACGAGTATGGCGAGCCCCCCGAGCCTCCCAAGCGCTCCTCCGGGTCGGGCCGCTCGCCAGCGACTGCCGGGAGCACCGCGGCCAACGTGCGACCGAAGCCGGGCAAGGGTACGCTCTACCGCTTCGACGCCACCGGCCGCCCCGAGCGGATGATGAAGAACGACGAGTTTCATTACACCGCGCTCGCGGTCGACGCCGAAGGCCGACCCTACGTGGGCACTGGCGCTGAAGGGCGCGTCTACACCGTCGACGACGCGCACGTCGTGACGCTGGTCCTCGACACCGACGAGCGGCAGGTCGGCGCCGTAGGATTTTCGAAAGCGGGCCCCTACGTGGCGACGAGCGATCCTCCCACGTACCACCGTGTCGTGGCCCAAGGCGGCGCCGAGTCCGTGTGGACGAGCAAAGTCTTCGACGCTGGTCTTCGCGCACGATTCGGGCAGATCTCCTGGCGTGCGAGCGGGCCTCTCGAGCTGTCCACGCGCACCGGAAACACCACCACACCCGACGCAACGTGGAGCGGATGGAGCCCGCCGATCGCTGAGAACGCCGGCATCCCGAGCCCCATCGGTCGCTTCGTGCAAGTGCGCGCGCGCTGGGCTCGCGATCCCAAAGCGGTGCTCAGCGAAGTGCTCCTTCCCTTCGTCACGGAAAACACGCGCCCGATCGTCCTCGCGGTGGATGCCCAGCCGAAGAGCGGCAGCCCGCGAGACTCCAAAGAAGGGCTCGTTGCGAGCGGTGGCGAGCCTCCGAAGCACGACAGCGTCCTCAAGCTCACCTGGAAGGTCGACAACCCCGACAACGACGCCCTCCGTTACCGGATCGGATTTCGACGCGAGGGGCAAGGCGCGTGGCGCGACGTCTTGCGCGAGAGCGAAGTTCTCACGAAGAGCGAATACGAATGGGACACCCTCGCGCTCCCAGAGGGAAAGTATCGCCTCCGTGTCGAAGCGAGCGACGAGCAGGCCAATCCGCCGGCCGACGTCCAGCGGCACGTTCTCGAATCGTCACCCGTGCTCGTCGACAACACCCCCCCCACCTTCGCTGCCCTCACCATCACCGGCAGACGCCTAAAGGGGCGGGTCATCGACGGTCTCGGCCCGATCACCCGCGTGGAAATTGCGGTCGACGGAAGGCTCGACTGGCGACCGGTCGGAGCCGCAGACGGCGTCTTCGACAGCGCCGACGAAGGTCTCGACGCAGATATTTCGACGCTCGTTCCTGCGGGCTCGCACATTGTTGCTATCCGGGCCTTCGACGCCGCTGGCAACGCCGTTATCCGAGAAATCGAGACTCCGTAGCCCGCTGGCCTTTGGGCCAATCGTGACACCGGCGTCAGGGATCCTGGCCCCCGACGTAGCGGGTTTCTGGCGATTCCCCCTGGAAATGCCAGAGTTAAGAGCACGGCACGCCGCGTGTATTATTTCCCCCTCGTAATGCTTCTTCCGTCCCGATCTTCCCGCGTCGTTTTTTCCTGGCTCATGGGCGTTGCCCTTGCTGCTGCGGCGACCAACGGGTGCAACGTGGGCTTCGGGAGCGCAGATTCCGCGAGCCCCGGCACCGGTGGGTCTTACCCGGGCCAGGATGGCGATGCCGGCGGGTTCGATGGCGGCGATTTCAAAGCCGACGGTGCGGCGGGCTTGCTGCCTTCGCTCGGCAGCCCATTGTGCAACCTCACCCGCTTCCCGGCATGCATTCCGGACGACGTCACCGTCGATCCCTGCATCTCGACGCACTCCCCGCCGCCCAGCGATGGCGGATCGAGCGACGGCGGCCAGAGCGATTCGGGTTCCACGGATCTCGCGTGCCACGTCCGTGCGAGCGCGTCCGACGGCGGAACGACTATCGGCCCGGCGTGCCTTCTGGCTGGCAAGAGCGTCGACGGCGAGGGCTGCTTGAGGGCCACAGACTGCGCCGCGAGCTACGAGTGCGTCGGCTCGCCCGGTGTCTGCCGCCACTACTGCTGCGACGGTCGCTGCACCGATAGTCACGCATTTTGCGACATCGAAACGGACGTAGATAGCTTGAAAGTTCCTGTCTGCGCTCTCGTTCACGCCTGTAAGCCTCTGACGAGTGACTGCCCCAGCGGCGAAACGTGCAGCATCGTGACCGACGACGGCACGACGAGCTGCATCTCGCAGGGCCCAGCAAAGGTGGCCGAGAGCTGCGAGGAGACCAACTGTGGTCTCGATCTGACGTGCCTCGGGGCGTTCGGTTCGCGGAAATGCTTCAAGCTCTGCGACCCGACGCATCCCTGCTCGGCAAAAAGCGACAAGTGCGTCAGCGCGCCGGCCACGCTCTTCAAGCAAGTCGGACTCGGCGTCTGCCAGAACTACTGATCGGCGCCTGACGCGGACGGACGAAGTGGCCACTTGGTCACCTCACATCAGCGCATTCCTCGTGGGATCGTGACGGCACGCGGCGTGCGATGTCCCGGATCATGGTGGTCCACGACACGTTCGCCGAAAACACGTTGGCCCGAAACACCGCGACCCGGAGCACCGTGGCCCGGAACACCGTGGCCCAACACGGCATGGACTACGGTCCTCGCGAGCGCGCCGCAGACGCCGGCGTCGAAACGCTCGGTGGTCCAGAGCTCATCGCGCTTCTCCTTGGAACGGGGAGCGCGCGCGAGCCTGTCCTCGTCCTCGCCGAAGCATTGCTTCATGAGTATGGCGGCATGCTGGGGCTCGCGCGCGCGGGGCTTGGGGAGCTCTCCGCGCGTGAAGGGGTGGGGTTGGCGAAGGGCGCACGGCTCGCCGCGGCGATCGAGCTTGGAAGGCGCGTGCAAATCGAGCTTGCCCGCCCGAGCGGCGTCTCTCTTTTCGACAGCCGTGCGGTCGACCGCTGGGCCAGGCCAAGGCTCGCAGCGCTCGAGCACGAAGAGCTATGGGCACTCGCTGTGGACGCGCGTCATCACCTAAAATCGGCCCGAAAAATCGCCTCCGGCGGCCTCCACGGCATCCACGTAGCCGCGCGTGATCCCCTTCGGGTCATGCTGCGCGAAGGGGCGAGCGCGTTCGTCCTCGTTCACAACCATCCAAGCGGGGACCCTTCTCCGAGCCCGGAGGACATCGTCTTCACGGAGCGAATCGCCGAAGCGGGGGACATAGTCGGCACTCCGCTTCTCGATCACCTGGTCATCGGCAGGCCGAGCTATACCTCGATGCTCGATGGCGGCTTCCTCGAGGCCCTCCCCAAGAGGAAGCGGCCTCATCCAAACAAGCCGAGCTGGGAGGGACGGACGCGTGAGTAGCAGAGCGCCACGTAGCCGCAGTGGATGCTCTTGCATTTCGGGAGCGGCACGCGGGGAAAGCTCTCCGTCCAGCGAGCGTCCACGAGCTTCTGTCCGAGGGCAGCCAGGCGTTCGCGTGTTTCCCCTGCCGCGCCCAGGGACCGCCAGTGGGGCTCGGACGCGTCGCCTCCCAGGAAGACGATGCCCGCGCGAATCTTTGCACCGCGCTTCTCGCGAGCCGCAAGCGCGTACACGTCGAGCTGAAATCCGTAGGGTTCGGCGGAGGGTCCGCGCGCGCGTTTGTAGTCGATCACGTCGACCGACCCGTCCGGCCACGTTACCAGGAGGTCGATCGTTCCGCGCACGGCGAGCGCCCTCCCCGCTGCATCTTCCAACTGGAGGACGAAGGGCTCCTCGCGCACGATCGATGCTCCGTCTGCAGCGATTCGCGTCGCGTAGGCACCGCGAAGAAAGCGCGTCACCTTGGTCACGATGCGCACGTGCGTCTCGTGTCCTCTCGGAATTCCTTCGAGCTCGAGCAAGCGGCCGAGCTCTTCTCCCACCTTCGCATCGCCGAAATACTGCGGAGGGACGCGCTCGAGAATGCGATGCGCGAGCGTCCCTTCGGAGCGGGCGTCGAGGGCTGGGATACCACTCGTCTCTTGGCCGTCTTCGTCCCGCGGTCCGGTCTGGACGGCAAACGAGCTCACCTCGCGTTCGGGAAGGTCGAGCAAGTGAATAAGCTGAAATCGGCGCGCGCAATGATGAAAATCTTGGAGCGTGGTGGTGGCAATAGGGAGCGAACGCCACGCAGGGCGGAGTGGTTTCGGCTCCAGATCCGTGGGGAGCGGAGCAGCCTTCGCGGCCACCGAAACGAACGTAGGCGCGATGTCTGCGATCTCCAGATCGAGCTGGGCTCGCGCGCGGAGCTCGTCGCTCTCGATCAGCTGCGTAAGGAGGCCCGCCATCGACGCTTTGAAGGGCTCCGATTCTTCCTTGGGTTTCTTGCGGTCGCCCACGAAGAACATCGCTTCCGACGCGCGGGTCACGGCCACATACGAGAGTCGGCTGCGCTCTGCTCGCTCCTTCGCGCGGAGAAGCTCGCGCGCGCGGCGATGGGACGGAGTCTCGTGAGTGAAGCCTTGTGCATCCGCAACACGAAGCGTGATCATGTTCGGAAGATCGCCCGTGCCCATCTCCAAGAGAATGGCCGGGTTCGAAGGGCGACGACCCTCGGCCCCCACCTCCGGCAGGAAAACGATCGGGAAATCGAGGCCCTTGCTCGCATGCACGGTCACGAGACGCACCGCATCGTCCTCATCCGAAAACGTGGCCGCTTCCGTCGCGTTGGTCGCCCGGTTCGACGCGAGCGTCCACCGCTCGAGAAGATCGAGCGCACCGTGGCTCGCTTTGTCGGCGAGCGCGAGGAGCTTACGAACGTTAGCTACCCGCTGCACTCCGCGCGGAAGCTGGATCCACGCTTCCTCCATGCGGAGCGCGCGCACCGCTTCACGGAGGAGCGTCCCCGGCGCAATGCGATCGACGTTGCGTCGCAGTCGCCGAACGACCTCGAAGACCTCCCTAACGCGCGCGCGATCAATCGGCGGCAGAAGCGCTCGGCGGGCGCCGTGCTCCCATGCATCTTCATCAGACACGTCGATCAATCCCGCGTGGGGATCGGTGAGGGCAATCAAGCCTTGATCGCTGAGGCCTCCCCACGGCCCCCGGAGCACTTCGAGGAGCGCCAGGCGATCGCCGCGCCGAACGATCAGGGCGAGCATGGCCATCACGTCTTTCACCTCGCGCGCCGAATAAAAACCTTTTCCCGCCACCACGTAGGGAACGCCGGCCTGGGCAAGCGCGTAGGCCGTCGCGTCGAGCATGTCATTGGTGTGCGAGAGGACAGCGAGATCTCGAAACGACGGAGCGTTCCCGCGGACCGTGGGCGTCCCAGTCGCCATCACCTTGCGAATGCGATGAGCAATGGCGAAGGCCTCACTCAAGCGGGTGGAGCGACCGCTTGGGGCCATGGGCACCCGGAGCCAGAACGTACGCGGGCGCGGGTTCGGATTTCGGATTCGCTCCGGCGGCGGCAGGAGGTCTTCGGTGCGAGGAACGTAGTTCACCTCGAACGGCAGCGCGCCCGATGAAACCAGGCAAATACGGCTAAATTCGTTGGCGAAGGCGAGAAGCTCGTCGGCGCCGCGGCGATTTTCGCGTAGCGGCACGAAGTCAGCGAGCGCTGCGCCGAACATCTCCTCGTTTCCGCCGGCGCCGTCCATCCCGAGGGCGACGCGCGCCTTCTCTCCGGCGAGGCCCACGCAGAAGTCGGCGAACACGCTCACGTCTGCGCCACGAAATCCATAGATCGATTGTTTGCGATCGCCGACAACGAAGAGCCCCGTCTCGCGGAGACTCGAAATACTGGGGATGGTGCCCGGCCGCCGGCTTCGTGGCTCGCGCTCCCACAGGAGTTGCACGAGCTCGCGTTGCAAGCGCGACGTATCTTGGAATTCGTCCACGAGGAGGGCGTCGATTTCAGAGCCCATTTCCGCGGCGATGTGAGGGTTGTCGCGCAGCACGTCGCGCGCGGCACGCAGGACGTCGGCGAACCCGAGAGACGAAGCGCGGTTACGCGTACGCCGAATTTCGCGATCGCATTCCACGAGAAGCTCGCGCGCGGCGTGCGCCGTCTTGGCGAAAAGCGGACGGGCGCGCCACATGCGAACGAGCTGGATTCCACGCTCGGCGTTCTTCGCCTTCGGCAGCGCATCACGGAACGCGAAAAATTCTTGTGCTCGATCACTATGACCTCGCTTGGCGAGAGACATGAGGTCAGCCACCGCGCCCTCGAGCCCGCGCACGTCGTCATTCTCCCACGCCCGCACGACGGCGGACGCGAGCGCGCCGCATTTTTCATCGCGGACGAGAGCCTTGGCGTGGCTCACGAGCTCGAGAAACTTGGCGTCGATGTCCGCCGCGTCACTGGGATCAATGGTCAAGTCTTCCGGCGCGCGTCCGTCTTCGTCGAGCTGCGCGAGCGCCTGAGTCACCTCCTGCATCAACTTCTCGACGCCGCCCGTCACCCGCACCAAGTCGCGCAAGCTCTCCGGATCTCGCTCCGCGCGAAGCGACAACACGCGCAGCGTTGCCTCCTCGGTCTGCACGCGCGCTTCTTCTTCGTCAACGAGCTCGAAGCCTGGGGAGATCCCGAGCTCGAGGGCGTGCGACTTCGCGATGGTCGCGGCAAAGCTGTGAAGCGTGCCGATCTGGGAGCGGCCTAGACCTTCGAGCGCATGCCGAGCGCGGTTGGCGAGCTCCGCCGTGGACCACGATTCGCCGCTGTTCTCGAAGGCCCCCACGAGATCCGCGCGGTACTTGGCGCTCGCGTCGTGAGTCGCCAACTTCTCGAGCTCGACCGCGAGTCGGGTGCGGATCTCGGCCGCGGCTTTCCGCGAGAACGTCGTCGCCACGATGCGCGCGGGATCGATCGGCGCCCGGAGCTCCCCATTCGCACGCCCCATCTCACTCGCGCCCAGCACGAGGTGAACGATGACGCCGACCAAGCTGTGAGTCTTTCCCGTGCCCGCGCTTGCGGCGAGAACGAGGTTGCGACGAAACGCGAAGAGCCGAGCCAAATTTTCTCCTTCAGTCTTCGGGCTCGTCTTCGGAGACGATGAAGCGCGGGCGGCGGCAACCGCCATCGAATTCGCAATGGTCGCAGAAGCGATCCTCGAGCGGAAGAGGGGCGATGGTCCCGCTTCTGAAGCGCTTGAGCAGATCGAGGGCGGCCATCACCACCACCGGGCGATGCGGTGGATCGGGAGAGTCCGTCTCTACTTTTTCGCGCCACGTTGCGCTGAATGCGGCGGGTGGCGCGTACCCGGGAATGAGCTCCGACATGGGTAAATAGATCCCATCGGAGCGTACGGCACCGAGAGTCTCCTGCGCGATGCGCGCATAGAAGGGCACCTGGAACGCGAGGGTGCCGAGCTCTTTCTGCGCCTCATTCGCCTTGCGTGGCCGCGTCTTGTAATCGATGGCGCGAATGGCGAGCGGCAATCGATCCGATACGTCGATGCGGTCGATGCTCCCCTTCAAGACGAGCGCGGTCTCTCCATCGTCGAGGTGAAGTGCAGGCCAGCCTTCGCCCGACGCGTCACCAAACGGTTGCTCGGCGACCTCGAAGTTCCAGTCCAGATCGTGGAGGCTCCACTCGAGCACCTTGATCACGCTCTCGCGCGCCTGATCGAGGGCGAGCTTGCGAAGTCCAGAGGCCGCTACGTCTCGCTGCAAAAAAGCGTCGGCAGCCTCGATCGCGGACGCTCGAATTGCCTCTGCGTCGCGCGGGCGCTGTCGCCACATCGACCGGGTGGCCCCGAAGGCTCGCGCCAGCGCCTCGTGAACCAGCGTCCCCTCTTCACGCGCATCGGGGGTATCTGCGCGGCGCTCCGCCTCGCGCGCCCGCATGATGTGATGAGCGTGACCTTGGAACGCACAGTGGGCGAATCGTTCGAGGGTCGTCACGGGAAGCGGTTGCTCCGCCCTTCCGCCGGTCTCGTCACGTAGGATGGCCGCGAGCGTTTCGTCGGGGTCGAGGAAGCCGTTGACGACGGTCTCTTCCCGGACGCGGGTATTGTTGTGAAAGCTCTCGCGAGATCCCTCGATGCGTGCGCGGCGCGCCGACTCGACGTCGATCTCTTGACCACGTTCGGGCGCTTCTAAGAGAACCTTCAGCCGCGCTTCGCGCGAGGTGATGGGGCGATCGACGATCGGCGATCCGTGCCAGATCACGACCCGTAACCCTTGATGGGAGAGCCAGTTCACGATCGGCGCAGGGGCCATCGCGCCCCCCTCGTCGTCGCGCGCGCGGTACGTAAAAATAAGGCGATCTGCGCCGGCAACGGCGAGGGCGAGGTAGGCGAGATCTCTCGCCGTACGAAGAACGGGTAGCGGCGGGGCGCGCAGCGGATCGATCTCACGTAAACACGACGCGAGCGCTTCGGAGAGGAGCGGAGCCCTCGCTGGAGCGGACGGAAGGATCCCTTCGTTCGCGTCGACTACGATCAAGCATTTCAGCCTTTCGTTCGCGAGCTCGGGCAATCGCGCAATACGAACGGCGCCGACCCGGCCTGCGCCTGGTGGCGGCGCGCCCGCCTCGAGAGCTCGCAGAAGCTCGTGGCGAAACGCTTCGCTCGTCGTCATCGCTGCGCCGAGGTGAAGGCTCGCCACCGCGGCTTCGTAGCCATCGAGCGCAGCCATGAGCACCTCCCATGCGTGCGCGTCCTGCGAAAGGGCGCGGAGCTCGGCGCGCGCGATTCCCCTCGGCGTGTCGTCGGAACCGAGCGTGGTCTTCGCGTCGTAACTTGCTCGCGCAGGAAAGCCGAGGGACGCCCATAGCCCGCGTGCCGCTCGAATGTGCTCGGTCCGCGTCTGCGCTCGTTCCACTGTCCAGAGCAGCTCTCCCACGCGGCGCGCGACGCTGGCGAGAGCCTCGTAGGACTCAGCCTCCACCGCTCGGTGAGGCCGGTACGCGCGCACCGTGGCTTCGAGCGTGCCGGCTGCATCTCGCCCCACGACGGTCGGCGTTTGTTCGAGCGCAGTGGCCAGCCGAGAGAGCAGACGGCGCGCCGCCCTCGGGTCCTCGATCTGGGTGACTCTTTCGGCGTCGAGGTAGAGCGACCGCAGAAGAGCGGCGACCTTCTTTCGCGCGAGACCGTGCGAGCCGAGTGCATGCGCGTCGAGAGCCGCAGCGACGATGCCCGATCCGAGCGGTGCCGGTCCGCGAGAGTCATAGGCTGGAATCCCCGCGTCATCGAGGGCGCGACGAATCGCGCCGAGAACCTCTTCGTCGACCCGCGGCAAGGCCACCGCGACCTCTTCGATCGGAACGCCCGCCGAGAGAGCAGAAAAAATGGCGTCAGCCACCGCGCTCCCTTGGGCGTGCGCGTCGGAGGCCTGACGCAGCTCGACCTGGCCGAGCGGTACCGCGCCGAGCGCCGTGTCGAGGCGCAGATCGCCGAGCGGGGCTCGGATCTCCGAGGTCTCCGGAGCTTCGTCGAGCGCACGTGCAACGTCGTCGAGCACTACGTCGAGGGGATCCCGTTGGCGCTCGGGATCGAGCTTTTTTCGAAACGACGGCAGCTCGATGATCGCACCGCGACCCCCTGCGCGGCGAAGCGCACCATCGAGCGCGCGCCACCACCCTAAGTCCCTCGGCTCCCACACGGCGATGAACTGCGCCTTGAGTTCCGACGCGCCAACGGCTTCGACGACCAAGCGAGGATCGGTTCGCCCGATGGTCTCTGCCAGCACCTGACCCGAAGCGCGTCCGTCCACCTGCCCTGCGCGCACGAGGAGAGCGTCGAGGGCGACCATCGCGCGCCTCAGCATCGCCGCGCGACGAGCCAACCCGCCACCGAGGTGCTCTGCTTTTTCCAGGGAAGATAGCGGCGTATTCGACGCGCGGAGCATGGCGATCGCTTCGTCCACCGCATCGACCGTGCGAAGCCAGGCGAGAGAGCCGGCCGTTGCGAGCGGCAGAAGGAGCTCGTCTTCCCAGGCCACCGTACGGAGCGCCTCCGCGAGCGCGAGACGCGTGGCTTCGGGCGGGGCCAGCTTCACCTGCGGGGCGAGGACCTCGACGAGTCGGCGTTGAAGCGCGCTTCGAGTCTCGGCGAGCTCTCCATCGCGAGCGAGGCGCTCGACGTGCCGCTCACTGGGAACGACGAGCCTCATCTAGAGGACACGCGCGGAGATCGTCAAAACTTCTTTCAGGGCCGGGCGCGCGTAGAGGAAGGCATACGCAGCTTCAGTGGACAGAACGCGTTTGATGTAGCCGCGTGTCTCTTCGTACGGAATGTCTTCGACCCAGAGATCGAAGTCTTCACCACCGCGCGCCGTCACCCAACGGTTCACTGCGCCTGAACCTGCGTTGTACGCGGCGATCGCCAGAGAGCGATTCGAGAAGCTCCCGCGGAGCTGTGCGAGGAGCTTTGCCCCAAGAGCGACGTTGACCTCCGGACGCTTGAGAGCCTCGGCGTCCCACGGGAGGCCCGTCCCTTGAGCCACGAGCTTGGCGGTCGGCACGATTAGCTGCATCAGACCGAACGCATTCGACGGGCTCTTCACGTCCGCGATGAAGCTCGATTCTTCGCGCATGACCGCCCAGGTGAGGGCCGGCGAGATCCCGTTCGACTCGCTCTCCTTCGTGACGAAGCCCTGGAATGCTTGCGGATAGGCGACTTCCCAGGGCAGGCGCCACGCCCCGACCGGATAGTGCGGAAGGTGATCGTGCAAGCGCGTGCGCGTGAAGACATGCCCGAGGTCCGGAGCGCCCGCACGATTGTAGAGATCGGCGATCACCCAGATGGCTTCGTTGTCCGCGCCCTCGGCGAAGACTCCCAGCTGCGTGAGCTCTCGTTTCGCAGCGTCGATCTCGGCCACTTCGAGGAGCCGCACGGCGCGCTCGAACTCCGGCTTCGAAAATTCGGGGTGCTCGTGGGTGAGAAACGGAGGGCCTGCTCCCACCTCCCGGCTCATCGCGCCGTCCATGGTGCGCTCGGCGAGGCCTTCGTCCGTAGCGGCAACGCGCGCATACGCCTGCGTCATGTAGAACGTGAACGGGTAGTCCTCGATGATCTGGAGATAGCGACGTGACGCGTCCGCGGGATCTCCCGTCATCGCCGATACGCGCGCGCGGAAGTACGCGGCCCGTGCAGATGTTGCCCAGTGACGATCGTTCGGATCGATGGCGAGCGAGCGGTCGAGCGGATCTTTCGCCCCCGCCCAATCTCCCTTCGACATCCTGAGGAGCGCGACACGAAAGAGCGCCTCCGTCCGCATGTCTCCTTCGGGATAGTCGTTCGGCAGCGCGTTCAGCATGGCCGTGAAGCGCGCCTCGTCCCCGAGATCTTTGGATATGAGTGCAGAATGCAAACGTGCGTCGTCGGCCAACCGGTGATGTGGAAACTGCTGCTCCACTTTGGCGAAACGATCGATGGCCTCTTGGGGGTGCTTTCCCGCGCTTGCTTTTCCACCCTGATAGAGCGCAGAAACGAGATCGTCTTCCCCGACGCAGGCGGCGATGGCGTCGCGCCAAGCGTCCGACGCGGGAGCGTGAGTGCGGGTCGTGGCTTGCGCGCGATAGGTGGTGACTTTGCATGGGAGAGCGCCCGAGCGGCCCGCCGGCCAACCGTTCATCACCAGGTTCGCCTCGGCAAGGGCTCGCGCAGGCTCGTTCGCGTCGAGCCAGCCTTGGAGCTGCCGCGCGCGCAGAGCGAGGGTGAGCCCCGGGTCCGTGGTGGTGCCCAGCATCGCGAGCGCTCGCGTGCGTAGGAGCAGCGCTCCAGAGCTCTCCGCAAACTTCGGCGCCTCCGTGATCACGCGAAGGACGAGCGCGAGCGCCTCACGTGCGCTCGGTTCTGGCGCGCTTTCGACACCGTCGACGAGTGCCGTGGCCAGGCGCACCGCGGTGTCGACCCATCGCGCTCCGTGAGGATTGGCCGCCAGAAGCGCGCGCCAAACCGGTAGGGCCTGCGCGCGATCGCCCGAGGCTGCCGTCGCTTCCGCGAACGTGATCTTGGTTTCATCCGCGACGGCGAGATCGGTGGGCACGGCACGGGCTCGCCCAATTGCCTCTGGGAATTTTCCCGCGCGGATCAACGCTTGCGCACTTCGCAGCTTGGCGTATCCCGCGAGGGAGCACGGGCTGACGACCGCGTCGTACGAACGCACCGCTTCATCGAGCTCACTTGCTGCAAGATGCAACCGTCCCGAGGTGTAGTGCCACGTGCACGCGCGGGCGGGATCGATTGCTCCGGCGGCCAGAGCCTCGTCGACGATGCGCGCGGCCCCCGAGAAATCTTTCGTTCGCTCGTGATCGCGAACCGTCGGGAGCGCCGGGTCGTCGAGCACCACCGAGAGGTTCGCCGCGCCCTGAACGCCGAAGCCGACGGGCGATGGACTGCCTGCATCCGGTGCGCACACCGGCGGCGGAGACTGTGGTTTGGCCTCGCGCCCATCCCCCTTGCACGAGGCGAAGCACGTCACGAAACCGGCGAGACCGAGGAACGAGAATGCACGCGTCATCCGTCTTTTTTTCGCCACCCTTCGGCAGCATCCTCCTCTTCTCTTGCTAGCGCTCGCTTCGTTTCGTCAACGCTCCAGCGCTGGCGATCATTCTCGACGACCTTCGCGTCCGCTTTTTTTTCGGCGAGAGACTCGCGCGCCCGGGTCTCGTCGTCGACGGCCCCGGCTTCGCTCTCGGCGGCGCGGGCAACCTTCTCGGCGTGCGTAACGTCTTCCGCGCGAACGCGAAGCTCCCAGGCGTTCTCGCGCATCAAGTCGGCGACCGTGAGCTCGCCGCGCTCGAGAGCTTCACGCTCCACGGCCCGGGTTGCGAGCGCCGCGTCTTTGGCTTTGGCGCGGGAGGTCTCCGCCGCTACCCTGCGCGACTCTGCATCTTCGCGCGCTCCCACCGCGGCAGCGAGCTCCGACGTGGCGCCGTTGACGCGCGCCTCTCGCACTTTGCCGAGCGGCTCCAGCGGGTAGGTACGCCGTTTCACGGAATGGAGCTTAGCCGAGACCTCACCGCGCGAACACCGCGCCAGGCCTAACTAGCGTGCCATTCTTGGATCGACTTTACGTGCACACTGGTGTCGTTGCGCGAGGATTCGATGGCGTCGGAGGCGGCGAGCGCCGCAGCGATCGTCGTGAAATAGGGGATATTTTCGAGTAGAGCCTGGCGCCGTAGGGAGTAGCTGTCACGGACCTCCCGCGCGCCGATCGTCGTGTTGATCACGATGGCGATCGAGCCGCCGCGAATGGCATCGACGACGTGGGGCGTTCCCTCGTTCACCTTGTTGATGACCTCGCTCGGGATGCGCGATCGAGCGAACGCCGCCGCCGTCCCCCGTGTCGCGCAGATCTCGAAGCCCATGGCCCTAAGTCGCCGCGCGATCAAGCAGGCGACGGGTTTGTCCTCGTCCTTCACGCTGATGAAGGCGCGGCGCCGCTCGGTCGTGGCCGAAAGAATGGATTGGCCGCTGGCGAGCATGGCCTTGGTGAACGCGCGGGCAAAGGTGTCGGCGATGCCCATCACTTCGCCAGTGGAGCGCATCTCTGGCCCGAGAATGGTGTCTACGCCTGGAAATTTCGCGAACGGAAAGACGCTCGCTTTGACGGCGACGTGCCTGGGGACGGGGATCTCGATGATGCCGAGCTCGTCGAGGGTCTTTCCCACCATGAGCGTCGCGGCGATCTTTGCGAGCGGGCGGCCCGTCGCCTTGGAGACGAACGGCACCGTGCGGCTCGCGCGCGGGTTCACCTCGAGCACGTAGATTTCTCCGCCTTTCACGGCAAATTGTACGTTCATCAATCCGACGACGCCGAGCTCGAGAGCGAGCATCCTGGTCTGCTCTTCGATCGAAAGAACGATCTCCGGGCCGAGGGAGTGCGGCGGAAGCACGCTCGAGGAATCGCCGGAATGGATCCCCGCCTCTTCGATGTGCTGCATGACGCCGCCGATGACCGCACGCCTGCCGTCGGCCACGCAGTCGACATCGACCTCGATCGCGTCCTTCAAGAACTCGTCGATCAGGATGGACTGCGAGCCCGCGTCGCGCGCAGCCTCGACCGCACGATAAACGTAGGTATCGAGCTCTTCGGGCGTATAGGCGATCATCATCGCACGCCCGCCGAGCACGTAGCTCGGACGCACGAGCACCGGATACCCGATCTCGTTTGCGATCGCCTTTGCGCCAGCGGCGTCCGTCGCCATTCCGCTCTTCGGTCTCTTGAGCGAGATCTTGGTGAGTAGCTCGTCGAAGCGCCCGCGGTCCTCGGCGCGATCGATGGCGTCGGCGCTCGTGCCGAGAAGCTTCACCCCGCGCTGCTCGAGGGGAACAGCGAGCTTGAGGGGCGTCTGCCCGCCGAACTGCACGATGACGCCGTCCGGATTTTCTTCGTCGCAGATCGCCAGAACGTCCTCGAGGGTGAGCGGCTCGAAGTAGAGGCGATCCGATGTGTCGTAGTCGGTGGAGACCGTCTCTGGATTGCAGTTCACCATCACCGTCTCGTAACCGAGCTCACGCAAGGCCTGAGCGGCGTGCACGCAGCAGTAATCGAACTCGATACCCTGCCCGATGCGGTTCGGCCCGCCGCCCAGGATCACCACTTTTTTGCCTGGTTTTGCGGCCGATTCGCTCTCGGTGTCGTAGCAAGAGTAGAGATACGGCGTGTGAGCAACGAACTCGGCCGCGCAGGTGTCGACGCGCGTGAAGACGGGACGCACCCCCCCCTTGGCACGTAGCTTCCGGACGTCGTCCTCGGACAGCGCTCCCTTGGTTGCGGAACCTACCGATGCGATGTGACGGTCGGAGAAGCCGAGTCGCTTGTACTCGCGCAGGTGGTTCGGGCCGAGCTCGCCCGCGGCGATCTTTTTTTCGGCGTGGAGGATGCGGCGCATCTGGGCGAGGAACCAGCGATCGATCTGGGTCAGCGCGTAAAGCTCGTCGTCGCTCATTCCGATGCGCATGGCGTCGGCCACGTAAAAAAGTCGCTCGGCAGTCGGCGTTCCCACGAGCTTCGAGAGAGCGGCGCGCACCTCCTCCTCCGATGCCGGGGGGAGCTCACGCGGCGCCTCCATCTCTGGTGCCTCCATCCCGAGGTCGCGCGATTTTTTTGGCTCGGCCAAGAGGCGGTAGTCGACGCGATCGCGCAGCGATACGAGGCCGTCCCGCCCCGTTTCGAGCGAGCGCGCCGCTTTCTGAAGCGCCTCGCAGAACGTGCGTCCGATGCTCATCACCTCACCCACGCTCTTCATCTGCGTTCCGAGGGTGGTCTCTGCGCCGGGGAATTTTTCGAACGCGAAACGCGGCCACTTCACGACGACGTAATCGATCACCGGCTCGAAGGCGGCGCTGGTCTTGGTGATGTCGTTCTGGAGCTCGTCGAGGCGGTAGCCGATGGCGAGCTTGGCGGCGATCTTGGCGATCGGATACCCCGTAGCCTTGGAGGCGAGGGCGCTCGAGCGAGAGACGCGCGGGTTCATCTCGATCACGTAAAGTTTACCGTCGACCGGCGAGACGGAGAACTGCACGTTGGAGCCGCCAGACTCCACGCCGATCTCGGACATCACGGCGCGCGCTGCGTCACGGAGGCGCTGGTACTCGCGGTCGGTGAGGGTCATCGCTGGAGCGACGGTGATCGAATCTCCGGTGTGGACGCCCATCGGATCGATGTTCTCGATCGAGCACACCACGATGAAATTGTCGACGCTGTCGCGCATCACCTCGAGCTCGAATTCCTTCCACCCGAGGACGCTCTCTTCGATCAGTACCTCGTGGGTCGGCGACTGCGCGAGAGCCCATAAGACTTTTTCCTCGAACTCGCTGCGATCCCTGGCGATGCCCCCACCGCTACCGCCCATGGTGAACGACGGCCGCAAAATAGATGGAAAACCAGTCTTTTCGACGATGCGCCAGGCGTCCGCGAGCGAATGCGCGCCCTCCGACAGCGGGCACGCTAACCCGATTTTTTGCATCGCCGCCTTGAAGAGCGAGCGATCTTCGGCTTTCCGAATCGATTCGGGTTTTGCGCCAAGCATCTCGACGCCGAACTTCGCGAGCACGCCTTCTTCCTCGAGCCGGAGCGCGAGGTTCAGCGCGGTCTGCCCTCCCAACGTCGGCAGGATCGCATCGGGGCGCTCGCGTTCGATGATCGCCGCGAGGGTGCGCCACTCGAGGGGCTCGATGTACGTACGCGACGCCAGCTGGGGATCGGTCATGATCGTCGCCGGGTTCGAGTTGACGAGGACTACCTCGTACCCCTCTTCGCGAAGCGCCTTCGCCCCTTGCGTGCCCGAATAATCGAACTCGCAGGCCTGACCGATGATGATCGGCCCCGCGCCGATGAGGAGAATCTTGTGAAGGTCACTCCGCCGAGGCATTTCGAGAGAGCGGGCTTAGCACGCTTGGTGGTTTCAAAACAGGTCCACCGCGGAGAGGTGAAAGCCGATGACTTGCCCGCGAACGGCGGCATCGTGATCCGAAAATTCCCACGGCTCGGTCGAGGCTTTGAGCTTGAGCCCTCGTTCCGCCGCGAGCGAGCATGGTTACGCGAGAGGAAAGAGGGCGCCAGAGCTCGAGGAAGGCGCCGTTCGTTTTGGTCCTCGGCGCCGTTCTGCGTCGCCGCATCCGTCGGGTCGGGCGCGCCGCTGCGGGGCTTTGGCGCGCCGAGCTTGTCGCTCGGTGACTTTTTTTAGCGCCGCGCGAGGCTGGATTTGTGCGGCGCGGTGTCAAGGCTGGGGAGCGGTGCTCCGTAGCGTGCGTGGAGACGACGAGCATCCTGGGCGTCGGGGTGAATTTCGAGGATCTCCTCGAGGACCGCTTTCGCATCGCCCCGTCTACCGCTTGCGTCGAGGGCGGTGGCCAAGAAGATACGCGGCTCGGCTGAGCCATCGTGAAGCGCCCACACGTCGGCGGCTCTGCGTGCTTCTCGGAAATCTCCCGCGCGCATCGCGGCCGATGCCCATGCCTTGAGGGCACGCGTGTCGCCCGGATGTGCCTTAGCTGCCGTGCGGGCCTCGGCCAGTGCGTGCTCGAGCTCCGCCCTTACCTCCGGACGAGGTCCTGCGCCGCGATCTTTCGGGTGTTCGTTCTCAGGCTTCGCGCGGACCACCGCCGTCTCGGCCGCTGCTTCCATGGCGAGCGGCACCGAAGCCGACATCTGGGCGACCTCGGCGACAAGAGACTCCGGGAGCATCGACGTCGTGGGGGCCATTGGCTCGGGACGGGCATCGGCGACCTGCACGGGGCCGACTTCGACAGCGTGATGCGAGGCGCGCACGGCGAACGTCGTCATGGCGATGAGGGCCATTCCAGCGAACGCGGCGCCGGCTGCGCGACGAACTTTCTTCTCTCGGGTGGTCGGCGTGTGGAGGGTCTCCTCCAGCGACTCTCGCATCGCTTGCGCATTTGCAAATCGATTGGCCGGAGATTTTGCGAGCGCGGTCATGATGATCGCATCGAGCACGTCGGGGATCCCGCGCATCGGGGCACGCGCACGTGGGGGCTCGGGTACCTCGCGTAGCTGCTTGCCCATCACGGCGACGGTCGACGTCCCTTCGAACGGACGATGTCCGGTGACCAGCTCGTAGAGCACGCAGCCGAGCGCGTAGAGATCGCAGCGACCATCGACGGGATCGCCGGCGACCTGCTCGGGTGCCATGTATTCGGGCGTCCCGAAAATGGCGAAGCCCTTCTGCCGTCCCTCTTGCGAGGACACGTCGCTGAGCGCCATCGCCACTCCGAAGTCGAGGAGCTTGAGCCCACCGTCGGCGGTGAGAAAAAGATTCTGCGGCTTGAGATCACGATGAACGAGGCCCGCGCCGTGGGCCGCCTCGAGCGCCTTGGTGACTTCGATGGCCAAGGCAACGGCCTCGCGCCAGTCCATACCGCGCGTCTCTTTCAACCGCTTGTCGAGTGTGTCTCCTGCGAGAAGCTCCATCGCCAGGAAGATGCGGCCGTCGTAGGCCTTCCCGAAATCGTAGAGCATGCACAAGTTCGGGTGCGAGAGCGCTGCCACGGCGCGCGCTTCACGACGGAATCGCTCGATGGCATCGGTGGCGGACGCGTGCTCGGGCGCGAGAATCTTGATCGCGACCCGCCGTCCAAGCTCGACGTGCTCGGCTTCGTGGACGATCCCGCTGGCCCCTTCGCCGATCTTGCGAACCAACTTGTACGGCGTGCCGCTGAGGATCGACGGATCGTCGTTCATGCGCGAAAGGGCAATTTCCGATACTTTTCCCGCTTGCGGCGTGAGGGCGCTGCTCTTCACGGTGCGCGCCTCGCGCAGAAGCTTGGCAAACTCGGCGCGGCCGCGGGCAGGCTCGTGTGTCCAGAGAGCGCGCATCAAGTGATGAACTCGACTGCGCACACCGCGCTCGCCAAGCTTGCAGGGCGGTGCCCCGGAGAGCACTTGCGCGAGATCGGTCGCCGCGAGCGTCGCGTTCGTATAGCGATCCTCGGGATCGTTGGCGGTGAGCCTGGCGATCACCTTGTCGAGATCGTCGGGAATCCCCATGGTGTCGGCGAGTAGGGGAATGACTATCTTCCCTGCGGCCGCCTGTTCGAGATGGACCTGCGCGTCGCCGCTGAGGAAACGCTTCGCCGCGCATAGCTCCCAGAGCATGATGCCAAGCGCGTAGATGTCGATGCGACCGTCGCCGACTTGCTGACGCGCGACTTCCGGCGCGACGTAGCCGGGTTTCGCGAAGACGACTCCGGCAACGGTGTGGCATCGCCGGTTGTGTCCACGCGCCGTGCCGAAGTCGATGAGCTTCACTTCACCGGCGTAACCGATCATCACATTTTGGGGACTCAGATCGCGGTGAACGATTCCGAGCGGCGTTCCGTCGGCGCCGGATCGCTCGTGCACATGAGCGAGGGCCTGGGCCATCTCGATCGCGATGGCGACGGCCTCTGGCCAGCCGATGCGCGCGCCAAGTTGGATCGAGCGCTGGCGGACGTCGGAAAGGCTTCGCCCCTCGACGTATTCGACGACGGTGTACGGCTCGCCGTTCTCGTCGGTCGCTGCCTCGAGAACCTGCGCCACGCCGGGGTGATTGAGCTGCGACTGCACCCGCGCTTCGTCGAGGAATCGAGCCAAAAACGAGCCGTCGCGGATGTGATCGCGCCGCACCGTCTTGACGACGCATGCCCGTTCCGCGCCTTCGATGCCCGTCGTCGCTGCGAGGTAGACGTCGCCCATCCCGCCACGCGCCATGAGCTTGAGGAGGAGAAGGCGTCCGAACACGCGCGGTACCGACAGGGCCGCGGCGTCGGGAGCAGAAGAGAATCCCGTGCTTTCGGTCGGCGCGTTGGAGGCTTTGTCGCTCATGATCCGGACGGTACGGATCGCCGGACAAGGGGCCAAGTTTACGGCGGCGCGCACAACCCCGGGGCCGGCTTGTCAATCGTCGCCACGCGAGCCTTGGATTCGGTGCCGAGCTTGTCCTTTGAAAAGCGCGTTGCGCACGAGGAGAAAGCGAGCTTCGCGTTCTCGCAGTCGTGCAGGAGCAGATAAGCCTCGCCCATGGCGAAGAGCGTCTTGTCGAGGACGTTCGACGGTGGCGTGAGCTTCAAGATGCGGTTGAACTCGCCGAGCGCCGATGAAGGGCGCCCATCTTTGAGATCAGCGTCTCCCATCACGAAGAGCACGTCGTCCGCGCGATCGTCCGTCGGATATTTTTCGATGAACGCGTGACCGAGCGTGCGCGTCAGCGGCCAGTCCTTCGCGGCATGCGCCGATTCGATCGCCGCAAAATGGCCGTTTTTATCCGCGGGAATGGCCACCGGCAGCGCTTTCGGCGTTTCCTGGGTGCGCCTGATCTCGTCGAGACGGGCATCGAGCTCACTCCGCGTGGAGGCGATCTCTTTACGCAAGTCCTCGATGAGGTGCGAGGTCTCTTCCAGCTTCCCGGTGAGCGCGTTGACCTTACCTTTTTCGCTCGTCAGATCGCTGCCGCGGTCGGCGTTCGCCCGGAGCGCGTTGTCGAGCCGCTCGCGTGTGGCGTCGAGATCCGACCTCAGAGCGCTGACCTGAGCTTGGCTGATTTTTTCCGCAGCCTCGTTCTTTGCGACGAGAGCGTCGTGATCCCGCTGGCTGGCGAAGACCCCGCACCCGCAGAGCAGAGACGCGAGGAGCGCACCGGCCGCGAGCGAGCTAGCGAACTTCGACGTCGACTCGGCGATCATTCTGATACCCCGCGTCATCTTGCCCGTTCGCGTCGAGCTTGCCGCGCGACGAGGTAGAAATCCGATCAACACGGACGCCCGCCGCGACCAAGAAATTTTTCGCCATCTCCGCACGCTCCGCCCCGAGCCCCATGTTGAACTCGTATTCGCCCCGCGCATCGCAGTGCCCGGTGAAAAGAATTCGCGCGCTCTTCAAGGTGCCATTGGTGAGGCACCCTGCGAGGCGCTGCAGCGTGGCCTTCGTGTCCGGCCTCAGCTCGGGGGATTCGAAGTCGAACTTAGGAGCTGCGAAATCCGTGCAGCCGGGCCCACCCGCGACGGGCGAAACGCAGTGGTTGTTCTGGCAGGTCTGGCCGGCCGCGCACGGATGCTCGTCGTCGCACTGCACGGAAGCCTTCGCCGCGACCACCTTCGCGCAGCGGTGATCTTTTCCGCAGGTGCCGCCACCTACGCACGCCTGTGAATCGTCGCAAAAATCGACGATGACCGCGCATGCGCCGGCCTTGCACTCTTTGCCTGCGCCGCAGGATTTGTCGTCGCGACAGTCGACGCAGGTGTGGTTGACGCAAACGCCCTTGTGCCCTGCTTCGTTGCAGTTGTCGTCGTTGTCGCAGCTGGGGTACTTGGGGCCCCCACAGCCTGCCGCGACGCAGCCGACCACTAGGGAAAGCCAGGCGGCACCGCTCATGACACGGGAAAGGACCGAATGCGTTTGAGCCATCCTTGGGGGACTAGTACCCCGCGCCTGTCCTTGTCAACCCGAGGTGACTCGCGTAAGAGCCGAAGCGCGCATGGCGCACTCCGAAGTGACCACGACGATCGAGTTCGGACCCAATCGGTATCGAACGATTCTGCGCCTGGCGATGCCGACCGTTGTGGCGATGCTCTCGCAGAGCGTCGTCAATGAGATCGACATCATCTTCTTCTCGCGGCTCCCGTCGCCGGAAAGCTCGAACGGTCAGGCCGCGCTGCTGCCGTCGCTCATCGTCGTGTGGCTCTTCGGTGGCTCGCTCAGCGCACTCAGTGTCGGGACCCAAGCGCTCACCGCGCGGCGTTTCGCCGAGCGCGACCTGAAGGGGGCGGGCGCCGTCCTCACCAACGCTGCATTTTTCTGTCTGATCGCTGGAGGCATCTTCTCGGTGCTCGGCTACCTAGCTCTGCCTTCGATCTTGGGCTTCATGTTGAAAAAGCAGGAGGTGCTCGAGATTGCCATCTCCTATTCGCGCTGGCGGCTTCTCGGAATCATTTCGATGGCCATGACGATGTCCGTCAAAGCGTTCTTCGACGGTGTCGGCAAAACGCACGTGCACCTCGTCGCGGCGATCGTGATGAACGCCTTCAACGTCCTCTTCTGCTGGATCTTCATCTACGGAAATCTCGGCGCGCCGAGAATGGGACCGCCCGGCGCCGGCATGAGTGCGTTCATCGCCACCTGGATCGGCCTTGGGATCATGCTCTTCTACGCGTCGCGGATCGCCCCTGACTTCGATTCGTTCAAGAGAACGCACCTCTCGCGGACGCTCATGTGGTCCATTCTGAGGCTCTCCATTCCGGCGGCGCTCGCCACGGTGACCATGATGGTCGGCTTCGGTCTCTTCTCGTCGATCGTGGGAATCCTCGACGCTGCCGCCGGCGCCGAGGCCGTCAACGGAGCGGCCACCACGGACATCGTCGCCATCCTCAAGCTCACCTTCACGGCGTGCATCGCCTTCGGGACGGCAACGGCCACGTTGGTCGGGCAATCGCTCGGAGCCAAGCGCCCCGACGACGCCGTCGCCTACGGTTGGGCTAGCGCCCGTCTCGGGGTCATGATCTTCGGCGTGATCGGACTCCTCGAGGGGGTTCTTTTGACACCGCAGATCGTCGGCTTCATCAGCCAGTCACATGCGGTACAGCTCGCCGCGATGACCCCAATGCGCATGATGGGCCTCATCACCCCGATCATCGCCGTGGCCATGATCCTCAGCGAGGCTCTCTTCGGCGCGGGCGAAACGGCGTTCGTCGCTCTTGCGCAGTTGGTCCTCGTCTTTGGATGCCTCGTGCCGCTGGCCTACGTCCTCGGAATTCACTTTCATATGGGGCTGCTCGGAATCTGGACGTCGGCCTGCGTGTACATGGTGCTCGCCGCGGTCACGATGACCCTGAAGTTTCGCAGCGGATCGTGGAAGAGCATCAAGCTCTAGGAGATCAGCCGCCGTCTTTTTTGCTGCCCATCATCGCTTTCAAGAGCTCATCGTCGCTGTCGGGGTCGGGAGCCTTCGGCGCCGCTTTTTTTCCGGCATCAGGGCCGCCCATCATTGCCTTGAGAAGCGCATCGTCGTCGTCAGGTGCGGCTCCGGCGCCGCCGTCCTTCCTGCCGCCGGCCATCGCTTTGAGAAGCGCATCGTCGTCATCGTCGGCGGCGCCGGCGTCCGCCACGACCACCGGAGTGTCCACCGGCACCGCGGGGAGCGCGGCCTGTCCGTTCGGCCACTTCTTTTTGTCTTCCGCCGTGCAGGGCAGAGGGTTCGAGCGATCCTCTTGCACGCACTCCAGGATCCACGACTCACGCGGGGGCGCGTTGACCAGCGCGGCCGACCTTCGCGCGGCGCTGATGTCCGATTGAATGGTGATGTCGCTGATGCGCGGCACATAGCTGACGAGGATGAGCGCGAAGGTCAGGATTGCCGCAAACGGCAGGACCACTCTGTAGAGGCTCACCACCGGTCGGTTGAACCGGAAGCTCGAGATGAAGAGGTTGAGCCCGAGCGGCGGGCAGCAGTACGCGATCTCCAGGTTCAAGAGGAAGATCATGGCCAGGTGGAACGGCCCGAGCGTGAAGCGCGCCGCGAATGGCAAAATAAGGGGAACGGCGACCAAGATGGCGCTGAAGCCGTCCATGAGCATTCCCAAGATCAGGAGGAAGATGTTCATGACGATCAGAAACTGCCACGTCTCGGTGAGACCGAGGCTCAGCATGAAGTCGAGAACGTGAGCGGGGATCGCCTCCTGGATCACGTAGTTGATGAGCGCGTTGGCCATCGCCAGGATCAGGATCACCGCGCCTGCCAGGCTCATGGAAGCCTTGGCAATGCGGGGTAAGTCCTTCTTGAGCGAGAGATCCTTGTAGATGTAGACCTCAATGATGAGCGTGTAGAGTGCAGCCAGTCCGGCGCTCTCGTCGAGCGAGGTGAGCCCGGTGGCCAAGCCGCCGAGGATGATGATGGGAATGAAGAGCTCCCACTTGAGCATCCACAACGCGCCGAGCATCTCTTTCAGGCGCGGCCTCTCGAGCTTCACGCCTTCGCGTTTGCCGACCCATGCCGCGTAGATTCCGAGGAAGGCCATGACCATGAAGCCGGGAAGGAGCCCCGCCTTGAAGGTCTTGTTGAAGTCGATGCCGGCGACGAGCGAGTAAACGAGAATAGGAAGCGACGGCGGAAGGAGCAGACCGAGGGACCCGCCCGTGGTCACGAGGCCGAGTGAGAACGCATCGGAATAGCCCTGTTTTCGCAGGGCAGGATAGAGAAGGCCGCCTATGGCCACGATGGTCACGCCGCTGCCGCCGGTGAGCGTGGTGAAGAAAGCGCTCGCCACGATGCACACGATGGCCAGCCCGCCCGGCATCCACCCGAAGAACGCGCTCGACGCCCGCACGATGCGATCAGGCGTCTTCGATTCGGCCATCAAGTAACCGACGAACGTGAAGAGCGGGATGGTCACCAAGATCGGCGAGTCAGAGAAACGCTCGTCGAGAACGGTCGGCGCAATGTACCGAAGATGGTGGTACGCGGCGTCCTTGTGCATAAGCCAGGCGATCTCGCTGGAGCCTCCCATGATCGCAAAGAGCGGTGCACCGAGTAAGGCGAGGGCCACCACCGCGGCGGCGATCACGCTGCCAAACGCGCCGATGGAGGCAACGAGCAGCCCGACGAGCGCGAGGGTGATCTTCGTGCTTCGAAGCATGGCGGGCTTTGTGATCGGCGTGGACGTCGACATCACGCCACCTCTTTCGGATCGGCCGGCGGCGCAATGGGCTCGGTGGGATGCATCGCCTCCACGTCTTCTTCACCGTGAGCCGCGTCGGGATCGACAACAATCTGACCGCTGATGGCGAGCAGCGAGCGCAGGATGAAGCGAAGGCCGATCATCAGGAGCCCGAAGGGAAAGATGAAGTTCAGCTCGCGGGTGAGCAGCCCGGGCACGTTCTCCGCGCTCCCGGGGATGCTGATGATCGGAAGCCGGGTCTCGGTCGAATCTTCCGAGACCTTCAGACCAGCGACGTCGGCCTCGGGGTAGTGCATGGCCCAAGGCGCCTCTGCCAGCCACGCGTTCCAGTCCTTGGCGTGCAAATACTCGTTGTACTTTTCACCGGAGAGAACCTTGGGAAAGCTCTTTAGGTCGAGCGAAATCTGGCGGCGGAGAAGGAAGAAATCTCGCCCGATTTCCTCGCTCACGTGGGCCACCTTCGTCGTGACGAGAGGATCGCAGCTCTTCGTCGGATCGTTTTTGCACGGCTCGACGGCAGGCGATTTGAAGCTCTCGATGGCAATGTGATCGAAGAACCCCCACACGCCCGCGAAGCACATCACCGCCGCTGCCAACCAACCAAGCACCGCTGCCGGCATCCGCAGCTTGGGGGTGAGAAAGCGCATCACCACGTCTATGTTGATGTGTTTCCCCTGCGCGGTTGCGAGGGACCCGCCGAGCAGCGCGAGCCACAACGTCAAGCGCGTGGCAACGCCGCGAAGCCCTCCGATGAGAGTGAGAAAAGATGCGGTCTGCATCCAATTGAGGAGGTTCGAGAAGTAAGTGGACCCGCTGCTCGCCCAGGCGCGCGCTCCTAAGAAACCCACCACGACGGCGCTGGTCACGGCGATAGCGTGGTTGCGATTCGCCTTGTCCTCGAGGCTGTCGCCGGTGTGCGCGTCTTTGGGCATGGTCAGGCGGTGCACGCCGAAGCCGAGGACGAGCGCGCCGACGAGCCCGCGAAAGACGATGCCCGAGCTGTCCCCCGCGCCATACTCCGCAGACAGCCCCTTCAGTGAGATCCATATGCAGAGTGCAACGATCTCGCCGATGAGCACCCACGCGCACATGCGTGCTTCGAGGCGAGTCCAGGCGCTATCGAAACGGAGGAGCGGCGCACCCCAGGCCTCTTTTTTCCAAGGCGGCGGCTCGAGTTGCTTCGCTTTTGGCTCGGAGTCGGTGTCGTCGGGCATCCGGGCGAGCGTAGACCAGGCATTGCTCGCATGTACAAAAACGAAGCCCCGCGACGCTCGGGCATCGCAGGGCTTGAACTACGGCATGGGAGCCGCTCTACGACGCGCGGCTACAGAACGTGTGGCCTACTTGGCGGCGTCTTCCACGGCCTGCATCACTTCGGCGTTGAAGGTCGAGCCCTTCAACTTGGCGCGCGTCTCGGCAAAGAGCTTCGTCCACTCGGCTTTCTCTGCGTCCGTATGGCTGTAGGTGGTCATCCGCGCGGGGACGGGGGGCGTCGCACCGGGATTGCCGACCGCAAGGCGGTTGTACGCCGCGAGGTCCGCGTTGCGGATGGACTTGGTGAGCGCCTGGGCAGCGAGCGCGCCGGTCTCCGAGATGGCGGTCTGCACGTCGGCGGGGAGCGACTTGAACTTCGCCGACGAGAAGACGAGCGAGCCAATGCCGTAGCCGCTGACCATGGTGTCGATCTGATCGAGCTGCGGCGCCCACTGGAGTTGCTCGGCAACGAGCGGGGGCGCGTTGACGACGTTGAGCGTACCGGAAGTGAGGCCGGTCGTGATCTCGGGGACGGTGACCTCTTTGGGGGTGATGTCGCCGATGATCGAGTAGAGCATCGGCGCGATTGGATCGCCCTTCAAGTAGAAGGTGCCGCGCTTCTTCATGTCTTTCGGGCTGTGGATCTGGAAGCCACGGCACATCATGTGGGCGGCGCCGACGTCACCCGAGCCGAGGGACTTGAAGCCCGCCTTCTCGTATTCGGCGTCGAACACCGGCTTCATCTTTTCGCGCGCGGCGTCGAGCTTTTCCCAGCTGCTGAAGAGCCCCGGGAGCTGGAGGACGAGCACCTGCTTGTAGATCTGGCCGAGGCCGACCGCGGTGATGGCCGCGCCGTCGAGTTGCCCCGTGCGGATCTTGCCGACCATCGCCGTCTCGTCGCCCTGCTGACCGTTCCAGAAAAACTGGATGGCCACGGCGCCGCCGGTGCGTTCGTTGATCCCCCTTTGCCAAACCTTAAATACTTTTCCCCACGGCGACTCGGCCGGGGCCAGGGTGCCCAGCTTCAGGGTCGTCGTGTCGGCCCTCGCTGACGAGCTCGCCCCGAGGACGATCGCGACGGCCACGAGCATGGCAAACAACACGCTAAATCTTCGAAGCATTCGACTTACCTCCTTGAGAACAGACTACTGAACCGACTTGCAGTAAGAGTCACCGTAAGTAGGTCTCGGGAACATGCGCGTCGCCGCAGCTTGGACGGAAGAGTGCACCCCGTTCGACGGGGAGTGCGCCCCGAAGATTCACTTTTTCGGTGCGGGGATCGACATGTCGAAGCCGCAGTCCATCATCGTCTTTTTGCCGAGGTACCGTTTCGCCCGGCGCTTGGCGACGGCGTTCGTGAGACGCTGGGCGGGGTCAGGGTCGTCCGCGGCGAGCACCTCGTTGAGGAGCTTCTCGTAGAGGGGGCGCTCGGCACGGACGCAGGCGTATCCCTTGGCATACGACACCTGCACGATGAGCGATTTGCGATCCGTCTTGGCGAGGGCCGTCTCGTACATCTGCTTTGCGAGCTCGGGCTCCGCTTCGACCGTGCGCGAATGGTACGCGCCGAGGTTCGTCATCGCCGAGTAGTGCTGCGCGGTGGGATCGAGACGGAGACTCTGCTCGAGAAACGCGATGCCGATGAAGAGCTCCGCCACGAGCGCAGGTTCGTCCGCATTGAGCTGAACGCGCGCGAGCCAGGCATTTCCCATCCAGAGGAGCAGCGGCGCGTCCTCTTTGTCGTCAAAGTTTTCTTTGAGCCAGGCCTTGAAGAGACCGTCGTTGCGGCGAGCCTCATTCCACCCTTTGTCGTGATGCGTGAGGAGCTCGACGCCGTAAAAAATGGCCCTGTCGTAGGCCATTCGCGCGCGCTTGCGGTGGTACTCCGCCAGATCGTCGTCGCCTGCTTCCATCGCTGCTTCGCGGTCGTCTTCGGCGAACGCATAGCCGTAGCCCGTCCACCCTTGCATCAACATGAAGAGCGCGTCGTCGTTGTCGGGCGCGAGCTTGTGCATGCCCTCGAACTGCACCATGCCGGCCATCGCCGCGGACTTGGCGAGCTCGTAGTCGCCGATCGTCTCGAATGATCCCGCGGCTTCGCGGGTCGCGCTGATCTGCCCGTTGGTGAGCATCGACTTGATACAGCCGGTCTGGAGCGCGACGGCGACGGCTAGCGCAAGCGTGAAGATAGCTTTAGGCATGCTACCCGCGGTTGTACGAGGCGAGAAAGCGGCGTGTCAATGCGTTCGGCTACCTGGTGCGCGTGGACGATAGAAGGGTGCAGGCGGCGGTCGCGCGGACGCTTGGATCGGGGTCCGCGAGGAGGAGCGCGCCCCGCGCCGAACGCCCGAGGGCCGCAAGAGATCCCACGGCAGACAGACGCGTGTTGGGGTCTGACGCGAGGAGATCGGCCTCGATCCACGCTTGAATTCGCAGGTCGCCGGCGCTGGCGAGGGCAAAGCGAGCGCGGCCCGAGAGGACGCCGTAGTTCTGGCCGGCAATGGTTTCCAGGCTTTGCACCGCCTCGGCATGGTCGGGCGCGCTCTCGAGGAGGCGTGCGCATGCCGACACCTTCGTCTCCACGTCGTCCTCGTGGGCTGCTTTTCGCATCGCGCTCACGACCTCGGCATCCCCGAGCGATGCGGCCGCGATAGCGTGGAGCCGATCCCGACGCGGGGCGCTGGCGATGCTGCGGACGAGGAGCCCGACCGCCAAATCGCGGAGCTCGCGGTCGCTCGCCGCTGATCTCGCGACGGCAGCTGCTCCGGAGATCGCCCCAGGACCGGTCTTCGACGCGATGAGCACGCGCAGCGATTCCCGCCCACCATGCGCAAACGTGTCGGGCACCGCCCAGGCGATGGCGATGTCTTCGCGAACCCCGTCATCGGCGTTCGCCCACAAATCACGGAGGATCGAGGCCACTCTCTCTCCACCGCGTGCCCCCAGCGCGCGCACCGCGTCGCTCCGCACCATGGGCTCCGGATCCACCCGCGCGGCCTCGGCGAGAGGCTCGATCTCCGATGCGTCACGGGCCGAAGTCGCGACACGTATCGCCGAACGCCGCACGCGCGGGCTGGGATCGCTCATCGCCCGAACGCGCGCCGGATGATCTTCCTCGCGCGCAAGCCCGCGCACGCCGACCGCTCGCCACACGTCGTTCTTGTCCGCCACGTACGGTCGAACGTCGGCAGCATCGAGCCTCCCGAGATCGAGTCGAGCCATGGCGGCTTCGGCGCCCGCCTCATCGTGCGTCTTCATGCGATCGGCAAGCGCGTCGTCCAGCTCCACGGCGCAGCCCCTCACTTCGCGTACCCGCTTGGCCGCGTCTTCACCGCGCGCCGTCTTGATCTCCCGGTTGGCCACCGCGTGGGCCACCTTCGCCGCTTCGCCGTTCGTGAGACTTCCGACTTTATGGCGCGCTTCGATCTCCGTGCGCAGCGTCTTGCTGTCGCCGTCCTCTGCCGCGCGGACCATCCCTGGCGAGGCAGCGCAGCCCGGCAGCAGGTGCCAGGAGAGCAAAAGAGCGCTCGCGAGAATTCGTCTCATGGCCCTCGAGGTAGCTTGTTTTTGGCTGCCATGCTAGTTCGCGCCTCCCTTGACCGTCGATGTCATCGTGAATCGCCGCGCGCGGCACCTGCAAGGAGAGACCGCCCTCTACGCAGCGATCGTCGGTGCGACGGAGGCGGCCGGCAAGAGCGGAACGGTGCTGCACGAGACCAGCTCGCTCGCGGATCTCGACAGAGTGGTGAACGCTATCGCCCAGCGCGGAACGGACGCGGTGGTGCTCGCGGGCGGAGACGGATCGTACATGGCGGGGATCACGTCCCTCGCGCGCGCGTTCGGCGGTCGCCTGCCGAGGGTCGCCTTTGCGCCTGGCGGCACGGTCTCCACCGTGGCTCGCAACTGGGGGCTTCGCGGCTCGCTCGTCGGGTACACCCGCCGACTGCTCGCTGCGGTACAAGCTGGCACCACGATCGAGACCGAGCGGCCCACCCTCCGCGTGCGTGACGTCGAGCAGGGGGATCGTGTCGGCTTCATGTTCGGAACCGGGCTCGTCGCCAATTTTTTCGATGAGTACTACGGCTCGCCGCACCAGGGATACTTGGGAGCGGCGCGGATCGTCAGCCGCATATTCGTAGGCTCGTTCGTGGGGAGTGCTCTCGCCGCCCGGGTCCTCACCCCCACGCCGTGCACCATCGAAGTCGACGGCGGGCTCGAGCGCGCGCGCGCCTTCAGCTTGGTCGCCGCGAGCGTGGTCAAAGATTTTGGACTCTCGATGCGCGTCCTCTACCGCGCCGGAGACGACCCTTCGCGCGTTCACTGCGTGGCGAGCCCGCTCGGCGCCGCGCGGCTTGGGCCCCAGATGCCTCTCGTTCTCGCGGGCAAGAGGCTCCTCGGGCGCGATCACGTGGACGCGCTCGCTCGGTCCTTTCGCGTCACCTTCACGGGCGACAAGAGCGCGTATGTGCTCGACGGCGAGATGCTTCGCGCCCGCTCCGTCGAAGTCACCCCCGGCCCCCGCCTTCGCGTGCTCACGACGGCGTGAACGTCACCACGGAATCGGCGATGGCCAGTGGCTCCGGCCGATGGGTCACGAGGAGCACGGTGCGTTTTCCGCGAAGCCCGGCGATCGCATCGAGAACGCGTTTCTGCGATGCCGCGTCGAGGCCGCTCGTCGGCTCGTCGAGGAGAAGCACGGGAAGACGCGTGGCAATGGCCCGCGCCAGGACGATCCACTGCCGCTCCCCCCCGGACACCGCGCGCGCGCCCGCACCAAGCCGCGCGACTCCGAGATCTTCGACGAGATGCGCGGCCCCGAGAGAGCCGAGGACGTCATCGATCTTCGCTGTCGAGGCGCCGAGGAGAATGTTCGCTTCGAGCGTGTCACCGAGCAAGGGAGCATCTTGCGGGACCCACGCGAAGGGGCGCGCGTTTGGGCCAGGCGGCGCTGCTCCGAGCACCTTGCCGTCGTAACGAATTTCACCGGCCGTCGGAGCTTCGAGGCCGAGGAGCGTGCGAATCAGGGTCGTCTTGCCGACGCCGGTTGGGCCCGAAAGAGCCACGATTTCACCTGCTTTTACAGAAAGCGTCAGGGGCACGAGCCCTCCGCGACCGAGGCGTAGGCCCTCGATCTCCAGCGCCGCGAGCGCCCATTCTGTCTGCGCGTTCGGCTGATCCGCACCCCTGGGACGAGTCGCCAGGATTTCACGAATCCCATCGAACGCGACGCTCGCCCGAATCCACGCAAGGCGCGCGTCGGTGAGCTCGCGAATCGGCTTGTAAGCGAGAAAAAATGCAACGGCGAACGCGAGAAGGGAACCGCCCTCGGCATCGGCGCCAAGCCAGCCCGCGCGCGCGGCGGCGATGGCGAGGACGAGCGCGACGGCGCCGAGCACTTCGTTCGCTCCCGTCAGCGCCGCGGCGCTAGCCTCGACCCGCGCAGACTGCCGGGTGATGGACTTTCCTAGATCCGCCACGTGAGCGCGGACCTTCGCCTCCGCACCATAGGTCGTCCACAGCTCGGCGTTTCGGATCGCGTCGTCGGCGGCATCGAGGAGCGCATCGCCATGAGCGGTCGCCTCGGCATTGACGCGCTTCCAGCGCTTTCGCATCGCGCCGAGGGCCACCGAAAATGGCAGGAACACTGCAAGAGCCGCCGCGGCGAGCTTCGGCGCGATCACGACGAGCAAAATCGCGAGGGGTACAATCTGTCCCACCGCGCGCGCGCCTCCCAGAACGCCCGCCTCGAGCCCTGCTTCGACGTCACGCACGCGCGCGGTCAACGCCGCAACGCCGCGCGCCTGCTCTCCCACGGTCGCCGCCATGGACCCCATTGCGCCGGCATGATCCGTTTGTCGCGATCGGCGTATGCGATGCACGGCGAGCCACGCGTCGAGGAGCTCCCCGCGAAGCAAACTCCCGACGTCACCGGCCATCTGCGCTTGCACGTAAGAGGCGATGATGCCACCGCTGACCTTTAATAAAATTGCCCCTAACGCCAGGAACGCGAGGAAAAGCGGGTCACTCACACCTGGAACGACAGTGGCCAAGGTTCCGGATCCTTGGCGCACCGGGATCGCGCCCCCAGAAACGGCTTGTGCGAATGCTCCAGCGGCGAACGCCAATCCAGCATGGCCGAGCGCGTGCATGACAGATGCGAGGAGGAAAACCACGCCCCACTTCCACGCGCCATGAATCCCAGAGAGGGCTCGCGCGTAGAACGAGGTGAGGCTCGTTTCTTTCGTATTCGGCCCTACCGCAGACAGAACGAGATCCTCGACTTAAGGTTAGTCAATCGCACCGGAAGCGGAAGGTACGGGGAGGGAGCGCGTTACATAACCTGACTCGAAAGCGACGATGAAAAAAGGACCCCAAGCGGCCAAAATTCAGCAACTCCAGCAGAATCCAACGGGAAGGACCGGCATCGGAGGGCCAAGGGGATCCGCTCGCGCCAACCTCGAGGAGAGGCGGCTCAAGCGACCTAAGGCAGACGTGAAAAAACAAGAGGCCCGAGGTATAAAAATTGCAGCTCAACGCAAGCCAGTCGCCGCGTCATCGAACGCTAAGCGCCGGTCTTCGAAGTCGACACCACAGGTTCTGACGCCCGGAAGAGAGCTTGTCAAAGCAGACGCATCTTTTCGCGATTCAGCCGTCAAGCGAGCGCGGGCCTCGGTCTCGCCAGGACGTCTACCGGCGCGGTCACTAGGAAGCTCGCACGGCCAAACGCAGGTGAAAGATTCTCGTCCCTTACAGAAGTTGCACCGCAGTTCCCCCGGTCCCGAAGCTTCCTCTCCTCGGGTGAAAGAAACCACAATGAGCAAGACCAGCCGCGCCGGCGCATTGAGACGAATGCCGGCAACCCAGCAGTCCCGCACCGAACGTGCGTCAGGGCCCTCGGTTAAAGAGGCGGCCGCTCATAGCATTCCGCCGCCCGGCTACGCGGGAGACGACGAGGAAGCGCCCCCGTCGGCCAAGGCGGCAACCGCTCCGGATCTCGAGATCGTCGACGACGAGTTCGAAGCGAGCGAGCCCGCGGTCGCCGAGGTTGATGCCGTCGAGCCGGTGAAGCCCGCGGCGCCCCACAAGTTCGAAGAGGGCGGCGGCGATACGATGCTCGCGCGCTACTTCCGCGAGATGGCGATCCATCACGTGATGGGTCAAGAAGAAGAGCTCAAGACGGCGACCGAAGTGGAGAAGGCCGAGGTCGATCATTGGGTCGCGATTTTCAACTACCTGCCTGCGGCCGATTACGCGCTTGATTCGCTCGAGCGAGATCTGCCGACCGCCGAGGAAGAGAAGATCGACCTGCCTCAGATTGCCGAGCTGCGGAAGCTGCTGAAGACCGCAAAAAAGCAGCGTAACAAGCTCACCAAGGAGCAGGAAAAGAAGTGGACTACGTTCACGACGTCGCTCGGTCGAGCCATTCGTCTCGCCGACAGTGATCGCCTGTGGGTCGCTCACGCGGAAGAAACCGTCCGTGCTCTCGGCGCCGAGCCGGAGCCCAACGACGACGACGACATGTCCGTCCCCGACTCAGAAATCGAGCTTATTCAGGTTGATGCGATCGAAGGTGCACCTGAGCCCGCTCCAAAACCGAAGGTCCCCGCAAAGGCGAAGGCACCGAAAGTTGCGCAGATCGCGCCAACGGCGATGTACCGCAAGTTCACGAGCAAGCTGACGCAGACCCTCGCGCACTCGAAGCTCGTGAAGAACAAGTTCGTGAAAGCGAATCTGCGCCTCGTCGTCTCGATCGCGCGTCGCTACAACCGTGGCCGTCTCCCACTGATCGATCTCATTCAAGAGGGAAACATCGGCCTCATGAAGGCGGTCGAGCGCTTCGATCACACGCGCGGCTACCGCTTCTCGACGTACGCGTCGTGGTGGATTCGTCATGCAATCAGCCGCGCCCTCGCCGACAAAGGTCGCGCAGTGCGCATTCCAGTGCACATGCTCGATACGCACAACCGCGTAGCGCGCGCCACGCAGGCCGTGATCGCGCGTACGGGCCGGGATCCGACATTGGCGGAGCTCGAGAAGGAAACGGGCATTCCCCAAGAGAAGCTGGACAAGGTCAAAGGCTCTTGGGCCGAGACCCCGTTTTCCCTCGATCGCCCCGTGGGCGACGAAGATGGAAGAAAGTTCATCGACTTCCTTCAAGACGAAAACATGCTCTCTCCCTACGAGAGCCTCGTCTCGCAGAAATGGGGCGAAGAGGTGCGCAGGCTCCTCGGCACGCTCACACCGATCGAGTCACGCATCATCCGCTGGCGCTTCGGCCTCGATGACGAAGACGAGCTCACGCTGAAAGAAATCGGCGACAAGTACAACCTGTCGCGGGAACGAATCCGCCAGCTGCAAGAGCAAGCGCTGGGCAAAATCCGCAAACACATGCGGGAGTAGCTTCACTCACCCCAACGATTTTTGGCGATGCGCTCGACCAGGTTGTCGGCAGCGATGCGGGCGGCGCTCGCTTTGCCGGAGACGTGATTCATCAAGATGGAGAAGGCAATCGGGCCTTTTCCCGGCGGTCCGAGCACGTAGCCCGACAATGCGATCGCGTCGTCCAGCGTTCCAGTTTTGGCGCGGACGGCGCGTCGTACTCGCTCGCTGCGAAAGCGCTTGTGAAGCGTGCCGTCGACGCCGCCGATGGAAAGCTGGGCGACGAACTCGGGTTGAATGGATGGATCGCGCCAGGCAAAGCGCAGGAGCTCGGCCATGCTGAACGCGGTCGCGCGATTCGAGTCGTAGAGACCCGAGCCGTTCTTGATGATCACTCCGTTGTCCTGGGCGCCCACCTTGGCGAGCCACTTCGAGACCAGGTCGGCTGCGTCGGCGCTCTTCGCAGGGCGAGCTTTGATCTCGCCGCCGATGGTCTTGAAGATCATCTCCGCGTAGAAATTGTTGCTCGCTTTTCCGAGCTCGAAGAGGAGCGCGGAGAGCGGCTCGGACGTGTGACGTACGAGGATCTGGCCTGATTTTGCGGTGCCGACCTTCACCTCGCCGCTGACCTTGATCTGCGCCTGCTCGAGGAGCGCCCGCAGCGCATACCCGGCGAGGAGCGTGGGGTCGTCCACTCTACGCGTGTACCTTACAAGCTTCGCGTCGGCGCCGATCGAACCAGAGAGCTTGGCCGAGAGGCGTTTGCCGCTTGGAGAAAGCGCGAGACCGACCGAGTCAGCGCCTTCACCCGCGGTGGCGACGGAGCCTTCGATGTCCACGAACCCCGGTGGATCGAACGACGCGAGGGCGGTGGACCCTTCTGCGCCGGGGCGCACCGCGAGGGTGATCGTGTTTCCATTGAGTGCGACGGCGCTGATCGGCGCCCTGAACCAGGCCCACTCAGCGGGCTGTTGCTCAAAGGCGGGCGGGGTCGTCTGCTCGTCGAAGAGATGCTGATCCACCAGCAAATCGCCGGTGATTCGCCGCACACCTTGAGCCCTGAGCTCCTGCACCATAGACCACAGATCGGCGGTGCTCAGCGAGGGATCGCCATGCCCGCGCAGAACGAGGGAGCCCGTCACCTCGCCCGCCTTCACCGAGCCGAAAAGCGCCGTCTCGTAACGATGGTCGCCATGAAGCATCGCGAGAGCAGCGGCCGCGGTGTACACCTTGGCATTGGAAGCGGGGTTGAGCGGTAGATGCTCGTTGGACGCAGCCAGAAAATGCCCGGTGTCGACGTCGAGAACGGCGATGCCGATCTGCGCTTCCTTGAACGTGCCGGAGTCGACGAGCGCGTGAACGGCACCCTCGATCTCCGGCACGCGATCGGTCACTTGGTTCGAGGCGCCGGGCGCTGCATCCACTTTGTCTTGCGGAATGGCAACGCGCGAAGCGAGTACCGTGCTCGCGACGAGGGCAGACATCAAACCCGGGCGCCACTTCATCCCGGCAGCCATAGCGCTCTCTTCCCCTGGAAAAAAGGGGCGATTTTCATCTTCGCACTCGCGGGGTGCAACGGCCCGCGTTCGACGGGTGCGCACTCAGGGGAGCGATCGATCGAGATCCTGGTGACCAGCGACGCCGAGACACTCGACCCGAGGTACGTCGTCGACTCGGTGGGGCTGCGCGCGTCCCGCTTGGTTCATGCCGGATTGGTGAGGCTCGATCCGACTTCGCTCGAGCCCGTGCCGTACCTGGCGTCGTCGTGGACGTGGCTGGACGCGCGCACCCTACGCGTTGCTCTCCGCGAGGACGTTCACTTTCACTCCGGCGCGCCGCTCACCCCGCGCGACGTGGTGACCACGCTTCATGCCTTTGCTTCCGCGAGCGTCGGCTCGAGGCACGCGCGGGTGATCGAGGCCATCGAGAGCGCCGTTGAGGACGGCCCGCACGCCGTCATCATCCGCATGAAGCGAGCCCACGCTACCCTGCTCACCGATCTCGAGCTTCCCATTCTGCGGGCGAGCGAAGCCGAAGGCCCGCCCGACCCGGCAGGGCGTCTCGACGGGCTTGGGCCGTACGCGGTGGACCACGTTTCACGCGGAGAAATAAGCCTCGTTCCGAAGGGCGACGTTCTTCCGCTGCCGCGCCGAGCGATCGTGATTCGCACCGTGCACGACGAGAACGCGCGTGCGCTACGCATCATCGCCGGGCGTTCGGACATCGCGCAAAATGTTTTTTCTCCGACGCTCCTACCGGCGCTGGCAGCTCGACCGGACCTCACCGTCGTCTCGCGGAGTGGAGCGAATCTCACGTACTTGCTCGCGCGCGTCGATCGCGGAGCGCTCGCCGACGTGCGCCTCAGGGAAGCGATCTCGCTCGCCATCGATCGGCCAACGATCACGCGGACGCTCCTCGCGGGATACGCGCAGCCGGCGCGCTCGCTCCTTCCGCCGAACCACTGGGCACACACCGAACAGGCGGAGCTCCCATTCGATCCGGGTGCAGCGCGGCTCCGCGTCACGGAGGCCACGCACATGACTCTCCTCACGTCGACGGATCGCGCACGCATCTCCATCGCGCGGGTGATCGCCCAGGAGCTCGCCGAGGTGGGAATCGCGGCCGAGGTGATCCCCCTCGAGCTGGGGACGATGATCGCTCGTCTCAACGCCGGTGACTTCGACGCCGCGATCCTCCAGTTACCTGAAATTACGGAACCAAATGTATTTCGAGTATTCATGCATAGTACATCTATACCTCCCGCTGGCGCGAATCGATCGCGCTTGAACGATCCGGACATCGACGCGCTCCTCGACCAAGGCGACCGCGCGACGGAGCGCGACGTGAGGAAGGCGGCCTACGCGAAGCTGGAGGCGCGAGCACTGCGAACCTTGGCGATGATTCCGCTCTGGCACGAGGACCAGGTGGTGGTCGCCGGACCGCGGGCCCGCGCGTTCATGCCGAGCGCAGAAGGGCGCTGGCTCTCCCTCGCCGCGTTGCCCTAGCTCAAACCTCGAGGCTCCACGAGGCGTGGTACCCGGGATCCTCGATGGCTGCCGCTTGCGCCGTCGGTTGGAGCGGAAGGTACGTGTCGACCATCACCGCAAGCTCGTCGGTGCGCGTGCTTCCGATGCTCCCTTCGTACGCCCCCGGATGAGGGCCGTGAGGAATGCCTGCAGGATGCAAGGAAAGCGCGCCGGGCCCGACGCCTTTGCGGCTGGTGAAGTTGCCGCTCAAGTAGAGGATGACCTCATCGCAGTCCGGGCTCGAGTGCGGGTACGGACAAGGGATGGCGTCGGGATGCGTATCGGTCAGTCGGGGAACGAACGAGCACACCAAGAATCCCGGGCCGGCGAAGGTGGCGTGGATCGTAGGCGGGAGGTGAATCATGCCTGTTTTCGGCTGGTATTTTCGGATCGCAAAAGCCCAGGGGTAGACGAAGCCGTCCCAGCCGACGACGTCCATCGGTGGGCGGTCGAGGACGTAGTGGGTGAAGCGTCCGCCCTTCTTCACATACAGATCGGTAGGACCATCGAGCGTTGCATCCAGGGTGGCAATCGGCCCCGTGGGGCGCACGAAATCGCGATGCGTGTAAGGTGCATCCATTTGCAGCTGCCCCACCGGGTTGCGAAACTGCTCGGGGATTCGCGCGCCTCCGTGGGCTTCGAAGCACATGAGGCGCATGGGGCCATTCGGATGCCAGCGATGAACCATGGATCGCGGAATCCACACGTAGTCGTGCGTGCTCACCTCGAGCCAGCCGCAGGGTGACTCGATGCGCGCGCTCCCCTCCTGCACGAACCACAGCTCGTCGCCATCGCCGTTGGCGAAATAGGCTTCGTCCGTCTCCGTGGGCCGGGCGAGGAGAACCGTGAGATCGCGGTTGAAGAGAATCGGCGTGCGCTTCTCCCAGAGCTGTCCACCGGCAGCGATCTTGTCGCTCAAATAGAGATGGCGTTTGAGCGGATGGATCGCCCGCTCGTCCGGCGAAGGAGGCAGGTACCCGCGGGTCGTCGTCTCCACGAGCTTGTGCGGGGTGATCGGATGCCGGTGATAGAAATAGGTGAAGGCGCCTCCGAAGCCGGCGCGGGTGAACATTTCCTCGTAGAGGAGCACGCCTTTGTCATCGCGAAACGCGGTGTGAGGCTTCGCTGGAAAAACCCCGAAGGACTGACGATCGATCATCGCGGCTCGTTCATTTCTTGGCGTCGCTCTGGTGGCGCTCGATGCTCTCGAAGAGCGCGCGGAAATTGCCGTAGCCGAAGCCCGGATCGCCGGCGCGCTGGATGATCTCGTAGAAGAACGGCCCGGCCCGCGACTCGTCGTAGAGCGCGGCGGCTTCGCGCATGAAGATCTGGAGCATGTATTTGTCGTTCGCGCCGTCGAGAAGGATCTGCAGGCGCTCGAGCTCGGCGAGCTCCTCTTTCACGTTGGTGATCCCAAGCTTGGCGAGTCGCTCCGGGAGATCGCGGTAGTACGACTCGGGCGTGGCCAAGAACTCGACGCCGCGACGCTGGAGCTCTTCGACGGCGGTGATGATGTTGCTCACCGCGAAGGCGATGTGTTGGACGCCATTGCCGCCGTTCTCTTCCACGAACTTTGCGATCTGCGAGTCGCGGAAGAACGGGCGCAACGGCTCGTTCGTAGCGAACTTCACACCGCTCTCCGGATCCCACATCACGATCGATCGAAGGCCCGATCCGGACGCGCGCTCCTTGGCGACGTCGTGGGTGTGGAAGCTGATTTCCCAGAAGGGCTCGAAGCCGAGCACGTCGCGGTACCAGGCGACGATCGGCTGCATGGTGAGCCCATTCGAGGTGATGTGATCGATGGCGGTGATCCCGAAGAGGTTTGCCGGCTTCGACGCGTTGCCCGTGCCGACGTCCACGAAACCAGGCGCAAATGGCTGAAAATCGCTGCGCTCCACGAAGCGAAATGCGACCTCGCCGAGGGGGGTCGCGATCTCGAACTGGCGGTAGGTGCCGCCGTGCGCGTCTTTGAGCTCGAGGGGCTCGCTCAAGAACGTGGCGCCACGCTTGTCGAGGTAGGCCTCCGTCTGCGCGAGATTTTCCACGCGAAAGCTGAGACTCATGACGCCGGAGGGATGCCGCTTGCCGTAGCGCGCGGCCTTCGATTGGGGAGCGAGCGGGGTGGACACGCACACCCGCACGTCGCCGGCGCCGAAGACGACGGACTCCTGCCCGCTCCGCTCGACGAGCTCATTTCCGGCGCGCGCGACTTCCTTGAAGTCGAGCATCTTGGTGTAAAATTTTCGCGACCGCTCGAGGTTTTCCACCACGAAGTGGAAAGAGTCGTAGCCGATGATTCCCGAACGCTCCGGTGATGCCATGCGCGGAGTCTACTCACTCCGAGCGCGGGATCTACCGTTGGTGATGACTGAGTGGACCGAGAAGGAGAATGAGACGCTCGAGGGTCTCGGTCATCGCGTCGCGATGAGCAGTATCGTGCATTTTTTGGACGGTTGAGCGAAGCAGCTCGAACCAATAAAACGAGGGAAATTTTCGGTCTTGCGCGAGCTTTTCCATTTCCCCCGCGCGCGCCAGCAGAAGGGAGCGGTGACCGTCATCGCGGCGGCCGCGGCGTCTCCGAGTGCGAGGTTCGCGAACATCTCGTTCATGCAGGAGAGGATCTCGTGCTCCATCGAGAGCTCTCCGCTTGCAGCAGCACTCGCTCGGCGAAAATGCGGAGCGGCTTCGGCAAAGCGTCCGAATGATGAGCGCGGCGCCGCGATTGTCCGGTGAAGACGATCGCGACGGCGCTGGGAAAGACGAACGCGGGGAAGCCTCGGATCTACGTGTGCGAGGGCACGTACGCGGACGTTCGCGCCGTCAAAGCTTCGTCGTGCGCGAGCTCGTCTGAGGCGATTCGGTTTAGGGGGCTTGCAGCATCATGCTCGACGTTTGGTTGTCGATGGTGTCCACGAGATGACCGCCTTCGGGCAGACGCGCGAGGCGCTGATGGGGGTTTATCACGGCGCCCGGCTGGTTGAAGGACGCGTTCCAGAACAAGACGGCCTTCATCGCGGTCTGATTGTTCACGCCCGAAATGGAGTCGTTGGCGATGCCCATCGTATCGGCGCTGGGGTACTGGCCCGCCGGAAGCACCACGCAGTCTCCGCCGCCGTCCCATCCTTCGAAGAGCGCGATCTCGCCGTCGCGGAGGTCGTCACAGATCATGCTGCGAGCGGCTGGCTCGACACGGAGCGCACGCATCCCCTGAGCGTCTCCGGTGAGGGGCAGATTTACTCCGGGAAAATACATGATGAAGGCGCGGTCCAGATCCTGACTGAAGTGCTCCAACGAAAATGAACGCGCGCGAACGGCGCTTCCGACGCTTATTGAGGTGATGGACCAGGTGTGGCTCACGTCGTTGAGGGTGGTGTAGAACCCGGGCACGAGCGACAGACATGCGCCGCTGGCGACTGTGATGACGACTTCGCTCGGACCGGCCGCGTGACACGCCGTCCCCGCGGCGGAGCGAACATCATGTGGCCAACCTAGGGCGGGCGCCATTTGACCGGGGCCGACCTGCACTGGGCCGATCTGCACAGGCCCACGCGGCGGCCCCTTCACGGGCGGAAACGCACGACCCGGTACGCCCGGCGCAGTTCGACCGGGGGCGTTCGGCGGAGGTCGAAGCGGCTCGGCGTGGGCAGAGACGCCGACGAGCACGATGGAGAGGGCAGAGAGGGCAGCTTTGTGAAATTGCATCTGAGGCATCTCCCCAGTTAGAAGTAGGACGAGCAAGAGGTTTGTGCAGGCAAAGGGCCCAGGCAAGGCGCTCCGATTTAGGAGACGTAATCCTTGCCTATCGAAAGCTGATCGTCGAAGTGCTCAACTCATCGAGCGAAATCGAACGAGCCGCCCAATTTGAGCAGACCCAACGGCGCACGTCCATCGGGCGCACGCGCTGTGTGCATGCTTCCATTGCCGTGACCGCGGGCGCCTCGTTGGAGTTTACATAATTCTCCTTGTGCGATCTCTGGGAAACCTCAAGCAGCAGGGAGCTTAGCTCCGATCCGCGGTGCGCTCGCTCCGCCCCGGGGCTAGATTCTCACCATGGGTGATCCCGCCAAGCGATGCGCGACCTACGAGGACTTGGTTGCGGTCCCCGCACACCTGGTCGCCGAGCTCATCAACGGCGCGCTCATCACGAACCCAAGGCCCGCATCGCGGCACGGCACGCGCGAGCGTCGTCATCACTCGGCGGCGAGCTTTATGGCCCCTTCGACCGCGGCAAAGGTGGTCCCGGCGGTTGGATCATTCTCGATGAACCCGAGCTTCATCTTCATGGCGACGTACTCGTGCCCGATCTCGCCGGCTGGCGCCGCGAACGCATGCCCGAGCTCCCCGACGCGACGGCGTTTGAGCTCGCTCCAGACTGGATTTGCGAAGTCCTCTCCCCCTCGACGGCAGCCACCGATCGCGCCGAGAAGGTGCCGATCTACGCGCGTGAGCGCGTCTCCCATGTGTGGCTTGTCGATCCCATCGTCCGAACGCTCGAGGCGTTCAATCTCGACGGCAGCCGTTGGTCACTTGTCGGGACGTGGCGCGATGATGCGCGGGTGCGCGTGGAGCCATTCACAGAACTCGAGCTTGAGCTCGCCTGCCTCTGGGGCCGGTAGTAGCGTAGTGGTGCCGTCGCCCGAGCCAGCATCAACACCGTGTCGCATTGGACGTCCATAGTCGCAGTCATCGGCCAGGTCGACGCGTCTGCACGCCCTTCGAGTGCTGGCGCCGCTGTGGGCCGGTGCCGCACCGCCGTGGGCGGCGCCTCCGCACATGCACCCGCGGCCTCCACCGCGATCGCGAGCGCGTGGAGTGAGCTCGACCGAGAGCGGTACCTTCTATTTTGCTGAAATTCTCCTGATCGCGGTCGCAGTGTGCCTTGCGGCGACGATCCTGGGCGCCACAGTCACGGGTTTCAAGCAACGTCAGAGAAATCGGTCCGTTTCTCCGTCAATCCGTAGGTTTTTTACCGGACTCATACTGCTCGCTGCCTTGCCCGTGGCCAACGAAATATCGAGGGGAGGGGAATACATCCTTGAGCCCACCTCTGAGCGCGGAATGACCTTCTGGATTTCAGCAGGGTTACTTACGGTGTTTGCGCTCCTGCGTTTTATTTTCAGACGATGAAGAAAGCCGCGCTGGACGGTGGTACGCGGGAGCGACCCAGAGGAGGGCGCCGAACAAGGTCTGCCCGTCTGGAGCCGCCACGTGGGCGACCCGGTTTTGAAGAGCAACATGACGCGCCGAGGGGACTTTGCGCGATTCATGGTGGAAGCCATCGAGAGCGCCAGCCTTATTCACGAAGCCCCAGCGATTGCTGACGCTCAGACCGCCGCTGCGCTCGCACACCTCGCGACCTCGTGATGCGGTGGCACCACGACCGCCGGAAGACCGGCGAATGCAATTGTCGTCGATCACGAGCCCTCGAATCACCAGTCGCGCCATTCGTCCGCGAGGTCGGGCTTCCCCGCGAGCTTGGTCTTTGCGACCAGCGTCTGGAACTCGGCCACGATGTCCTCCGCTTCGATCGATTGGATGAAGCGGCCGTGATCCTCGTCGAGCTGGTTGAAGGCGACGAGCGCCGCAAGGCTTTGGGCCGTCGAATCCATGATTGCGTACGCTGCGGCGAGGAGGCACGCGTCGACCTCGCCTTCCCAGGACGAGAACCACTTCGAGGGCATCGACGATGAAGGCGCCCCTCGCCTGGCTCGCTTCAACGCAGCGCGCGGGGCGGCCGGGGTTGCGAGCCCGGCGAGCGCAGTTGGCGCGGACGCGACGACTCCATTCGCCCATCGGCAAGACTCTAGGTCGGCGGCGGTGATCACCGCGGAACAGCCTCCAACCGCCCACTTCACACGCTGCTTCGCTGCCTTTGCCGCCGCCATCACGGAATGCGCGATGGCGTCAGCATGGGCCGGATCGATCAAGCGGTGCAGCTCGAACGAGATCGTCTTGCCCTTCGTCACTCGCAGCACGTCTGCATCGTCGAGCTCGGCGGCGATCTCGTATACGACCTTCGACGGCTTGAGCGGCTCGTTGAATTCGACGCCCACGGAATCGTGCGCCACCGCGTACTCCAGTTATTCGTCTCGAAAGGCGCGATCGGCCACGACGCGCAGCAATCGCAGCCGATTCATTGCCGGCAAGCGGCTGGGGGAAAAGCGCCGTGCAGGCATTCCAGTGCACGGGTCGCGGAGTCGATGTGCTGGCGCAAATCAACCGGCTCTCGCTCGCGGAGCCTCACCAGCTTGTGATGCTGCGCGAGCTCCGCGAGCAGAGGAATCAGGTCTTCATGGGGCTCGGGCGGGTCGTCGCGCGAGATCGGGTGGTCCGCCAGATCCGGACGACCGTGGCGCCGTGCAGCCTCGACGGCCCACTTCGTCGTCATGCTCGGATGATGGAGCCGCACAAGCGCGAGGTATTCGTCGAAGGACGCGCCGGCGTATCGCTCGACGAATCTCCCGTCGAGAATGGCCTCGTAGTGCCGGCGCAACGTCGCGGATGAAAGGCGCGAGGTCGGCACGATCAGGCTCCCGGGTACGGGGTAGCGTGGGCATCGCTCGATCCGCTCAGGGTGCCACCGGCCCCAGCTCCTCGAGGTACGCGCCCACGTCGGCGAGGACCTGCGAGTGGGCGTCCGCGGCTTCGTCGAGGACCACCAGCCCCGCCCCCGGCCTGCTGCTGCAAAACTGCCACTGCCACGCGCCCTCGTGGACGACGAAATGCGATTCGACGCAGGTCAGTAGATCGCCGGGCAGCGCGCGCGCGTCGCTCTCGCCGAACTCGCGCAGCACGCGATAAACCCGGGAGCTCCGGAGGCGCCGTGGCGGTTTGCCCATGGGGTAGCATTCTACCAGCACGGCGTTGACGGAGTGGGGGTAGATCAGGAAACGGCTCGGCACGCTGTTGGCCCGTGACGAGCGCCGTCTCGCGCCCCGCGCGGCGAAGGAGCGCGAGCGTCGCGTCGAACAGGTTACGTGCGCCGATGACTGTAAGGTCGGCGATGAGCCTTGATTTCAGCCTCGAGAGAGCGAGGGCCTCGTGCCGAAAGCGGTCGAAGCTCGCCGAGCCGTCATCGCCAAAGGGAATGATCTTGATCGCGACATCGCGACCGGAGGCCGCGTCGAACGCGGGGTACACGGAGGCGAATCCTCCGGAACCGAGCAGCGCACCGAGCTCGTAGCGACCTGTGACGCGGGTTGCGAGATCGAGGGTATCAGACTGCGCTTTTTCCTGACGCTATCCTACCTATCGCTTGCTCTTGGGAGGCGTGGGGTTGAATGCCGCGCGGCTTCGCTTCAACCTAGGCCTTCCATGATCCGCTTACCCGTATTGGTTTCCGTCTGTGGGCTTGCTGCATTCGTCGTTCTGCCGATCTTCGCGTGCAGCACCACCGTGATCAACGCGGCTCCTGCGGGCGACGGCGGGGCGACGGACGAGGCGTCGATGGACGACGCGGGGGATCAAGACGCAAAGAGCGACGTCGGCGTCGACGCCGGACCGTTCATCCAGGCGACCCATCCCGCCTATCCGCAAGTGCCGCACGCCGGAACGGGCATCCTCAATGGGATGAAGCTGGTGACCATCAGCGCGCCGGGCGATCCGAACGCGCCCGCCTACGCCGGGTTCGGGAGCGCTCTCGTCGCGAGCCGCTGGTACGCGGCCGTTGCCGCCGACTATGGTCTAGGCTCCGCGAGCTCGGCGGGCGCGTTCACCGGCGCTAGCCTCGCAGGAACGCCGTCGCTCACCTCGGGGGAAATGGAGAACTACATCGCGAACGCGATCTCCGGAACACCCGCCGCTGCCGCCGACGGTCACCACATGTACATCCTCTACCTGCCGCCGGGCACGGGCGAAGCAACCGATCCGACGTGTAGCCAGTTCGGCGGGTACCACCAATCGTACGGAGGTCTCGGCGACGGATGGGGCTTCGTCCAGCACTGCGCGAATCCGCCCGGATTGAGCCAGCTCCAGTGGATGACGACGGCGGGGAGCCACGAGATCATCGAAGCGGCCACCGACACGGGTACGGGCTGGGCGTTCCAGGGCCAGTCAGATCCGACGACGACCGTATGGGCGACGCTCCTCAGCGAAGTCGGCGACCTTTGCGTAGGTACTCAAATCGCCGAAGGCCTCTACACGTATCAGCGCGTTTGGATGAACTCGCTCGCGGCGGGCAAGGGCGATCCGTGCGGTCCGACGACGACGAAGCCCTACTACAACACGGCTCCGCCCGCTGGCGTCGGCGGACGCGGTTGGTTCCCGGTCGCCGCCGGTGGCAGCGCGGCGCTCCCGATCACCGGTTTTTCCACGGCGCGCATTCCCGATTGGGTCGTCGCCGCCCAAGTGGCGAGAGCGGTCTGCTCACCGTCCTGCGCGGCGAGCGATTTCACCGTGACCGTCACCAGCCCGGCGATGACGAACATCGCTGGCAAATCGTATCCCGCGATGAACAACGGGATCACGGGAACGCTCACGGTAACCGCGAATGCCAGCGTCGCCTCCGGCTCCGTCGCTGAAATCGAGATCGTGAGCGAGCCGATCGGGTCGAGCGGCAGCGACCCCTACCATGTGTGGCCGGTTGGGGTTTACGTCCCCTAACTCGCGCGCGAGGCCATCGACCGTCGGGGCGGTTCGTGCTAACTCGCCCTTGGTTAGGAGACGCGTGCGATGAGCCGGAAGCAAACGAAGTATGTGTTCGTCACCGGCGGAGTCGTCTCGTCGATAGGTAAGGGGCTGGCGAGCGCGTCGGTCGGAGCGTTGCTCGAAGCGCGCGGGCTCCGTATCACCCACGTGAAGCTCGACCCGTACATCAACGTCGACCCCGGAACGATGAGCCCCTACCAGCACGGAGAGGTCTTCGTCACCGACGACGGCGCGGAGACCGACCTCGATCTGGGCCACTACGAGCGCTTCACGACGGTGCGGCTCACGCGGCAGAATAATTTCACGACCGGTCGAATCTACGAATCGGTCATCTCCAAAGAGCGGCGCGGCGAATACCTGGGCGCGACGGTGCAGGTCATTCCGCACATCACCGACGAGATCAAAGCGCGCGTTCGCGACGCCACCGACGGCTTCGACGTAGCCATCATCGAGATCGGCGGCACGGTCGGCGACATCGAGTCTCTCCCCTTCCTCGAGGCCATCCGCCAGCTCAAGATCGAAGCCGGTCCTCAGAACGCGCTCAGCATGCACGTGACGCTCGTCCCGTACATTGCCACCGCCGGCGAGCTGAAGACGAAGCCGACCCAGCACGCCGTGAAGGAAATGCGCGAGATCGGCATTCAGCCCGACATCCTGATTTGCCGCACCGAAAAGGCCCTCAACCGCGCCACGAAGGAGAAGATTTCTCTCTTCTCGAACGTAGCCGTCGATGCATGCATCTCCGCGATCGACGTCACGTGCATCTATGAAGTGCCACTTTGGTTCCACAAAGAAGGCGTCGATGCGCTCATCTGCGAGCGGCTCAACATCTGGAGCCGCCAACCGGATCTGTCGGCGTGGCAGCGCATCTGCGATCGCTTCAACAAGCCGAGCAAAGGCGCCGTCAAGATCGCCGTGGTCGGAAAATACGTGCACCTCCGCGACGCGTACAAGTCGCTCCATGAGTCGCTCGTGCACGGCGCTCTGTTCAACGACTGCAAGGTCGACCTGGAGTACATCGACTCGGAAGACATCGAACGCGACGGCGCCGAAGCTAGGTTGGCCAACGTCGATGCCGTGCTCGTTCCCGGCGGGTTCGGCGATCGCGGAACCGAAGGTAAAATCTCCGCCATCGCCTACGCCCGGCAGAACAAGATCCCTTTCTTCGGGATCTGCCTTGGAATGCAGCTCGCCGTGGTGGAGTTCGCGCGAAACGTGGCGGGCTTGGTCGGAGCAAGCTCGACCGAGTTCGATCGCGACTGCGCCAACGCGGTGATCGACTTGATGCCCGATCAACGCGGCACGCGAAACAAGGGCGGCACCATGCGCCTCGGCGCCTTCCCCTGCACGCTCCTCCCCGACAGCCTCGCGGCAGACGCGTACGGCGTCACGGAAATCTCGGAGCGCCATCGCCATCGCTACGAGTTCGCGAACGACTACCGCGACGCGCTCACCGCTGCCGGGCTCGTTCTGTCGGGCACCTCGCCAGACAAGAAGCTCGTCGAAATGATCGAGCTGCGCGATCACCCGTACTTCGTCGCATGCCAGTTCCATCCGGAGTTCAAGAGCCGACCGGTGGCCCCGCACCCGCTTTTTTCCCGCTTCGTTCGCGCCGCGCTCGAGCGTCAGGCAGTGCGCGCAAAGTCGGTCGAAGGGCGAAAACCGTCCTCGACCCAGCCTGAAATCAACTGACAGCCCCGAGCGTCCACTGAAAATCTCGCCCGTCGTCCGCCCGATCGTTCGATCGTTCAAAGCACGATTCACCACCGAAGCCGCTCGTCACGTGCGCGCCGGAGGTCATGCCGTGGTCTGGGAAACCTCCAGCCGCGCGCGCATGGTCTTCGCCACGCCGTCCAAGGCCGGGTTCCTCAAAGACCTCGGCTACTGGTCTCTCCTCGACATGGGGAGAGATCGCTGGACGAAGATGACCTCCGGCCCCTACCGCGGCCTGTCGTCGGTGGTCATCGCCAAGGACTGCCACGACATCGTGAAGGATCGCGCCGAGCGCGACGCGGTGTGGAAGGGCGCCACGCGGACGGTGAAGTTCGACTGCTTGGAGTGCGGCTCGTGCTGCCGCGACAACCGCGTCGAGCTCGACGAGGACGACGTCGAGCGCTTCGTCGACGCCGGGCGCCCGGAGCTCATGAAGCCGCCCTACGCTCGGCAGAGCAAAGGCAAGGTCGTCCTGCGTTTGCTCACGTCGAAAGACTGCCAGCATCTCGCCAAGGACAACAAGTGCGGGATCTACCCGATCCGACCGGACGCCTGCTCGACCTTTCCGGTCGCGAGCGAAAGCTGCCTCTACGCGCGCGAAGAAGAGCTCGGCATCGTCGACGGCTTGCGGGCTGGAACGTAGGACAGCTACCCTCGCATGATGAAATTGTCGGTCGTCATGCCGTGCTTCAACGAAGAGCGGACGGTACGGGCCATCGTGGCGCGCGTCCTCGCTCAGCCGCTCGATCTCGAGCTGGTAGTGGTCGACGACGGAAGCACCGACGGAACGGTCGCGATCCTTCATGAGCTCGCGAAGGAAGACCCTCGGGTCCGCGTCTTTTTCCAGCCCAAGAACATGGGAAAGGGAGCAGCGCTCCGCCGCGGATTCGACGAATCACTCGGACAGATCGTGGTCGTTCAGGACGCGGATCTCGAGTACGACCCCGACGAGCTCCAGACCCTCATCGAGCCGATCGTCGCCGGGCGCGCCGATGTCGTGTACGGCTCACGCTTCCTCGGCGGGCCGCACCGCGTGCTTTATTTCTGGCATTCGATCGGTAACGCGATCCTCACCACACTCAGCAACGTGGTGAGCGATCTCAACCTCACCGACATGGAGACTTGTTACAAAGCCTTCCGGCGCGAGGTGATCCAATCGATCGACCTCGAGGAAGATCGCTTCGGGTTCGAACCCGAGGTGACGGTGAAGCTCGCACGGATCCCGAAGCTGCGGATCTACGAGGTATCGATCTCATACAGCGGGCGCACGTACGCCGAAGGAAAAAAAGTCGGAATGAGGGACGGATTTCGCGCCGTCTACGTCATCGGCAAATACGGCGTGTGGCGCCGTCTCGTGCCGAAGCGCTGAAGAAGCGTCAGTTCTTCGCTTTGGCGTTTTCGGCGTCGGTGGATTGGACGAGCGCGCGCAGTTTTTCTATGACAGCCGCGTTGCCCATCGGATCGCCGATCGCGTGATCGACGATCGCGCGGCCGTCTTTTCCGGAATTGCGAAGCAGCCCTTGGGCTACGTTCACGACCGCGGCCTCCATCTCCGGTGTCTCGGCGGACGCGCGGTAGAGCGCGAAGAACTCCTTCATCGAGGCTGCTTCGCTCGCGTCGCCGAGCACGGCGAGAGCCGCGGCCGCTTGCTTGACGTCTTCGTCGCTGTTGGCCGGATCGATGAGGTGGGAAGCGAGGAGCGGTGAGGCGCGCTTCTCTTTCATCGCCGCGAGCGCCTGAGCGATGGGCCCGACGGGCGGCGGGCGAAGCACGTCCTTCAAGAAATCGTAGTGCATCTCGAGTGCCGCCATCATGTACTTCGCTCCATTTCTTCGGGCAGCGAGAGCGGCGCGCGCATCGCTCAGGAGCGCAGGACCGGTGCGAGGATTGCTCGCGAGCTCCACGAGGACCTTGGTCGCGAGCTCGTCGTCGAGCGTGGCCATCTCGCGAAGGAGAAGGCGCTGGGCCGTGGCGAGGTCGGCGTCTCCGCTCGTGAGCGCGACGGCGAGCTGCGCGGCGAGGCCGTCGGCGACCTTGATCGCGCTCGGAGCGCGGAAGCTGTCGACCTGGACGACGCAGCTCTTCACGGCCTCACCGAGATCGTGCTCGGCGATCACGCCGCCGTTCGCGGCGTCGAGGATCGTGATCTTTCCCTGCTCGTCGCACGTGACGAGGGTTCCTTGGCCGGCACTACCGCCGATGACGTCGGCCGCGTGAGTGTGGACCCAGGCGAGCTTTCCCTTCTGCGACTCGAAGCCCATCACCAGCCGGAAATACGTGGCGTAAAAGCGCTGCGTGTCGGTCGACAGCGGCCCCTCCGCCCCCGACGGGCGCGCAAAAAGGCGGATCTTGTCGCGCGCGGAGGAGACGGGACCTTGCCGCTCTTCGCCCGGCACCATCAGCACCGGCGAGCCCGGTAGCTCGCGCGCGGGAAGCGAAACGTGGGTCGCGAGATTCTTTGCCGAGTCTTTGATGTGCTCGTCGAAGCGGAAGATCCCGACCTCGCCGAAGTAAAGAGCGCCGCCGACGGCCCAGGCCCGGGTGGTCTTCTCACGAAGGAGAATCCGCGCGATCTCGTCGCCGGTCGCGAGCTCGATCACCGTGACGTACTGGTTGCCCCAGGGGACGAACGTGAGACCGCCGAGCACCGCGGGAATTCCCAACGCTTTGTCGGTCTCCAGCTGACGCACGATGCCGCCGTTGCGGGCGATCGCCAGAAGAGTGGAGCCGCCGCCGGTGCCTTGGCCTAGGGTCACCACGGTGACGTTTCCGTCGTCGCCTGCCCCGCGCAGAGGGAGGCCGCCGGTGGTGCGCGTCCAAACTTTTTTTCCGGTCATCGCGTCGAGCGCGAAGAGCTCTCCGCCACCCGAGCCGATGACCAGCGTGCCGGCGATGAGCGGCCTCGAGTCGAGCGGGTGGTTGACCGTCCATTTTGCGCCGCCGCCGAGCGGCACGCCGATGATCTTGTCGGCGTTCCCAGCGACACCCACGACGATGTCGGCGCCGGGAGGCGGCCTCGTGCCGCGCAGTCTCGTCTGGACTTCAGCAATGGACGCCCCGTTGTCGGAGCTCCAATTTCCCGAGAAGATGCTGAGGGTGTTCTGCGCACCGCCGCACGCCGCAGCTGCCAGAAGAAGCGGCAAAACAAGGGCTACGGCGCTCTGAAAGCGTTTGGCGCTCCTCACAGGCCAATCCCCCCGCCGGTCGCTTGCACGCCCTGATCGAGCGACTGCTTCACCCGCGGTGAGCCTGTTTTTGGCCATCGGCTCTGCACGTCGCGGAGGAACTTGCTCGCCTCCTGGGTGCCGAGCTCACGCACGCGGCCGACGACCTTGACCTTGCCGTCGTCGTTCACGTCGGGACGGAAGAGAATTTGATCGAAGCCGCCGGTCATCACGTCGAACGGCTGACGACCGAGACGACCAGAGAAGGAATCGCACTCTTGCGGATTGCAGAGCTGACCGATTGCCGCGGCCGCTTCCGCCACGCGATGATCGAGGGCGATGAAGAGATCGGGCACCGCGTCATGCGCTTTGAGCGTACCGAGACCGGAAGCCGCTACGCCTCGCACCATGGCGTCGCTGTCGGAGAGGGCGTGACGCAGCGTCTTCACTGCAACGGAGCCCTTCGTGCGAACTAACGCTTTTGCGGCGGTCTGACGAACCTTCAGGTTCCGGTGAAGAACGTAGGGCGCGATGCTCGCGCTCGTGGCCTCGACTTCGAGATCGCCGAGCGTCTCGAGCGCCGGAATGGTGAGGGCGAGCGGAAGGCCCTTGTCGAGCAGGTCTCCAATGAGGGGTGCGCTGCTCGCGGCCGGTTTGCCCGCCATGCGAACGTCGTCGAGCGCTCCTTTGATTTGCGCTTCGTCGTTAGACTTGAGCTTCTCGGCCGTGGCCCCGGAGAGGGAGAGCTTCGGTTCTGCCACTTTTCCTTGTCCAAACGCGCCCGCTGCCGAGAGGACGATCGCCCCTACCCCCAACCCCAGGCCGAACTTGTGCGCACGCATTCGCTTCTTCTCCTGCCGAGTCGACTTCGCGGCTTCCGGCGGGCGCACTATTAGCGACTTTGCTGCACCTTACAACGCCGTTTGGGGGGAGCCGCGCCGCGGCCGCCGTGCTATCCCGCCTCCCGTGATGGGTTCTTCGCCGTCGAATCGCCCCACCGCGGCCACCACGCCAAAGCGGCCTTTTTACCTCGTGCTCGCGCTTCTCGGGGCTTGGGTCTTCGGGGCTAGCGGCTTCGTCGATGGTTGCGCGGTGATCGGTTACTACAAGAGCGACCGGGTCGAGACCGGAGCCGCCTTCCCCGAAATCACCAGCAGCGAGGGGCGAGCCAAGGTCGCGGTCGCCGCCGAGCACTACGCGGACGTGATGAACGCCACGCGCCATCGGATCTTTCCGCTGGCTGTAGCGTCATTCCTCCTGGGGACGGTGTTGGTCGCATTTGCCGCGCGGGCAATGTCGGGACGCAAGGGCGGGCGCGGCGGACTGCTGCAAGTCATTTCCGTGCAGACTGCACTTATCGTGACTTCCTATCTCCTGACTACGGAGATGCGACGGGCCGAGACGGACCTCCACCTCACGGTGCAAATAGAAGGGCTGCGGGAGGCGCAACCGGCCAAGCCGGAGTCCGAAGAGGTGATCGCGATGATGCGGCGCTTCGTGCGGGTCGCTCCTCCGGTTTTTTTGTCCATCCAGGTGCTCTTGCGTCTGCTGATTCTCCTCGCGCTGACCCGGCCGCGGTCGCGCGAATTTTTTGCAGCCGCGGAAAAGCGTTCGCCGGAGGGGTGATGAAAATCCATCGCCTGTCCGACGATCTCGCCAACCAGATCGCCGCCGGTGAAGTCGTAGAGCGGCCCGCGAGCGTGGTGAAGGAGCTCGTAGAGAATGCCATCGACGCGGGAGCTACACGAATCCGCGTGGAGATCGAACAAGGTGGCCTCGCCCGCATCCGAGTGACGGACGACGGCGAAGGAATGGTCGACGAGGACGCGCGACTCGCCCTCGAACGCCACGCCACGAGCAAGATCACGCGCATCGAGGACCTGCAAAAAATTGGCACCTTCGGCTTTCGCGGAGAGGCCCTGCCGAGCATCGCCTCCGTCGCCAAGCTCGTCCTGACCACGCGGGCGCGCGGCACGGACGAGGGAACGGAGCTCACCGTCGACGGCGGCGGCGCGCCCCGCGTGAAGCCCGTGGGGTGCGCGGTCGGCACAAGCATAGAAGTGCGCGAGCTGTTCTTCAACGTCCCCGCGCGGCGCAAATTCCTGAAGACGGTGTCGACCGAGAGTGCCCACGTGGGAGACGTCGTGCTCATGGCCGCCCTCTCCCGTCCCGACGTGACCTTCGTACTCTCTCGCGACGGGAAGGTCGCCCGCGAGTATTTGCGAGTAGGGACGAAGCGCGAACGCGCCGCCCAGGCGGTAGGCGAAGAGCGTCTCGAGGCCTGCTTCGGCGAGCGAGGACCGATGCGCCTCGAAGCGCACTTGGCGCCTCCGGAGCGCGCGCGGGCGGGAGCAGCGGCCCTGCACATTTTCGTCAACGGGCGCCCGGTGAAAGATCGTCCGCTGGCACGCGCCGTCGCCCAGAGCTACGGATCTGTGTTGGAGGCCGGGCGTTTCCCGGTAGGTGTACTCTACATTGATCTCCCGCCCGAGTCGGTAGACGTCAACGTTCACCCTCGAAAAGCGGAGGTGCGATTCGCCGACGGGCGCGCCCTCTTCGATGCCGTCACTCGAGAGCTCTACGCGGCGACGTCCAAGGTGTTCGCCATTCCCGCGCTCGGTCCCCCTACCCGTCCGTGGCTCAAGCCTCAGTTCATCCCCGCACAAACGTTTGCGTACGACGCCCTGCAGCCGCACGTGCTGCCGCTCGGGGAGGGGTTGGCGCCGCAGGCTGCGCTCTTCACCGCGCCCGCTGCGTTTTACGCGCGCCTTCGATTTCTCGCGCAGGTCCGGCGCACGTTTCTCGTTTGCGAAGGAGACGACGGCGTCTACATCCTCGATCAGCACGCCGCGGCCGAACGGGTGACCTTCGATCGCCTGAAAAAAGGCTTTTCCTCGCGAAAGATTGCCTCGCAGCGCCTCCTCATTCCAGAGGTGCTCGAGCTCACAGCGCGCGATGTCGCTGCCCTCGAAGAGCATGCCGACGAGATCGCTGCGCTCGGAATGGAAGTGCGCGCGGTGGGGCCGTCTGCCGTCGCCATCCATGCCACGCCGAAGATCTTGATCCGCGCGCAGCCCGAGCGGCTGGTGCGCGATCTCGTTGCCGAGCTCACCCGCGAGGCGGCGCGTCCCTTTGGTGCCGCGGCAGATCTGGTGCTCGCCACGATGGCGTGCCACGGGTCCGTTCGGGCAGGCGATCACCTCTCACCCGACGAAGCCACGGCACTGCTCGCCGCGCTCGACGACGTCGATTTTTCCGGACACTGTCCGCACGGTCGTCCGGTGGTCACCCGTCTCGCGTTCGCCGAGCTGGAGCGCCGCGTTGGGCGTTGACGAGAAGTGGCTCGAGGCTCCGCTCGCTTTCGCCGCGGAATTTCCCGACGCGCTCATCGCGATCGCGGGGCCGACCGCGAGTGGCAAAAGCGATTTGGCCATGGAGCTGTGTGCCCGCCTCGACGGTGAGATCGTCAGCGCCGACAGTGTTCAAATCTACCGCGGGTTCGACATAGGTTCCGGCAAGCCGACGAGCACGGAGCAAGCGCGCGTTCGGCACCACCTGGTCGACCTCCTCGATCCGCTCGACGCCGTTGACGCCGCGCAGTTTGCCGCCATGGCCGATGTTGCCATCCGCGACGCGCGCAGCCGGAAGAAGCGTCCTGTCGTGTGCGGGGGCACGTTCTTGTGGCAAAAGGCCCTTCTTTTTGGTCTCTCCGCTGCGCCGCCGGCAAACGCCGAGATTCGCGAGCGTCACCGCAAAGAGGCCGAGCGCGATGGACGCCCGGCCCTCCATGATCGACTTCGAGCAGTCGATCCGATCAGCGCGACCCGCCTACATCCGAACGATCTCGTGCGCGTCAGTCGGGCGCTCGAGGTCTATGAGCTCAGCGGGATCCCCCTCAGCACCGGTCACGCCGAGCATGCTCTCGCCAAGCCCCGCTACGACGCGCGCGTCTTCGCCGTCGGCCGTCCGCCCGAAGAGCTCACGGCTCGCATCGAGGAACGCGTGCGGGTCTGGCTCGAATCCGGTTGGATCGAGGAGGCCGAAACCCTCGTCGAACGCGGCTTCGGCGAGGCACGCGCCATGGGCTCCGTCGGCTACCGCGAGATCCGCGCCTACCTCGGAGGCGAGCTCCCGAGAGAAGAACTCGGCCCCACGATTGTGCGAGCAACACGAATTTTTGCGCGTCGTCAACGCACCTGGCTCCGAACTGCGGAGGTCGAGTGGCTTGGCGTGCAGCCCGGCGCGATCGATCGATAAGCGGGTTTTCCCACAAGAGTCGCGACATGCGATACAAATAGCTCAGTGGTTTTTCAACAAATCTGGGAGCGGGACCATGTCTAATTTCGATGTGACGCAACGTCTGATGTCCGTGAGCACGGTTTACGACATAGCGAAGCGAGGCTCGGGCGCGGTCGACATGACGGCCTACGGCACGTTCATGGCCGCTTCGCAGGAGTTCAGGCTCGTGCAGGGAACCGAAGGCAAAGAGCTCGCGACGCTGAAGGGAAATTTCGGCAAAACGAAATTCCAGGTCGTTGGTGAAGGCGAAAAAGAGCTCGCGTCGTTGGAGTTTCCGAGTGTCGCGATCAAGAAGACGCTCAAGCTGCAAATCGCAGGCAAAGAGTATTGGGCCGACGCGGGCGTCTTCAGCGGCATGTTCCGCTGCGCCGATTCGCACGGCAACGTCGCCCTCGAGATCAAAAAAGAAGGCGGGCTGAGCGACAAGTTCTCGGTGAACATCACCGACGGCATCGCTCCGGAAGTCGGCCTGCTCGCCGCGGTGGCCATCCACTGCCGCTTCTTCGCGTTGGTCTAATCCGACCGTCGGGAGGATGTGGGCTGTCCCAAAATATCGACTACGGACACAGCCCCTAGTCTGCTTTAGAGGCCCAGCGCCGCGTCGAGAAGCTCGCCGAAAGTCGAGGGTGTGAACGACGGCGGCGCGCCTCCGTGAACGGCGACGCGCGAGGTGGGGACGAGATCGGCGCTTACAATCTCCGGGCCCAGACCCGCTCGCGTGCTCGGAAGGGGCCCGAACGTGGCGTCTGCGGGCGGCGGAGGTCGGTCGTCGAATGAGCGCGTGAACTCACCGGGCGACTGCGCTTTGGGAAGCACCATTTCCATCGCATCCTGCGGAACGGGGATCACGGCGGAGACCGGCTCGAGCGCGATCGCCATGTCATCCATGGGAGGCGCATCGAGCATCGGCATCGCGCCTCCGACGAAGTCTTCCTCGAAGTGCGCGCTGTCTTGGACGGCGATCTGCCTTCCCGATTCGGGCGGAGGAGACGGCACGAGATCTTGCTCGAAATCGTCGAGGTCGGAGCGCTGCTGTGCGATCGGACGGCGCGACGAGGGGGGCGCTTCCTCGAGCAGCTCGAGCTCGCCGAGCGACTCTGGCTCCTGAGCAGGTGAACGCGTCGACGCAGGCTCCGACGGATCACCGGCCATGAAATCGGAAGGGATCTGGGAAGGCCTTCGTTGCACGAGCGGAATCGAACGCGGCTCGTTGTCGTCGTCTTCATCTGCTTCGAGAGAGGCCGCCGACACGAGACGCTGACGGCTCTCGAGCAAGTTCTCTTCGGGAGGGTTGGATGGTACCGCGGCAACGGGCGGGCTAGCCGGCGGCGGCGCTTTGGAATGATGAATCGCGTCGTCGTCGCCATCTCCATCGAGCTCGACGGTCTCGGCGACCTCGTAATCGTCGAGGTTGGTGGCGTCGTCCCCTACGAGCAACATGGGGTCCGACGGAGGATTGACTTGAAGATCGGGCTGAAGCACCTCAGGGAAGCCGCTCAATCCAGCGCCCGACACGCCGTTCGTGGCATGCGGGAGCTCGGCACGCGGCACCGGAATCGACCAGCCAGTTTCCGCAGCGGGCTTGTCGTCCGTGTCGTCATTCGTGTCGTCCGTGTCGTCATTCGTGTCGTCATCGAGCTCGGCGTCGAGCGTCACGTCCTCGGCATGGAGCGTCTCGTCGCTGCTCGGCGACCCGATCGTCTCCGCGAGCTCACGCACATCGAGCGTGCGGCCCTGGACGCGCTCGAGGAGCGCTTCGAGGCGGGTGATGCGGTCCTTCGGATTCACGTTGGATCCCCTTGCAGCCGCACGAGAGCCTCGCCCCAACCCGTGCCTTGGGCGATCCATCCGCGTACGCGGTTGATGCCCGTGGCGCTGGCCACGAGGATGCGCATTCCTCCCGAATCGCTGGCCACGACGGCGCAATGGGCCGGGCTGCCCGTCGACGACGCAATCGCTCCTTCGAAGAGCGCGGCGAGAAATTTGTGCTCGACCGCGGGCACGTTGTGGATGACGAAGACCATCGCTTTGCCCCACCGCTCGACGCTGAGCGCACCGAGCCCGGCGAGCGAGATCTCGGCAGCGAGCGCCGTCACCATCGCTTCGAGCGTCGCCTCCCTCACGCCGTCGCGACCGCCGAGGCGTTGCGCGACCCGCTTGCCCATCGCCTCTCCCATCTGAAGAGCAATCGACACCGCGACCTCGGGCCCTGCGGCGAGAACGAGCTCGGCGAACACGCTCGTTGGCAAGAGCACCGCGCGCTCCTCGCCCGCGCCATGTACGCTGCCCCGCGGGAGATCGAACCGTACGGCGTGGGTGAGGTCAACGCTCATGAAGGCTCGAAGATCTATAGAGGCGCGCGAAAGATTGTGTCAAATGACAGCTTGATGGTGTTTTGGCGCTCCCACGGGTTTGCCGTGGCGTTGACCGTCGCGGTGAGCGGCGTTGCCACGAACGCGGGCGCGGACGTTCTTCTCGGCCCCATCGTCTACCACGGGCCGGTCCGTCCCAAGCCACCGGGCGCCGCGCGGGTTTGCTCGTTTTCGCGCGCGTTGTGCGTGACCGGCGACAAGCGCACGCCGGCCGCATCTCTCCTCGCCGTGCTCGCCGCGGGGGAGCGTGCCTGGGATCTGGCCACAGGAGCGCTCGCCCTACCGCCGCCGGATGCCGATCCGGGGACGGGCGCGTACGACATCTACCTCGTCGACAAGCTACCCGGCACTTCGGTGACGGCGATCGGCGAGCGCGATCCCCGACCGAGCTTCGATCGCGCGAGCGCCTACACGTTGCTCGATGCCGCGAGCGCCCGTCCTGGCTGCGCGCTCGAAAGGATCATGGCCAGAGAGGTCACGCGCGCCATTCTCTTTCGCGTCGCGCCGGCTACCGACGATGGAAGCGCGCGCGCAGAGACGGCGTACCTCGCGCGGCTGATGGTTCCGTGCGCCATGGGGTCCATCGACGAAATAAGCATATTTCAAGCGTTTCCAGATCGCGGGCTGGTCGATACATGGCAGGGCTCCGACCCCGCGTTCGCCACCGATTTCGGTCGCGGAGGAGCGCTCTTTTTCTGGTGGCTCGACGACTCCTTCGGGACGTCACCCGGTGCCATGGTGCGCGCCACGTGGGCGCTCTCACCGACCAAGACGCCACCTCGTGCCTGGCGCTTCACGAACGAGCCCGACGGCTTCGACGTCTTGCGCATGACGTTCAAGAACGCTCTCACCACCAACTCCACGATCGACGATCTCTTCCTCAACTTCGCCGCAGCGCGCGCGCTCACCGGCACGCAGAGCGATCCGAACGAAACGCACGTCCTGGGAGACGCTGCGGCTGCGAGGCTCGATTGGGAGATCAGCTGGCCTACGTCGCCCAGGCGCCTCGCTTCTCCGCATCCGCTCGAGCCCACGGGCTCGTCGTACGTATCAATCTCGCGGGACGGCGCACCGAAGGGCTCGAGGCTTCGCGTGGAGGCGAGCTGGGAGGAGCACGCCAAAATGCGTTGGGTCATTTTGAAGCTCGACGCGAATGGTCGAGAAAAAAGCCGCATTCTCGTTCCGATGACCGATCGTGCAACCGAAGCCCAGACGACGGTGGTCGAGCTCGACGACACTGCGAAGGTGGTCATCGTGGCGATGAACGCGGGCGACTTCGCCTACTCGTTCGATCCCGACGACGAGGTCTTCGAGCCCCACGGATGGCTCTTGACGGTCGCTGCCGAGAACTAGCGACAGAGTCGCCCGGCGGTCGACGAGGCCGTTACTTTTGCTCCACCATCGCGGGCACCGAAGAGAGGGGCGAAGAATTTTCCAAGGGTACGGAGCATCGTGCCCGCGCCACGTACAAGAAACCGTTCCTAACTTGATTTGCCGAGTGTTTCGCGGCCTCCGTCAGGAGACTGACGCGCCGCGCGGGTGCGAGCGGTGTCGGCGGCGGACGAATGCAAGTGCCAGCGCTGCTCCCAAAGCGAGGGGTGTTTTTTCGGATCCGGAGCGTTCACTGAGATCGCAGGAGCACCCACCGCGCGCGTGCGACGGGTAGTCGGCCGTCCAGATGTCGGCGCCCACCGGCACCGTCTTTCGCGCGACGATGTCTTGCCCGTCGAACGCGGCTCCCACCGAGAGCGATGAGCCTCCCAGACCTACCGGGACGGCGACGTCGAAGAACCACACTCCCGGTGCATGCCTGACGAGCGTCGGCGGAACATCGAGCGGCACACCGTCAATGAGGGCGATCGGCTGGAGCCGCGCGGGATCGAACATGTCGGCTCGGTGATTGCCGAGCTCGGTGCGGAGCTCGACGATCACCGTGAACGGAGTCGATCCGTCTGCCGCCGCGTAGTCCGCGCTCAACGTGACCCAGCTCTTATCCGGGCTCGGCATGTGAAGCGTCGGATTTTGCATTTGATCGAGCGCGTCGAGCGATCCGAGAACGTCGAGCTCGCCTGGTCCGCCTTGATCTTCGAACGGCGCGGCGCCGCGAAATGGATGCGCACCCGCTTGAAGGAGGGCGACGATCTTGTCTTGGGTGAGCGTCGGATCACGCTGAAAAAGCAGGGCAACGGCGCCCGCCACCATCGGCGAGGACATGGACGTTCCCACGGCGACGGCGTGCGTCGGGTCGACCTGAAAACAGCGGATGTCGGGCTTCGCACCCGCAGGCCCCGGGCAATTTTCGGTGGTGAAGATGCTCCCGATCCCCCCAGGCCTGGCCTGATTGCTCATGGCCGCGACAACGATCCCACCGGGCGCGGAAATCTCGGGCTTGGGCACACCGGTCACCGTGGGTCCCGCGCTCGAGAACCAGCAGACCTCACCCTCGGCAAGCTCACGCGTGGCCTTTGAGGGATCCTGAAAACCACCGACGCCATCGAGCAGCGGCACATGGAGCGCGACCGGAACGTTGGTGATGCTCAGCCACTTCGTGCGATTGACCGTACAGCCGACGGCGATGATGCCCGGGTGAGTGGCCGGCAGGTTGATCGTGCCCTCGCGCACGCCGACGGCGAAGCCTGCGGGGCGGGTCGACGCGGCATCGCCGGATGCCTGCATGAACAGGTCGACGGTGCCCTCACCGGTGAGCGTCACGTAGTAGGTGCCCGACGGCCATTTCCCCTGCCAGATCACGACACCGCCGTGCGAGTCACTGGGAATCGGCGTGCCGCTCGTCTGCCCGTTGAAGACGCCGGATGTGTAGTCGGCGGTATTTTTTCCGCGCTGCGAGCCGTTGCTCACTGGTGCGATCCATTCGCCATCGGGGCCCTCGAGGCCGATGTCGACGGTCGCGCCTCCGCGCATCGACACCCAGATGTCGACGCCTCCGTTGTCCGCGCCGCGGGTGTTCACGGGCACGCGCATCTTCGTCCCTTTGGTGACGCGCACGCTTTGATGGACCGGCGTCTCGAGAATAGAGCCGCTGTTGCCTGCGGCGACGACGAGCGCGCGACCGGGATGAGTGGGCCCAACGAAGCTCGCGAGTGCCTTCTCCCAGAGCGCGGTGCCGTCGTGCGGACCGTAGTCACCGCCGAGGGAGAGGTTGACGACCACCGGCTGTTTTAAGAAATCGGCGCGGTCGTAGATGAAGCTGACGCCGCGAAGGAGGTCGTCGTTGTCGATGGCGTCTGCGGCGCTGCGCGTGACCCGAGCGACGACCAGCGTCGCACTCGGTGCGATTCCGCCATAGAGCCGCCTCTTGCCGCCGTTGCCCGCGGCGATCGAGGTGACGTGGGTGCCATGCCCGACTTCGTCGTGGGGGGCTTGCAGCTGCATCGCGAGGACGGCGTTGATGTCGTCAGCGTTGAAGACGGCACCGTTGCTGATGACGCCGGCCGCGTTCTTCACGCCGTATTTCGCTTCGAGCTCTGGCCATACTCCTCGCGGCGGCTTGGAGAGATCGATCAACCAGGCTACGCGCGTTTTTCCGTCGGCGTCGAGCATGTCGGGGTGAGTCACGTCGAGGCCGGTGTCGGCGACACCCACGAGGACGCCGGTCCCGTCGACATGAAAATTCACGCGCGCGATGGCGCCGCGAACGTAGCTCCCAGCACGATCGAGGAGCATGTGGAGCGGCGGCGATACCTCGAGCGACAACCCAGGATGCTTATCGGCGTAGGCAAGAAGGCCGGCCGCGTTCGCGCGAATTCGTCCGATGCCCGGCGCGATTTCTTCGAGGCCTAGCTCCGCAGCGCTCTGTCCGCTCGGGATGGCCACGAGCGCTCCGATCTGCCCCGATGCAGGCGCGAAGGCGTGCTCCGCGTGCGGGCCCAAGAGGCGCACGATTTCGACGCCATTCGGTCGCGTGGCAGAGGCCCGCCCCGCGAAGAGCATCAACGCAGAAAAGCAGAAGACAGGGAGCGCGCGCATGGAATTCAGACCGGCGGGACGAGATGCTTGCGGCGCGGGCGCGGCTCGTCTTTCCGCTCTGCCCGGCTGAATCGAAGAATGATCTCCGAACGGAGGCGCTCGCCCGGAACGACGGCGTCAATCACGAGCTCGGACGCGAGCTTCAGGAGATCGACCCCCTCGCGGTATTCGTCCTGAAGCTTCTTCACGTACGCCGTTCGTTCATCGCCGGGAGGAATCTCCTGGATCTTGTTGTAGTAGACGGCGTTGACGGCCGCTTGTGGTCCCATCACGGCGATCGACGCGGTAGGAAGCGCAATGCACGCATCCGGCTCGAACGCAGGCCCACACATGGCGTAGAGGCCTGCGCCGTAGGCTTTTCGGATGATCACGCTCAGCTTGGGAACGGTCGCTTCGCTCACCGCCGCGATCATCTTCGCGCCCGCGCGGATGATGCCCTGCTTCTCGACCTTGGTGCCGATCATGAAACCGGGGACGTCCGCTAAGTAGAGGAGCGGCACGTTGAACGCGTCGCATAGCCAGATGAAGCGCGCAGCTTTGTCGGCCGAATCGACGAAGAGAACGCCGCCGAGCCACTTGGGCTGGTTGGCGACGATCCCCACGGTTTTTCCCTCGATCCGGGCAAAGCCGGTGAGAATTTCGCGCGCGAAGAGCTTCTTGATCTCGCACCACGAGCCCTCGTCGATGATCTCGTTGATCACGCTCATCATGTCGAAGAACTTGTTCTCGTCGCTGGGGATGATCTCGGCAAAGCTCTTTCCGCTCAGCTTTGGTGGAGTGGGATTCACCATCGGCGGCGGCTGATCGGCGTTGGTCGGCAAGTAGGTCAGGTAATTTTTCGCCCACGCGATGGCTTCGTCCTCCGTCTTCACGAGGACGTCGCCGCAGCCCGAGATGGAGCAGTGCATCTTCGCGCCGCCCATTTCCTCGAGGGTCACCTTCTCGCCGATCACCATCTCGGCCATGCGCGGCGAGCCGAGGTACATGCTGGCGTTGCCGTCGACCATCACCACCACGTCGCAGAAGGCCGGAATGTATGCCCCGCCTGCGGCGCTCGGACCGAAGAGCAGGCAGAGCTGAGGCACGCAGCCGCTCATCTGCACCTGGTTGTAGAAGATGCGACCTGCTCCGCGCCTTCCCGGGAACATCTCGATTTGGTCGGTGATGCGCGCGCCGGCAGAGTCGACGAGGTAGAGCATGGGCACGCGAAGGCGCTGCGCCGTCTCCTGGATGCGAAGGATTTTTTCGACGGTGCGCTTGCCCCACGAGCCCGCCTTGATGGTCGAGTCGTTGGCCATGAGCGCGACCGGCCTTCCGCCCATCGTCGCCGTTCCGATGATCACGCCGTCGGCGGGGAGCTCGGTGTCGAGATGATTGGCGAGCGCCGCGTCTTCGAGAAACGAGCCGACGTCGACGAGGCGGTCGATGCGATCGCGGGCGAAGAGCTTGCCGGTCTCGCTGTTCTTGCGGTGATATTTTTCCGAGCCGCCCTTCTCCACGCGCGTGAGAATTTCGCTGAGCTTCTCGTCTTTCGACATCGACATGGGGGGGAGATTACGTCAGATCTCCCAGTTCCTCGTGACGGATCGGGCGAAAGCCGGCCATTCGGGGGGAGGAGCCGTTCTTGCTGACCACCGAGCCTCCCCAGATCGTGCTTGAGCAGCCGGCGGCATGTGCCGAAGGGCACGCGGCAAAAAGCCTCTTTTCTCGGGCCGTGGCCACGAGCCCCGCGCCGGAAGCGGGATGGTCGGTGCACGTGCGCATCGAAAAAACGCCGAGCGGCCTGACGGCGACGGGAGAAATGTTCGACGCGCGTTCACTCCCCGTGGCCAACCGGATTTTCGAGAGCCCGGGGACTACATGTGCGCCGCTCGCGAAGGCCATCGGGGTGTGGTCGTCGCTCGTCCTCGACGACCAGCCGTCGACGCCCGCGGAGCCCGCGAAGGTGGCCGCGCCCGTCGTCGCTGCCGAAGTGCCATGGCTCCCTACGCCGCCGCCTGAGGAAAAAGCATCTCCCGAGCAGTACCTCTTTCTCCGCCATCCCGAGGCCTCGGCGCGCTCGCTCGAAATCGGCGCAGCAACGTTCATCATGGACGGCCTCGGCACGGGGGGCATGTTCGGCGGCGCCATCTTCGGCGTGGCGGAGCTCGGCGGAGGCTTTTTTCTGCGGCCGGCGCTCGCCGTCGGACAGAGCATCGGCGACGTCGTCCACGACGCGGGCATCGCCTTCACGCGTCTCGACGGTTGCGGGCGAATTCCAGGGTTTTACCGGGAGCGACGCGGCATGCAGCTCGACGTATGTGGCGGCGCGGACGTAGGCGCCATCCGCACCACGGGACGCACCCTCGGCTTCTTCGCACCCGGGCCAGCCATCGCGCTCCGCGGGGAGCTGGCGAGCGAGCTGTCGGCCGAGCTTCGCGGCGCCGCACTCGTCAATCTCACGCGTGTGTCTGAGCTCGACGCGCAGGGCGCTTCGCTCTTCGCCGGTCGCGCCGAGTTCGCGCTCACGTGGAGGCTGAGGTGAGCGAGCACGTTCCGATGCTCGAGCTCGAAGACGCCGAGGAGATCCTCGAAGCGCCCCGCCCCCCGCACAGCGGAACGGTACTGCGTGGGTCCCTGCCGGCAGGCTCAGGAATGCCGAACGCCAAGGATTTCAGGGCGATTTACGATGCGGAGGTGGCATTCGTCTGGCGAAATCTTCGCCGCCTCGGCGTCGCGCATGCCGAGGTCGACGACAAGACACAGGAGGTCTTCGTCATCGCCCACCGCCGCTTCGCCGAGTTTCAGGATCGCGGCTTCGGCGCCCGGGCCTGGCTCTTTCAGATCGCGCTCCGCGTCGCCTCCGAAGGGCGCCGCCATCGCCGGCGTCACCCTGAAGATCCCGACGGAGGCCTCGCTTCGGACCGCATGTCGACCCCGCCCGATCAAGCCTCCGCCCTCGACCGTCGCGAAGAAATGCAGCGGCTCGATCGCGCGCTCGAGCGGATCGACATCGATCGCCGCGCGGTGCTCGTGCTTCACGAGATCGAGGAACTGACCGCGCCGGAGATCGCGCGCATCCTCGGAATTTCGCCAAATACGGTTTATTCACGGCTCCGCGTCGCCCGCGCCGAGCTTGAGCTCGCCCTCCGCGCAAGCTCGCCAGGAGAGCACAAGTGATTGGCGGCATGTTCCCCGAAGCACGGGCGCTCCTTCGCGCGGCCAAATCGGATTCACCGCCGGCAGTGTCTCGGGCGTCGATCTGGAACGGCGTCGAGCAAGCGGCCGCTCCGCTCCCCACGTCCGCTCCTCCCGTGGCTGCGGCTGCGGCACCCGCCATCGCCATGCCCGCCGTCACCATGAAGGCGGCCTTCGTCGGCGCCATATTGGGGAGCGTCATCTCCGCGGGCATTACCCTCGCGCTCCTCCGCCCGATGCACATTCAGGCGACGGCGAATCCGCCGCTCGTTGCCGTGACCACTCCGGTGCTCACCGATCCCGCTGCAGAAACGCCGTCTAGGACGCTCGCGATCACGCCTGCGATCGCGCCGTCAACGACGCCCGCCGTCACTCCGCCCGCACCCGCCACGCATCAAGAGAAGCCGCGCGGGGTCACTGGACAAGACAGCCTGTCGCGCGAGGTCGCTCTCGTTGCCGAAGCGCGCGGCGAGCTCCTTCGCGGAGACGCTACGCGAGCCCTCGCTACGATCCGCGTCGCCCGCTCGCTGAAGGTGCGCCAGCTCGAGCCCGAGGAGCTCGCCCTCGAGGTGAGGGCGCTCCGTGCGCTCGGTCGAACCGATGAAGCCGATCGCGTCGACGCGAAGCTCCGCGCCGAATTTCCCGAGCACGCCCTCGCGCGCTGAGGCTTATTTACCGTGGAATTGCGGCTTTCGCTTCGCGACAAACGCCGCCAAGGCTTCGCGCCGATCCTCGCTAACGAGCGTCTTGTCGTAGCTCACCTTCTCGAGCTCGAGGCCAAGGGTGAGCGTGGTGTCGAGCGCGCGATCGATGGCTTCGAGAGCCGCGGCCTGGGCGAGCGGTGCGCCGTTGGCGATGGGCTCGAGCCATGTGACGACGTCGTCGATGAAGTCGACTCCCTTGGGAGAGACGCGATTGACGAGACCCCAGAGGAGCGCTTCCTCCGCCGACACGCGGCGCGCGAGGAGGATCATTTCTTTCGCCCGCGCCTCGCCGACGATGCGGGGCAAGCGCTGTGTCCCGCCGGCGCCGGGGATGATCCCGAGGCTCGTCTCCGGAAGCGCGAGGAGCGCATGCGGAGCGGCGACCCGCAGATCGCAGATGAGCGCCAGCTCCAAACCGCCGCCGAGCGCAAACCCGTTGATCGCCGCGACCACCGGCTTCGGCGAGCGATCGAGAGGCCCGAGCTCCGAGCGGTAGAGATCGACCTGCACCCGGATGTCGTTCTCCGACATGCCCTGCCGCTCTTTGAGATCCGCGCCGCCACAGAAGGCTTTTTCGCCTGCGCCGGTGATCACGATGGCCCGCACCTTCGGGTCGGCGAGCGCTTCGCGGGTGAGCTTTCCGAAGGCGAAGAGCGTGTCGCGGGAGAGGCTGTTCATTCGATCTTGGCGATCGATCGTGAAGATGGCGATGCTGCCTCGGAGCTCGGAACGGACGGGCTCGCTCATCGTTTCTTGCTCTTCACCTTGAGATGAGCGCCGGGCCGAGAGCCTTTTTTCGTTGGCTCTGTCGGCGAAGGTGCGCGCTTCGACCTGATCTTGGACATGCCGTTCGATCCCGATTTATCGCCGAGCTTGGCTTCAATCTGCGCGAGGCGTGCCTTCACCTCCGACTGCTCCTGGCCCATCTTGTCGAGGTCTTCGCGGACTTGATCCACCGCGCGCTTCGAATCGCCACCGAGATCGCGCAACGTCTCGCGAAGCCTGCGACGCACGCGGGGATCGAGATCCACGTCGAGCCGCGCCCGGAGAGCGGCCCGCGACTTCACGTCGCCGAGCTCGGCGAGGGCCCGCGCAACGTCTACGCGCAAATGCGGATCGGGATCCTCGAGCAAGTCCTCCAGCGCCTCCCGTCCTTTGCGATCGGCGAGGAGCTTCGGCAGCGCCAAGATAGCCGCTCGTCGAGCGCGGGTCGGGTGGCCGTAGCGCGTGCGCACCAAGAGATGCGGGGCTGCGCGATCGTCTCGCAAAGCGGCGAGCCCGTCGATGGCGCCAACCCGAATCACGTCGGCCCACGACTGGCGATCGAGCACGTCGAGCAGCGTGTCGTAGGCGAGGGGCTGCTTCGTCTTTCCGAGGGCGCGGGCAGCCTCGGCCTCCACCAGGTAGCTCGCGTCGTGAAGAGCGAGCGGACGGAGCGCTTCCACCGCGGTGTGCGTTTTAAAGCGGCCAAGAGCTGCGACCACCGCGCGACGAACCTTTGGATGCTTCGTTACGAGCGCTGCGATGAGAGCGACCTCGCACTCGCGGGCCCGGATTGAGCCGAGGGCATCGGCCGCTTCGGCACGAACGCCCCAAAATTCAGCCTGATCCTCGAGACGCGCAACCAACGCTGCGATCGTCACGGGGTCGTCGCTCTTCGCGAGGGCATTCGACGCGAGCCATCGTCCACGCGCGCTCGGCGCCTTCATCAACTGTTCGCGCAGCATGTCGTTCGGGACTTTCAGCTGCACGTCGCCGGCGACGCGCATCTGTGGATCGACGACGACGAAGAGCGGGCGCTCCGCGACCGGCAACGTAAACGACTCCGTCTTTTGGGTCACGTTCAGCTTCTCGCGCGTGCTCTTTCCGGACGCGTCGAAGAGCTCGAGCCGCAAGGGAACTTCGAACGTTGCCGGGACGCCGTCGGTCGTCGCCTGGGTCTGCTTGACGGTGACGGTGAGAACCTTCTTGTCCCATTTCACCTCGACCTCGAGCTCGGGGTGACCGGCCTTGTAGATCCACTGCTCGAAGAAGCGCCCGAGGCTCCGACCGCTGACCTCTTCCAGCGCACGCTGGAGGTCCCGCGTCTCCACCACCGATCGTGCGAAACGCTGTAAATAGAGCCTGACGCCACGCCAGAAGACGTCGTCCCCGAGATCGAGGCGGAGCATGTGAAGGACGAGGCCGCCCTTTTCGTAGAGGTGGCGATCGAAGAGGTCGAGCGGCGCGTCGTAATCCTGGCAGACGATCGGACGCCGGTACCGACCGACGGCTTCGCTCACGTAGGCGTCGAGATCAGCCTTGATTGCGTAGTCGTATTCGTCTTGGCCGAGGTGCTTCTCCTGCCAGACGTGCTCCATGAAGGTGGCGAACCCTTCGTTGAGCCAGCCTTCCGACCAATCGCGGCACGTGACGTAGTCTCCGAACCACTGGTGGGCGAGCTCGTGGGCGATGAGGTCGTCGGAGGTAACGTCGATGGCCGCGCGTTCGTCGAGAAGGATGTGTTCGTACAACGTCGTCGCCGTGGTGTTTTCCATCCCGCCGAAAACGAAATCGCTGACGACGACCTGTGCGTACTTGTTCCACGGGTACGGAACGCCGGTCTTCTCTCCAAAAAAACGGACCATCTCCGGCGTACGCGCGAACGTTCGCTCGCCGTCTTTTTGCCGCCCCTTCGGGACGAGGTACTGCAGAGGCACCTTGCCCGCTTTCGCGGTGATCTCGTCGAACTCGCCGGCCACGAGAGTCAGCAAGTAGCTCGGGTGCGGAGCCGCCATCTTCCAATGAAAGCTCCACGGTCCGTCACGCGGCGTCTTCGAGTCGACAAGCTCGCCGTTCGACAAGACGTAGAATCCGTTGGGCACGCGGATCGCCATCTCCGTCGTCATCTTCACGTGCGGCTTGTCGTGGCAAGGAATCCAGTGCCGGGCGTCTTCTTCTTGGCACTGACTCCAGACCTGGCGCGGTCGATCGGGGACGTGCACATCCGGCTCGAGAAAAAAGAGCCCCCGGCGTGGGGTGGCAGAGTAGATGACCGAGAGCGCTGCGTCATCGGTGCCCGGAGGGATGGACACCGCGAGGGTGGATCCGTCGTAGACGTACTTCGCTTCTTTCTTCCCGAGCGTGACGCGATAGATTTCGAAGCCAATGGCGTCGAGGATGATCTCCGTCGCTTCGATGTCGATCCGCTTGATCGTCAGTGTCGCCGTCCCCGCGACCTTCTTCTTCGGAAAATCGAGCTCTAGCTCAAGCGCCAGATGCTCGACTGCGAAGGGACGATCACGCTCGAAATGGCGGATCGACGAGGCGAGAGCGAACGGACGAAGTCCGGATTCCTGGGTTTCGCCGGCGGCGTGCGCGTTCGCACATCCGCATCGGGCGTGAAGCCGTTGCGCGAGGGGCATGGGAACGCGCAGCTTCGCCGAAATTGAGACGCATTACTAGAACCCGCACTGCGCCCAGTCGGCGCTGCTGCACGTAGTCGACGTCGCGACGAACGACTTGGTGACCGCACCATCGACCATGCACGTGCATTTCACTGGCGATCCGCTGCAATCCATCGTTTCTTTTTTGTTGTTGAGCGCAGCCTCGCAGGAGCAGGTTGCACTTCCGTTCGTGCCCGTCGTGCCGGCGCAGGTGGGACCAGCGTTGGGTGAGCCGCTGCCGACGCTCGGGGGGAGAGATCCGCCGCCGCTGCCACTGCTTCCGTTACCCGTGCTTGGGCCGCCGTTCGCGACGGAGAAGCACTCGGTCGTGCCGTCGTTGAGACCGCGGCAGCAAACGTCGCCTTCCGCGTTCGAGGCGTTGAAGCCCTCGGGGCATGAGCAGCTCTGGCCGATGGTCCCGCCGCCGTAGCCGCCGAGCCCGCCGTCGCAGTCATAGGGGCCCGCGTCGTATCCGCCGAAGCCGGCGTCGTAGCCTGGGCCGCTGTCGCCGCTGTCATAAGCGCCGCCGTCCGACGGGACGCCCGCGTCATAAATGGGCGGAGGCGTCGGCTGCGGGAGCGTGCACGTCGACGGGTAGGTGCTGTCGACGGCCCACCCTTGGCAGACCGTTCCGCCGCTGGAGAGCATCTGGCAGCACGTGCCGGAGTTGGACGTGGGTGCGGGGGGAGGGCATTTGCTGCCGTTCGCGCTCGGAACGCAGGGGGGAGTGGAGGGCAGGTCCTTCGACGCCTCGGGCCACCAACCCGGCGGGCACGCCCAGTTGCAAGATCCGCCGTAGCCGCCGCCGAAGTTCCCGGTGCCGCTGCGAGTGGGCGCGACGCACTTCGCCGGATCGTCGAGCGAGCAGCACTCGGCCGCGTTCGGGTACGTTTGCCAGCCCGAATCGCAGGGGCGGAAGGGGGCGTTGAGGTAGGCGCCACACGTGGAGGGGGTGTCCATTCCGCCTTCGCAGCAGATATTCGGGTGCGCGAAACCAGCGGGGCACGAGGTGACGTTCGCGGTGAACGTCGTGGGATCGACCTTCGCCAGATCCGCCTGGTTGTTGCCGATCGAAACGACCTTGCCGCCGCACGCCGCAACGACCGGCATACAGGCAAACGCGGAGATAATCAGGGCCTTCAAAGCTCGTCGAGTCATCTGAAATTCTCCAGTGTCCTAAGGGGCCGACCCGCGGTTTTGCGCGGTGCGTGCTCAGTGTTCCCAGGGTAAGTGGCCAGCCCCCGGCCCACCCGTGTGCAAATCGGCGATTATTTTTCTTCGGAGGGAAGTACCGCGGGAATCGGCGCGTGGGCGGTCCGGCGGGTGGGGGCGACCAACCCAGCGACGCAAGGCCTTTCTTGCTATCCTCCGCAGTCAAATGCGTTCTTTCGTGATCGGCGGAGCAGGGTTCGTGGGAAGCCATTTGGCGGATCTACTGGTGCTCCGCGGGCCCGTGACGCTCTACGACAACATGACCATCGGCAAGCGGGCGTTCGTCGCGGCGCACCTCGCCGAGGGGCGGGTGACGCTCGTCGAAGCCGATGCGCTCGATCTCGATGCCCTCACGCTTGCCATGGTGGGCCACGACGTCGTGTTTCATCTCGCAGCGAACCCTGAAGCGCGCTGGGGGCTCGAGCGCACGCGCCTCGATCTGGAGCAGGGAACGATTGCAACGTACAACGCGCTCGAGGCGACGCGGCTCAATGGAATCCAGCGGTTCGTCTTCGCGTCGAGCGGTACCGTCTACGGCAACGTCACCGAGCCGTGCGGAGAAGGTGACCTCGGAAGCCTCCCCATCTCCCTCTACGGCGCGAGCAAATTTGCAGGCGAATCGCTCATCAGCGCCTATTCCGAATGCTTCGGCCTCTCGGGTTACATCTGCCGCTTCGGCAACGTCGTCGGCCCGCGCGGCACGCACGGCGCGATCCTAGATTTCTGCAAGAAGCTCAAGGCGCATCCCGAGTACCTCGACGTGCTCGGCGACGGACGGCAGGCCAAGCCCTACCTCCACGTGACCGACTGCGTGCAGGGAATCCTCTTCGTCCTCGACCACGCCAAAGAGAAGCTTGCAGTCTACAACCTTGCGCCGCCGGACACCACGAACGTCCGCCGCATCGCCGAGCTGTGCGTCGCGGCCTCGCCCCACAAGACGGCGCGCATCGAATACGGCGGCGGGAGCCAGGGCTGGCCGGGAGACGTGCCTCTGTCGCGCATCAAGCCGGACAAGCTCGCGGCTCTTGGATTCAAGGTGAAGAACACCTCCGACGTCGCCGTCGAGCTCGCAGTCCGCGAAGTCTCCCGCGAGGTCTTCGAAGGTTAGAGATGCAAGCGGTGCTCTTGGCCGGCGGCCTTGCGACGCGGATGCGCCCCTTCACGGACAAAATTCCGAAGTCGATGCTCGACGTCGCAGGCCGTCCCTTCGTTGACTGGCAGCTCAAGAAGCTCAGCGCATGCGGGTTCGACGACGTCGTCATGTGCATCGGTCACCTCGGTGGGCAGATTCGGGAGCACGTGAAAGACGGTGCGCGCTACGGCCTTCGCGTGCGCTACTCGGACGAAGGCGAGCACCAGCTCGGCACGGCGGGCGCGGTGCGGCTCGCTCTCACCCTCCTCGACCCGATCTTCCTCGTGACCTACGGCGACAGTTATCTACCCTTCGATTATGCCGGTCCGCTCACCTCGCTCGCCGCCCACGCCGACTGCGACGGGGTGATGAGCGTCTACAAGAACGACGGGAAATGGGACGCGTCGAACGTGATCGCCGATGGCGCGTGGATCATTGCCTACGAGAAGGGCGCCAAGGATTCGCGGTTCGATCACATCGACTACGGCGCGATCGCTCTTCGGCGAGAGGTGGTCGCCGCCCTGCCCGAGGGCACGCCCGCGGGGCTCGACACTATCCAGCGCGCTCTCGCTGAAAAGAAGCGCTTGCGAGCGTTCGCCGCGCATGACAGGTTCTTCGAAATTGGCTCGCCGGAAGGGCTGGCCACGCTCGCAGAATACCTTCGAAAGCCCTCATGATCGTCTCTCGCGCCCCGGTCCGCTTTTCTTTGGGTGGTGGCGGCACCGACCTCCCGAGCTACGCGCGCGAGCATGGCGGCTTCTTGGTGGCGGCCGCCATCGAACGCTACGTCTTCGTCGCCGCGAACCAGCGATTCTACGACACGATCCGCCTCGCCTACTCGAAGACGGAGACGGTCGACTCGGTCGAACAGATCGAGCACCGCATCTTCCGCGAGACGCTGCGCTTCACCGGCATCAGCAAGGGCATCGAGCTCGTCACCGTCGCCGACGTCCCGTCCAATTCGGGCTTGGGGTCGTCGAGCTCTTTCACCGTGGCCCTCCTCAATGCGCTCCACGCCTACAATCGCAATTTCGTCTCCACCGAGCAGCTCGCGCGCGAAGCCTGTCAGATCGAAATCGACATCCTGAAGGAGCCGATCGGGAAGCAAGATCAGTACATCGCGGCGTACGGCGGTATCACCGCCTTCACGTTCAACAAAGATGGAACGGTCGTCCCCGAGCGGGTCGACGCCTCGCCGGACGTGGTCGACGAGCTCGAGAGCAACCTGACGATCTTCTACTCGGGCGTCGAGCGCGCGGCGTCGACGGTGCTCAAGGAGCAGGGCAAACAGATCACCGCCAACAAAGACGACGCGGTCAATCGCATGCACCGCATCAAGGCGCTCGGCTACGAGACGCGCGATCTTCTCCTCAAGGGCGACGTCGACCGCTACGGCGAGATGCTCCACGAGCACTGGACGAACAAGCGCAAGCTGGCCGTCAACATGACCGATCCGGTGATCGACGAGCACTACGAAGAAGCTCGAAAAGCCGGGGCCATCGGGGGAAAATTGATGGGCGCAGGCGGTGGCGGATTTTTCATGTTCTACACGCGGCCCGCCGACAAACGCCGACTGTGGGAAGTGATGAGCAAGCGCGGTTTGAAACCGCTACGGTTTCGCTTCGACCAAGACGGCGCGCGCATCGTCGCGAATTTTCATCGATCGTAAAGAGGGCACCATGGCCGATACCAACGAGTCGTTCACGAAGACCTTCCTCGACGAGAGCCTCGAGCTCATTCGTCAGATCGACGTGGCGAGCGTGGAAGCGCTGGCAACTGGCCTGGCCGAAGTGCGTGCGAACAACGGCCGCCTCTTCATTCTCGGCGTAGGAGGCTCCGCGGGGCACGCCGGTCACGCCGTGAATGACTTTCGCAAGATCTGCGATTTCGAAGCGTACGCCCCCACCGACAACGTGGCGGAGCTCACCGCGCGGGTGAACGACGAGGGCTGGGACACGTGCTTCTCCGAGTGGCTCAAGGTCTCCCGGCTCCGCAAGAACGACGCGATCCTCGTCTTCTCCGTGGGTGGCGGCAACCGCGAGAAGAACGTGTCGGTAAACCTGGTGCGCTCGGTGGAGCACGCCAAGAGCGTGAACGCCAAGGTCTTCGGGATCGTCGGGCGTGACGGCGGCTTCACCAAGCAAGTGGCCGACGCCTGCGTCGTCATTCCCACCGTCAACGCGGCGCGAAGCACTCCTCACACCGAGGGCTTCTGCGCGGTGATCTGGCACCTTCTCGTGAGCCATCCCAAGCTCCAGAAAGCGCAAACGAAGTGGGAGTCGGTCAAGTAGTCACATGACGCGCGCGGTCTTTCTCGATCGCGACGGCACCCTCATCGACGTCGTGCGAGACGAGGAAGCGGGGATCATCTCGGTTGCCTTTCATCCCGACCAGCTGCGTCTCCTCCCCGGCGTTGCCGAGGGTCTCCGCGCGCTCGCCGGAGCCGGCTACGTCCTCGCCATCGCAAGCAACCAGCCCGGGCCCGCCAAAGGGCAGTTCTCCGCGGCCGCTGTGAAGCGCACGAACGACGCGCTCGTGGCCATGCTCGCCCGAGAAGGGGTCACGATCGCCAAGGTTGCAATATGCATGCATCACCCGAGCGGCGGCGCCGGCGGCGATCCGTCGCTGGTGGGTCCGTGCGCGTGCCGCAAGCCGCTCCCCGGGCTGCTCGACGATCTGTCGACGGAGCTCGGCGTCGATCGCGCTGCATCCTGGATGGTCGGCGACTCGCGCGGGGACGTCGAAGCCGGGCGCGCGGCGAACGTGAAAACGGCGCTCCTATTTTCGCGCGACCGCTGCGAGCTCTGTCCGCTGCGGGGAGGCCCCGCGGGATCACCCGACATTTCTGGCGCAACGTTCGCCGAGATCACGAAGGCCATCCTGGGCGCCTGATGGCGACGCGTGGTATATCGAGAGCCCTTCAGAAGCTGGGAGAAGCATAAAATGGCTATATTCATCGACAGCTCGGACCCTAAAGAGATCAAGGAGTTGTTCGCGTGGGGGGTGCTCTCGGGCGTCACCACCAACCCGCTCATCATCGCCAAAGAAGCACCCGACGCCGATCTCGGCGAGCGCATTCGCGAGGTCCTCGCGGTGAGCCATGGAGACGTTTCCGTCGAGCTCACCACCGAGACCGAGCCCGAAATGCTGGCCGAAGCCGCTGCCTACCACGCGTGGGATCCGGCGCGGATCTGCATCAAGGTGCCAATGAGCGAGCACGGCCTTCGCGTCGTTTACGCTCTCACCAAGAAGAACGTGAAGACGAACATGACCTGCCTGATGGCCATGAATCAGGCTTATTTGGCGGCGCTCGCGGGGGCCACCTACGTGAGCATCTTCTCCGGCCGCGTGCGCGACATGGGCTACGACGTGAAGCCCGTCATCTCCTCGACGCGAAACGTCCTGGACCGCGAAGGGCTCAAATCGAAGATCATCGTCGGCTCCATGCGCCACATGATGGACGTGAACGAGGCCCTCGAATGTGGCGCCCACGTGCCGACCATCGCGCCGCCGATCCTGCGCAAGATGGTGTGGAACCCGCGCACCGAGACGACGATCGAAGAGTTCAACACCGCCTGGCGTAACCGCGGAACGAAGAAAAAGTAATCAGCGACCTTTTTTGCGGCGGGCGACGATCATGAAGCTGAGAGCTTCGGTCGCGTCCGGGAGCAGGTGATCGAGGATCCGCGCGCCCGCGCTGACGCAGGCCATCGTGGGAAGGACGAACGGGAACGACCAGAGGCGCGGACGCTTCTTGCTGGTGCCTTCGTGTCCGAGCTTTCCCATTGCCTGCGTGACGGCGCCGAGATCGGCGACCTGAAACGCGAGGTACGAGTTGAGCTTGTGCCCCATCACGCTCCACAGGCTGCCCTGGGCCATCGTGTCGGTGACCTCGAGCCCCGCGCGCTCGCACATGTCTTTGAGACCATGGGGCGTGTAGCGGAAAAAATCGTGTGGCTCTTCGTGGAGGCGAAAGCAAAAGGGCGCGTTGAGAATGAGGGTGCCGTCTTGCTTGAGGACGCGCGCCATTTCCTCGAGGAGCTCCTGCGGCCGTGAGGTGTGCTCAAGCACTTGCACGTTCAGCACGGTGTCGAAGCTCTCGTCGTCGAAGGGGAGGCGCTTGCCGTCGTAGAGGACATCGGGCTTCGAGCGCGTGGACGCGGTCGTGTGGCCGAACGTGGCCTCGTGCTCCACGCCGATGTACGAGGTCACGAAGGGCAGAAAAATCGCCTCGTACGGCTTCTCGCCGCAGCCCACGTCGAGCAGCTTTCCGTGCGCGCGAGGGGCGATCAACTTGAGCTGCGCATCGAGAAGCGACCACTGGAGATCGACCCAGTTCGAGGCGCCGCGCGCGGCTTGCATGACGAGCGGCACTTGGAGCACGCCTTCGATCCAGCTCATTAGGGAAGGAGCAGTAGCATGGAAGGCGCGAGGCCGCACCCGGGCTCCGCAACGTTCGGGCTTCCGTTTACGCCTTGGATCTGCGAAGAATCGCGGGCCCATGTCGACGCAGGTCCGTCAGCCGACCGCAATTCTCGTCGCGAGCGCCATTGTCCCCGTGCTCGAAGTCTCTGCACCCGTGCACGTCGTCGATCCCGAGCTCGAGCTCCTCGTTCCCGACGACGACGTCGCGGACCCCGAGCTCTCCATCGTGGTGCCTGCGCTGAACGAGCAGCTCACGATTTCGGACTTCGTGGCGTGGTGCAAAGAGGGCCTCAAGAAGGCCAACTGCACCGGCGAGATCCTCATCGTCAACAGCTCCACGGACGACACCGGAAAGCTCGCTCTCGCCGGCGGCGCACGCGTCCTCAACTCACCGAAGCGCGGCCTCGGCCGGGCATACATCGACAGCCTTCCCTACATCCGCGGAAAATACGTGGTCATGGGCGACTGCGATTGCACCTACGATTTTCGGGAGATCGCGCCCTTCATCGAAAAGTTTCGCAACGGCACCGAGTTCGTCATGGGCTCGCGTTTCCGCGGCTACATCGAGCCAGGATCGATGCCCGCGCTCCATCGTTACCTCGGCACGCCCGTGACGACCTGGATCCTGAACGTCATCTTCTCGAGCCATTTTTCCGACATCCACTGCGGCATGCGCGGGCTCACCAAACCCGCTCTCGTTCGCATGGGGCTGCGCTCGCAGTCCTGGGAATACGCGTCGGAGATGGTCCTGAAATCCGTCCACATGGGTCTGAAGACCGACGAAGTGCCGATCCGCTTCTTGAAGGATCGCGACGGCCGCCTCAGTCACCACAAACGCTCGGGCTGGTTTTCCCCCTGGGCGGCGGCGTGGATCAACCTGCGCGCCATGTTCATCTACGGAGCGGCGTTCTTTCTCTACAAGCCCGGTCTCGTGATGACGGCGCTCGGTCTCCTCCTCACGTTGCCGCTGTCGCTCGGTCCGCTCAGCGTCGGCCCGGTCACCTTCTCGCTTCACTGGATGCTCCTCGGTCTCACCCTGGCCACGCTCGGCCTCCAGTGCGTCTACCTCGGTGTCCTCGCGCACGTGTTCTTCGACTACTCGGGGGAGCCCACCAAGCGCTGGTTCGCGCGCTTCCCGTACGATCGCACCGTCGGGATCAGCGTGCTCCTCTTCATGACCGGCGTCGCTCTCAGCTGCTGGCTCGCAGGCTCGTACGTGCACAACGGGCTCGCGCTCGCGGTCGGTAACTCCGTGAACTACCTCGGCGTCACGGGGCTCCTCTGCATGATCGCGGGCTTCATGACCTTCACGTTCACCCTCCTTCTCCACTCAACGGCGGTGGTAGTGTGGCGGCGCCCGTGAGCGAGTCCTCGACGCGGCAAGAGTCGTTCGGTCAGGGCTACAAGACGACGTTCGCCGATCGCTTCGGAGTGTGGCTCTCCGCGCGCCAGATCAGGCACTACGTGCCCTCGTTCGCGGGGAAAAACGTCGGCGATTTCGGCTGCGGTTACCACGCGTCGTTCGCGCGCACGGTCCTCGAAGAGGCCGCGAAGGTGGTCCTCGTCGACGTGTCCATCGCCGACGAGCTGAACGAGCATCCCAAGGTCGCGGCCACGGAGGGCCCGCTGCTCCCCGCGCTCGCCACTCTCGGCGATGCCTCGCTCGACGTCATCATGTGCATCTCGGTGCTCGAGCATCTGTGGGAGCCGCTTGAGGCGCTCACCCATTTTCGTCGCATCCTCGCGCCGGGCGGCACGTGCCTCCTCAACGTCCCGTCGTGGGCAGGAAAACGTTACCTCGAGCTCTCCGCGTTCAAGCTTGGCCTCAGCCCCGAGTTCGAGATGAACGATCACAAGATGTACTACGACGTGAAAGATCTCTGGCCGCTCCTCGTGCGCGCGGGCTTCATTCCCCAGCAAATCAAGTGCTTTTCGCACAAGTTCGGGCTGAACACCTTCGCGGTTTGCACGCGCTAAAAACGCGCCCGCCTCAGTGCGGAAGTGCGGCGCGCTTTCGCCGCTCTTCGCGCGCCACGGCGAAGGCCTCGTGCTCGGCCTGACTGAGGCGACGGTTCGGCGGACCGATCTTCCAGAGCTCGTCCTCGTCGCTGATCAGCTCCGCGGGGATGTCGAAGGGCGCGTAGGGCCACCGGAAGCGCGGCGTCATGTGCGGGAAGACCGCGTAGATCGGCAGACCCTCGTCGCTCCATAGCTCGATGATCTCCCGAAAATCGTCCCACGCTCCTTCTTCAGCTTCGACGAGGTCGATGTACTGGATGTCGCGCTCCGCACGCATGCCGAGGACCGTGTCGGTGTCGGGTCCCCAGCCCGCGAGCGCGAAACGCTGCGGCACGAAGGCGGCGATGCGCCCGACATGGGCGTCGATGGCCGCGATCTGTCGCACGAGGACGCGGGTATCCACGCCTATGGACACCGCGACCCCCACACCGATCGCCGCGGCGCTCACGAGTGGTGCGATGCGTGCGACCCACGCGTGCGGCCACCGCTGGAAGGCAAACACGAGAATCGCAACGCCGACCCCGAGAACGAGCGTGCCGCGGAGCTCGAGCCATCGGCGCAGGTGGCCGCCGTCTTCGCCGGTGCTGACGACGAAATAAACGAGCCCGACCGCCGCAAGAAAAGCCCCGCACACCACGTGACTCCATCGCCACGGGAGCTTCGCCAGAACGACGACGGACAGCACGCTGAGAAGCGGCGTCGCCGGGATGATGTAGCGGAGAAAAAGGTACGGCCAACCGAAGGTCCACGCGCCGCTGAAGCGCCCAAGGAGCGAGAGGCCCAGGAGCTGCCCCACCACGGCGAGCCACACGGAAAGCGCGCGCGCTCTCGGTCCGCTCCGCGCGATCGGCGGAAGGAGAAGCCCCGTGAGCAAGACCGGCGAGCACTGGACCATCGATTTGATCACCTGCCCGCCGAAGAGATGACCGAGCCCGTCGGGAGGCTTCGGGTGCTCGGGAAAGGTGATGTTCGAAACATCGACGACGTAGCCGTAAACGGTGCGCACGAGACCGAAAGCCGCGTCGTGAAAGAAGAGGCCCGGTACCGCGAGCGACCCTGCAGCAAGGGCGACGACGATGGCCATCGTCCACCACCGCTTTCGCGCGAGAACGAGGGCCACCGCGATGATCGCCATCCAGGGAACCGCGGGCAACGCGAAGCTGAGAAGCGCCCCCGCGTTCAAGCTGCTCTGTCCCATGCGCTCGCACTGCGCCCACGTGCACGGGCCGTACGACATGGGATTCGGTGTGCCGAAGCGGTAGCGATTGATGAGCCCGACCGGCACGAGAGCGAGCACCATTCCGAGGGTTGCGCAGGCGGCGCGCGCGAGACCCACGAGATCTGGAAGGAGGGCTCGGAGCTCTCCTGGACGCTCAGGCTCGTGCACATGGACGAGCGCGATCCCGCCGATCAAGAGAATTCCCATGGGGAAGCCGTGCATGTGCGAGCCCGCGGCGAGGCCGGCGAAAACCCCGGCGAGCCCTGCCCAGCCGAACGATCGCTCCTTCGACTCGACGGCGCGCACGGCGAAGTAGCAGGCGATGACGAGGAAGAGACAGAAGAGCGGGAGCGCGAGCGTCTCGAAGGAGCTCGCCCAGATCGGTGTCGAGAGGAGCGTGGTGTACGCCGCGCCCACGCCGGCGAGGGGCTCATCGCTGATCCGTTTTCCGAGGAGGTAGACGGCTATGGCGAGGAGAGCCATGCAAACGATGTTCGCTTTCCCGATTCCGAGGAGACCGCCCGCCGCGAGCGCCGGCGCTGCTGCGTACGCGAAGACCGGCGCGTAGACCCCCCAGAGCTTCCCATCGCGGGCCACGTTGAAGCGGGCGCGCGCCTCGGGGAAGCGATCGGAAAAGTCGTTCGTGGTGTAGGGGAGCCCGTGGTCGCGAACGCCGGCGACCATCTCCACGTACGTCCGGTTGTCGACGCCGATGACGCTGCGCCACGGGGCGAACGTCGCAAAGAGAAGCGTCCCGGCCACCAAAACAGCCATGAACGCGTGCGCTACACGCTCTGTGCTCAACACGATGGCGTGGTTATCATGGTAAAGAGCTGCGGAACATGGGCGAGAAGATCATCGTCGTCGGCTCGGGTCCCGCGAGCGTGGCGTGCGCGCGGGCGCTCGTCGACAAAGGCATGGAGGTGACGATGCTCGATGCGGGGGTCGATCTCGAGCCCGCCCGGCAGGAGCTCGTCGATCGCATGCGAGTCGCGCCGTTCGAAGGCTGGGGACCAGAATCGATCGCCGTCCTCAAAGAGAGCGCGGGAGCGACCACCACGGGCCTCCCGATGAAGCGCCTTTACGGCTCGGATTTTCCTTACCGCGAAGTGCCGACCATCCAGGCCGAGCGCGCGACGACCTTCTCCTCCTTTGCGCGGGGCGGGCTGAGCAACGTGTGGGGCGCGGCGGTCCTCCCGTACCTCCCGACAGACATTTCCGACTGGGCGATCGCGCCCGACGCTCTCAGCGAAGCATACAAAGCGGTGTTCAAGTTCGTGCCGCTCTCCGCCAAGCGCGACGATCTGGAAGAGATGTTTCCCCTCCACTCGGAGACCTATGCCGCGCTCCGTCCGAGTCGCCAGGCCGAGGACGTCCTCGAGACGATGAACCGCCACCGCGATCGCTTGCGCGAGCGGGGCTTCGTGTTCGGTACTTCGCGCGTCGCCGTGCAGGCCGAGCCGACGGCGCGAAACGCGAAAGGCTGCACCTACTGCGGCCTGTGCATGTACGGCTGCCCCTACGATCTCATCTACAAATCGCCGCAGTCGCTCGACGCTACGAGCGACAAGATCCACTACGTCCCCAACGTGGTGGTCGATCGCGTCGAGGAGATCAAGGGCAAGGTCGTCGTTCATGCGCATGGCCTCCACGACAAGAATCCCCTTGAATACAAGGCCGATCGCGTGTTCCTCGGGTGCGGCGTTCTTCAGACCGCGAAGGTCATGCTCCAGTCGCTCGACGCCACGAGCCACGCGCTCACCCTCCGCGACTCGCAGTACTTTCTCCTCCCCGTGGTGGGGCTCCGTGGCGGCGGAAACGCGCAGACCGAGCGCCTGCACACTCTCTCCCAGCTGTTCCTGGAGCTCGTCGATCACGAGATCAGCGCGCACCCGGTTCACATGCAGATGTACACGTACAACGACCTCTACCTCGACGCTATGAAGAGCATGCTCGGGAGCGCGTTCAAGTTCGCGCTCATGCCGGCGGGGCTCATGCTGAGTCGTCTCATGGTCCTTCAGGGGTACCTGCACTCGAACCTCTCCCCAACGGGAACGGTGTCGCTGCGCGACGGACACCTGCATGTCGAGCAGAACGAGATCCCCAAGAAGACCACCGCCATCGTCAGCGCCGTCGTCGGGAAGCTCACCCGAAATTCGAAGCAGCTCGGGTTCATGCCCATCGCGCCCATGCTGAAGACGGGCCACCTCGGAACCGGCGCCCACTCCGGCGGAACCTTTCCCATGCGGGGAAAACCAGGGCGATTCGAGACGGACACGCTCGGCAGGCCTTCCGGTTTCAAGCGCCTTCACCTCATCGACTCTAGCGTTCTGCCGAGCATCCCCGCCACCACGATCACCTTGAGCGTGATGGCCAACGCGTACCGAATCGGGGGTGCGGCCTATGGCGACCAATAAAACCGTCCGTTGTGCGATCACCGGAGCGAACGGCTACGTCGGGGCGTGCATCGCGAACTACCTTCGATCGCAAGGCGTCGACGTCGTCGAGCTCAATCGGCGCGGCACCTCGAAGACCCGCTTCGTTCTCGGCGAGGACCTTCCCCCGGGCGCGCTCGCCGGCGTCGACGTACTCGTGCATTGTGCATACGATTTTGCGGCCCGCACCTGGCACGAGATCAAGCGCGTCAACGTGGACGGCTCGCTCAAGCTCTTTGCCAGCGCGCACGTGCCGAAGATCATTTTCATCTCCAGCCTCGCCGCATTCGACGGCTGCAAATCGATGTACGGCCAGGCGAAGCTCGCGGTGGAAAAAGCGTCGCAGCCGAATGGCGTCATCTCCATCCGACCCGGCCTCGTCTACGATCAAGGAGAGCCCCGCGGCATCGTCGGAGCCCTCAGCAAGATCACGCAATTTAGCCCGATCATCCCGCTCATTGCCGGAAGTCAGATGTGCTACCCGTGCCACGCCGAGGACCTCGCGCGCATGGTCTATCAGCTGTGCACGCGGGATTTTGCGGCATGCGAGCCGATCACCGCGGCCTCGAAGGACGGCCTCCCCTTCCGCGAGGTCCTTCGCCGAATGGCTGCAAAAAAAGGGCGAAACGCGCGCTTCGTCCCGGTCTTCTCTAGTCCGATTCTGTGGAGCTTGAAGGCAGTGGAGAGCCTCGGCTTGAAGAGTCGCATTCGCAGCGATAGCCTCATCAGCCTGCTCAATCAGAATCCGCGGGTGGACTTCGCAGAGCTCGAGCGGATGGGCGCCGCGTTCCGTCCGTTCGACGCCTGACTTATTTCGCGAGCTCTGCGCGAAGGGTCCCGACGACGGCGTCTGCCAGCCGGCGCTGCGAGGGAGCATCGGGGTGGTTGTCGTTCACGATGGCCTGGTAGCCGAAGCTGGTGTCGAGCACGGTGAGTCCTTGCTGCGCGAAGAGCTCGTCGATCAGGTAGCGGTCCTCGCGCGGATCCTGATCGTTGAAGCGCGGCGCGACGAAGATGGCCTTTGCTCCGCGCTCGTGGGCCAGCCTCGCCGTCTCGCGGAAGATCTTCGCGGCGAGGGCGAGCTCGTCGCGGTAAGAGATGAGATTTTTCCGCATCCGCTCGAGCCGTAGATCATGCAGGAACGAGACGGGAACGACCTTCGGCTCGAGGCCGTCGAAGCCCAGATGCGGATGATCGTATTCGGACAGACGCCAGAGCATCGCCGGAATGAAGAAGGTGACGATCGCCGCGGGATGCTGGAAGCGCGGCAAGGTCTCGGCGAGGCGGAGAAAGGCCTGATCGCTCCCGTAGCCGTGAACCCCGAGATTGACGACCTGGAGCTTCAGCGCCTCGCCTGCGAGGGCCGGAAACGTCTCCTCGTAGTGGAGTCCGTGACCCGCGGTGATCGACTCGCCCGTGAAAATCAGCGTGGGGAGGGTGGGATCGGGAAGAGCGTCGATCGACCGCGCGCGGGCGTGCTCCGCATTGATCGCATACTCGATGTCTCGCCCGCCCTGCGAGAGCGTCGTCGCGTGCGAGCCTATGTAGCGCCATCCGTAGCGCGGATCCGGCTCGCCGATCTTCACCTCGACCCACTGCGCTTTGTCTGGTTTTTTGGGCAAATCGAACGCGCGCAAGGCGATCTCGCTCGAGACGAGGGCGGCCAGTACCGAAAGACCGATCCGCACGAACGCGTCGGCCACCTCGGCGCGCGTGTGCCGCCCAGCCCAGCGACCAAGGAGCGGACGCACGACGACGAGCAAAGCAACGCCGACGACCGCGCCGAGGATCCGCCAGTTGCGCGCAGCCCTGCGGGCGGGCTCTTCCAAGACCCACGAGTACGGGTAGGTGAACCAGTGCCGTAGGAACCAGGCTGGGTCGGCGCACCACGACCAAGCAAGCGCGGTGGCTCCGAGGGTAACGACAATCAGCTCGACGATCACGCGCGCGCGCACACGGCGCTTATAGCGAGCTTCTCGTTGCGTGGGCGCTATTTGCCTTCGTCTCTTGCGCACGATGCGCGCACAGCCGGTGCCTGCGGGGAGCGTGGGTGATCGCGCAGGAAATCCGCCGCCTGAACGCGTGCGTCCTCGGTGCGGCCGAGCTTGCAAAGCGCCGACACGCGCGAGGCCTCACGCTCCTCGGAGAGAGCGCCATGAGGAAAGCGGCGAGCGTGATCGTCGAGAATTACGAGGGCCTGCGCTCCGGAGCCTGACTGGAGAGCCGCATGGGCGTTCTGCAGAAGAGCGATTTCGTCGGAGAGTGATGACGCTCTCGGAAGAGCCTCGACCGCCGCCGCCGCAGTGACGGGATTCGCGATCAGAGCGGGGCTTGCCACGCGCGAGGTCGGCGGAGAAGCAGGCGCCACGGCGATCGGCGCGGGGGGCATGGCTTCCGAAGCAGCGGGTCTCTCGGTGATGGCGCTCGGGTTGATCGGGTTGATCGGGTTGATCGCGCGAGGCCTGAGTGCGGCCGTGGGGCTGACCAGCGGAGTCTTATTGGCCTCGAGGAGCGTGACTTCGGAGCTCCTCGGCTGCGCTGCGTGGTGAGTCGTGTACGTCGCGGTGCCGGCTCCGATCGCACCAACCAGCGCCACGGAGACGAGAAGCTTTGCGCCGAACGCAGAAATTCCGACGCTTGCTGCGGTCGTGACGCTTGCTGCGGTCGTGGCACTTGCTGCCGCCACCGTTGCTGCCGTCGCCGCGATGGGGGCCGTCGATACGGAGCTTGCTGCGGCCGAGGCTGCGGTCTTCGAAATCGTGGCGACCGCCGCGCCTGTCGCCACGCCGAGCGCAATTCGCGTCGCGAGCGCGTTTCGTACGCGCGTTCGATCACGCCCCGTAGGGTCGTCTCCTGCTCGCGAAATTTCGAGCAGCGCTTCCGCTTGCGGACTTAGATCGCTCACTTCAGCCTCCATCCGTCGCGCGCGTGATGGCGGGCGAGGGCTTCGTCGAATGCGTGCCGCGCGGCGCGGAGCCGGGCGTAAACCGTGTTTGCGTTGACGTCGATCGCCATGGCGATTTCGGGGACGGCCATCTGCTCGAGCTCGGCGAGCACGAAAACTTCGCGCTTTTCGTCATCGAGCGTGTCGAGAAGGACGTGGAGGAGGCGCACAGCCTGGGCCTTTGCCGCAGATTCGTGAGGCCCGTCATCGTTCGACGCCGTGAGGCAGTCCATCCCCGTGCCGTCGCTGCCCTCGCATTGGGGTGTGCCAAGCTGCCCAGGCTTGCGCCGGAGCGTGCGCCGATGATCGCGAACCGTGCGCAGGACGATCCCGAAGAGCCATGTTTTCACGGAGGATCGCCCCTCGAAATCGCTGAGCCGACGATGCACGACCACGAAAACGTCCTGCACGACGTCGTCCACTGCTCGCTCGGGGACGCCGAGCCTGCGCACGCTGCGCCAAACGAAGGGGAAGTACGTGCCGTAGACCTCGTCGAACGTGCATGTCGGGCCTTCCTCGGCGGGTGCGGGGCTCGGTTCGCTGTCGACTCCCAACCGCACCGGCGCCGCGAGATGCGGAAGCGCGGCGGTTGCTGCAGAGCTGGGCACGTTAGGTGAGTGGCCTGACATCGGGGGTTCCGTGACTAAAAACGAACTTCCGCTCCGAGCCCGACTCGTCCTAGCACCGCGGCAGGGCGATGCACTCCCCCCACTCCGTCGAGGACGAACTCCGGCCGCTGGAGCGGGAAAAGCGCGTCGAGCTCCAAACGCAGCGCAAAAGAGCTTCCGATTCGCCACGCGAAGGCCGCACCGACCGACGGCGCCGCCCAAAAAGCGAGGGCCGGCGTCTGCTTGTTGATGCCGAAGCCCGTCCCTTTGAGGGCGCCCAGCTCCACGCCGAGGCAAGGACCAGCCTCGAAGACCCCGAAGAGAAATTCATAACAACCCCCGGCGTCTGCCCCGAAAAGCTCGAAGGTGCCCCCCCGAGAAAATGGTAAACGTGCCGTATTCGAGGGGAAAAAGAGGCCCGTGAGCTGGAGTCTGAGGGCCCCCGGGGTCCAGGCGAACGCCAAGGCCGGACCGACGCCCGGGTTCGGCAATGTCCCGATATCGCCAAGAACGTAGGGACCGATCGCGAACGTCTTGCGGGGCGGCGGGGGTCCCGGTGGAGCGCTCGGGGGCTCCGTCGCGGCGCGGGTGGGCGGCGCGGTCGCGGGGGTGGAGGGAGGGACCACGATGACGGACGTCGATGCGTCGATGCCAGCGTCTGGCGGGACCACGATGACGGGCGAGGCACGTGTCGCCGCTACGCGAGCAGGGTCGATGGCCATGGCGAGGACGAGCGCGGTCGCGTCCGCGAGCTCTCGGCAAGTGTCGCTCTCGATCGCGCGATCACCCGTATTTTCAGCGCTTTGTGTGCGGAGCTGTACCCGCCAGCGCGCCTCTTCGTGGGTCACCTCGGCCACGGCTGCAATCGGGACCGCGGCGGGTGCCCCTCCAAGGAGCCTGCTCACCTCTCGCTCCACGGTTTTTCCGTCGGGACACTCCGCCGGCGCCCGCCAATCGAGGGTGAACGATCCGTCGGCCAGAGCGCCTTGAGCCAGAAAAAACGCGAACGCAAGCGCCGCAGCGGCCACCGCGAACGCACGACATCTCCGCAGCGCCGCCATGTCGGCCATAGCGCGAACGTACATCAGCCGCGGTTGAGGGTGTGCTCAGCGACCGAGGGCTTCGGCCCGGTTGACGATCCGCGGGGTGAGAAAGATGACGAGCTCGTTACGCGAATCGCTGGCGCGACGACGCTGAAAGAGGACGCCGAGGATCGGGATGTCACCAAAGAAGGGAACCTGGTCGAGGTTGCGGCCGGTGTTCCGGGTGAAGATTCCGCCGATGACCGCGGTGTGTCCGTCCATCACGAGAAGATCGGTCTCTGCTTCGCGCTTCAAGATCGTGGGATCGCCGCGGGCCGAGGTCTGGTTGAAGTCGGGCTCATCGCGGTTGATCTTCACGTGCATGGCGACCGAGCCATCCGCGGTGACGTGCGGCTTCACGAGGAGCTGCAGCTTCGCTTCCTGAAAGGTGGTCTGAACGCCTTGGGCGCTGACCTGCGCGAACGGAATGAGCGTGCCTTGATTGATGCGCGCTTCGCGGTTGTCGAGGGTGAGGATTCGCGGGCTCGACACGATGCGGAGCATGCCGCTCGATTCGGCGGCGGACAGACGCACCGCGAGATTGAGCGTGTTGTCGAGCGAGCCGAAGGACAGACCGAGAGCGCCGCCTTGCCCGGTACCTGCAGCGGCGGGAAGGTTGACGGCAAAATTCGGGTTGGCGATCTTCGACTGGAACGGCGACAGACCCTGGGTCGGAGTGCCGTTGTCGTAGTTACCGCCGGCGACGCCGACGCGTGACGGGAAGGCGACTCCGGTCGGATTTCCGGTGGCCTCGCTGAAGGTGGCGTCACCACCCCACTGGATACCGACGTCGCGGAGGTACTTGCTCGTGGCTTCCACGATGCGCGCTTCGACGAGCACCTGCGGAGTCTGCGTGTCGAGCGAGCGCACCAGCTCTTCGATGTGATTCAAGTTGCCGGCGACGTCTCTCGCGATGAGGACGTTCGTTCGTTCGTCGACGGCGATAGAGCCGCGCGGGGAGAGAAAATCCTTCGCTCGGGCCTGAAGCTCGTCGGCCGTGGCGTAGCTCACCGGAATCAGCCTCGTCTCGAGGGGCGCGAGCTCCAGCTCCTGCTTTTGCTGCGCAAGACGCAATTCCCGCTCTTTTTGCAGCGCGGCGAGCGGTGCGACGCGAATGAGGTTTCCGCTCCGGATCATCCCGAGGCCCTTGGCTTGAAGGACGACGTCGAGCGCTTGGTCCCAGGGGACGTTGCGCATGCGGATGGTGACGTTGCCCGAGACGTCGTCGGCGGTGACGATGTTCACGCGACCAACGTCGGCGAGGAGGCGAAGGATGTTGTGGATGTCCGCGTCCTTCAGGTCGAGATCGATGCGACGGCCCGAAAATCGCCCGTTTCCCCCCGCGGCCTGCGCGGAAGTACCAGAGGCAAAACCCGCTTGTCCGCCGCCGATCGTCTGGACCGTTGCGTCTTCCCCACCGTGGATCGAGGTCTCGATCCGGGGTTGCTCCGGGGCGCTCGGATCGCGCGCAAGGGTGGTGACGTGCTTCATGGCGCCGCCGTCGCGGGCGATGCGCCCGTTCGCGATGGGGGACGGCATGGCGCTCTGCTTCGGGGCGTCGAACGCCCAGACGAGCTGACCGTTGTCGACGGTGACGGTGCCTTGCGCCTCTCCCGTTCGATCGATCTCCACGATCGCCGCTCCGGTGGTCGCATCCTGAAACGCACTCACGTTGTGGAGGAAGCCCTGGTACGAGCTCACGTCGAGCGTGCGCGTGAGCGCCTCGGGCATCCGCGTCGATTTCATTTCGAGGCGGACGCGGCCGCCGAGCGTGGTGGTCAGCGCGTACGACGGAGTTCCTGAGAGGGCGACGATCACCCGATCGCAACCGCGCGTGCAAGCCGCCGCGGGGGCGCGCTCGAAGCGGACGTCGCGTACTTCGGCGAGTGATTCTGCGCCGGTCTTCGCTTTAAGGTCGCCGGAAGGAGCCGCGCCCGGAGCGCTCGGAGTGAGCGTTACGTGCAGCGTCGTTCCGTCGGCGCGCACGCGGTAGGTTGCTTGCTGCGAGAGGCTAACGGAGAGGCGCGTGAGGAGTCCGCTCTCGTTGTTGAAGGCTTGGGTTTGGATTCCGCCGACGACGCCCGTCAGGTTGGTGAGCGCTTCGGGAGCTCCTGCTACATCCGAGTTGGAGAGATCGATGAAAAGGCGTTTTCCGGCGTCCGCCAGGCGCACGTTGAAGGTCGGGGGGGTCGTGCCTAGGACTTCGATTTCGATCCCGCCCGGAATGCCGGCGGCTGCGTGGACTTTGACGTCCCGCACATGGTTTGGAGTGGCGACCCGGACCTGATCGCGGGGGATGTCGGTACCATCGGCCAGCGCCGGGGCGGAGGCGAGAAGGAGGGCACCAAAGCCCATCGCAGCGATACGCCGGGCGCGACCGATTGCCCGCATCGCCAGGACGGTGGGGATCGCCGGCGTTTTTGACCCGTTCATGCTTGGCTCCGTGGCAGGCCACATTCACTTTTTCGCAGCACCGAGAGACGGAGCGGCGTCGAGAAATGGCTCGCGACGCAAACGGTACGCTGGGCGATCGAGAACGGACCAATTTGTGGCTATGATGGGGCGCACACCATGAACGACGAAACGAAGGACCCCGGCGCGCCCTCGGCGGTGAATGCAGTGGCGCCCGCAGAAACTTCGGCATCTGTCGCCGCCCCCGTCGTCGAGCCGCCCGTCTCCGCGAAACCACCCGAGCCCTTACCCGTGATCTTCAACACGGCAGGTGCCACGCCGCCGACGCCACCTGCGGGCGGGACGATGGCGGCCCTCCGCTCGGGCGCAGTCCTCGTGGTGATGTTCGGAGTTGGATACCTGATTCTAAGCTGGTTCGGCTTCGTGGGTTCGATGAGACAATCAACCTCCACCGAGTCGTCCGTTGCGCAGATGATCGCCAAGAGCGAGCGCGAGCGCGTGGCCGCAGAAAAAGAGTCGACGCTTCCGCGCAAACCGCCACCGCCCGCCTACGCTGCTCCGACCATCACGGTGAGCGCCGGAATCATCGGAGATCGCAGAAGCTTTCCGGATCCTCCCCCCCCTTCCGCGAGCGGCTCGGCGAAGGCGGTCGGAAAAAGTAGCCCTGCCGCCGAGGGAGCGACGATCGAGAGCGCCCGCACGGCCATCGCCCGCGGTGAGTCTGCGAAAGCCCTGGTCATCCTCGATGGCCACGATCGCGACTTCGCTCAGGGCCTCATGAACCCCGACGCAACGGCGCTCCGGATCGAAGCCCTCGCTCGTACCGGCGAAGACGCGCGCGCGAAACAGATCGCCGAGGGGTTCCTCGCAGACTTCCCTCACAGCCCGCTCGCGTCGCGCGTCCGAGCCTTGCTCGACGCCATCAACCGCAAGACCGCCGCGGCCCCGTAGCTGACCTAGTGCCTCGGTTCTACGGAATGGAAGGGTATAGGCGGCGAAGCTTGATCCGTGCGTCTGCGGCGGAGAAACGCCATTTCACTTTCCCCGTCGTG
>JAYTOU010000076.1:0-80736 GCA_043747615.1 Myxococcales bacterium | reverse complement strand
GCTACCTCGGCCGTCTCTTCGGCCAAGAGAGGCCGCTCAGCTTGCGCGCGCAGATCGCATTCGAGCAGAGCTACGGTGAGGTCGACGGCGACAGCGCATCCTCGAGCGAGCTCTTCTCCGTCCTCAGCGCGCTCGCCGAAGTGGGAATCGACCAGGGCATCGCGGTCACCGGAAGCGTCAATCAGCTCGGAGAAATCCAGGCAATCGGCGGAGTATGCGCAAAGATCGAGGGCTTCTACGACCTGTGCGCCGCGCGTGGGCTGACGGGTGTGCAGGGCGTGCTCATTCCGAAGACGAACCTCATGCATCTCGTCCTTCGTGACGACGTTGCCCGGGCGATTGGCGAAGGAACGTTCCATCTCTACGCGGTGGAATCCGTCCTTCAGGGGATCGAAATTCTCACGGGGCTCCCCGCCGGCGAGCGCGACTCTGCCGGTCGTTTTCCCGCCTCGAGCGTGTTTGGTCGCGTCGAGCGTCGCATCATTGAAATCGCCGAGCGGCTTCGCGAAGCCGAGTCACCCGGTCATCACGAGACGCACGAGCCCATCGACGACGCGAGCGGCTCCGATCTCAGCGACGGCGCAGATTTTCGTCGCGGCTGATCTCCCGTGAGTGCCGAAGGAGCGAAGGCTGAACGAAAGAGCGCTGATTGGCGTCAGCGTCTCCTGCGTCCGGGGCTCGAAGAGCTGTCCGTGTACGCGCCTCACGTTCCGCCGGGGATCGAGGTGCGCCTCGACGCGAACGAGGCTCCACCTGCCGCGTCTCCTGTCATCATCGAGGCTGTTTTGAAGGCGATTTCTCAGGTGAGGCTCGAGCGATACCCTGACGCCAGCGCCACCCTGCTAAAAACGGAGATCGCAGCGCGCACGGGGGCCTCGCAGAGTGATCTGATGCTGGGCTCCGGCTCGGACGAGATCATCTCTCTCCTCATCACGGCTCTCGCGCGCTGCCACGAGAAGCAGCCGCAGCCCGTCGTTCTCACCCCGACTCCCACGTTCGTGATGTACCGGACGACGGCCCGCGGGCACGGATGGAAGCCGGTCGAAGTCCCCCTCGATGCAGATTGGGATCTCGACGTCACCATGATGAAGCGGGCCATCGACGTCGTTCGGCCGAACCTCGTCTTCATCGCAAGCCCGAACAACCCGACGGGAAACGCGATGACTGCGTCGCGACTCGAAGAAGTGATCGCTCACGCGGCAGGCGCGCTCGTGGTGATCGACGAAGCGTACGTAGATTATTCGAGCTCCTCGGTGCGCTCGTTGCGCGCTCGCTTTCCAAACCTCGGGATCTTGCGAACCCTCAGTAAAATAGGGCTCGCCGCGCTTCGCGTCGGTTGGATCGAAGCAGACGCGGGATTGATTGCGGAAATCGAAAAGGTGCGCCAACCCTTCAACCTGAGCGCCACCAGTCAGGCCGCGGCGGCTGCCGTTCTTCGCCATGCGTGGGACGCGATCGCCGCCCAGACGACGGCCGTAATCGCCGAGCGTGAGCGGGTCGCTTCGGAGCTGCGCGCGCTCGGGTCGTTCGAGGTCACTCCAAGCGAGGCAAATTTTCTCTGGATCAAGACGGTGCATCCGGCCGAAGAGACGTTCGAAGCCCTCGTGAAGCGCGGGATCCTCGTGCGCAGCTTTCACGGGGTCGGCGGACGGATGGTTCGCCAGCTGCGAGTGACCATTGGGCTCCCGCGCGAGAACGATCGGTTGCTCGACGGGCTTCGCGCATGCGCCGTCTAGCCCTGATCGCTGCGCTCCTCGCGCCCGTGGCGTGCGCCAAGTACCAGGTCACCCGCGTGGTCGATGGTCAGATCATGCTCGGCGAAGTGATCGAGCCGCAGGCTTATGCTTCCTTCCTGCGCGGCGCCATCGCCGAGGCGGCGCAGGACTACCCGAGAGCGCTCGTGGCTTACGACGAGGCCGGCAAGCTCGACAACGAGAATCCCGAGGTGTGGACTCGGATCGCGAGCGTGCGCTGTGCGATCAATCCACGCGATTCGGGGGCGCGCTGGGCGGCAGCGAAAGCGCTCTCGCTCGATGCCGATTATGCGCCGGCGTGGTCGGCGCGCGCGATGTGTGAGCTCGCTCGCGGTGAAGATCGAGTGAGCGTCGAGAGAGGCGCGCTCCGTGCAGCCGACGACGAACCGAAGGCCGTCGAGCCGCAGGTGCAGCTCGCGCTCCTCGAAGAGAAGCATCCCGGCACGTCGGAGCCGGCTCGCAATCGTCTGATCGGACTGACGCTCGCCCAGGCGTCGAGCGCCGTGGCGTGGGACGCGCTCGCCTCGTGGGCCAAGGGGCACGGAGACGCGATCCTCAGGGCGCGCGCATACAGCGAGGTCGCGCGTCACGCACCGGCACGTCGGGCAGGGCTCGCAGACGAAGTGAAGCTGCTTGCCGGAGAAGGGGAGCTTCCTGCTGCCCGAATGTTGGCGGCGGCGCTCGTCGATGTCTCCGGAATTGGCGATCGCTCATCAGGTGGGCTGGGAACGCCGCCGGCCGCGGTTCCGCTCGTCGCACGTCTGGCGGTCGACGAGGCGATCCTCGCGGGCAACGTTGGTCACGTGCGACGTCGGGCGACGACCGCGCATCTCGCCCTCGACGAAGTAGGCGGGCGCGCTCTGCTACTCGACATGCCCTCGATGGCGCAGGAGATCGTGGCTCCGCTCGCGGCGGGAGATCCCGGCAGCGTGGGCGCGCGCCTCGTCCTCGCCGTTGCGGCCTACGATCTCCGCGACTACGCCGCGCTCGCACGCGCATTCAAGGCGTCGAATGCCGATCATTCCTCGGCTACGGCTCCCTTCGAGATCACGGCGTCGGCGCTCCTCCCGTTCGTCCGTCTCGTCGCGCGATCGATGTCGCCGCTCGACGCCCGCACGGTTTCCGATGCGTTGGTATGCGCTCCGTTCATCGACGGTGATCCGCTCGTCGTGCCTGTGGCCGTGGATCTGGCCGCACGCGGAGCGCTGCCTGCATCGGCGCTTCCGCCCGACGGCCTGATCGAGCTGGCAATCCGCACCCACGTTCGCCTGCCGGCGCGCAGTCAGAATCAAGATGCGCGGCACACGCTCCTTGCGCTGGCCTGGCAGACGCCCGAGGCCCCCGAGACCAAGGGTCTACTTCGCCATCTCGCGAAGGCGATCGGTCGCGACCCCCTCGTGACGGTTGCGGCGGCGCGCATCGCGCTCACCGAGGGCAAGTCGGCCGACGGGACGATCGCCCAGCTCCTGGCGCTCGGTCCGCTTGATCCGATTCTCCTCGCGACCGCCCTGGAGCTGGCAGAAAAACGCGGCGATGCAGCGATGTACGCGAATCTTCGCGCGCGCCTCGGCTCTAGTGGGGCGGCTCAGGCCTCTTTGGTCCCGCGGGGGCTGTAACTTTTTTCGCGGCGCCGGCATCGACGACGGGGGCGTGGTACTCGAGCGCGATGTCGAGCTTGTGAACGACGCCCGCGATGACCTCTACCGACCGGATGACGTCTTTGTTGATAGTCTTGAGTCTGACATTGACCTCGAGCTTGCCGATGGGAACACCGTCCACCCGGTAGTGGCCGCTGAGATCGCTCGTGGTGTGAAGCGGCTGGTAGATCGAATACACGTCGGCAACTACGTACGCGGGGCCCATCTGATCGCTGAGCAGCGCGTGACCGGGTTTTCGCGGATACACGAAGACCGGATCTCCATTCGGCGGCGCGACCATCAAGGCGGGGAGCACGTTGTCGTCAATCTGCGGCGCGTGGAGCTTCACGTCCTTGTTCGTCACTGCGATCTGCTGCCCAAACGTGAGATCGATCGTTCGCGCGCTCAAGGCGCACCCCTCGAACGTCAATTGTTTCACCGGACTTTTTTCCTCGATTACGAACCCCGCGTACCCGGTGATGACCACCAGCGCGTCGGCGAGGGGACGGCTCCCATCGGGCAGCGGCAGCCCTTCGCGAAAGGTTTTCCCGTAGATGCGCTCGGCATCGGGGCACTTTGAAAAATCGAAACCGGTGCTCGGTGCGGGGTCGCCGGTCACGGTGATCGTTCCCTCGACGCTCCCGGTCGCACCGTGGTACGTCGGCGACGAGTTCGGGTTGATCGCCGAGGCGACGGTCTCTGGCTTGTAGGGAGATGCCACCCCGCTCGACGCCGCTGCCACCGGAGTTGCTGCGTCTTCGATCGCGCTGGGCGCAGGCGTCCCATTTTTGCAGCCTGAAACAAGGCCCAAAGCAGGAATGATGAAAGTGAATAAGCGGGTAGTTCGCACGTTCAAAATGACCTTACAAGATCGGGGCCGTCCCCTGCGGTAGGCTACCCGGCGACGTTGAGCGCGGCAGAGATCGCCACGTCGAGCGAAGACGCCGGGATGAGGCCAAGGGCAATGACCAGGATGGCGCTGAGGAGAAGCGCCGCCGAGATATAACCCGAGCGCATGGGCGTCGCGATGGGGGCGCCTGCCGCTGGCTCGCGCATGTACATGTAGACGATGACGCGTAGGTAGTAATAGACGCCGACGACGCTGTTGAGGAATGCGATGACCGCGAGGACGTAGAAGCCTCCGTCGATCGCGGCGCGAATGAGGAACCACTTGCCAAAGAACCCTGCGGTCGGCGGAATCCCGGCGAGCGAAAGGAGGAAGAGGGCGAAGGGCAAGGCAGCGGCGGGATGCCTGCGGCCGATGCCGGAGAGGTCTTCGAAGCTCACTGCCTCGGCGCCGCGACGGCCGCAGAGGATGAGTGCTCCGAACGCGCCCGCCGTCGAGACGGTGTACGTGAGCAGATAGAAGAGCACGCTCGCGCTCCCGGCGGCTTTGGTGCTCGCCACCACCCCGACCAGGATGTAGCCAGCGTGAGCGACGCTCGAGTAAGCGAGCATGCGCTTCACGGATTCCTGGCGTCCGGCGATCAGGTTCGCGACCGTCATAGTGGCCACGCTCACGGCTGCGAGCACGGGTGGCCAACCGCTCGACCACGACATGGACTGCGCGTCTCCGAACACCGTCAGAAGAACGCGCAGGAGCATCGCAAACGCGCCGCTCTTCACCACGACGGCCATGTACGTCGTTGCTGGGGTAGGCGCCCCCTCGTAAGCATCGGGCGTCCACATGTGGAACGGCACCGCGCTCACCTTGAAGGCTAGGCCCACGAGGACGAGCACCAGCGCTACGACCACGATCGGGTTCTTCGACGCCCCTGCGGTCACCGCTGCTCCCAAGCCAACGAGGTCGGTGTGCCCGGTGACTCCGTAGAGGAGGGCAAAGCCGTAGAGGGTGATCGCCGCGGCGAATGAGCCGAGGAGAAAATATTTGAGCGCGCCTTCTGCCGAGCGCGGTGAGGTCCGACGAAACGCCGTCATTGCGTAGGCGCCGAGTGACATCGTCTCGAGCCCCAGAAAAAGCGTCAGGAGATCGCCCGCAGAGGCCAGCATCATCGCGCCGAAGGTCGAGAAAAGAAGAAGCGCGTAGAACTCGCCGCGATCGATTTGATGCTCGGGCAAGTATCCCCCGGCGAGGAGAGCAGCAAGCGCGCCGCCGAGGCAGAGGAGCATCTCGAAGAAGAGGGCAAACTTGTCGATGATGAGCCACGGCGAAACCGACGCGGTGGCGGCTTCGAGACCCTCGAGCCCGTGCAGCCAAACCGCGCCGGCGAAGACGCCTGCGGTCATAAAGACGATGGTTGCTCCGAGAGCGAGACCGCCGCGCGCCGGCGAAAACGACTCGGCGAGCATGAGCAGCATCGCCCCGACGGCGAGGATGATGAGCGGGGACAGAGCAAACGCGAGCAGCATGAGCGGGGGTCCTTTAGTGCTGCGTCGCGTCGAGCGCGCTGGTGGCTTCGGTCGGAGGGAGAAGGATTTTTGGCGCTTCAACGTGACGCGGCAGAAGCTTCAGCGGCCCTTCGTAGAAACGAGGGGCAGGATTGGCGTCGATACGGGCCTGCAGATCACTTTGTACGCGGCTGGTCGCACCGGTTATTTGCGCGAGGAAGAGGTTCGGAAAGAGGCCGATCACGAAGATCATGATGACCAGCGGGGCGACGGCGATCACCTCGCGAGAATTCATGTCGGTGAGGTGCTCGTTCTCGGGCTTCGTGATCGGCCCGAAGAACATTTTCTGCGCCACGCCGAGCATGTAGATTGCACCCAAAATTACGCCGAGGGCCGCGCCGACCGCTTGGATCCCATTGAAGTGACCGAGCTTGGTGCTGACGAAGGTGCCCGTGATGATCATGAACTCGCCGACGAAACCGTTCGTGGTGGGGAGCCCGATGCTGGCGAGCGTGGCGACGATGAAGAGCGCTGCGTAGACCGGCATCACCTTCGCGAGACCGCCGAACTCGTCGATCATGCGGGTGTGGCGACGGTCGTAGATCACGCCGACCAAGAGAAAGAGCGCGCCGGTGGAGATACCGTGATTGACGCTCTGGAGGACGGCCCCTTCGAGCGACGACGGGGTCGCGGCGAAGATCCCGAGCATCACGTAGCCGAGGTGGGCGACGGACGAATAGGCGACGAGGCGCTTCACGTCGTCCTGTTTCCAGGCGCACAGCGCGCCGTAGAGAATGCCGCCCAGCACCGCTACGCCCGCGAGGTTTGCCGCGAGCTCGCCCGATGCTTCCGGAAAGAGGCCTAGACAGAAACGCATGTAGCCGTACGTGCCGAGCTTGAGCATCACCGCTGCGAGGATGATGCTGCCGCCGGTCGGGGCTTCTGTGTGCGCGTCGGGCAGCCAGGTGTGCACGGGCCACATCGGTACTTTGATGACGAAGGCGAGGGTAAACGCCCCGAAGAGCCAAAGCTGGATGTGACGGGGAAGAAGGACTCGCTGCAGATCGAAGTAGTCGAACGACGCCTGGCCCCCGGTGAGCTTCGAGTACGTGTAGGCCAGGTAGATGATGGCCGCGAGCATCAAGAGTGACCCGAACATCGTGTAGAGGAAGAACTTGATGGCCGCTTTGATGCGGTTGGTTCCGCCCCACACGCCGATCATCACGTACATCGGCACGAGGACGAGCTCGAAGAAGACGTAGAAGAGGAAGAGATCGAGCGACACGAAGGCGCCGACCAGGCCGGCCTCGAGGAGAAGAAGCGCGAAGCACCAGTCCTTCACCCGTGTCGTGATCGAGCCAAATGATGCGTAGGCGGCGATCGGAAGGATGAAGAGCGTGAGCATCACCAGCCACAGCGAGATGCCGTCGATGGCCACGTGATAGTGAATGCCGAAGCGCTCGATCCACATGACGTCTTGGTTGAAGTGGAAGGAGCGGCCCATAGGAACGCTCAGCATCGGGACGCTCATGGCGAGCGTGCCGAGCATGACGGTGAGCGTCACTCCTTGGAGGACGCGGGGAGCCTGGCGGGGCAGAAAGAGAATTCCGATTGCCCCGAGCATCGGCAGGCCGATGAGCCAGGAGAGAAGATGCGGGGACTCCGCGGCGGGGAGGACGGCTTCGGCGTCGTCTGCGGCGCCTGCCCAGAGATGCGAGACGAAGAGCATCAATAGCCCGGCGATCACCGCAAGAGGGAGCCGCATCTGCCACGGCTTGTCCTTCGGCATCAGCCACGCAATGGCCGCCGGGATCATCACCACGCTCACGCTGGCGACGCCGCCGAGGAGAGTCTGCGCTTCTTCGAAGAGAAGAATGACGCCGCCGACGAGGCACGCCAACACCACCGCCGTGATCAGCCACTTCGGACGATCACCCGCGTCGTCGTCGGGTGAATGTTCGGGTGTCGTCAGGTGTTTCTTGGCGCTTCCTGAGGTGGCCATCAGTTCTGCCCCACTTCCATGACCGTGGGCGGCGCAGGCCTCGACACGGTGATCTGCTTCGTGCCCCTGATGCCGAAGGCGTTGACCACCTCGAGTCCGATCGTCTGGGATTTACCGGCATCCAGGTGGACTTTGACCTGGCCTTGCTCGGAGTACTTTTCGTCGTCCGGCTTGCCGTTGCCGTCGGCGTCCCAGCGGTACTTGTAGCCCATGCCGGGGCCGGCCACGATCGTGTAGTCGCCGCCGCTGTTTTCTTGGACGATTGCGTCGGCGTGGGGAGCGACGAAGAACCACCCGATGAGCGCGAGGCCAAGCACCATGATCGCCGCGTACACGTGGACGACGCCGGTCTGGAAGGTGCGGAGGATAGTTCCAGCTGCGGCGACGAGGAGGCTCGGGAGCTTGGCGATGACTCCGTCGACGAACCACTGGTCGAACGCGGCGGCCGACTCGGCGAGGGCGTCGACGGCGGAGACCACCGTGTAGTCGTAGAGCTCGTCCATCCTCCACTTGTCGAGGAGGAGCCGGTAGAGCCCGGGGGCGGCTTCGGCGGCCTTCTTGGCGGGCGCGCCCTTCTCGATGATGTACATCCAGTAAGCGAGCCCGGACCCGAGGATGAAGGCAGCAATGCCGCCCAGGGCAAGCTTGATTTCCAGTGCTTCCGCGTCGGGCCGAGTGACGACAGCGATCTTGGTAGCCGCTTCGAAGACCGGCCCGAGCCAGTGCTCGACCGGCAGCTTCTTGAAGATCGGCGCCGGATTGAGCCACCCCGCGAAGACCGAGAAGGCTGCGAGGATGATCAGAGGGACCGTCATCTGCCAAGGCGACTCGTGCGGAGCCCGCCCCGGGTCCTTCAGGTTTTCCTCGTGATGATGGTCGTCGTGGTCGTCCGTTGCCGCGGTGGCGTGTGGAGTCGACGAGGGATGGCCGATCGTCCAGCCCCGGAAATCTCCGTGGAACGTCATGTAGAAGCAGCGAAACATGTAGAACGCAGTCATCGTGGCGGCGACGAGACCGAGCACATAGAGCGTGGGTCCGAGCATCGCCGGGGGCGTATAGACGCCCATGTGGCGAGCCGAAAAACGCTCCGTGAATGGATTCACGGAATGGTTCACGAACGCGCGATAGAGGATTTCGTCTTTCGAGAAGAAGCCACTCAAGAGTGGCATTCCCGAGATGGCCAAGGTCGCCGCTCCAAACGTGTAATACGTAATGGGCATATACTTCTTCAGGCCGCCCATGTTCCGCATGTCCTGCGACTTCACGTCGTCGTGGATGCGGGCGTGCATTGCGTGGATGACGCTACCCGCTCCGAGGAACAAGCAGGCCTTGAAGAAGGCGTGGGTGAAGACGTGGAAGAATCCGGCCGTGAAAGCCCCGACGCCGACGCCGAGGAACATGAAGCCGAGCTGGCTTATCGTGCTGTAGGCGAGCACTTTCTTGATGTCGTTTTGGACGAGCGCAATGCTTGCCGCCAAGAGCGCCGTCGAGATACCGACGATGGCAATCACCATCATCACGAACGGCGAAAGGACGAATACGAACGACAGTCGGCAGATCAAATAAACGCCGGCAGTGACCATCGTGGCTGCGTGGATGAGCGCGCTCACCGGCGTGGGGCCGGCCATTGCGTCGGGGAGCCACACGTAGAGCGGAAACTGCGCGCTCTTGCCCGTACAGCCGAGCAACAGGACGAGGCCGACCGCCGTGGCGGCGCTGATCGTCACCGGGCGCGTCGGCTGGAGAATGTGGAAAATCCCCTGGTAGGTGCCGCCGCCGATCGGCCACACGTGAATGCGGTACGCCTCTGCGGGGCTGTCCGCGAGGACGTTTGCGCCGCGCGCGATGCCCGACCAATCGAGGGCCCCCGTGTAATGGACGAGCAGGAACATCCCGCAGATCAGACCGAAGTCGCCGATGCGGTTGGCGATGAACGCCTTCTTGCCGGCTTCGGCGTTAGGCATCTTGTCGTACCAGAATCCGATGAGCAGGTAGGAGCAGAGCCCGACGCCTTCCCACCCGACAAAGAGGACAGGAAGGTTGTCCCCGAGAATCAGAATCAACATCGAGAAGATGAAAAGGTTCATGTAGGCGAAGAATCGCCAATACGCCTTGTCCTTCTCCATATATGCAGTTGAATAAAGGTGGATGAGGAAGCCGACGCCCGTCACCACCAGCATCATCACGCCGCTCAGGGCGTCGATGCTGAAACGAAGCTCGATGGAGACGTTGCCCGCAGCCCGCCCACCGTTGGTGTGCATCCACTCCCAGGCCGTCCAGGCGAGCTTGGCGTGCTCGTGGTTCTCTTTCTCGACGAGGTGATCGAGGGACATGAAGGCCACGAGGGCGGCGAGAAAGCTGATGCCCACGGCGCTGAGGGCCATGAAGCGCACCGCCGGTTTTCCGAGGCGCTCGCCCCAGATGCCGTTTACGAATGCGCCCAAAAGAGGCATTCCGAGAATGAGCGCGATGAGGGAGTAGTTTTCGGCGGGAAAGAGCTGTTCGAGGAGACCCATCAAAATACTCTCAGTTCTTCAGGAGATCGGCCTCGTCCGAGCGCACGGTCCGCTTGATGCGGAAGAGCGCAAGAACGATGGCAAGCCCCACGGCCACTTCAGCGGCTTCGGCGGCAATGATGAAAAAAGCGAACAACTGACCGGTGTGGAGAGCGGGCTGCGCGCGGTTGAAGGCAACGAGCGTCAGGTTGACCGCATTGAGCATGACCTCGAGGCTCATCAACGCGACGAGGACATTGCGTCGGATCAAAAAGCCAACTCCGCCAATGCCAAATAGAATGGCCGCGAGCAGCAGATAATAGTTAATAGGAATCATGTGGGCCTCTTCTCCACTGCGGGCGTCTCCGTAAGCTCGCGGTCGCTCGGGCTCCTGGTGTCTTTGCCGTGAAGGCGGGGATCGGGCTGCTTGCCGCGGGCGACGGCGACGGCTCCGACGACGGCGACCATCAAGAGCGCGCTCGAGAGCTCGAAGGGTACGAACCCCACCGCGAAGAGCGAGCGTCCGAACGCGTCGATGGTGCCGAAGTCGTGGTCGGTGTTGTGGATGGTGGGGGTGCGAATGGTTTGGGCAACGAGGGCCACTGCGCCAGCCGCGGAGGCTCCGAAGACCACGCCGCCCACCGTACGCCCGAGCCTCCCGCGGTGGTCGCGGGCCATCGTGGCGCTTGGCCCGAGGAGCATGATGACGAAGATGAAGAGGACGACGATGGCCCCGGCGTAGACGATGAGCTGGGTTACCGCGAGGAACTCGGCGTGGAGCGCGAGGAAGAGCCCGGCGATGCACACGATCATCCCAAGAAGCCCCATCGCGCAGCGAATGGGATTCTTCGCGAGCACCGTGACCAGCGCGCCGGCGATCGCCAAGATGGCGAGCATATAAAAGTAGACCTGGCCGATGAGCATCAGGACACGACCAGGGTGGCTTGGGAGCGGTTCCGTTCGCCTCGGACGTACGCTTCGAAGTCCTTGCGGTACTTTTGCAAGAAGCCGAGCGCGGGCATCGCGGTGCCTTCGCCGAAGGCGCAAATGGTGTTGCCCATGATGTTGTTGGCGATGTCGCTGAGAGCGTCGAGCTCCGCCATCGATGCTCTCCCGTCGAGGATCTTGTCGACTGTCTTGAACAGCCAGGCGCTGCCTTCGCGGCACGGCGTGCACTGCCCGCAGGACTCGTGTCTGTAGAACTGCATGAGGTTTTGCATGGCCAGGACCGGGCAGGTTCCTTCCGCCATCACGGTCGCGCAGCCGGTGCCCAGCATCGTGCCGACGCCGCGCATCGTGTCGACCCCGAGCGGTACGTCGAGGACGCTCTTGCCGTGCCACGCGTGCATCGGGCTCTTCTCGTCGGGTGCGTTGACGAGCTCGTCCGGCTTGAGAACTGGGGTAGAGGAGCCGCCGGGGATGACCCCGAGGAGCCCACGATCGCCGGTGATGCCGCCGCCGATGTCGTAGATCAGCTCGCGGAGGGTGACGCCGACGGCGAGCTCGATGATCTGCGGTTTCTTGACGTGACCGTTGATGCCGAAGAGGCGGGACCCGCCGTCCTTCAAGTGGTGAATCGAAGACTGCTTGGAGAATGCCTCGCCGCCCATGTTGAAAATCGTGGGGACGACGGCGATAGTCTCGAGGTTGTTCACGGTGGTCGGGCAGCCGAACGCGCCTGTCTGGGCAGGGAAGGGGGGCTTCAGACGGGGCTCGCCGCGCTTGCCTTCGAGCGAGTTGAGCATCGAGGTTTCTTCGCCGCAGATATATGCGCCGGCGCCGGTGTGGACATGCACCTCGACCGCATAATTCTTACCAAAGGGGGTATTGCCCAAATAGCCTTTAGCGCGCGCCTCTTTGATGGCCGCTTCCAAGCGTGCCTTCGAAAGATGCAATTCGTCGCGCACATAGATGTACGCGACGTGAGCGCCAATTCCGTAACAGGCAATGATGCAGCCCTCGATGCACGCGTGGGGATTCCGCTCCATCAGCGTGCGATCCTTGTGGGTGCCCGGCTCGCCTTCGTCAGCGTTCACCACCAAGTAGGCGGGCTTCGTGGGGTGTGGCTTCATGAAGCTCCACTTCACGCCCATGGGAAATCCGGCTCCGCCGCGGCCCCGAACGTTCGCCGCTTTGGCCTCGTTCACCACTTCGTCGCGGGTCATGCCCAAGGCTTTCCGCGCGGCCGCGTAGCCGTTCACCTCACGCTCATAGGCCTCGAGCGTCCAGCCATTTGGGACAGCGTAGACCTTGGTGAGGTGATTGCAGCGGGTGATCATGGGGCGATTGGCCTCTCGGTCCTTGAGTTCGGGTGGTTCAAGCGCGAAGCCGCGCGAGGATCTCGTCCACCTTTTCGTGGGTCAGATTTTCGAAGTACTCTTTGTCGACTTGCATCATCGGAGCCGTGCCGCAGCTGGCGAGACACTCCGCCGTGCGTAGGGTCACCTTGCCGTCGGAGGTGGTTTCGCCGGCGTGGATCCCAAGCTTTTTCTCGCAGTGCCGGAGTATGTCGTCCGCGCCGCGAAGTGCGCAGGGGAGCGTGCGGCACACCCACACCTGATGCTTGCCGACGGGCTTCTGATTGAAGAGCGTATAAAAAGTGACGACACCCTTGACGTGCGCAGGAGGCACGTCGAGGCGATGCGAGAGGTAGAGCATCGCCTCCTCGGTGACGTAACCTTCCTGATCCTGGCAAAGGTGGAGTGCGGGGATGAGCGCCGCCATCTTCGTCGGGTATCGTGTGAGAATCTGCTCTAGGTCGCGCTCGCGTTCGGCGGTGAGGGCGAAGGGCATTGCTTTTTGGGTCCTGGGCTACGCGGAAAAGGGAAAAAAGCAGGTAAAGACAGGCACGGGGCGCGCGAACGCTAGTGGCGACCCCCAAGAAGTGTCAAGGGATGGTTCGTCCGCACGAAAGCCCTTGAGAATTGCGATCCGTCGCCTGTATGCTCCGCAAGGTTTTCAGGCCTTAAAGACGCATCTTTGGAGGTGGCTCGAGTGTTCTGTCCGAATTGTGGAACCCAAAACCCCGACACCGCACCGACGTGTACGAAGTGCGGGTTCAATATCAAAGGGGCCGCTGCCCCGAAGTTCAAAGGGACGATGCTGATGATGAATCAGCCGCCGGGAGGTGCCGCGGGTGGCGCGCCGCCGGTTGGTCCGCCTCCTCCCGCTGGGCCAAGTCCTGCTGCGGGTCCGCCGCCTGCAGGTCCGCCCGGCGCGTTCGGTGGCGATCCCGGCGCTGCTCCTCCCCGCTCCTTCGTCGCGCCCCCGAGCAAGCTCAAAGGCACGATGGTCGGCGTCGCTCCCCCGATGGGTGGCTCTGCGCCGAAGCCTCCGTCGCAGCCTCCCCCGTTTGGCGGAGTTGCTCCTCCGCCCTTCCAAGCTCCGCCGCCCTATCAGCCGCCGGGAGCTGCATTCGGCGCACCTCCGCCCGATCAAAGCTTTGGCGGACCAGGCGCGGCCGGCGTAAATCCGCTAGGCGGAACGATGGTCGCCGATGCCGGATCGCCGTTCGCGGCCGGCGCTGGCAACTATGGAGCGCCTCCCCCGGCAGGAAATTACGGCGCGCCTCCCCCCGTCGATCCTCCGCCCGCGTTTGGGGGTCCTCCTCCTGGCGGGGGTGGGGCTTTCGGTGGTCCTCCGCGCCAAGATTTCGGCGGTCCGCCTCCGGGTGGCGGAGATCCTTACGGCGCAGCTCCGCCGCAACAAGGTGGTTTCGGTGGGCCTCCGCCGCAGCAAGGTGGCTTCGGTGCGCCTCCCCCGCAGCAGGGTGGCTACGGATCTCCGCAGCAGCAGCAGCAGCAACAAGGTGGCTACGGCGCTCCGCAGCAGCAACAAGGTGGCTACGGCGCTCCGCAAGATTTCGCCTCGCAGGTCAATCAGGGCTTTAACCAGGCGGGAGACGCCATCAGCCAGGGCATCAGCTCGGCGCTCAATTACGGCCAGCAGCAGCAGCCCGGCGGCTACCAGAATCCGAACCAGCCCATGCAGCAGCAATATCCGGGCGGCCCGATGATGCACCAAGGCGCACCTCCGATGCCCGGCCATCATGGCCCGAAGGGCACCGTCAAGCAGGGCATCATGGTCCTCGTTTACGGCATCCTCAGCTGCGGTATTTACCAAATGATCTGGTTCGTCCAGACCTGCAACGAGATGTCCGCGTTCCTTCAGCGCGACGAGCCTTCATGGGCAAAGATCATCGGTCTCTCCGTGGTCACCTGCGGCATCTACGGGCTCTATTGGCAGGTCGTGGCGTGCGGTCCGCTGATCCAGGAAATCCAGCAGCGCGCCGGCGTGCAGAATCCGCAGAACCACGGGTTCATGTATTTGATCCCGTACTACAACGTGATCCTGATGCAGGAAGAGCTCAACAAAGCGTGGCAAGCACCCGGCTGACGGGTCAGCGTGTCAGCGCGTTGAGCCGACTTATTCTCCCCGCGGCGCTCGTGGCGCTTGCGGGGAGCCTCGTTTTTGTGACCTCCCTTCCGCCGCTCTGCCCGCTTCGTCTCGTCCTTGGCGTGCCCTGCCCATCGTGCGGCCTCACGCGCGCAACGCGCCTGGCGATCAGCGGAGACTTCGCCGCAGCGACGCAGATGCATCCGCTCTGGTTCATCGTGCTCCCCTTCGTGGCCGCGGTCACATGCGTGCAGGTTACACGTTATGTCCGCAGCGGTGAGCTTGCGCCCCTGGCAACGAACGTGCACGTGACCCGCGTTGCCCAGGCTTTGCTCGCGTTGCTCCTCGTCGTGTGGATCGCCCGCTTTTTCGGCGCGTTCGGTGGACCCTGTGCGATCTAGCTCGCCGCGGGTGCGCTAGCGATCGCCGAGCTCGACCGCGTAGCTGACGTGGCTCATTTGCTCGAAGGGCATCGGCATTCCGAGGATGGCGGCGGGCGCGGGCGATCGGTTCTCGACGACGAGATAGTACGAGCCGGGGGCGACGGCGAAAGCGCGGCTGACGTCTCCGCTCTGCGCCTGGCCGTAGGCGATCGGTTGACCGGGGGGCGGTCCGATCGGGAGGGCGGCCTGGTACGGCTGACGCCAGGCGTCGCCGAGCCCGCGATCGACGATGAAGTAATCGACGGGAGCGCCCGCAACACGAAGCCTGACATAGAGCGCGGCCCCATTCTGAGCAACCTCGAATGGGCCGAGGTAATCGCGTGAGGCGGCGTGAAGCTCGATGGCATCGCTGCCGAGTACGGTACGATCCGCGCCAGACGCAAACTGCCTCTTCGGACGATCGGGCGGCGTCAAAATGCCGAGCGTGAAGTCATCCCCGTCTTCGAGGCGCACCGCCGTGAAACCGCGCGCGAGCTCGCTTTCGACGACGCCTTGGCCGAGCAAGGTCGCCACGTCCCCGATGGGCGTGCGCGTGGCGAGGCTCACCACCGGATTCTCGACGCCGAGGATGCGAAGATCCGGAGGGGCGAGGACGCGGTTGTAGCGACCCCACACGTACGTAGCGTCTTCCTCGAGTCGGAAGTCGGGGCGAAACTCGACCGACACGCCACAATAAAATCCGACCCGGCGGGTGAGCGGCAACACGACGTACCCCGTGCCGGTAGCGTCCATCACCATCGTGCGCGTGCTGTCGTCGATCCGTACCGCGCATTGCTGCGGGAAAAAGCGGCCGATTGAGCTTGGTCCGAGGACCGCGAGCTTCAGAGGCACGCCGCGCTTGAGCATCTCCGGACAGATCTTCGATGCAGCGAAGTTGGAGAACAGCCACCAGCGAATGGTCTCGTTGCTGTTAACGGCGTTGCGCACGCAGGGGCAGCCGACAGCGCTCACCGCGAGGGCGAGGGTGAGCATCATCAGAAACGAGAATGACGGCTTCACGGCGTCACACGTTGAATCGGAAGTGGACCACGTCACCGTCGCGCATGACGTACTCCTTGCCCTCGATCGCGAGCTTCCCGGCGTCGCGGCATTTTGCTTCGCCACCGAGGCGTACGAAATCTTCCCACCAGATGACTTCGGCCTTGATGAAGCCCTTCTCGAAGTCGGTGTGAATTACCCCCGCGGCCTGCGGAGCGCGTGCGCCGATCACCGTGGTCCAGGCCCGAATTTCCACTTTGCCGGCGGTAATGAAGGTGAGCAGCTTCAGGATTTTGTAGCCCGCACGAACGACGCCATTGAGGCCGGCTTCCTTGAGGCCAACGCTCTCCAGAAACTCCGCGCGGTCTTGCGGCTCGAGCTCCGCGATCTGTGCCTCGATGGCCGCGCAGACGGGAACGATCGGTGAGCCTTCAGAATCCGCCAGGGCCTTGAGGGCCATGTAATGGTGGTTTTTCTCGAGTGCACCAAGGGATCCTTCGTCCACATTGGCTACGTAGAACGAAGGCTTCGCCGTGAGGAGCTGCATGTCGCGCATGATGATGAGCGCGTCGACGTGGTCCGGCAGCTTGAAGCTCCGCGCGGGCTTCCCCTCGTCCAGATGTTTCATCAGCGGCTCGCACATTTCCGTGGCGAGCTTCTCGATCGGTAGGTTGGCCTTCGCCATCTTGCGCGCCTTGTCGAGGCGTTTGCCAACGGTCTCCATGTCCTTCAGACAGAGCTCGGTGGTCACGGTGCTGATGTCGCCAACGGGATCGACGCGGTTCTCCACGTGGATCACGTTTGGATCTTCGAAGCAGCGCGCAACCTGGACGATGGCGTCGACCTCGCGAATGTGGCTCAAAAACTGGTTCCCCAGCCCTTCACCCTTCGACGCTCCGCGGACGAGGCCGGCGATGTCGACGAACTCGATCGCCGTCGGGACGATTTTGTCGGCGTGAACCACCGCGTCGAGCGCGGCGAGGCGCTCATCGGGCACGATGACGATGCCGACGTTCGGCTCGATCGTGCAAAAAGGGTAGTTGGCCGCTTCGGCCTTGGCCGAGGACAATGCATTGAAGAGGGTCGACTTTCCCACGTTGGGGAGGCCGACGATTCCGATCGAGAGACCCATGTTTGCGCAATCTAGTCGCGCTTGCGGTCGCGGTCGAGCACGGTCCCAAGGAGGCGCGTGTGATGGTGATCGCGCGACACAGCCTGCCGAAGGTCGTCTAGTCTCTTGGGCACATGTCCCTCGCCGGAAAAACCGTGGTCCTCGCCGTGACCGGCAGCATCGCCGCTTACAAGAGCGTCGAGGTCGCCCGCTTGTGCCTCAAGGCAGGCGCACGGGTCATCCCGGTGATGACCGCTTCTGCAAAGCACTTCGTTGGGCCCATCACCCTGTCCGGGATCTGCGGCGAGAGCGTCCGCGATGACGTGTGGGATCCGAAATTCTCCGGGGAGCTTCACGTAACGCTCAGCGCAGAGGCAGACCTCCTCGTCATCGTGCCGGCAACCGCGGATCTGCTCGCGCGCCTCGCAGCGGGTCGCTGCGACGATCTCGTGTCGGCGCTCGCCTTGTGTGCGCGCGGTCCGGTCCTCGCGGTGCCGGCCATGCATCCGCGAATGTGGGCCCATCCGGCGACGGAAAAAAATGTGTCGGCGCTCGCGCGGCAGGGAAGGGTGACCATCGTCGGGCCCGTCTTTGGGGAGGTGGCATCGGGCGATACCGGTCTCGGTCGTATGAGCGACCCCACCGAAGTCTTCCAGGCGATCGTGCGTGCGCTCGCTCCCAGCAACCTTCACAAGAAGAAGATCGTGGTCACGGCGGGGCCGACGCTCGAGGATCTGGATCCGGTTCGCTTCCTCGGAAATCGGTCAACGGGAAAGATGGGCTTCGCGATCGCCGAGCGAGCGGCGGCACGCGGCGCCGAGGTGACGCTCATCGCCGGGCCGGTGAGCCTGAGCACGCCGTCGGGTGTGAAGCGCGTCGACGTTCGCGCCGCGATGGAGATGCGAGAGGCGCTCGCCGCGGCCGCGAAGGATGCCGACGCCGTGATCATGTCGGCAGCGGTCGCCGACTACAGGCCGGCCGAAGTCAGCCCGGGAAAGCTAAAAAAAGACGGAGAAACAGCCTCGATCACGCTCGTGCGAAATCCGGATCTTCTCGCCGAGCTCGGAGCGGCCCGGTCCGGAACGAAGCCGCTCCTCGTGGGCTTCGCCGTGGAGACCGGGAGCGACGAAGAGATTGCCGCGTACGCCCGCGGAAAGCTCGAAAAGAAAAAGATCGATCTCGTGGTGGCCAACGCAGCGAGCGACGGCTTCGGCGGAGACGACAATCGGGCGATGATCGTGTCGGCCGAGAGCACCGAAGCGCTCGCGAAAATGTCCAAGCGTGCCCTCGCGGATCATCTCCTCGACATCGTCCTGAATAAACTTGGCGCGTGACTCGCACCGCGCGCTTTGGTAGCTAGAGGCCGCGTCGAACGTTGGTTGCATACTGCAAAAAACGCGCAGACGTACGCGCGTGGTCAAGGGAAGCCGGTTTGAATCCGGCACGGCCCCCGCCACGGTGACCAGGGACGATCTCGCGCATATCCACTGGGAAATCCTGCTTCGCAGGGGACCTGGGAAGGGCACGAGGGAGGACGATCTGGGAGTCCGGAAACCGGACCACGCGCGGGTGATCCGTAATTTGGCGTGCGCGGGCGAGCGCAGCCTGAGGTTGAAAAAATGAAATTTAAAGCATTAGCAGCAGTGTGTCTTGCGCTCGGCAATGGCGGCGCGCTCCTCTTCGCGTGCGGCGGTGACGACACCACGTTCGGAGCAGACGCCGGAGGGCCGGACGGCAGCTACGTCGACAGCCCGGCAGTCCTCGACGCCACCCCGCGCGAAGCGAGCGCCGACGCCGCCCCTACTCCGCCCTGGATGCTCCTTTCGCTGAATTACTCCGCGCGGAGCGAGATGGCCGCGTACAGCATCTCCGGGCGGCGGGTGGACGGCACGTTCGCCTACCCCGGAAAGATCGGCGCGACCTTCCTGCAAGGCGCGACGCCGTACCTCATGGAGCAGGACAAAGATCTGATCGTGAAGCTCGATCCGACGGCGCCGTGGAAGGCGGGCGGCTCGTGGAACGTGGCCCTCGACGACACGTACGACGGCGGCAAAGCATACGCTGATCCCGTCGCCGTCATCGCCGTGCCGGGAAACAAGGCCTACGTGCTCCGTTTCAACCGCAACAAAATCGCGGTCATCAACACCGCGCAGAGCCTCGACGCTGCGACGCCGACCTCCTCGATCGATCTGAGCTCTTACCTCGTGCCGACCGACAAGGACGGGCACGTCGACATGACCGCGGCCGTGTACGTCGCGGCCAAGCAGCGGGTCTACGTGCTCCTCGGAAACTTCGATCTCACGAACACCGATCCGATGGGCTTCTACACGCTCTGCGGGGCGACCAAGCCGATCGTGATCGCCATCGACGTGAACACCGACACCATCGTTCCCTTCGGCGACGCCGGCGTGGGAGGCATCCGCACCAACGGCTTTAACCCCGTGAGCATGTTCTACGACGCCCCGCGCGATCGCTTGCTCATGGTCAGCGCCGGCTGCAACAATCTTCTTCCGGGAGATGCAGGCGTCGGTGATGTTGCCCAGCGCCAGATCGACGATCTCGTTCTCACGACGGGCACGACGTCGACCGTGCTCGATCTTAAAACGAAGGACTTTCCTGCGGCCTTTGCGATCCTCGACGCGGATCACGTGGCCATCGGATTTCGCTACGGGGCCGGGGACGAGACCCGGATTTGGGACGTGACCACCGCGCTCCTCGGAGCGACGATCCCCCGAGCACCGGACGTGTTCGCGTACGACGGAAAAGGCTCCTTGCTGGGACCGTCCACCCAGTACCTCTCGGACGGCGGCTCGACGTCGAGCCTCGTCTCCGTAGCGGTCGCCGACGGCGGAGTGACGCCGCTCGGGCCGGTCCCGTTCACGTCGCAGCCGTCTTTCGCCGGTGGCGTAGATCTATGGCCCGCGCCGTAATCCGTGCGCTGGCTGTATCACGTCCGTCGGGCTGAGAATCGCGACCTCGCAGCCACGGCGGACCTCGACGTCGAGCCGTATGCCCCGGAGTCTCTGGCGGCAGAAGGCTTCATTCACGCCTCCTTCCGCGACGAGGCCGCGACGAGCGCAAAGCTCTATTTTTCCTCCGCGCGCGAGCTTCAGATCGAGGTCATCTGCATCGATCCGCGACGGCTCGATGTGCCTGTCGTGATCGTCGACACACCGCGGGGGAAGATGCCTCACATCCACGGGCCCATTCCTCGCGAGGCGATCCGTTCGACGATCTCCGTGGAGGAGTTGTCTGCGGTCCCCGATCGAGTCACGGGAACGCGCTTCGCTTTCGTGGCCTTCGAAGGAATGACCCTCCTCGATCTGGTGGGGGTCTACGATCCTATTTCGCGGATCGCCTCGATGGGCTTCGACCCCACGTCGTCGTCCGAAATCATCTCCGCCACCTCCGGCAAGACGGCGTGGCGTGCGGCGTCAGCGGAGCTCCGCGTGGCGCGCGTGCGGCCGGAGCTCGATGAGTTCGACGTGGTCATCGTCGCCGGCGGTCAAGGGGCGCGCGAGCTCGTCGGGGACCGCGAGATCTCGGCCTGGCTTTCGGCCTTTCCCGCCAATCGCTGCCTGGCCTCCGTGTGCACGGGAGCGCTCCTGCTCGGCGCGGCGGGGCGCCTGCGGGGTCATCGAGCGACGACGCACCCCAGCGCGATGGATCTGCTTGCGGCGTATGGCGCCAAGGTCGTCTCCGAGCGCGTCGTCGATGCGGGCACCGTGGTCACCGCGGGCGGCGTCACGAGCGGGATCGACCTCGGCCTCCATCTCGTGGGCCGCTTCGAGGACAAAGAAGTGCGCGCGAAGATCGCCGCGCAGATGGACTATCGCGCGAGCGAAACGGTCGCGCAGCTGCCGTAGATTTACTTCTTCACGCCGCGGACGTCTTTGGTCTCTTCGAGCGCGAGCAAAAAATCACCCAGAAATCAGCCCACCTGGCACCAGCCTAGGAAACACGCGATAGCGACGAGCACGAGAGCTCTCACAGAGACCGCCAATCGAGCATCTCGACCTGCCGCGCGCCGATCTTGAAATCTACGGTTTGCCTCTCGCCGACGGCATCGCCGCCAATCTGAAGAGCCATCGGTCGCGAGAACGTCATGCGCACAGCAGTCGCGAACCAGTCATGCATTCCGCGCACTGGATGGACGCCGCGCCACAGGCTAGGGATCTCGGTCATCGCCGACAGAGCCGAGCGATCGAAGACGCGCACGTTCATGAATCCGAGAAGCCGCTCGGCGAAGGGAAACGCGCGAAAGCCGTACCCGAACTCAGGAACGGTGGACGCGCCCGCGATGCTCGAGAGCCCTTCGTAGAGGATGCTCCCGTGCTTCACGCCGTTGATCTTGAGGAGCTTGCCGTCCGCGGTGATCGTGTAGACCTCGTCCCCCATGTTCTCGATGAGGAGATGCGCGCGCCCGTTGATCATGGACTTGGGCGCGGTGCGGAAGAGAGTTGCGGCGAGGTACCCGTAGACGCTCTTCGCGAGCCGCTTCGACGGCCCCTTCGAGGCCTCGACCTGCTTGCGAAACTCGTTGATGGCCTCTGCGTCCCAGCCGCACCCCGCGAAGCTCGTGAGCGTCCCTTCCACTTCGACGATTCCGAAGCGGCGGGTGGGAAAGCCGTTTGGGAGGGAGGCGAGGACCCGCACCGATTGGTCCAATTTGCGCGCCCCCGTCGAGCGTGCCCATGCGTTACCGGTGCCGAGCGGCAAGACTCCGATCGGCGGAAAGGCCTGGTTTGCAGGGGTGATCCGGTTCAGCGCGTTGACGAGCGCGATCGCTGTTCCATCGCCGCCTGCCGCGAGAATGCAGCGTGGGTCACGCAGCGTTTGGAGCCACGCTTCGACCTCCTCCGTGGTCCGCGTGAGGCGCACCCGAGCGCCGGGCAGTATGCGGCCGAGCTGCGCTGCGATGCGCCGCCCGCCGCGCTTGGCGTTCGCGTTCACCAAGATCGCCAATCCCGCGCCGGGGGTCGTCGGGCGTGCGGCGTCGCGCGGCCCAGTCGAGCCGGAGCCGACGAAGGCAGGCTCAGTGCTCACGGTGGAGGATCTCCCGCGCGTCAGCGATCATCTGGTCACGTCCCTTTTTGAATTCGAGTTGCTTGTAGCGCTCTGGAAAAATCGGCGGAGAGATCGTGATCTTCACGTGGACACCTGGGCTCGATCGCACTCCCTTCGCGGGTAGCCCGTCGCGGGTGCCACGCATGCTCACCGGAAGGACGGGCCGCTCAGCCTCGAGCGCGAGGTTGAATCCCCCTTTTTTGAACGGCAGGAGCTTGCCCGTCGGGCTGCGAGTCCCCTCGGGCGCGATCCAGATGTGCACTCCGGCCGCGAGCGTCTCTCTCTCGCTTTGGCGAGGCCGACCAGCGCCCGGTGGCAATTTTTCCGGTCGATGGAGATGAATCCCGCCGCTCGCATTCCCCCGCCGAAAATGGGGACGTTGAAGCGCTCCTCTTTCGTGATCATTCGCACGTTGGACTCGATGGCGTGGGAGAGTGTTTTCGCGCGGCGCGACCTCGAGATCGACCCGCGCATGCTCGACGACCTTCTGCGCCCAGGCTTGGAGCCGGGCGTCGCAGACCTTTTTATCGACCCAGCGAAGCGTGGCGTCCACGACGGTCGGGAGGGAAATGGCTAGCGTCTCGTAGACATTGACGAGGGAGTGCGCGAGCGACCGTCGACCCGAGGGCATGAGCCACGAGCTTACCGCAAACGGGAGGTGGGGGCGGGCGACGATGGCTGCTTGATATCGGGCCTTGCGCCTCGTAGCATCGGCTCCCCGCGGGCGTGGGATTTCTGCGTAATTTCTGCAGGTTTCCGTTTTGACAAGCTCGATGTGAAGCCGACGACACGCGCTTCGAAGCGCAAGAGGATGGATGAGCGCGAAGACGATCCGGAACGCCCTCGGGCTTCTGCAGGACGACCCCGAAAACGAGAAGGCTTGGACCTCTCTCGCGAGCGCTCTTGCAGAGGACGCCAGCGAGATGAGCGCCGCGGAGCTCAGCAAGTTGCTCGAGTCCGCTCGACGCGCGCACGAGATGCGGCGCGAGTACGACGCGGTCGCCCAGCTCCTCGAAATAGAAGTCCGAATTGCCAAGGGCACGGACGCGGAGGTGGATCTGACGGCCGAGCACGCCCGAATCCTCGATGAGGAGGTGCTGGACGACGCGCGCGCGGTCGAAGCGTACCGCCGCTTGCTCGAGTTGAAGCCCGCGGACCCGCGCGCTGAAGAAGCCATAGAGAAGAGCGAAGCGAAGAAGGCCAAGTGGCCGGAGCTCGTGGCGCGTTACGTCGAAGAAGCCGGGAACGCCGAGGACGCGGGCTTCAAGAGCTCGCTTCTGGTGAGCGCCGCCGAGGTTGCGTACCGCTTCGGCCGCCCGCAGATCAAAGAAGGAAAAAAGAACAAGAAGAAGCTCGAAGCGCTCACGGACGAGATCGTCGACCGGCTTCGAACGTCGCTTGGGATCGATCCGAGGAACCGCCGCGCCGCTCTTCTCCTCGAGCGCATTCAGCGCGAGGGAGGGGAGTACGAGGCGCTCAGCGGCACCCTCGAGCAGCTCGCGCTCGAGACCACCGTCAAGGAAGAGAAGGTTGCAGCGTACATACGTCTCGCGCGCGTCTACCGGAACAAGCTCAACGCGCCCGATCGCGCGGTCGGAGCGTACGAGCAGGCGATCGACCTCTCACCGCTCAACGCCGAAGCCACGAACGCTCTCGCAGAACATTTCACGGAGCGCGAGGAGTGGGATCACCTCGTCGCGCTCTACGAGGGGCAGCTTTCCGGGCCGGGCCACACTGAGGCTCCGCGCCGGGCTCAAGAGCAAGAGGTCGGGCTCCTCGTTCAGATCGCGATGACGCACTGGCGCATGCGGAAGCGCTCCGACGCCGCGGAGCCTTACTTCGAGCGTCTTCGCAAGTTCGAGCCGGCACACCCGGGAATGTTGACCTTCTTCCGCGAGTGGTGCGGCGAGAGGGGGGACCTCGAGCGACTCGAAAGAATTCTCGGCGAAGCGCAGCGCACGATGGCGGAGGGACCCGCCCGCTCGGCTCTCGCCGCAGAGATGGCGCTGCTCGCGGAAGCAGGGGCAAGCGCTGCGAAGGCCATCGAGCAATGGCGCGCGCTCCTCCGTCAAGAGCCGAACAATAAGGACGCCCGCGATGCGCTGAAGCGGCTTTATCGCCAGAACGCCGGGTGGCCAGCGCTCGCCGATCTGCTCCGTGGCGATCTCGAACGCGCGGCACCAGCCGACAAAGAAGCACGTCTCACGATCCTTCACGAGCTCGCCACGCTTTACCGCGAGCACATGAAGAGTGACACCGCGCTCATCACCGTCCTCGGACAGATCATCACCCTCGACCCGACGGACATCGATTCGGTGCGGGACCTTGCACGCGTCTACGAAGCGCTCGCTCGCTGGCGCGATCTCCTCACCACCCAGATGCGCCTGGCCGAGCTCGAGCTCGAGCCGAGCGTGAAAGCGGAGCTGTACCGCGCCGTGGCCCGTCGCTGGCTGGAGCAGTTCTCGAACGTGCAGAACGCCGTCGAGGCTTACGAGAAGCTGGTCGAGGTAGAGCCGGCCGATGAAGAGGGCAACGACAAACTGCGTGAGCTCTACACGAAGCGGAGGGCTTACAAGCCGCTCTACGAGCTCATGGCGAAAGAGGTGGAACGCCTCGGTGAGGGCGTGCGCCGGCGCGAGCTGTGGGTCGAGATGGCCAAGCTCGCTTCGGAGCGACTCGATCGCGGCGCCGAGGCCACCGCGCTCTACAAGAAGGTGCTCGGCGAGGATCCGTCCGCCGTCACGGCCCTCGACGCGATGGAAAAGCAGGCCGAGCGCGATAAAGACTTCGCGACCGTCGGCGACGTGCTCGAGCGCCGAGTGACGCTGGCGACCGACCCCCAAGCGAAGCTGGCCGTGCTCCTGAAATTAGGTGCCATTTACACGGATAGGCTCCACGACCACTCTGGCGCGAGGAAGGCCTGGAAGCGCGTCCTCGAGCTTTCGCCTGGTCACGCGAAAGCGCTTCGCGTTCTGCGCGACACGTACATCGCCGCCGGCGACTACGACGGCCTCACCGCGCTCTACGCTGCGAGCGCGGATTGGGAAGGGCTCGCGGAGGTTCTGTCGAGCGCCGCCGATCGCGCGACCGAGCCGGACACGAAGGTCGAGCTCTCGTACCGCGCGGCCGACGTGTACGCCGACAAGCTGCAGGCGCCCGAGCGGGCCCACCGTGCGTACGAGCGCGTGCTCGTGGTTCGCGCCGACGATCAGCGTGCGGCCGCTGCGCTCGTCCCCCTCTATGAGAAGGACGAAAAATGGGCGCGTCTCCCGGCGCTCTACGAAGTGCTCTACGCCCACGCCGATAGCGACGAGGCGAAGCTCGCCCTCCTTCACAAGCTGATCGACGTGTGCGGACAAAATCTGCAGGACCGTGCGGCCGCATTCAGCCACGCCCGCCGCGCCTACCAGCTCGCGCCCGATCGCACCGATGCTCTGTCGTCGTTCGAGAAAGCCGCGCGCGCGTCCGCCGATTGGGGCGCGTTCGTTGTCACCCTCGAGGCGCGCCTGAAGTCGAAGGCTCCGGACACACGGGTGCTGCGCGCGAAGATCGCCGAGACGTACGCGACCGAGCTCGGCCGTGTCGACGAAGCGGTCGAAGCCTACCGGACGCTCATCGAAGAGAACGAAGACGACGACACGACCGTACTCACCCTCGATCGCATTCTCCGGAGTGCCGACCGACGTGAGGATCTGCGCTGGCTCTTCGAGCTCCGAGTGACGCGTGCCAAGACGGCTCAAAAGATCCAGCTCCTCCACGAGTGGGCGACGCTCGAAGAAGACGTGTTCACTTCGCCCGAGTCGGCCACCGGCATTTACAGGCGCATTCTTCAGATCGTCCCCCAGCATGGCGGCGCGCTGCGGTCTCTCGCTCGCCTCCTCAACACGGCGGGTGATTCCCAAGGAGCGGCCGAGGCTCTCGAGACGGATCGCGATCAACGCGAAGGAGCGGAGCGCGCTGCCCGTGAAATCGAGCTGGCACGCTTGTACATGGGGCCGCTCAAGCGTCCGAGCGACGCGCTCGCTGCGGCCACGCGCGCACTCGAGCTGGTGCCGAACGATCGAAGAGCGATCGACGTAGTCGAGGAGCTGCTCGCCGTCGGAGACACGCGCGCGCGAGCCGCCGTGCTGCTCGATGGGATCTACGGCGCCGCCAACAAATTCGCCCACCAGGCGGAAGTGCTCGAGGTGATGATCGCCACGGCCGCCGCGAAGTCGGAGCGCATCGCACTGTACTCGCGCCTTGCCGATGTTCACGAGCAGAAGCTCGGACACCCGGCGATGGCGTTCAGCATCGTCCATCGCGCCGCCTCGGAGTTTCCGATGGAGCTCGATCTCTGGGATCGCCTCGGTGTGCTTGCGAACCGCACCCATCAGGCGCAGGCCTTCGTCGACGCCATCGTCGCCGCGGTGCCGCCCGAGGGGCCGACGAACCTCCCGGAGCGCGTCGAGCTCGATCTCGCAGAGCGTGCGGCCACGCTCTACGACGAGATGCTCGGCGAGATGGATCGCGCGAAGCCTTATTTGGAGCGGATCCTCGCGAAAGATCCCTCGAACGAGCGGGCATTCTCACGTCTAAAGCAGATCCTCACGACCCTCGAACGCTGGGCGGATCTCGAAGCGCTCTACGAGCAAGCCGTGGCTGCGGCCGCGGACGACACGCGTCGCACCGATCTTTTGACCCAGGTCGCGCTCGTCGCCGAGGAGATCACCTCCGACAAGCCAAAGGCCATTTTTTACTACGAGCGAATCCGGGCTATCGAGCCTGGCCACGAGCAGGCCGTCCGTGCCCTCGACGGCCTCTACGCTTCCCTGGAGAAATGGGAGAGCCTGGCGAAGCTCCTCGCGGGTCGCTTGGCCACGGCGACGCTCGACGAAGGGATCGCTCTGAAGCTGCGTCTAGGCGCGCTTCACTTCACGCGCCTCGACGACGCGCCCGGCGCGCTCACCTATCTGGAAGAAGTCCTCCAGGCGGAGCCGACGAACCGAGATGCTCGCGATCTTGCGGAAAAGTGCCTCGAAAAGCCGGGCCTGCGCGCGCGCGCGGCGCTGGTCCTCGAGGGCGTCTACGTCGCTCACGATGCCATTCGAGATCTCGTGCGCGTGCTCGAGATCCGTCTAGAGACGGCGACCGATTTGGCGGAGCAGCGCGAGCTCCTGCGCCGAGTGGCGGAGTTCCGCGACGAGCGCTTGAACGAAGGAGCGTTCGACGTCTTTGCGCGTCTCGTCCCGATCGCGCCCGACGACGCGAATGCCCGTGTGCGCCTCCTCGAACTCGGCAAGAAGCTCGGCGCCCACGAAGAGGCGGCTCGGGTCCTGACGGAGTCGGCGAAGGTGGCCCAGGCGCCCCAGCCTCGCGCCGAGATCTTGAGCGAAGTGGCCAAGCTTTACGAAGAGAACCTCACCGATCCGCTGCGCGCGGAGGCGGTTTACAGGCAGGTGCTCGAAATCGATCCGAACGACGCGATGCTGGCCCTCCCAGCGGCGCGCGCTCTCGAACGGATCTACGCTGCGGCTGGGAAGAGCGCGGAGCTCGCTCAGGTCCTAAAAGTAGAGGTGAAGCTCGAGGACGACGGAGATGCCCGGCGCGAGCTCTACGGTCGCCTGGGCGATCTTTCCGAGAACGCGCTCGGCGATCCGCGCGGCGCGATCGAGGCCTGGAAAGCTCGCATCGAGGACGACCCCACCGACGCAGCAGCGCTAGAGGCTCTCGATCGGCTGTACGAGCGAACGAGTGACTGGCGCGCCCTCGTCGACGTGCTCCGGGCACGTGAGCGGCATGCAGAGAACGACGCCGATCGTCGCTCCGTCATGGCACGGATCGCCCTTACCCTTGCAGACAAGCTCTCCGACGTGACCGAGGCCATTATCGCCTACCGCGCCCTCCTCGACGAGTTTGGTCCGAATCGAGAAATGCTCGCGGCGATGGAGACCCTCTACGAGATCGCGGATCGTTGGGCAGACCTGGTCGAGACGATGGAGATGAGCCTCTCGTTGGCAGAAACGCAGGAGACTCGGCTCACGCTTCTCGCGCGGCTCGGACAAGCTCGGCAGGTGCGGCTGAACGACACACCGGGCGCGATCGAAGCGTACCGGCAGGCGCTCGCCACTGATCCGGCCCACGTGCCGAGTCGCACCGCGCTGGAAGCGCTGCTCGACAACGCCGAAGCGCGCCGAGATGCGGCAGAGATCCTGCGGCCGCTCTACGAATCGGACGGTCAGCACACCCGTCTGCTCCGGGTGCTCGACATCGAGGCGCAGTACGCGGAGACCGTCGACGCGAAGCTCGAAATTTTCGGGCAAGCCGTGGACGTGGCGGAGCATGGGCTCAAAGATCCGGCGCGCGCATTTGCCTATGCCGCGCGTGCCCTACGCGAGTCGGCACCCGAGGCCGAGTTTCCGAAATGGCTCGAGCGCACCGAGGGCTTGGCCTCCGTCACCGACAAGTACTCCGAGCTCTTCGAGCTCCTTCGCACCGTGGTCCCCGACATCACCGATGGCGATCAGCAGCTCGACGTTACCTTGAAGGTCGCCGCTCTCGCCCGTACGCGCTTGAGCGATCTCGTCGCAGCGCGCACCTACTACGTGAAGGCGCTCGAGCTTCGGGCTGACGACCACCGCGCGCTCGAGTCCCTCGAGTCGCTCTACGAAGAGACGGGAGACGCATCCGCGCTCCACGATATTCTCAAGCGTCGCGCGGAGGCTGCGGGCGGGGATGAAGATCGAAAGCGAATCCTCTTCAAGGATGCGCGTCTTTCCGACGAGACGATGAAAGACCCCGCGGGCGCCATCGAAGTCTACGAGCAGATTTTAGAAATCGGCCCCGACGATCAAGCGTTCGCGGCTCTCGAACGTCTCTACACCTCGACCGAACGCTCGCCGGATCTCCTTACGCTCTACGAGCGTCAGATCGGCATCGAGACGAACGCGGAGCGCAAAGCGGGCCTTCATTACAAGGTCGGGGCGGTTCTCGAAGGGAGCTTGAACGACACGGAGCGCGCGTTCGACGAATTCGAGGCGGCGCTCAAGCTCGACACCCAGCACGCGGCGACGGTCGCGGCGCTCGAGCGATTGATGGCGGTGCCCGCGCACGCCTCGCAAGCCGCGGAGATGCTCGAAGGGGTCTACCTCGCTCGTCTCGATTGGCGACGGGTCATGGCGACCCTCGAAGCGCGCCTGGTCGGAAGCGAAGACCCCGACGAGCGGCGCACGCTCCTTCGCCGCCTGGCGAAGCTTCACGAAGAACAAGAAGAGAACTACCTCGCGGCCCTCGAGACGATCGCCAAGCTGCTCGCCGAGGACTCCACCGACGAACCGACGTGGGCGGAGCTCGAACGCTTGGCGCGCGTGGCAAATGCCGAGGCTCGCCTGGCCGAGATCTTTGCTGCGGAGCTCGAGAAGATCACCGCGGACGAGCCGGCGACAGCGAAGCTCGCGAAGCGCACCGGAGAAATCTACGAGGCGCAGAAGAACGTCGATCGCGCACTTCATTTCTATCGCCGCGCGCATGCCTTCGCCCCGGACGAGGACGACGGATCGTTCCAGGCCATCGACCGCCTCCTTCGCGAGTCGGGCCGCCCGTTAGATCGCGTAGCGCTCTACCGTCAAGCGCTCGAGTACCGCGACGATCCCGCGGTGCGGCTCGCCACCCTGCACACCATTGCTCTTCTCGAGGAAGCCGAGATCCACGACGACGACGCGGCGATCGAGACTCACCGCGCCGCTCTCGAAATCGACGAGACTGATCCACACGCGCTCGAAGCGCTCGCTCGCCTCTACGCGCGCCGCGAGCGCTGGCAGGATCTCTCCGAGCTCACTCGCCGCCGCGCAGAGCAGACGGCGCTGCCGGAGGACGAAGCCAAGTACCGGCTCGAGCTCGGAAAGATCCTTGAAAACAAGCTCGGCGACGCGTCGGGAGCGATCGACGAATACCAGACCGTTGTCCATCTTTCGCCGACGGACGCCTCGGGCGCGGCGGCAGTAAATGCCCTCGAGGCCCTCCTGCGCGCGCCGGACCACAAGGCGCGCATCGTCGAGATCCTGCGGCCGATCTACGAGAGCACGGACGACTGGCGACACCTCGTCTCGGTCAACGCGGAGCGCCTCGACCTCACTAGCGACGTGGGGGAAAAAGTCGCGATCCTGCGGGAGAGCGCGCGCCTCTGGGAAGAGCGCGGCAAGGACACGAACAAGGCCTTCGATGCGGTCAAGAGTGGCTTCGTGCTAGACCCGGACGACGGCGATACGCGCGGTGAGCTCGAGCGGCTAGGCGCCGTCAGCAAGCGCTGGGACGATCTCGCCGACGCTTACGAGAGCGCGATCGTCAAAACGGAAGGCATCGGACAGCGCGAGCTCCTCGGCGCCCTCGCGCGGCTCCACGACTCCAAGCGCGACGACCCACGAAGCTCGCTCAACGCCTGGGATCGCCTCTTCAAGCTCGACGAGACGGATCTCGTTCCCCTCGAGGAGATGGATTCCCTGGCCACGCTCCTCTCCGACTGGCCGACGCTGGTGCGCGTGCTGGCCAAGCGCGCTGAGCTCACCGCGAACGACGAGGAACGCGCGAGCACGTGGCGGCGGATCGGCGAAGCGCGGCGCGACATGCTGGAAGACTCGGCGGGGGCCATCGAGGCCTATGAGCGAGCGCTCGAGATCGAGCCGGCCAGCGCCTTTACGCTCGACAATCTCATCAGCCTCCACGAGGAGAAGGACGATGCTGCGCGGCTCGTCGAGCTCTACCGCCGGCGGATCGAACTGTGCGGTGAGGACGACCAGGGGCTGAAGTACCAGCTCCTCATGGATGCCGCGAATCGCCATGAACTCGGGCTCAGCGACAGGCGCGAGGCCATTCATCTTCTCACGGACGCGCTCGCCGTGAAGCCGGGAGATCCCGAGGTGATGAAGCGCCTCGACGTTCTCTTCACCGCGGAGCAGATGTGGCCGGAGCTCCTCGAAAATATGCGCCAGGAAAGCGCCGCCGCCACCGACGTCGAGGCAAAGCGTGCGCTCCGCAAGCGCATTGGCGCGCTTCTCGCGAAGGAGCTCGAGGATCCGCGGCAGGCGCTCGTTGCCTACCGCGAAGTGCTCGACGGCGGCTACGACGAGGAGACGGCGACCGCCATTCGAGAGCTAGGTGACGCGCGCGACGAGCTCCGCGCCGAAGCAGCCGACGCCCTCGAGCCGGTGCTTCGGTCCGCCTCTCGCTTCGAGGAACTGGTTGCGGTTCTTGAGATGCGCTTGCGAGCCCAGACGGACCCGACCGAGCGGGCGGCAACGCTTCACTCAATCGCGACGGTGTGCGAGGCCTCGCTCAAGGACCTAAGACGCGCCGAAAACGCGCTCCTCCGAGCGCTCGCCGAGGAGCCCAGCTCGTCCGCGCTCCATGCAGAAATCGAACGTCTCGCAGAGTCAGTTGGTGCCGAAGGGTTCCTGCGCTACGCCGACGCGCTCGCCGAAAGAGCGGCGGCGATCCTCGACCCGGCTGTCACGACCGACCTTTACGTTCGCCTCGGCCGCATCGCCGAGGAGAAGCTGAAAGACGACGCGCGCGCGGCGAAGGCGTATGTTTCCGCGGGCGAACAATCCGGGGACACCGAGGTTGTTCTCACCGCTCTCGATCGCCTCCTGGGCAGGCTCGGAGACACGCGTGCTCTTGCCGACGTCATCGAGCGGCGTGTCGCCGTCGAGTCCGACGTGGCCCAACAGGCGGATCTCTATCATCGCCTGGCGAGCCTTCAGATCAACGAGTTCGAGCAGAAAGGTCAGGGGCTCGCCACGCTCCGCCTCGCCGTCGAGCGCGTGCCTACTCACGGCCCGAGCCGCGCGGCCCTCCACAAGCTGCTTGAGGACGCTCCTTTCTTTGACGAAGCGTTCGATGCGCTCGAGGGCGTGTACCGCGCGCTCGGTCAAAGCGAAGAACTTGCGGCACTCTACGAACGGCGCGTCGCACGCGCAGCGGAAGTTCGCGATCGCGCTCGGGCGCGACTGGATCTCGCTCGGGTCCTCGAAGAGCAAGCTCACGCCCCGGAGCGTGCGCAGCGGGTGCTCGAGGCATCGATCACAGAAGACCCATCGGACGCGGATGCTCTCGGCGAGATCGAGCGTCTTGCAGCGCTCACCAACGGTTGGCGCGAAGCCGCCGACGTTCTTGCCTCCTCGCTCGGAGTAGCCTTCGACCACTCGAGCGGGATCCGTGCAGAGCTGTGGATCCGCCTTGGCACGTGGCGGCGTGACAAGCTCCAGGATGCACGGAGCGCCGAAGACGCGTTCGTGCAGGCGCTCGCGACCGACCCGGAAAATGGCGAGATCTTGCGTTCGCTGGAAGATCTGCGGCGAGCGCCAGGCCGTGAGCGTGAGCTGATCATGACGCTCCGTGCGCGGGTCAGGCTCGAGAGCTCCCTCGAGACGAAGCGAGAGATTCTCAAGGAGGCCAAGACTCTGGCCGAAGTCACCGTGATCGACCTTGCGCTTGCCGAGTCGGTGCTGCGGGAGCTCCTTCGCGAGGACGAAGCAGACACGTGGGCCGTCGACGATCTCACGCGCCTTCGGGACCTCGCGGGCGATCACGCCGAGGTGGTCACCCTCCTCCTTCGGCGCGCAGAGCTGGAGAGTGACGAGAAAAAGATCGCCCAGCTGAAACACCGAGCAGCGAAGGTGGTCACCGAGCAGCTGGCCGACCTCCCGCGCGCCGTCACTTTGTACCAAGAGCTCTTCGAAGGAGACCGATCGGACGCCGTTGCTTCTGCGCGTCTGCGACAGCTCTACGAACAAGAGGGCCGCAGCCACGACCTGGCCAAGCTCCTCGAGGTGTTGATCGATAACGCGAGCACCCCAGCCGCCCGCGCCGAGATACGAGTCGATCTCGCAAAGCTCCAGGATTCCCTCGATTCGCCGAGCGATGCGGTCATCACGCTGCGAGCGATTCTGGACGAGGATCCCACGCACGCGGGCGCGGTTGCCGCGCTGTCCCAGCTGCTCGAGAAGGGCGGTCACGACGAAGATCTTGCGGAGCTGCTGAGCTCTCAGATCGAGCGCGCCCGTGAGCGCGGCGATGCATCGAGCGAGCTCACCCTTCAAGTGCGCCTGGGCGATGTCTTCGAAAACCGGCTCAAGACCACACCGCGCGCGCTCGCGACTTACGAGTCCGTGCTCGAGCGTGAGCCCAATCACGTTGGCGCTCTCGAGGCTGTAGCCCGCCTTGCCGAGAGCCGCGACGACTGGGCGCGCGCGGCGACGGCGCTCGCGACGCTCCTCAAACTGGCGGTCGAAGGCGGACCTGCAGGCGTGGCGCTCGCACTCCGTCTCGCGTCGGCGCGGTCGCGAACCGGAGACGGAGCCGGCGTTGAGAGCGCCCTTCGTCACGCTCTCGAGATCGATCCGACGAACGCAGCGGCACGAGACCAACTTCGAGATCTCTTTGAGCGCACGAAGAACTACGCCGAGCTTGCAACGCTGCTCGTCAGCGATGCGGACCTCGTGCTGAAGGAGCACCCGGAGGCGGGGGAGCTGCCCGTGACGATCGCTGTTCCGGCTCAAGTGGTAGGCGCCCGCGTTTCGATGCGTCCAGTGTCCATGCCCCCGCTCGAGCCGCCGACCGTTCATGTGGCGGAGATCGTGCGCCTGCTTCGGCGGGCTGCCGAGATTCACCTCAATGACCGGACGTCGCCTGCGGAGGCCGTGCCGCTGCTCGAGCGCGCCAGCTTGCTCGTTCCCAAGGATCGCGAGCTGCTACTCCTACTTTGCGACGCGTACACGGCGTCCCATCGGGAGCGCGACGCGGCGCAAGTTCTGGAGAAAGTGATCGCCTCGTTCGGCGCCAAGCGCACGAAGGAACTCTCGATCTACCACCACCGTCTCGGCCGCACGCTCGCCTCGCTCGGAGACAAGGACGTTGCCCTCGCCCAGTTCGATCTCGCGTTCAAGATTGATCCTGGGTCGGTCTCCGTGCTCAAGGATCTCGGCGTACTTGCCCTCGAGACCAACGATCTCGATCGCGCGCAGAAGACGTTTCGCGCGCTCCTGCTCCAGCGCCTCGATCCGAGCATCGGAATTTCGAAAGGCGAAGTGTTCTTCTACCTCGGCGAAATCAGCGCTAAGCAGGGTGACAAGGTGAAAGCGGTGCAGATGCTCGAGCGGGCGATTGAAAACGAGCCCTCCCTCGATCGCGCCAAAGCGAAGCTGATCGAGCTCAAAGGCTAGCTCGGGCGGTGCGGTCGCTCGTGGGGATTCTCCTGGGGCTCATCGCGCGTCTCTGGCTCGCGACGCTCAAGGTCGAACTTCGCGGAGTGGACCAGCTCGGCGCACCAGGCGACAGGCCCTGGGTGCTGTGCTTCCTTCACGGCACACAATTTTCGCTGCTCGCGTGGCGTCGTCGTCGTCGCACCGTCGCTCTCGTAAGTCATTCGGCGGACGGAACCATGCAAGCTTCGGCGCTCCGCTGCCAAGGGATCGACGTGGTGCGCGGCTCGAGCTCGCGTGGCGGAGCGCGAGGACTCGCTGCAATCATTCGTCAGATGCGCCGTCACGGGGCCGATGCGGCATTCGCCGTGGATGGTCCGCGCGGTCCCTACGGAATCGTGAAAGAAGGGGCGATCGCGGCTGCACGCGCGTCGGGAGCGCTCCTCGTGCCGATGGGGAGCTGCGTGCGAAGGGGGTGGGTTGCGCAGCGGGCGTGGGACAGATTCGCGCTCCCTCGGCCGTTCAGTACGGTGGTCGTCGCCTTCGCGGCGCCCATCGACCCGTCCGCGGCGGATGCGCGCATTCGCCTGGAAGAGGCCATTTGCAGCGCGAACGCGCATTCATCGGTCCGTTGAATCGAAAAGTGAACGCGTGCGTCCAATGCAAATAGGAGATCGTGCCATGCGAACGTCGTTCATTTTGCTTTCTTCATTTGTCCTTGCGGCCTGCAGTATCTCTACGACGCCAAACTCGATCACCTTCAAGCCGCAGAAAAAATTCCAGGGCACGTCCGTCATCAAGACCGCGGCGGCAGACTGGACGAACCAGGCGATCGTCATCAACAACGCCAACGGAGACGTGACCGTCGTGGGGGATCCGTCGCTCACCAAGATCACGGTGACCGCCACGCCCGTGTCATGGGCGGATGACAGCAGCCACGAGGCCGACGCCATGGCCACCATCGGTCAGGTAGCGCAGTCGATCACCATCGACGAAAGCGCGAGCACCATCACCGTGAAATGCGCGCAGGCCTCGTCGAAGGTCGGCACGTCGGGAACCAGCACGACGGGTTGCGATGGCTTCACCGTGAAGGTCCCTTCGGGGAGCGCGGCGGCCGCGGTGAAAGTGACGGCCCACGCCGAAAATGGAGCGATCAGCGCGACCGGCCTCGTCGGCGGTGCAGACATCACGGGCAACGATCCCACCGTGTCCGTCGCACCGACCAAGGGCTCGACGATCTCGGTCGTCGCCAGTCTCGGAGACATCAATCTCTCGCTCCCCGCGGATTTTGCTGCCGACTCGCTGTCGCTCACAGGAAGCCCGATCAAGATCACCGGGTTCTCGGACGTGACGGCAATGAGCAAGACGCGCAACGCGGGAAGCGCAGCCTCCGCCGCGAGCATCAAAGCCGACTCGAGCTTCGGCCTAAATCTAAAATCGCAGTGACCGCGCAGCGGTAGATGGCGTAGCTCAGAGCTCGACGGCGATCGCGTCGATCTCCACCCTGGCACCCCGCGGTAGAGCGGAGACTTGCACGGTCGCGCGTGCGGGCGGGGTGCCGGTGAACGCCTTCGCGTAGGTGTCGTTGACGACCTGAAAATCGGCCAGGTCCGTGAGATAGATGGTGGTCTTCACGACGTTGGCGAAGGTGAGCCCCGCCGCCGCGAGGACCGCGCCCAGGTTCGCCATCACGCGCGTGGTCTCTTCCGCAATCCCACCGCTCACCATTTTGCCGGTGCTCGGATCGAGCGGAATTTGCCCGCTGAGGAAGACGAAATTCGAAACACGTACCGCCTGGGAGTAGGGGCCGATGGCTGCGGGTGCGGAGGTGGTCGTGATCGCTTTCATTGGCTTTCTCTAGAGCAAGTCACAGCTTCTGCCTACCGCTGAAGGCGCGGCTCATCGTGATCGGGTCAGCGAACTCTAGGTCTCCGCCGTGGGGAACGCCGCTGGCGATGCGTGAGAGCGTGATGCCGAGCGGCTCGAGCTCGCGCTTGAGGAGCAGCCCGGTGGCCTCGCCGTCCACGCTCGGCGGCGTCGCCACGATGACTTCCGTCACGTTGTCGGCGCGGATGCGCGCCAAGAGTTGGGGGATCGGAAGCTGCTCCGGGCCGACGCCTTCGAGCGGGGAGAGAAGTTTTCCCAAGACGAAATAGCGGCCACGCATGGCCCCCGCGCGCTCGATCGCCAGAAGATCGTGCACCCGCCCGACGACGCAGAGAAGCGATGGATCACGCTTCAAATCGGCGCAGATGGTGCAGAGCGCTTCGTCGTCGGCGCTTGAGATCTCGGCGATGTTGCTGCACCGCACGCACGGCCGCAGGTGATCGCGTAGCTCGATCAGCTCGCGCCCGATTTCTTGCGGCAACCCACCGTCCGCCGTGAGGAGGAAGAGAAGGTAGCGCTGCGCCGTCTTCTCGCCGACGCCCGGCAGGCGTGACAAGAGCGAAGTCAGCCGTTTGACGCGGGGAGAAATCACGGCTTGGGCGGCCTCAGACGACGCCGGGAATTTTTACTCCGCCAGTCACCTTCTCGAGCTCCGCTTCCATCTCTTTGTCGGCTTGCTCGAGCGCTGAGTTCACCGCGGCGCACGCCCCGTCGAGCGCGAGCTCGATCCCCTCGCTCTTCAAGAACTCAGGGTCGATGTCGATGCGCGTGACCTTGCGACCAAGCGTCACGGTGACCTTGACCTTGTCGCCCACCGCCGAAGCCGTGAGCTCTTTGTCCTTCAGAGTGGCCTTGGCCAGCTCGATCTTTCGCTGAATGCGCGCTGCCTGGCGCATCAGCTCGTTCATTCCGCCACGGAAATTCATGACCTTTTTACCTTTGGGTCGGTGTTATCACTCTTCGCCCGGGAGACGTACCTCGCGGAGCTCGGCGCCGAAAAGAGAAATAGCTTCCCGCACCAGCGGATGATTTTGCACGAGCTCACGCGCCGCCGCGAGCTCCAGCCTCTTCTTTCCGGCTTCCTCGCGAGCCACGGTGTTCATTCCGGCGAGCGAGCGCGTAGATAAATCGAGCGCGACGTTCGTCGCCGTCCCGAAATGTGCGCGCACCTCGCGGGTGAGCAGATCGAGCGCCTCGGCGTCCGTGGCTTGTGACGCGAGAAGATCCTGCGCGTCGTAGGCGAGGACGACGTTCTCTGCGTTCACCTGCATGGGGACGGCATGGTGCAGAACCGCAAAGAGCGATGGCCGTGCGACCCCAACGCGTTCGAGGATCGCCCGCCACGCGTCACCATCGACTCTCCCGCCTGCGCTCGACGGAGGCGCCGACGCTCGCACCGAGATCGGTGAGAGCACCGGAGGAGGCGGGGGGATCGGCCGCGGCTTCGGCAGCGTCGCCGACGATGGCTTCGGCGTCTCGTCCAGACTCGGCGCGAGCGCGAGGGAGCCGTGGGTGCGCTCCGCCGACCTCGATGGCGACGGCGTCTGGGGAGCACGGCTGCCACCACCACCTCCGCCGACGTTTGGTCCGCCTCCACTGCCGCGGGGAGGGGAAGGGGGCGCGCCGCCGAGCCGCTTCTCGAGGTCTCCGAGACGGCTCAAGAGCTCGTCCAGCGGAAGAAGCGGAGGACGACGGGCGAGGCGCACCAGCATCATCTCGAGCGCGGTGCGCGGTTGACCGCTGCGTACGATCTCGTCGAAGCCCCGCGAAAAACCCTGGTAAAGGCGGGTGAGGTCATCGGTGTCGCTCGTCTTGGCGAGCGCGAGCACGTCTCCCGTTTCTTCGTCGGCCAGGTCGAGGAGTTCTGTTCCTGACTCGCCGCACACTTTGGCCACCACCAGATTTCGGAGGTGCCCAAGAATGTCGCGCGCCACGTGCGGAAGATCGAACCCCTGTTGCGCGAGACCATCGACGATCTTCAGCGCCGTCGCGGCGTCTCCGCTCACGAGCGCCGACGCAAGGTCGTGCAAGATCTTTCGATCGGCGACCCCGAGGACACGCGTGACGTCCGCGCCGGAGAGCTTGTCTCCGCTGAAGGCGATCACCTGATCGAGCAGGCTCATCGCGTCGCGCATGGATCCCGCAGCCTCCCGCGCAATGACGGCGATGGCCACGTCGTCGGCGACGATCTTCTCGAGAGAGAGCACCTCCTTGAGACGCTTGGCGATCATCTGGGTGGAGATCAGCTTGAAGTCGTAGCGTTGGCAGCGGCTGAGAATGGTGACCGGCACCTTGTGGACTTCCGTCGTCGCGAAGATGAACTTCACGTGCGGCGGCGGCTCCTCGAGCGTCTTCAGAAAAGCGTTCCACGCGGCGTTCGACAGCATGTGAACTTCGTCGACGATGTAGATTTTGTAGCGGTCGCGCGCAGGGCGGAAGGCGAGCCCCTCTTGGAGGCGCCTCACCTCGTCAACGCCGTTGTAGCTGGCACCGTCGATCTCTTGGACGTCGATGTCGTTCCCTGCCGCGACTTCCTTGCATGCTGCACATACTTGGCAAGGCGTAGCCGTGGGCCCGGTGGCTTTGCCGTCGGCGCCGAGGCAGTTCAGGCACTTGGCGAGGAGGCGCGCGCTCGTGGTTTTTCCGACGCCGCGTACTCCAGTGAAGAGGAATGCGTGCGCCACGCGGTTGGACGCAATGGCGTTCGCGAGAGTGCGGGCGACGTGCTCCTGGCCGACGAGATCCTCGAAGCTTTGCGGTCGATACTTTCGGGCGAGAACGAGGTAACTCACGAGCTTACGGCTAGCCTAGCGCGCGTGCGGATGCGAGGGGGAGCGATGAGTTTCGGCTCGTCGGCCCCGTGTTACTCGGCTTTCTTGAGCTCCGTGATCAGCTCGGGGATTGCGACGAAGAGGTCTGCCACCAGGCCGTAGTCGGCCACCTGGAAGATCGGGGCTTCAGGGTCTTTGTTGACGGCGACGATCGTCTTCGAGTTCTTCATGCCGGCGAGGTGCTGGATGGCGCCGGAGATTCCGATCGCGACGTAGAGCGCGGGCGCAACGACACGGCCCGTCTGCCCGACCTGCAGCTCGGGAGGGGCGTACCCCGCATCGCACGCCGCTCGGCTCGCACCAAGAGCGGCTCCGAGGAGGCTCGCGAGCGGATCGAGCACCTCCGCAAAACGTTCCTTCAGCGCGCGACCTCCGGAGACGATGACCCGTGCTTCACCGAGGTCGGGGCGTTCACTCTTCGCGGCATCGAGCGAGACGAACTGCACGCGCGCTGCGCTCGGATCAGTGGCAGGGAGCGCGACCGCTTCAATGGGGCTCGCCCCGCCGCTCGGCTCGGCAGCCGTGAACTCGCTCTGCCGGACGCTGACCACCTTGGTGGGCGTGTTGATCTCGCAGAATCCGAAGGCGTTCCCCGCGTACATCGGGCGCTTGAAGACGAGCTTGCCGCCGGTCGTGTCGACGCCGCTGATGTCCGGGGCATAGCCGGCGCCGAGCTTGGCTGCGACGCGCGGTGCGAGATCTTTGCCGTACGAGCTGGCCGTAACGACCACGACGTCGAATCCCTTCTTGGCGACCTCGGCCACCACCGGCGCGTAACGCTCGGCGAGCGGATCTTTGAGCGACGCGTCGTCGGCGACGAACAGCTTAGTGGCGCCAAACCCTGCTACGCCTGCGGCCGCAGCCATGCTTCCGGAGCCAAGTAGGAGGATGGAGAAATCCCCCCCCGCCTCGGCAACCTTGCGCGCGAAGGCGATGGCGCTGTGGGTTGCTTTTCGGACTTTTCCTTCGAGAAGCTCGGCAATGACGAGAACGTGGCTCATGTCTTCTTCTCCTAAACGAGGCTACGCGAGATTGTGCGGCGTGATCCCATCGCCGTCGCCTACAAGACCTTGGCTTCGGTCTTCAGCTTCTGGACCAGTTCGTGGACCGTCTTGACCTTCACGCCCGCTTTGCGCGCCGGCGGTTTTTCGAAGTTCGAGTATGTGATCTTGGGCGCGACGTCGGTCGTCAGCTCGGCGATTTTCATCTCCACGAGGGGCTTCTTTTTCGCGGCCATGATGGCCATGAGCGCCGCGAAGCGAACCCCATCGGCGTAGGCGTGCGTGGGGGGCGTGTGCACGGACGTGACGCTCTTCGGAGCGACGATGCGAAGATCGACGGACACGACGGCGGGGAGGGTGACGCGAATGTTGAGCGTTCCACCGTCGACCTCGCGACCCACGAGCAGCGCTTTGTCCTCTTCGCTTCGGATCGTGGCGGCGAAGGTGGCTTGCGGCCAGCCAAGGTACTCGGCGAGGAGCTGCGCGACCTGATTGGAGTCGCCGTCGACTGACTGTTTGCCAAGAAGAACGAGATCGGGCTTCTCCTTGTCGACGATGGCCTTGAGCGCGCGCGCGACGAGATCGCCGTCCAGCTGATCGTCGGTGAGATCGACCCGGATCGCGCGGTCGGCGCCTGTAGCGAGCGCAGCGCGAAGCGTCATCTCCACGTCTTTGATTCCGAAAGTGACGACCACTACCTCGCCCAGGCGAGCCTTTGGGTTCGTTCCATTTTCGGTGAGGCGCAAGGCGGTTTCGACGGCGTACTCGTCGAAGGGATTCGGCTTCCACTCGAGGCCGGTCGTGTCGACCTTGCCGCCATTGATCTTGATTTTGTTGGCGTTGTCGGGGTCGCTGACGCGCTTGAGGGGGACGAGGATTTTCAAGAAACGCTCTCCTGACTGGGGATTGCGGCCGCGAATGAATCGCTATTCAGTAGCCGACAAGGGGTAGTTAGGAGGAAGGCCGCGCGCTGTCAACCGCGACCGCTCGTTCTCGGTTCACCACGGGTCGGCCTGGTTGCTTATCACGCAGCGCATCTGCGGAAGGTCGCCTTTGATCGTCTGTTTCGGTAGTCTGCGGGCCATCGTCCAAGGTCAACGAGGGTGAAAAATGAAGCGCGCGACGAGTCTAGTGGTGGTGTTGCTCCTGGTGAGCGGCTGCGGGTTCTTGAAGAAGAAGGCCGGGGACGACGCAGGTGTCGTCGTGACAGCGGACACTGCGGCTGTGGTCGACCAATCGCCGGATGCCGCGGTCGCCGCAGCGGCAGCAGCCTCCGTCAAGAAGGCGAACACGGCCATCGGCATCCCCTCCCACGACGACCACCAAGCAAAGGCGGCCGCCGAGATAAATAAGGCGAACTACAAAGACGAGCTCGACAAGATCGAGAAAGGCAACAAATAGTCACAAATGCCTATCACCTGTGATGTCCTTGTCATCGGGAGCGGGATCGCCGGGCTATCGTTCGCCCTCGAGGCCGCCGCTCACGGCGACGTGATCGTCGTCACCAAACGCGAACGCGACGAGTCGAACACCAAGTACGCGCAGGGCGGAATTGCTGCCGTTTTGGCGAGCGACGACACCTTCCAATCGCACATCGACGACACTATGGTTGCGGGCGCGGGGCTCAACCACGAGCGTGTCGTCGAGTTGTGCGTCAAGGATGCGCCTCGGGCCATCGCCATGCTGCGCCAGATCGGCGCGCGTTTCGATCGCGCGAACGGAGACAACCCGCTCGAGCTCGATCTCCACCTCGAGGGCGGCCACAGCGCGCGCCGCATTGCCCACACCGGAGACATGACCGGTCGCGAGGTGGAGCGCGCGCTCCTCGAAGCCGTCGCTGCCGAGCCGCGCATCCGCATCCTCGAGGAGCACACCGGGGTCGACCTCATCGCCCTTGCAGACTACGGCGGTCCAGAGGTTTGCGCGGGCGCGTACGTCCTCGATGTGTTGGGTGAGAAGGTGCTCACCATCGTCGCGCGCGCGACCGTCTTGGCCACGGGAGGCGCCGGCAAAGTCTACCTCTACACGACGAATCCAGACGTCGCGACGGGCGACGGCGTGGCCATGGCGTACCGGGCTGGTGCCGAGATCGCCAACATGGAATTTTACCAGTTCCACCCGACGTGCCTCTTTCATCCCCAGGCCAAGAGCTTCCTCATCAGCGAGGCGCTGCGCGGCGAGGGCGCTATTCTGCGCCGCATCGACGGCCACGCGTTCATGAAGGAGCATCACCCGCTCGCCGAGCTCGCACCGCGTGACATCGTCGCCCGCGCCATCGACTACGAGATAAAGCGCACCGGAGCCGAGCACGTGCTCCTCGACATCACCCACAAGCGGCCGGAGTTCGTGCGTGAGCGCTTCCCGGGCATCTATGCTGAATGCTTGGGGTACGGGATCGACATCACCACCCAGCCGATTCCGGTCGTTCCCGCGGCGCACTATGCGTGCGGTGGCGTCTCGACGGATCTCGACGGGCGCACGAGCATTCCCGGTCTGTGGGCGATCGGCGAGTGCGCGCACACCGGTCTTCATGGCGCCAACCGTCTCGCCTCTAACTCGCTTCTTGAGGGGTTGGTCTTCGCTCATCGCGCGGCCCTCGCGCTTGCAACGATGGATCGCACTGCGCCGTGGCCAGAGATTCCGGACTGGGACGTAGGGCAGGCAGGGACACCCGACGAGGCCGTCGTCATCACCCAGAACTGGGACGAGCTTCGCCGCTTGATGTGGAACTACGTCGGCATCGTGAGGTCGAGCAAGCGCCTTCGCCGCGCCGCCCGTCGCATCGCGCTCCTCCAGGAGGAGATCGCCGAGTACTACTGGAAGTACTTCATCACCCGCGATTTGCTGGAGCTGCGGAACATCGCAAATGTGGCTCAGCTGATCGTGGAGTGCGCCTCGGCACGGCACGAGAGCCGTGGATTGCACTATACAATCGATTTTCCGGAGCTCAATCCCAAGGGCGCGACCGACGTCGTGGTGAAGCGCGGGGTGCCGGCTCATCTTCGCGGCCGCTGACGTGCTAAGAAGAGCGGGTCGTGACGCAGCCTTCTGAAATCGACGCGCTTCCCGGTGAGCGGCGATCCATCTCCTTCTTTGCGGCGGCAGGGTGGACGGTAGCCGCCCAGCTCGCGTTCGCGTTCGCTCTGCAGGCCACCGAGGCGGCTCGGCCGGGAGCGACCGGCGATCTCGTGAGCGCGACCGCGTGCTGCGTCCTAGCGTACTCGCTCGTCGTCTTCGTGATGGTCCGCGTGTATCAGCCCGAGTCTTCGCTCCGTAGCGTGCTCGCTTTGCGCGTCGTGTCGCCGTTCTCTGTCTTCTTCGCCGCGCTGGTGGGCGCTGGAATTGCGCCCACCATGCATGTCATGGGGAGCCTGATCGAGCGTCGCTTTCCGACGCCGACCGAAGAGGTCGAGCGCCAGAGCGAGATCATTGGCAAGCTCCTGGCGACGCCTACCCTCGGCTCGAAGGTCGCGCTCTTCGTCGCAGTCGTGCTCGTGATTCCGGCGGCGGAAGACCTCTTCTACCGCGGCATGCTCTTCGGGGGCTTGCGAAAGGGCAGGCCGCTTGCCCTCGCTACCTTGACCACCGCCGCTTACTTTGCGCTGTCCCACGAGGAGCCGCGAGACATCCCCTCGTTCTTCGTGGTCGGGCTCGTCTTCGCGTGGCTACGTGGGCAGACGGGGAGCATCATCCCCTCGTTCGTCGCCAACGCCGCGTACTGCGCGATGCCCTTGGTGCCGCAGCTCCTCAATCGAGCGGGTCCGGAAGAATTATTTCCGCGCGCGCTACCCCTAGGCGCTGCCGCGACAGCGCTCGTGGCCGCCGTGGGGATACAGCTCATCTCGCAGCGTGATGCTCGGGCCATCGAGGCACGTCGAGAGGACAGCTGAGTCCTCGCCCTCGTTCTCGTGCTGGGGAGCCCTAGCGATCGGAGCCGAACAGCGGCTCCACGAGCGCGAAACGCACGCCTGCCGACAAGCGGTAACGTGTGCGACCGTGCTCACCGGCATCGCGTACTCGCTCGATCGACGCCGCGTCGCCGAGCAAATCGCGCACCCGCGAGATGAGGACTCGCACCCGATGCTCTGCGTCGGCGGACTCTGGCCCGGGGCCGCCCGCGGCGCGCAAAACCTCGTCGGCGCTCAAGCCTTCTCTCGCCCGCCGCAGAAGCTGCACGACCAGCGGCTCGAGAGCCCGACGGCGTTCGAGCGACACCTCACGGTCATCGACCCGGAGCGCGTGCGTGAGCGTATCGACCACGACTTGTGCACCCGCCGTGCAGCGCGCGAGATCCGTGCGTCTCACGCGCGAGACCCCGTCGGGCGTGGTCACGTAGATCAATTCTTCCGTCGATACGGGCTCGAGCTCCTCGCCGTGCACCATGCCTGCGGCCACGGGGGGCGGCGGCGGAATCGAAGGCGTTCGCACCGACGGCGGCGGGAGGGAAGGAGCCGCCGCAGCTCCGGACAGCATGCGCTCTGCGTAGCGCACGACGCGGCTGTCTCCGGCGCGCTTGGCGATGGCCCAGAGATCCCGGCTCGTCGTGCGATCGGGAAAGACCCAGCCGTGCTTGTCACCCGAGAGGGCCGCTCGCTCGACCGCCGCGCGCGCTACATCGAGCTCCCCGATCGCGAGTGCCGAGCGGCCAAGCACGAGATTCAAGCTCCCCGTGACGAACGCGTCGGCAAGGCGTTCGGCGTAGGGTGACGCAACGTCGACGGCCTCGCGAAACTCACCGCAGGCCTCGAGGGTGCGCGCACGCGTCGAGACGAGATCTTGCTCGTCGATGACGTCGACGGTGGTCAGCTCTGCGCGAAGCTTGTCGGCGCGCGCGAGCCACTGCTTCGCCCCTTGCACGCGACCAAGCATGGCGAGTGCCCACGTGCGGTGCTCTGCAAGTTGGTAGCGAAGCGTCGGTTGCTCGAGGTCGCCGAGAACACTCAGCGCCTCGTCGACGGCGTGCAGCGCGGCGAGCGGTCGATCGGCGGCGATTTCCACGATGGCGAGCACGTCGAAGCCATCGGCGTGTCGCCAGCCAGCGCTGAGATCCTTGGCCGTGGCGATGGCTTGATGCGCGTTGGTGCGCGCTTCATCGAAACGCCCGATCGATCCGAGCGCGATCGCCATGTTCCCCTGCGCGCTCATCGCCGCCATCCCGTGAGTCGGAGCCCGCGCGAGCGCCGTGGCGTAGTGCTTCACCGCCGTACGTGGATCGGCGAGACGCATCGAGAGGTGACCGAGCATCATCGAGACGGGGATACGCCACGCGCCGTCCTCGAGACGCTCGGCGATGTGCTCCGCGAGGCGCAGCGCCGCGCCGGCCTGGGTAACGCGGTTCAACTTCAGCTCCAGCTGCGCGGCGGTCAGGTGGAGATCGAGCTGCTCGCGGTGACCCGTTCCTCGCGGGGCAAGAGCGAGCGCACGCGAGGCTTGGCGAATTTCAGCTTCGGCTTGGTCGGCGCGGCCGTCCATCGTCGCCAGAATGGCCCGCTCGATCGCGAGGCGCGCCGTGTCGATCGGGTTCCAGTTGGCGGGCGCGACGGGGAGCGACGTTGCGAGATCGCGGGCTCGATCCACGCGGCCGGTCTCCCGGTAGGCGCGGAGGAGCCGCACGGAGATCGACGGTTCCGAGCGCGATTTTCCGGCATTTTGCGCTTCGATCCAGGTGACGATGAACGCCGCTTCGTCCGCCGCGGCCAGGCGATCGAGGAGCTGCGCCGCGGAGGTCATCGAGATCGCTTCGGAGAGCGGAGGGCTCGACAGACGCGGCGACGGCGAGGATGGAACGCCAGCAGACGGCGGGCCTTTTCCACCGTCGGGGAGGGGCGGCGTCTTCGCTCCCAGGGAGCTCGGAGGCGGCGGGAAACTGGGTAGAGACGCGCGCCGCGCCATGCTCGCTTAGGTTACCACGAAAGCCGCGGAGGCGAGGATCGGCGACTACCGAAACCGAGAAAGTAGTACTAGGGTCCTTACCGAGACATGGAAAGCGTGTTGCGCGACGACGGTTCATTGGATCCGGCAACGGATCCGAAGATCTCCGACGATCTTCTGATCGCCCTCCACCGGGAGATGGTGCGCGTGCGTCTCGTCGACGAGCGGCTGACCACCCTGAAACGCCAGGGGGCCATCTCGGCGCACACGAGCTCGCTGGGAGAAGAGGGGGCGATCCTCGGAGCGGTTGCCGCGCTTCGCGATAAAGACGCTATTTTTCAGGGCGATCGTGATTTCGGCGCAGCCTTGTGGCGCGGGGTCTCCGTCGCCGCGTACCTCCATCATCTCTTCGGCAACGCGGGCGATGCGCTCAAGGGGCACGCCGAGCCCGACCACTACGTGAACCGTCCGGCGAAGCTCGCCTCGTTCGGTTACGGAAATGCCGCCCACCTCACGCACGCCGTTGGGTTCGCGTGGGGAGCCAGCGTCAAACGGGACGACACCCTCGCGCTCGCGTTCTTCGGTGCGCGGGACGCAGGCGCGGGCGAGTTCCACAACGCTCTGAATTTTGCCGGCGTCTTCAAGCCCAAGGTCCTTCTCTTTTGCCGCAATACGACCACCGACGAGCCGATCTCCGAGCGCGGCATCGCCTACGGTCTTCGTTCGGTGGCCTGCGATGGAAGCGACGCCCTCGCCGTCTTCAAGGTGACCCGCGATGCGGCGGCGCGCGCTGCGAGTGGTCTCGGTCCGACCCTCATCGATGCTCGGATCACGCATGCCCATGATCCGATCGTCCGGCTTCGTCGGCATCTCGAGACGCGCTCGCTGTGGACGGAAAAAAAACAGACCGAGCTCGTTGCGACGGTGGAAGCCGAGTGGGCGAGCGCCCTCGGCGAGGCTGAAAACAAGGCACTTCCGGGCATCAGCACGATGTTCGATGACGTCTACGAGCGCGCCCCGTGGAGCCTCGAAGAGCAACGCGTGGAGCGACTCACATGCAAATGAACATGGTGCAGGCGATCGGAGATGCGCTCCGTCACGAGATGAAGCGCGACAACCGCATCGTCGTTCTCGGCGAAGACGTGGCCAAGGTGGGCGGCGTCTTTCGCGTCACCGCGGGGCTGTACGACGAGTTCGGCGAGGAGCGGGTGATCGACACGCCGCTCTCCGAAGGGGGGATCATCGGCTGCGCGATCGGCATGGCGCTCTACGGCCTCGTCCCCATCCCGGAGATCCAATTTTCGGATTTCATTTTTCCGGCCTACGACCAGATCGTCAGCGAGCTCGCCAAGCTCCGTTACCGCTCGGGCGGCGAGTATCCGGCGAAGCTCGTGATTCGCACGCCTGTCGGCGGAGGGATTCGCGGAGGGCACTACCATTCGCAGTCGCCCGAATCGCTCTTCATCCATGTCGCGGGCCTCAAGGTGGTCTGCCCCTCGAACCCTCACGACGCCAAAGGGCTTCTTTTGGCATCGATCCGCGATCCAGACCCGGTCCTCTTCTTCGAGCCAAAGCGGATCTACCGCGCTTCGAAGGGGGACGTTCCGGACGGCGACTACACCGTGGAGCTCGGGAAAGCGGCCGTGGTTCGCGAGGGCCGTCATGTCACCGTGATTGCGTGGGGGGCGATGCTCTACGAGGCGATCGCCGCCGCCGATCAAGCCAAGAAGGACGGAGTCGAGTGCGAGATTCTGGATCTGCGGACGCTGTGGCCAGTGGACATCGACGCCATCGTGGCGAGCGTGAAGAAGACGGGGAGGGTGGTCATCGTCCACGAAGCGCCAAAGACGTGCGGCTTCGGCGCCGAGCTCGTCGCTCTCATCAACGAGAAGGCCTTTCTTCACCTTGAAGCTCCGCCCGTGCGGGTAACTGGCTTCGACACCCCGTTCCCTTACACCCTCGAAATGGAATACCTGCCGCTCGCGCACAGGATCTTGCCGGCGATCATCGAAACGGCGAACTTCTGAGTTTTGGAGTAAAGGAAAAGCATGGCCCGCTGGGAATTCAAGCTTCCGGACATCGGCGAAGGGGTAACTGAAGGCGAGGTCGTGAGCTGGCTCGTAAAGCCGGGTGACATCGTCAAAGAAGATCAGCCCATGGTCGAGATCATGACCGACAAGGCCACCGTCATGATCGCCGCGCCCAAGGCCGGCACCATCGTGGCAACGAACGGCAAGGTCGGCGAGGTAGTCATGGTGCACTCCGTCCTCGTCGTCTTCGAGGTGGGCGGCGAAGCCTCCGTTGCCGCTGCTGCTGCGCCTCATTCCGGCAACGGCGTCAATGGTCACAAGAAGACCGACGTGAGAGACGATGGCCCCGCAGCCACCGCTGTCGGCGACATTCGCGAGCATCTTCCCGGCATGGGCGGCGAGGTGGCACCCCGCGCTGTCTCTTCGGGCGCGAGCCCCGCGAGGCAGGCGTCGACCTACTTCAACGAGAAGCCTCTCGCCACGCCCGCCACGCGCAAGATGGCGCGCGAGCTCGGCGTCGATCTCACCCTCGTCCCTCCGACGGGCTCGCAGGGGCGGGTCACGCGCGACGACGTGAACGCCTTCAAAGCGCCCACGTCCGCGCCGTCCGCGTCTCAGGGCGCTGGAAAAAAGGAGATTTCGTCTCCTTCGTTTACGCCGCCTCACGCGCGCGAGCCCGTGAAGATCCTCGCTCCCACCGCCGCCCAGGGCGCTCTCGAGGAGCGCGTTCCCTTCGCCGGAATGCGCCGCAAGATCGCGACGAAGATGCAAGTCTCGACGCAGACCGCCGCGCACTTTACCTTCGTCGAAGAGTGCGACGTGAGCGCCCTGAAGGAGCTCCGCGCGCGTCTCAAGCCCGTGGCGGAAAAGGAAGGCGTGAAGCTCACGTTCCTTCCGTTCATCGTAAAGGCCGTCGTAGCCGCGTTGAAGAAGCATCCGATCCTGAACTCCGCGCTCGACGAATCGAAGAACGAGCTGGTGTACCGCAAGTACATGAACATCGGGATCGCCGCCTCGACCGACGCCGGCCTGATGGTGCCCGTGGTGAAGGACGCAGATCGCAAGAGCCTTCTCGAAATCGCGCGCGAGATTGATCGCCTCGGCACCGAGGCGCGGGCGGGAAAATCGAACGTAGCGGATCTGTCCGGGTCCACGTTCACGATCACATCGCTCGGAGCCCAAGGGGGCTTCTTCGCGACGCCGATCATCAATTTTCCGGAGGTCGGCATCCTCGGCGTTCATCGGATCAAAGAGCGTCCGGTCGTGAAAAATGGGCAGATCGTGATTGGCGAGGTGATGCTGCTGTCGCTGTCGTTCGACCACCGGATCGTCGACGGTCATGTCGGTGCAGCCTTCGCGTACGAGATCATCGGGTACCTCGAGAGCCCCGATAAGCTCTTCTTGGAAATGGCCTGAGGAGCATGCGGTCGGTCGCCGCACTCTCCTTCGCGTGCGTCCTCGCGATGGCCGGCGACGCGCTCGCCCAGTCGCCGTCTCCGTCCGCCGACCGCATTCGCTCCGCCGCTGCCGAGTACGACGCGGGGCGCCGCGCCTTCACCGATGCGAAGTTCGAAGAGGCCGCGATCCACTTCGAGAACGCCTACCACGACGCCCCCCGCGCGGAGGCGCTGCGAAACGCCATTCGCGCTCGCAAGGAAGCAAAGCAGCTCGCCCGGGCAGCGACCCTCGCGGCACTCGCCGAGAGCCGCTATGCGGACGACGCTCCAACGATGGTCCTCGTGCACGAGACGCTCGCCCAGTCGGCGTCGAAGCTCTACAAGGTGACCTTGGTGTGCAAACCCGCGTGCGGGGTCACGGCTGACGAACGCGCCGTAGCGCTCGACGACGCGCCTAGCCTTGCCTTCTATCTCAGCCCCGGCGGCCACGATCTCGTCGTGAGCTGGCCCGGCGATCGCCTGAAGACCGCGAAAATAAATGCCGTCGCAGGTGGCGAGGAAGAGCTGAAGCTCGACGCGCCGCCGCTCGTCGTGACCACGGTGGTGGGACCGGCGGGGCCTTCCGCGCCTCCGCCTGCCGCCGTAAAAGAGAAGCCACTCGGTCCGATGGTCTTCTTCATCGGCGCTGGCCTCACGGTGGTGGGTGCCGGCGCGACGATCCTCTCAGGCATCGACGCCAAGAACAACCCAGGTGTCGACGCGGTGAAGCGCGATTGCGCGGGCATGAGCGAGACGTGCCCCACCTATCAGAGAGGGCGCGACGCCCAGTTCCGCACCAACGTGATCCTTGGTGCGACGATCGGCGCGGGCGTGCTCACGGCCGTCGTCGGAACGTTCTTCACGCAATGGTCGTCCGCGCGACGAGAGCCAAATCGTGCTGCCATCGCGCCCTTTGCCACCTTCGGAAGCGACCGCGGAGCCGCCGGTCTGCGCGGCAGCTTCTAAAACCGCTTATCGAAGGCCCACCTCCGCACCCACGGCAAACGAGCGCTGCGGAAAAAAAGGTGGTTTAATCGAATTGGGAGGCGCTTCTGCCCAAGTTTCTGGAACGAAAAGAAGGCACGAACGAGCGACTCGGTCGATTCGAGCTGATCGCCGAGCTGGCCAGTGGTGGCATGGCGACGGTGTTCCTTGCGCGTTTGAGCGGCGTGGGCGGCTTCCAGCGCTTTGTCGCGATCAAGCGGCTCCATCCCCACCTCGCGGGGGAGCACGATTTCATCCAAATGTTCCTCGACGAGGCCCGGCTCGCCGCCCGACTCCATCATCCGAACGTGGTTCCCATCCTGGAGATCGGCGCGGCCGAGGACGGCTACTACCTCGTCATGGAGTACATCGAGGGAGACACGCTCGCCCGTCTGATGGCACGCTCTGCGACGTCCGGAAATCCGATGCCCGTGAAGGTCGCCGTCCGCGTCGTGATAGACGCGCTCGCTGGCCTCCATGCCGCCCACGAGCTCGTCGACGACGATGGCAATGGCCTGGAAATCGTGCACCGAGACGTGTCTCCGCAAAATATTTTGGTCGGCGTCGACGGCTCTACCCGCATCACCGACTTCGGCGTCGCGCGTGCGTCGACGCGTCTCACGACGACGCGCTCCGGTCAGCTCAAAGGCAAGCTCGCGTATATGGCGCCGGAGCAAGCTCGCGGAAAAGGCGTCGACCGCCGAGCGGATCTTTTTGCGATGGGGATCGTTCTCTGGGAGGTCCTCGCGCGAAAGCGTCTCTTCAAAGGGGACGGCGAGGCCGAGACCCTCAACCGCGTCATCCACGAGGCGATTCCCACGCTCCTCGACGCCAATCCGGAGGCGCATCCGGCGCTCGACGCCGCGTGCATGAAGGCCCTCGAACGCGATCCCGACAAGCGTTACGCAACGGCGCGCGATTTCGCCGACGCGCTCGAGAAAGCGGCGACGGAAGCCAACGCCTTCGGCTCGCACCGTGACGTGCAGACGCACCTCGATGCGATCATGGGCGCCGACATCTCACAGCAGCGCGAGGCGGTGCGCGCGTGGATCGCGCGGAGTGAGCCGAGCAAGCAGGGGGACCCGCGCCTCGATGGTCCAGCCCCTCGCAAAAAGGCTGCCGTTCCGAGCGAGCTGATGTCGCTCACGAAGGTGGAAGCGGGGCGCGTCACGCGAACCCCGACGAGCTCGGGGAGTCTCTCCTCGACGACGGGTAGTGAACACGCGACGGTGTCAGGCGTCTCGTCCGCGGTGCTCGCCGTTCCGAGCGCTTCCACCTCCGGCAATGCGGAAGTCTCGACGGCCTCGTCGGTGACGGCGCAGCAGACCACGACGACGGAGGTCGGCCGACGACGGACCAGTGTTTGGATGACCGTGCTTGCCATCGGCTTGCTCGCGGGCGCAGCCTTCGCGGTCGGGAGGTGGCGCTCCAATCCGCCGCTGGCCACGGTGCCGCCGGTTCCTCCGAGCGCCACCGTCGTTCCCAGCGCGCTCCCTGCGCCGAGCGCAGTCGTGCCGGCATCGCCGACGAACGTCGCCGTCGCACCGAGTGCCAGCGTCGCCGCGCCCGTGAGCTCGGCGAGCGTAGTCAAGACGGGAGCCCGCCCACCACACCCTCCGGTGCAGAAACCTGGGACGAAGCTCTCGCCTGCGGCCCCCAGCGCATCCGTCGCTCCGTCACCGGCGGTACCGGACGACATTTCGCACAATCCGTACCGATAGTTTCATGCGCTTTTTCCCACTCGCGTTAGGTGTGCTCGGGGTGACTGCCCTCGCGCAAGGTTGCGGAGCGGCTTCCCACGGAGAGCTCGAGCCTCGCTACGTCGCGCTCCACAATGCGTTCGCCGCGATGGGGCTCGCGCAGGTAGGGCCGATCCAGCAAGGCTCGCTTGCCGAGGGTCGCGAAGCGCGCGTAGTCCTCGAGCTTCCTGCACAGTGCACGACGGTGGTCGCCCTCGGTGCGGACGGCGTGCGCGACCTCGACATCACGCTCCTCGATGTCTCCGGAAAATCGCTGGCGCACGACACGACCCGCGAGCCGCAAGCGGTGGTGCGCGCCTGCGTCGAGAGCGCAGGCACCTACACGCTGGTGATCACGATGGCGGCGGGCGCGGGGAGCTTCGTGACCGCGACGTGGGCCGGAGGCGTCGGCGGAGGGCAGGCGAACATGGCGACGGTCGTCGCTCCCACGGGCGCCGGCACATGCGCGTCTCCCATCGTGATCGCGGTGGGGACGGTCAACGGATCGACGTCGCACGCCGAAAGCGAGAACGACGGCTCCTGCGGAAGCGGCTCGGCGCGCGAGCTGGTCTACCGCATCGACGTCCCCAGTCGCCAGCGCGTCACCATCGATGTCGATCCTCATTTCGACGCGGTCATTTATCTGCGAAAAGGTGAATGTAGCGATCAAGACGCAGAGACCGAGGTCGCGTGCAACGACGACGATGCGCGGCACGGTCACGCTTCGAAGATCGACACGGTGGTCGAGCCCGGATCCTATTTTCTCTTCGTCGACGGGGTCGGAAACGAGGCGGGCTCTTTCCGTTTGGCTCTCGGAATGTCCGATGCTCCAACGCTCGCCGAGGTGTGCAAGCAGGCGCGGCCGCTCGGGCCCGGCACACCGATCAGCGGGTCGATCGAGGCGGGATTCAACCACGTGCAGGCCTCGTGCGGCGACAATGCCGGCGGCCCGGACGTCGTCTACAAAGTCGACGTCGCGCTTCGCTCCCGCGTACGGCTGACCGAGCACATGGACGATGGCGCGCCCGTGGTGCACGTACGAAAGCTCTGCGCCGACGAGCAAACGGAGGTCGGCTGCTCCGACGCGAGCACCGTCGACAGCGAAGCCGCGTTCGTCGGAATCCTGGATCCCGGCTCGTACGCCGTGTTTGCCGACTCCTCCGATCGCCAAGCGGCGGGGCGCTTTACCTTGGCGATGGAAGTGTCGCCGGAGCAAGGTACGGGGACGTTGGGCGACGGATGCGGGGACGCCGTGCGGCTCGGGAAGGACGAGACCACGGTCAGCGGAGACACGTTTCTCGCCCACGACGACGTCGGTGGACGCTGCGGCGGAGGCGGTGCGGCGGATGTCGTCTACCGCGTCGATCTCGCGAAACGCGCCCGGGTGACGGCGCGCTTCAACGGCGAAGAGGGAAAGCACATCTTCATTCTCGGTCGCTCGTGTGGAGACAAGAGCACCGAAATCACGTGCGGCGAAGTGCTCGACGAGACGCTCGCTGCGGGGAGCTATTCGCTTGCGGTCGATGGGGTGACGCCCGACGGCCTTGGAAAATTCGAGTTCGACTGGCGGGTGCGCGACGTGGGGGGCCAAGAGTCCGCGTGCCGCGGCGCCGCCTTCTTGCGCGACGGACAGACGGTGGCCGGCAACACCACCGGCGCAGGTGACAATTTCTCGACCTCGTGCGCGGGCCGGGAGGACGGACAAGCGTCACCCGATCGCGTCTTTAAAATCGTTCTCGCCACGCGGTCCAAGGTAAAGCTCTCTCTTCAGACCCTTGGATGGGACGGCGTCATCGCCCTTCGTCGAAGCTGCGTCGACTCTTCGCGCGCGTCCGAGCTTGCGTGCAACAACGACACGGACGACATCCATCACGCGGGGATCGCAACCGCCCTCGACCCCGGCACGTACTACGTCGTGGTCGACGGGCACGCCTCGGGCAATGAGGGCCAGTTCGCGCTGAGCTACAAGGTCGAGCGGTAGCTCAGACGCTCTTCGCGTAGCTGTACGCGGTATACGCGGAGATCAGGTGACACACCCAGCCGAGGGTGCCGCCCGAGCCAATCCACAAGCCCGGCGTGACGATCAACCAAAAGATCCCGCGCAGGAACTTGCCGTTGTAGAACTGGCCGACGCCGGGGACGACCAAAGACAGGACGGCGGCGATGCCGGGATCAGGGCGCTTCGAAGGGCTCGACATGCGGAAATTTTCCCCCAAAAAAATGAAGACCGAGGTTGGACAACCCAAACATGCGCACGCCCGTGGCGAAGCGCAATCCTCGTCCCTCCGGAGCGCGCTCCTCGCCTGGTACGCCGGCGCTCGCCGCGATTTGCCGTGGCGACGCACCCGCGATCCGTACGCCATCTGGCTCAGCGAAATCATGCTCCAACAGACGCGCGTGGAGACCGTGATTCCGTACTACGAGCGTTTCATGGCGGCGTTCCCCACGGTGAGCTCGCTCGCCGAGGCGCCGCTCGATGACGTGCTCGCCCTGTGGAGCGGCCTCGGCTACTACCGTCGTGCCCGAATGATGCATTCTGCATCCAAGCAAGTGACGAGCGAGATGAACGGCCAGTTTCCCTCGTCACCCGAGGCGCTCCTCGAGGTGCAGGGGATCGGTCCTTACACTGCGGGCGCCGTAGCCAGCATAGCCTTCGGTCACCCAGCGCCGCTCGTGGACGGCAACGTGGCCAGGGTGCTCGCGCGAATTTTCGCGGTCGATGACGACGTCCGAACCACCGCTGGTCTCGCCACGATCTGGACGATCGCCGGCGAGCTCGTCCCCCTCGTCGGCGCGGGTGACTGGAACCAAGCCTTGATGGAGCTCGGCGCCATGGTGTGCGTGCCACACGATCCCCGCTGCCTCGCGTGTCCCGTCCGCGCGTCGTGCCAAGCGCTCGCACAGGGGCGGGAGCGGGAGCTGCCTATTTTAAAGGCGAAATCGAAGCCGATCGCCTGGAGCGGGATGGCGCTCGTCGGTTCGAAGGGAACGCGCGTGCTCCTTGCGCGGCGTCGCCAAGATCGTCTCTTCGGTGGGTTGTGGGAGCCGCCGACGGTGCCGCTGAGCGCGAACCCGCGCGCTGCGTTCGAGCAGCTGCTTGGCGTGGGCTTGCCGTCGCTGCACGAGTTCGGTGAGGTGAAGCACGTGCTCTCTCATCGGCGGATCACGATGAGCGTTCACCACGCGACCCTTCGCGGCGAAGCCCCTTCGCTCGGGGAAACCGCTGTCGACTACGACGCGATCGAGCTCGTCGAGCGCTCGCGCATCCTCGACCGCGGGGTGAGCGCGCTCGCCAAGAAAATTCTCGGTCAGGCGTCGGGGCCGGCGAAGGTGGTCCGCGCGCGCTGAGAGATCGTACGCCGAACGGCTTCGAACGCCGGGTCGATGCGCAACTTGTCGAAGGCCGCGCACTTCTCGAGCCACAGAACGTCGACGAAGCCAGCGCTTTGGGCGCTGCGCACCGCGCTCAATGCCCCGTGGAAATCCTTTTTGATGGCCCGCTCCTCGGCCACGAGCTGCATTAGCGTCCAGCGGTAGCGCGCCGACGCTCCCGGAAGCGCCGCGGAGACCATGAGCCGCCCGACGCGCACTTCGCTTTCGTCGAGCGCGAAGAGGTGAAGTGCGTCGGCTTCCGCAGGTAGAGCCTTCTTCGCAACGGCAATTGCCTGCTGCCGGGCGTCGGCGAGGCCCTTCTTCGCGCCCCTCCAGGATGCAATCCGCACCCGCAGAAGAGCGGGTTGGACGTGCCCTGGGGCGCGTTGCTCGGCGAGGGTCAGCCAGGCGTCGGCGCCGTCGGCGTCGCCCGTGAGCTCGGCGGTACGCGCCAGCTCGAGGAGGGAGAGAAAATTGCGAGGGTCGAGGCGAAGCGAGAGCTTGAGGCGGCGGATGCCCTCTTCGACGTTGCCCGTCTCCGCGTAGAGGGTGCCGAGGAGAAGATGCGCTTCACCGAGTGTCGGATTGCAGCGCACGGCCTCCGTCGCGGCCTTCGTTGCCAAACTGCTCCTGCCCACCAGGTCATGGAGGACCGCGAGCGCGAGGTGCGCTTCGCCGAGCGTCGGATCTTCGGCGATGAGGCTCCGCGCGAGTGTCTCGACTTCGTCGGAGGCCGTGCTCCCGAGCTCCGGTGCAAAGCCCCACCAGCGAAGCCTGGCCAGCGCCATCCAGCTTGCGACCAGCGGATTGCGCTGCGAGGCGCCGAGGCTCTTGATCAAACGGTAGGCTTCGGAGACACCCGCCAAGGTGTGGGTAGCGTATTCGCGCCTGGCGCGGAGAAAACGATCGACCACACCCGGAGCGGCGGGAGCGCGTCCGCGCATGCCCCCAAGATCGACGGTGAGGGCGCGGGCGACGTCTGTGGCGAGCTCACGGCTCACACTGAACACTTCGTGCGCCTTGCGTTCTATCTGGGTGCTGAAGAGCGCAAATCCGCGGTCGACCTCGACGAGGCGGACGCCAATGTGCATCGTGCCGTTGCTACGAGCACGAATCGTTCCCTCTACGATCGCATGCACGCCGAGGCGCTTCCCGAGCGTTCGGAGGGCCTCACCCGGCACCTCGTCCGCCCGGAAGGAGGCGCGCGAGGCCACGCGTAGGCCAGGCGCCTTCGCGAGATGTTGAACGATCTCGTCGGTCATCGCCTCTGCAAGATAAGCGCTGCTCGAGTCTCCCAAGTTGCGGAAGCTGAGGACGGCGACCCCGCGAGCGTGAGGCGTATTCGTCGTGAGAATTTGCGCGGGCTCCATCGGCGACGACGAAGGAGGCAAGCGCACGCTCGTCGCGGCGCGCTTGTCGCCACTGCGACGCGCATCGAGCGAAGCCGCGAGCGTCTTGGCCACACTGATCGCCGTTCCTGGCCGCTGTGCTGCCTCGCGAGCGAGCATGCGAAGTACGAAGACCGCGACGTCCGCGGGAATCTCGGCATTCCTCTGACGCGGATCGCTCGCAGGCACGCTGAGCCGCGCGACGCTGGCGGCCGCACTTCCTCGATCGAGGCTCCACGGCGGGCTCCCGGTCAGCATCTCGTAGAGCAAAATCCCGAGTGCAAAAACGTCGGTTCGCTGGTCGACGGCGCGTCCTTCGATTTGCTCGGGTGCCATGTAGATCGGCGTTCCACCGGCAGACCCGGGGAGGACAGGGCGCGCTTCTCCCTCTGCGATCGCTACCCCAAAATCGGTGAGGACCACCCGCTCGTCTTTGCCGAGCAAGATGTTTTCGGGCTTGAGATCGCAGTGAATGACGCCCTCGGCGTGCGAGGCATCGATACCGAGCGCGACCTGGCGACCGATCTCCAGCGCATGGTCGATTTCGAGCGGCTTCCCCGGGTTCAGCATCGTCCCGAGCGAATCTCCTTCGATGCATTCCATCGTCAGAAAGTATTCGCCGAGGTACTCCTCGACGTCGTAGATCCGCACGACGTTGCGGTGAGTGATGCGCCGCGCCAGCCGAACCTCACGATAGAAACGCTGCACGCTCGCCGGGTTCGTGGCGAAGTCTTTCCGCAGAAGCTTGAGCGCGATCGTCACGTCCAGAAGAAGATCGTGCACGCGGTAGACTGATCCCATTCCGCCGACGCCGAGGAGCCCGACGAGCTCGTACCTTCCGGCGTAGACGGTGGGATTCTCGGCGCCATCCGGGGCTCGAAAAGGGCTCACGGCCGCGAGCTTTTCAACATTCGCAGGGGGCTTCGCATGCCTGTCCAAGGGGGACGGACGCTCGCTTTGCGTCGGATCCTCCGAACCTCGTTTCGGGTCGCGACGGCTCAAGGCTCCGTAGTCTGTCCGAAGTAGCCCAGTTCCGACAAGGAGAAGATCTCCCAAGCGGCCAAGTGGCTGTCCCTCGTTCGATATTTTGGGACAGCCCACATCCTCCCGATGGTCGGACTAGAATGCCTAAAATGAGGATCGTCATCGCCGATGATGAAGCGGCGACACGCGAGGTCTTGACCAAGCTCCTCGAGACGGCCGGGTACGTGGTGGCGTCGGTCCCCGATGGGCAGCGCGCGATCGAGCTCGCTTGCCGCGGCGACGTGGACCTGCTTCTCTTGCCCGCCACCCACTTCGTCGGAGCCGTTCGCATGGCAGAGAAGATCTGGCGCGCGTTCGCGGCCAAGGAATGGTCCTCCCGCGCCGGCGCGGAACCGGTGTCCTGTCGATCGGGATCTCCTTTTTTCCGAGCCGGGACGTGCGCGTGAAAGAAGCGCTTCTCCAGTGCGCAGATCTCGCTCTCGCTCGCGCCAAGCGGGGCGGCATGAATCGCACCTGCGTGTTCCAGCAGCACGGGATGGCCCATGCGCCGCACGCGTACGGGAGATCTTCATGAGCGCGAGGCCTCCGACCCGCGTGCTCATCGTGGATGACGAGGCCGGTCTCAGGCGCAGCCTCGCGCGCGTGCTTGGTGCGCGCGGTTTCATCGTAGAGACGGCCGACGGCGGGGCCCATGCTCTCGCGCAGATCGCGGCCAAAGAGCCCGATGTCGTCCTGTGCGACATATCGATGCATGGGATGAGCGGTCTCGAAGTGCTCACCGCGACAAAGCGTACGCATCCGCACGTAGAGGTGGTGATGATGACCGCGCACGGGAACGTGGATATCGCGGTCGCCGCGGTGAAAGCCGGGGCCTACGACTTTCTTACCAAACCGTTCGCCTCAAATGACGCGGTCGTCATGTCGGTGAGCAAGGCGGCGGAGCATCGCGCCCTCGTCGAACGCGCCACGCACCTCGAGGAACGACTCGTGGCCCACGAGCGATTCGGTGCTTTCATCGGCACGTCCGCCAAGATGCAGGACGTCTATCGTCTCATCGATGGCGTGGCTTCAGCGACGTCGACGGTCCTCATTCTCGGCGAGAGCGGCACCGGCAAGGAGCTCGTAGCGCGCGCCATTCACCAAAACTCGCCCCGCTCCGCGAAGCCCTTCGTCCCCGTGAACTGCGCGGCCATCCCGAAGGACCTCGTCGAGAGCGAGCTCTTCGGACACGTACGTGGCGCGTTCACCGGCGCCCAGAACGCGCGCGCAGGCCTCTTCGAGACCGCGAACACCGGGACCCTCTTTCTCGACGAGGTCGGGGAGCTCCCGCCGACCGCGCAAGTGAAGCTTTTACGCGCGCTGCAAGAGGGCGAGATCAAGCCGGTCGGCTCGGACGAGACACGCATCGTCGACGTCCGCGTGCTCTCGGCGACGAACGTCGATCTCAAACAAGCCATCGCCCATGGCACCTTTCGGAAGGATCTCTACTACCGGCTGAACGTCATCCCTATCGTGCTTCCTCCGCTTCGAGACAGGGAAGACGACGTGATCGTCATCGCGCATTACATTCTCGAAAAGCTCGCCCGGCGAATGGGGCGCGACGCGAAGAAATTGATCCCCGGTGCGATCGACGCACTGCGCGGGTACGGTTGGCCGGGAAACGTTCGCGAGCTCGAGCACGCCCTCGAGCACGCCTTCGTTCTCGCGAAGGGCAACTCGATCCACCCTACCGATCTCCCCGCGGCGCTGCTCGGCAGGCGCTCCCGCTTCCCCGAGGCGGAGGCGCCGTCCATCGTGCGTCCCATGCCGGCCGAGCTCACCCAGCTCTCTTATGCGGAGGCCAAGCGTCGGGCGTTGGCGGCCTTCGATGAAGAGTACGTTCGCGAGACCTTGAGGCGGGTTGATGGTAATTTCTCGGCCGCCGCGCGTCATGCGGGGCTCGATCGGTCGAACTTTCGACGCATCGCAAAGAAGGCGAAGGTTTGACTCGCGCGGCGCGATTGGTAGTGTCCCGCTCGTTATTATGCGCGCTTCGCGGACCGCCTTTTTTCTTGCTTTTGGCGTAGCCCTCGCGGCCGCAGCCTCTCCGCTCGCCTGGGCGGGTGACAACGACCTCGAGGACGACGACGACACGATCACCGATGCGGGGCCCGCACCGTTCGAGGCGCCGAAGATCACCATTCGCTCGCGCACCTACACGCTGGCAGAGTGCCTCGCCCTGGCCGATCGCAACCACCCCAATTTGTGGGCTGCGCGGGCGCGCCTTGCGTTCGTGCACGCCCAGCTCGACGAGGCGAAGTGGACGCCGTTCTGGCAGTTCGGTGCAAACGCGGCCTTCGGCGTTCTACCCCCGATCACGGGCACGGCCTTTTACAACGCGGCGCCGGCCTCGGCCCTGAGCACCAATTTCGGCAACAGCTTTCAACCGTTTTTCCACTTCGACGTGAACGGCGCGATTCCCCTCTATACCTTCGGAAAAATTTCAGCGATCCGGCAAGCTGCCGAAGCGCAGGTGCGCGTCAACGAGTGGGATCTCGAGAAGGCACGGCAGCAAGTGCGCATGGACGTACGGCGCGCATACTTTGGGCTGATGCTCGCGCGCGACGGCCGATACATCGTGGACGACGTGGTGGAGAAGCTCGACAAGGGCATCCGCGGCCTCGACAAGAAGCTCCGGAAGAACGACGGCAGCGTCGAAGAAATCGATCGCCTTCGCTTGATCATTATCAAGAGCGAGACGATGGCCCGGGCGGGCGAGGCTACGCGCGGTGAGACGTTTGCCCTCGCGGCGCTGCGCTTCCTCACCGGTGTCCAGGGCTCGTTCGACATTCCCGATGTGCCGCTCAAGCGCCCGGACATTCCGCTCGGTCCCGTCGTGCGCTATCTCTCCGCGGCTCGGCTCTTCCGCCCCGAGGTGAACATGGCGCGCGCGGGCATCACCGCCCGGAAGGCCTTCGTCGATTTCGCTCGTGCCCAGTATTTTCCGGACTTCGGGCTCGCGCTCTCTGCCAGCTACAACACCGCGCCGAGCGCGACGATCCAGAACAATGCGTGGGTGGTCGATCCGTTCAATGGCTTCGGTTTCTTTGCAGCGTTCGGCGCACGCTGGGGGCTCGACCTCTTGCCGAAGTCCGCCCGCGTCGCGCAGGCCGAGTCGCAGCTCGAAGAGACGCGCGCCCTCGAACGGCTTGCGCTCGGCGGGATCGGCGTGGAGGTCGAGAACGCCTACGCCGTCGCGGTCGAGGCCGGCGGTCGCGAAGAAGGATGGGCCAAGACCGAGCACATCGCACGTCAATGGATCTCGACGGTGCAAGACTCGATCGATCTCGGTACGAAGGACGAACGCTCGCTCACCGAGCCGCTCCGCGTCTACATCAACGCGCGCGTGAACCACGTGTACTCGCTCCAGGATTACAACCTCGCCCTCAGCGAGCTCGCCCGTGTGAGCGGCTGGGACTCGGCCGCTCCGACGCCGCCGTAGGTCGCTTAAAAAGGGCAGTTCGAGAGCGAGAGGAGCGCAAGGACGCGCGCTTTGACGAGATCGAACTCGCGGAGCGCGAGGGTGATCTCGGCCTGGCGGAGCGCGGCGGCGGCGATCACGAGCTCGAGGCTCGTGCCCTGTCCTTCGGTATAGCCGACGCGAACCAGACGATCGGTCTCTGCCGCAAGGGCCCGCGCATCGACCGCCACTTTTCGAGATTCGGTTGCGACCTGCACGCCACGCTGGGCTTGCTCCACCTGGATCCGCGCGTTGCGACGCAGACTCGCGAGGCGCTGCTCGGACTCGGTCTCGTCCGCGCGCGCGCTTCTCAGCAGCCCGTACCGTGCGCCGCCTTCCCAAAACGGTACGCTGAGGACTCCCTGGATGTTCCAGGTGGGGTTCGGCGCGACCCCGGTGTCTGCGGTCGTGGCCAAGATCGCGCTGCTCGCGGTGATCGTCGGACTGAACTGCAACTTCACGTCGACGATGTTGCGCTGAAAGATCTCGAGCTGTTTCTTAGCGAGGAGGAGATCGGCGCGGTCTTCGAGCGACGACGGATGGCATGCGGCGAGAGCGCTCTTCTCGAGACCGTCGATGTTGATGTTGCGCGAGACGCCGACCTGGCTCGGGATTCCGACGGCGAGCCCGAGAGCTTCCCGCGACTGGCGAAGCGATTCATCCCCGGTCACGAGCACGGAGCGCGCGCTCTCGACGTCCTGCTGTGCGCGGATCACGTCGAGCCCCGTGGCGGCCCCGAGGTTCTTCTTTCGCAAGGTGAGCTCGTGCCGCTCGAGCGCGTTGCGAAATCCGCTTCGATTCAGCTCTGCGATGCGCTCTGCCGTCACCACTCCAATGAGGGCGTTGGCCACGTTGAGCGCGATGTTGCGCTTGATGTCTTCGACCGAGAGCTGCGCTCCCTCGACTGCACGTTTGGCAGTCCCCATGTTGTGCCAGACCCGAGGCACGAAGATCGGCTGGCTGAGGACGATGCTTCCGACGGCGACGTTCGGCAGCGGCGCGGTCTGGACACCGAACGGCGTCGCCTCGGTGTTCGTGAAGAATTGATGCGTGAGGCTCCCCGTCCCATTTAGCGAAGGGAGCGTGCCGGCGAGCGCGATGCGGGACTGCGCCTCGGCCTTCTGAACTTCGGCGTACGCGATCCTGAGGTCCGTCGAGCGGGCTCGCACGAGGTCGAGCGCGTCTTCCCATGACGAGATGCTCCGCGGCGCGGGGCCGACGGGCTCCAGCATCGGATCATTGATTGTGGGGGGCGGCGGAATTTCGATCGGCGGCGGAGCGACGATGAGCGGGAGGGGCGACGACGGGCTCGGGGCGGTCTTGGGCTGAGCAAGCGCCACCGGCGCCGCTAAGAACAGCACCCAAAAGACGCCTAGGACGGTACGCATGGTGCGTAACGAAGCACGCCCGAAATGGGAGCACAACCTGTCCTGCGTTTCTTCCGACGAGCGGCACGATGTTTCGTCCGCGCAGGCGCAATTGGCCACCTAAATTCCTAGCGACCTCGACGACGACGGCGATAGCGCGCATCGCCCGGGGCAAGCTGCAGCTGCGAGCGGAGGGCGCTGAATCTTCCGCGGAGGCTGGCGCTGCTCACGCGGAACGACGCTGCTACCTCCCCTTGAGTGAGCGGGACGTCGTCGATGAAGACGATGGCGTACGCGATCGCAGCCGCGAGGCTTTGCACGCTCTTGGGGTCGGGCTTCGCGTCCGGGCCGTCGTCGACCATTCCGCGGGTGGCGGGATCACGTGCGAGTGCCCGCGCTCTTGCCCGCTGTCGTGCATCGAGCGGGATGCTCTCGAGGCCGCGGAGGAGTGCAGACTCGAGCTCCGGACAAGCGGTTCGCGCGACGCGGGGGCGGGGGTTGCGACGCGTGCGCACGCCGCGCGAAGAGGTGGGGGCGGGGCGGGGGGCTGCTGAGTCTTTGTCGGCCGGGGCGCCCTCGTCCAACCACTTCCAGAGTGCAGCCTGCTCACGGGAGGGCCCGCGCTTCATGGATCGGGCAAGGACCTTCTTTGCCTCAGCGACCTTACCTGCTCGGGCAAGAGCATGCGCGAACGACGAAGCGATCTCTCGGTTGTCCGATGCGCCTTCGTACGCGGAGCGAAGAAAGGTGATGGCCTCTGCAGCCCGCCCTAGGGCCACGTCGATGAGGTGGCCGAGGTTGTGCGCGTACCAAGGATTTTTTGGCGATGCCGTGAGTGCGCGGTGGTAGGCGGTCGCCGCGAAGCGGTAATGCCCGAGGAGCGTCTGGCAAAGCCCGAGGACAGCCCAGGCGCGATCGTCTTCCGGGATCCAAGACAGGACCTTTCGCGCATGAAGCGCCGCGCGCCACGGGTGTCGTTCGACGAGGAGCTCGGCGATCTGGCGATGAGCGTAGATGCTCTCTTCGGAGCCCGGCTCGGCCGTCCGCGCGAGGCGGTGGAGCAGCGGAAGTACGTCGCTCGGATCGAGCGCGTTACGAAGAGCCCACTCGACGTCTTGCCTCAGACGTTTGGCTTCGCTGTCGTCCGCCGTCATGGAGTTTCTACGGTGTAGCCGCCGTAAGCGGCATGTGCAACGCGCATTCGGCCATTTCAGCGCGCAGTTTACTTTGCGCTTGCGCTCGTAAAAATGATCTCGCGCGAGATCGCGTCAGCGAAATGCGATGACGCGTTGCTGGACGAGCTCATAGAGAATGCGGAGCACGTCGAGCAGTGGCATCCCGCTCACGTCGATCACCATCTCCAGGCTCGAGACCCCGTCGACCAGAGACAGGACGAAGCCAGCGCGATGATCGATCGACAGCCACCTCAGTTGATCGCGCGGGACCACCACGATCGGCACGCGGCCGAGAGGGCCGATTCGTGCAGTATACATCTTTTGCAGGACGGCCCGGCAGTTCTCCGCATAACGGAGGGCCTCGGAGTGCGCCGGCTGGTCTTCGAGGAGCGCTTCGGCGACGAGGAGAGCGCCCGAGTAATCGCCAAGAGAAAACTTGTCGCGCATCTCCGCGCTCGGGTCCTGCGAAGGAGCGTCTGGCACGTGTGGGAGGGCCTCCGCTTCGCTCCCCGCGCCGCTCGGCAAGTTGACGGGCCTCTGCTCCGCCGCATACGCATTCGCCAAGCTGAGGAGGCTCGTGCTGCTGTTCGGGATCGGGCTCTCGCTGAGGGACATCGAACGGAGGCGCGCAAACTCGAGCTCGTCTTCGTTCGTGATCGTCGGCTGCCGGCGCGGGTCGATAGGCATCGCGCGGGGGGTGACCTTTCGCGCTAACGCGCTGCCCGCGGGCGGGGATGCCGGAGGACCGCCTGGCGGCGGAGGCGTCTTTCTTTTGGTGGGTCCACTCAAGGTGAATGTTTCCTAGCCGTCGCTCACTGCGTTTTCGCGACGACCCCCTTGAACATGCGATGCGTGCGGGTGAGCCCTTCGATCTGATCCTTCACCGCGGCCACGTCGTGCTTCTCAATCGCTTGCCGCGCCTTGGCGACGACGGCCCGCGCCTTCTCGATGGCGTCCCGGCCGAAGTCGCTGGCCGCCACGATCTGCTCCACCTGGGGAAAGAGCCGCTCGATTTCCACGGTGAGCTTCTCCGCTTCCTGGCGCACGGTCTCGAACTCCTCGGTCGTTCGCCTGTCGACGAGCTGATCTTTGGCGTTCTCGATCATGTTCTTCACTTCGTCGCGGGTCAGGCCGCTCGTCGCGGTGACCTGAATCGACTGCTCGAGGCCCGTCTCCAGGTCCTTTGCCTTCACGCTCACGATGCCGTCGGCGTTGATCTCGAACGTGACCTCGATCTCGACCGTGCCCTTCGCCGCGCGGCGAAGGCCGGTGAGAATGAACTCCCCGAGGACCTCGTTGTCCTCCGCTTTGGCGCTCTCGCCCTGCATGACGAGGATCTTGACTGCCGTTTGGTTGTCGCGGCTGGTGGTGAAGATCTTTTGGCGCGAGGTAGGGACGGTGGTGTTCTGGGGAATCAGCTCCTCGAAGATGCTCCCGAAGGTCATGAGCCCGAGCGCGTGCGGGGTCACGTCGAGCAGGATCATTTGCTGCTTCTCGTCGAGGAGCGCCGAGCCCTGAATCGCCGCGCCGAGGGCGACCACTTCGTCCGGATGCACGCCTTTGCACGGCTCGCGCTCGAAGAAGGCCGCGACGGCTTGCTGGATTTTCGGCATGCGGGTCATGCCGCCGACGAGGACCACTTCTTCGATCTCGTCCTTGCCGAGCTTAGCGTCTTCGAGGGTCTGCTTGCAGATGTCGATGGTGCGCTCGATGAGATCGGCGCTGAGCTCCTCGAGCGTGGCCCGTGAGATTGCCTTCTGGAGGTGCAGCGCTTCGCTTCGACCGCTGGAAATGATGAAGGGGAGGTTCACCTCCGTCTCGCGCACGCCCGACAGCTCGCATTTCGCCTTCTCGCCGGCGTCTTTCAGACGCTGGAGGGCCATTCGATCCTGCCGGAGGTCGATGTTGTGCTCTTCGCGGAACCCCTGGACGAGCCAGTCGATGATCCGCGCGTCGACGTCTTCGCCGCCGAGGAAGGTGTCACCCGCCGTGGCGATGACCTTGAAGACGCCGTGTGCGCCGATCTCGAGGATCGAGATGTCGAACGTTCCGCCGCCGAAGTCGTAGACCGCGACGGTCTTCTCGACGTTGCGCCCGAAGCCGTACGACAGTGCCGCGGCGGTGGGCTCGTTGATGATGCGGATGACGTCGAGCCCGGCGATCTCGCCGGCGTCCTTCGTGGCCTGACGTTGGTTGTCGTTGAAGTACGCGGGGACGGTGACCACGGCCTTGGTTACCGCGGTGCCGAGGTAGTCCTCCGCGATGACCTTCATCTCCTGGAGCACCATCGCGCTGATCTCGGAGACGCTGAACTCCTTGTCGCGAAGAGCGATGCGCACGTCTCCATGCGGGCCCTCGACGATGCGGTAGCTCGAGGTCGCCACCGCGTTCTTCACTTGCGGCGACGTCCACTTGCGCCCGATCAGACGCTTCGCCGCCGACACGGTATTTTCCGCGTTGGTGATGGCTTGGCGCTTGGCGATGTGGCCGACGAGGCGCTTGCCTGCTTCCGTGACCGCGACCATCGATGGCGTCGTCTTGTAACCCCCGCGATTGGGAATGACCGAGGGCGTGCCGTTCTCCACGATGGCCACGCACGAGTTCGTCGTTCCAAGATCGATGCCGATCACCTTCTCCATCCGCGCTCGTCTCCTCGATGTAATGACTAGGTGGGTTCAACCCGCCGCGCTCACGCGCTTCATCAGCGCAGCGATGGTAGCATCCTGCGGAGAAAGCTGCTGGGCTGCCTCGATCTCTCGTTTTGCATTCCTCAGGAGGCCCGCCGCGATATAAATGTTTGCCAGGGTGACTCTGTATTCGGCGTTCTTCGGTTCGAGGAGAATCGCCCGTTGGGCTAGGTTTCCCGCAACGTGGAGGTTTCCGTTGGCTTTGACCGTGGCCTTTGCGGCGCGGTCGTGGGCCTCGGCGTCGTCGACCTCGGCCTTTGCCAAGCGGGCCCACGACTTCGCAGCGCTGATCCAATCGGCGCTCTTTTCTTCGTAGACGGCCTGGCGCCGGTAGCTCTCGGCGAGAACGCTCTCCGCGCGCTTTTTGATGTCTTCGAGCGTGGCGAGGAGGGACGCGTCGACTGGAGAAAAGCTCATCGCCAGCTTGTAAGCGGTGATCGTCGCCGCCGCGTCGCCCTTCTTCAGCGCCTCTTCGGCTTCAACGGCGTGCTGGCGGGCGGGCTTGTCTCTCGCGTCACCCAGGCGCGACTCGAAATGCCTGCGGAGCGCGTCAGGATCTTTGCTCGCGGGAGGGGCGATCGAAGCTCTCGGAGGCGGGGCTCCGCTCGGCCGCCCGCCGAGGAGCTTTCTCGCCAGCGCATCGCGCCGAGCCTTTGCATCGAGCGGCGCTGGAGCATTGACCACCGGCATTGGAAGCGACGCCCTCGGCGGAGCGCTGGCCACCGGGGGTGGAGGCGGCGGACGAGCATTCGCGCTCTCTTCGATCTCTTCGGCCTGCGCTCGATCCTGGAGGTAGGCGTCATACTCCGCGCGGTCGGTTTTCGACCCGAGCACGTCTTGCGCCTGCGTCATGGCGGCGAAGATCGCTTCCATCATGGCCTTGTAGACGCCGAGGCGTTTTCGGAAGAAGCGATCGGGATGGTAGATCGTCGCCATCTCGTAGTACGCGCGCTTGATGGACTTCTTGTCGGCGCTGCGGGGGACCCCGAGGAGCGCGTAGTGATCCGCTCGCCCGAGCCTTGCGTGGAGCGCGCTGATTTTATCGCGTAGCTCGGGCTCGAGCTCGACGCCTGCGTCGACGGTCGTCGCCGCCGCAGTCACCACGTTCGGTTCGTTAGGTGCCGGTGGCACCGGGAAGGAGACGAGCCCGAGGAACTCCAGCTTGTCGAGAGAGCCCTCTACCGCGGACGCGTCGAGACCCGTGGCGAGCGAGATTTCCGCCTCGGTCGCGTGGTCGTTGACGCGTGAAAGGACGAACCCGTCAACGGGCGTGAGCGGCATCGTCCGCATCACCTCCGGCGTGGGGGGCGGTCTCAATCTGGGTACGCGCGTTCTATCCTGTGGCACCCTGACGATCCTCGGCCTGCAGCCTAGTCGACCTTCGGCTGGATCGCGCGTTTAAGTCCACCGAGGATGCATCCAGAGCCACGCGTCCGGTAGCGCCCGGATTCGTTCGGACAGCTCGAGGTTAATGCGCTCCGTGAGCGCGCGGGCCGCTGGGGAACCGTGGTCGTGATCCACCTGACGTGGTGATTCACTCCATCCGCAGCGGCCCGTGGGGATGCGGGTCATCGTCAGTACCCACTCACCCCTTTCGTCGCGCGCCGCCGTCCCCACTACCACGGGCGCCTTCGTGCGTAGCGCGATGCGGGCTGGCCCGACCGCTGTCGACGCGGATCTGCCGAGGAGGGGGACGTCGATCGAAGGTACTCGTGATCGCAAATCCATGGGAATTCCAAGTAGATTCCCTTGCCGAAGCGTGCGGACGATCCGGAAGGCAGCCCCGCTCTCGCCGCGGTAGATCGAGCAAACGCCGTGGGTGCCGCGTAGGCGATCGTAGAGCGGCGTCAGGCGCGGGTCGTAGCTCTCACGGGCGATTGTGGTGAGGGCGAAACCCGCCTCGACGAGGGTGACGGCGACGCGCTCCCAGGGGCCGAGATGCGCGGACACGAAAACCACGCCGCGCCCTTCGGAACGCGCTTCGGCCAACGTCTTGCGGTCGACCTCGGGAAAACGAAGGAGAGTGACGGTGGCGTCGGGGCGAAGCGATACGACCGCATCCCCGAGGTGGTCGCCGAGAGCTCGGTACACACGGCGCACGAGCGCACGCCGCTCCGCCGCGGCCAGGGCAGGGAAGGCGTGCCTGAGGTTCTCGTCTGCGAGACGCCGCTCCCTTCCGAGAAAGAGGTGGGCCGCCGAGGCCACGGCCCGTCCAAGCTTCCGGGTCGTCGCGGGCGACATGCGGTTTGCCGCTGCTAACGCCGCGCGAATCAGATGGTAGAGGACAGCATTCTTCAAGCGCTGCCCGCGGGTCCATCGCCCGCCCTCACGAAGATCGCGCGGGTCTCGGTGCATCATCGCGAGGGAATGGGGGCGTCTCGTTCGAGGCTCGGACCGCCCGGGCACGAGCCGCACGTTGAGCGAACACGGTCGCGCGCGGTCCGCACCTTCGATCGCGCGTCCTCGCAAAGATTGTCGGTCTGCGAAGTGAGATCGCACAAGTGTCCGGTTGCCCGCTCCATGGAGCCGAGCGCGCGGCAGGCGGCGGCGCAATCTCCGGCAGCCCCGGCGAGCTCACGTTCGGCGCGATCGAGCTCCGTTCGCGCCCTGCTTCTCGACGTGTCCATGGTCTTCGGTGCGCTGGCTCCGCTCCTAGGCTCGGAGGCGAGCACGGTGCCGTCGCTGGCAGGGCTAGCAGGGGCAGCCTCGCGCTCGGGCGACTTTGCGTTCGGCGGAGCCTCTCCTCCGCAGGCCGCAAGGAGCGCTCCGAGAACCATGTGCGAAAATATTCGACGTCTGGCGATCACTTCATCCCCTCGTGCTTCCCTGCGTCCTGAAATGCGAGCGAAGTACTGACCACTTTCTCCTGGACCTCCACGGCCTCCCGCAGGCGCTCGATCGCGTGGGCTCGGGCTTTTCGTGCCTCTTCACGGTTCCCGGCGTCGGCGAATTTCGTTCCCCGCGCTTCTTCGACGATCCCGTCGACCTCCAGCAGATGCCCTCGAAAGTAGGTGGTGTCTTGGGCGTGCGTCATGCCTTCGCGAACGTCGCGCGAGGCGCCGTCCACGTCACCGGTCCGAACCCGGAGATCGGCGAGGCGCGCGTACGTATCAGCGAGCACCTCTTCGACCTCGGGAACTTTCGTCCCTTCGTGAGGCCTCTTGGCGTGGACCAGTCGATCGAGCGATCCGATGGCCGCGTTCACCTCGCCCGAGTCCTCGTGCACGTTGGTCTCGTGATGAAGAGCGCGCGCTTCGGAGAGGAACGCCATCACGTCGAGGTCGACGGGCGCCCCCGCATCATCGCCCGGGGGAACGGCGCCATCTGATTTCTTGCCGCAATGGATGGCCGCCGCCGAGAGCAAGAGCCCCAGCACAAGCCAGCGCGGTGCGCGGCCGATCATCGGACACCCCAGCGCGAGAAGCGGTTGTCGCGAAGGTCGGAGGCGCGGGCCATCGCGATGCGATCGATTCGCGCGCTCGCATTTGCGTCGCGGAAGGGCTCACGAAAGAGAGGCTGCGTCGAGCGAAGCTGTACGAGGGGGACAGGCGCGCTCGCCGACGCCGCCACTGGCGCACTGTGCGAGCTCGCGCTCACCACGAAAATAAACCCGGCCGCGAGCGAGAGCGCGGTTGCGACGCCGAACGTCACCCGAATGACGTTTCTCTTCACCGTGCTGGTCTTCACTGCGGCGACCGCTCGCTCCACGATCGCCGCATGCTCCTCGGGGCCGATCTCCCTGGGCTCATGAGCGACGGACAAAGCACGCGCGAGATCGGCGTCCGCGTTCCAATGCGTCGGGTCCTCGAGGGCAAGACGGAGCTCCTCCGAGCGCGCCGATTCCTCCTCGGACGCAGGCGCATCCGGGTCGTCGTCAATCTGCGGTTCTTCAGCCGATCTCATTGCCGTCTGGCTTTCTGTTACCCGAGTTTTGTTCAGGTGCGAGGGTCTTCTTGAGCGCGGCCATGGCGCGGTGGAGAAGCACGTCGAACGTGGCGGGGGTGACCTCGAGCGCCGCGGCCACGTCCTCACGCGAGCGTTCCTCGAGCACCCGTAGCCGAAGCGCGCGCGCATAGCGTGGATGGATGCGTTCAAGCGCTGCTTCCACTTGGGTGCGAGCGGCGGCGCGGTCGCGGTGATCGCTGAGGCTCTGATCGATTGGCGTGCAGGTCGACGCCGCATTTACTTCGCGCTCGACGTCGTCCGCCTCCCACACCAAGAGACGCTTTCGGGCGCGTAGATGATCGAGGGCCACGCGGAGGGCCACGGTGCGCAGCCATGGATAGAAACCCACACTTTGCCACGTGAAACGCCCGATATGCTCGACCACCTTCGCGTAGGTCTCGGAGAGCGCGTCCTTCGCGGCGGCCTCCGAGCCGAGGCGCGGGAGGAGCACGCTGCGATAGAGGCCAGGCCCGTACTGGTGAAGGAGCGCGCCGACCGCGTGGCGATCGCCGGCCTGCGCACGCACGACGAGCTGGCGTTCGACCTCGAGCGCTGCTGCGTCTTGATTTTGACCGCGTCGGTTGCCGGACGCGCCGTCCCGCTCGGCCACGGCCGGGAGCATAGTCGACCAGGTTGCGGTGGCGCTCACTTCCGTAAAACGCCGCGGAGGAGCGCGGCCTTACACTGAACCAGCGCATAGAGCTTGACGTGGGCCCCCATGCGCGAATGATGACGCGCTTTCCATGCACGACATCAGCCTCGCCCCTGGCGCAGAAGACAACGGCCTCGCAGTCATGCTCGCTGACCTGGTTCGTCAGAACCTTGAAGCGAAACCAAAGAAAAAAAGCGATTTCGCCGCGCTTTCTGGCTCGATTTCAATCGTCGCCGAAGACGCCGAGGTCGCCCTCACGCTGCGGTTCAAGGGGGGCCAACTGACGATCCACGACGGTATCGTGGGGATCCCGGACGTCACGATTCGCGGCTCGTCAGACACCATTCTCGCCTTGTCCAACCTCCCCCTCACCAGCATGTTGTCGCTCCCCCTCCCAAGCCCGCGCGACAAGGAAGGGATCAAGACGATGCGCGGTGTCATGTCGGAGCTGACGAGCGGTCGATTCCACATTTATGGGATGGCCTTCCACTTGCCACTTCTGATGCGTCTCACCCGGGTGATGTCGATAAACGGGTGAAGGCGGATAAGGCTGCTTGACGAGCCACCGTGCTCACCGTAGTTTGCGCCCCCCAGCAAAATACCCGTGCCGAATGGTCGTCACGTGAAAGCCAGCGCGGCTACTGAGCGCGTTGGACGCCGGGGCCGCGAATGCTACGCTTTTAGCGGTATTCCGGTTCAGGGACACAAAGAGGACTTCGAGATGGCTGTTCACATTCGATTGGCTCGCGCGGGCGCAAAAAAACGACCTTTCTACCGTGTCGTCGTCACCGATCACAGGAGCCCGCGTGGCGGCCGCTTCTTGGAGAACATCGGCACGTACGACCCGAGCAAAGACCCTGGCCTCTTCGCCATCGACGGCGATCGCCTCGCGTTCTGGACCGGTCACGGCGCGACCCCGTCCGCCACGGTCGATCGCTTGATCAAGCTGCGCGCGAAGTCCGCCGCGGCCAGCGCTGCAAAAGTTAAGTAAAAAATCGTCTTACCTCTCGAATGAGCGAAATAGCGTTGAAAGAGCTGATTAGAACGATCGCGATGGAACTCGTGGACCACCCCGACCAGGTGGTGGTCACGGAGATCGCAAGCGAGCACAACAGCCTCATCGAGCTGCGGGTCGCCAAAGAGGACGTCGGCAAGGTCATCGGCAAAGAGGGTCGGACCGCGCAGTCCATGCGCACCATCCTCGCTGCCGTGTCGACCAAGCTCGGACGGCGCGCCCACCTCGACATCGTAGATTAGCGCCTAGGCGCTGACGGTGTAGAGGTCTTCCGATGATCGCGCCCGATGCCTGGGTACCTCTCGCGGAAGTCGCGCGTCCTCACGGCGTGCGCGGCGAGTTGCGTCTGAAGCTGTTCAACAAGGACAGCGATCTTCTCCTCAAGTTAGAGGAGGTGCTGGTGCGTCTGAAGGAAGGCGCAGAGCACGAAGTCACCGTCGACCGAGCGAGGCGCGCGGACATCGCCATCCTCATGAAGCTCCACTCGGTGGACGATCGTGATCGCGCGGACGAGCTGCGGGGAGCCTTGATTTGCGCCCGCCGGCGGGATTTTCCGGCGCTTGAAGCGGGTGAGTTTTACACCTGCGATCTCATCGGCGCACGGGTGGTGGTGAAGGGCAACGAAGAGCATGAGCTCGGCAAGGTGAGAGATCTTGCGACCTACCCGAGCGTCGAGACGCTGGTGGTAACGGCCACCGACGGCGGAAAGAATTTCGAAGTTCCGCTGGTGGAAGCGTTCATCGACCGGGTCGATCCCTCGGCGGGCGTGGTCACGCTCGTCACCATCGATGCCATCGACCGGGAATGAGTCGCATGAAATTTATCAGGCGACACAGCCTCCCGAAAGTCGGCTAGCGCGCATGCGTGTCGACGTCGTGACCCTCTTTCCCGAGGCCTTCGAAGGCTTCCTGAAAACGAGCTTCGTCGCCCGCGCCATCGCCGCTGACAAGCTCGTCTTTCGCTTTCGCTCCCCCCGCGATTTCGGGATTGGAAAGCACCGCGGGGTCGACGACACTCCGTACGGCGGGGGCAGCGGAATGGTGCTGCGCGCCGACGTGATGGTCCCTTGTGTCGAGTCGCTCGACGCCGACGCGCCCGGGGGCGTCCGAGCTCACCGTGTTCTTCTCACTCCTCAGGGGGCCCGCTTCGATCAAGCCCGCGCCCGCGCGTTTGCAGACCAACCGGCGATCTCACTCATCTGCGGGCGCTACGAGGGCTTCGACGAGCGCGTGCGCGCGGTCGTAGACGAAGAAGTGTCGCTCGGCGATTTCGTGATGACCGGCGGCGAAGTAGCGGCGATGGCCATCGTCGACGCCTGCGTGCGCCTTCTTCCAGGCGTCCTCGGGAACGAAGAATCGACGCACGAGGAATCCCACAGCCCGGAGACCGAGGGGCTGCTCGAGTACCCGCACTACACGCGTCCGGCCTCGTTTCGCGGCGTGGACGTGCCCGCCGTGCTCCTCGGCGGAAATCACGCCGACATCGCCGCATGGCGTAAAAACCAGGGGATCGAGCGAACGAAGGAGCGTCGCCCCGATCTCTATGCGCGCTATGCCGAGGACGCGCGCCGTCTAGAGAGGCCCAAGAAGAAATGACGCGACGCCTAGCAATCGCGCTCGTGCACTACCCGGTGCTCGATGCCAAACGGGAGACAGTCACCACCGCCATCACCAACCTCGACGTGCACGATCTGGCGCGGAGCGCGCGCACCTACGGGTGCAGCGATTATTTTTTGGTGCATCCGATCACCGCCCAGCGAGAACTCGTTTTGCGCATCTGCGATCACTGGACGAACGGTTCGAGCGGCAAGCGCATCCCGGACCGCAAGCTCGCGCTCGCTCTCGTGCGCGTGATGCCGTCGCTCGAGGACGTGTACGCGTCGCTTGGAGGCCGGGAGAATCTCGAGGTGTGGGTGACAGCAGCGCGAAAATTGGGTCCGTCGATCTCCATGCGCGAAGCTCGTGAGAAGCTCGAAGCGCCTTCGGAGAAGCCGGTGCTCGTGCTCTTCGGGACGGGATGGGGGATCGCTCCGGTCGTCGTCGAAGCTGCCGACTTCGCCCTGGAGCCAATCCGCGCCGCAGCGGCTACCGACTACAATCACCTGAGTGTTCGAGCTGCGTGCGCCATCGCGCTCGATCGCCTGTGCGGGGCGCGTTAGCTCACGTTTCGAACAACGGCGGCTCCACCACCAGCCCGCCCGCTTTGGCTGCTCGCCCTTCGATGAGCACGATACGCGCTGGCGTCGTTGCGCGCGTATGCACCGCACGCAGTCTTTTTGGCTCGATTCCCGCGCTGCGGAGGGTGGCCATGAGGGTCCCGAGATCGTGTGCGGGATACACGAAGCAGACCCGCGCGCGCTTTCCGGCGAAGCGCCGAGCGGCCTCCACGAAGACCGAAAGAGAACCGGAGCGAGCGCGTGCCCGTCGTGGCTCCGGCGCAGCGCGCCCTCGGGAAGGCTCCGTGTACGGCGGATTGCACGTCACGAGATCGGCCTCGGCCGCGCGCGCAAAGCTCAGCTTCGTCACGTCGCCTTCGAGCACCTCGCCGCGCTCGTCCCAGCCGCTCTCGCTCACGTTTCGCGCCGCCAAGCGCGCCGCCTCGGGATCGATCTCGACGAAGACGACGCGACTTGCCGCCGAGTGTTGAAGGAGCGTGAGACCAACGGCGCCGGCGCCCGAGCCGAGATCAAAGGCCACCTTTGCTCTGCGCCCCTCCATCGCAAAGGCCGCCAAGTGAAGAGCGTCGACGTTCGCCCGATAGCCGCTACCGCGCGCAGGTTGATGAAAGACGAAGTCGCTGAAAGAGGCTTTTTTCTCGCTCACTTCTGCCAGGGAGCGCGCCCGCGGAAGGAGAGAGCCGTGACGGCGCCCGGGAACACCTGGACGGTGTGCGTACCGAGGAGGACGGTGTCGCCTTTGAACTTTCCGACGGCCGACAGGCGAATGGGAACGCCGGTCGTGAAGTTCAAAGCGCCAAAGAGACCGAGCTTGCTCGTCCCCAGGCCTTGCGGTGCGCGCGATTGATCGGGGAGGGGATCGGCCTCGTTTTCGCCGAAGTAGAACATCGGGCCTTCGTGCGCGAGATCGCTGTCGACCATCGCTCCGGACAAGCGCACGTCCCCGCAGTCGTGCACTTCGCCGGCGATCACGCCCTTGTCCGGTTTGATCGTGAGCCCGCCCGCCGCGGAGGCCACGGTGTTGATGTCCGTCGCGGCGACCGTCGATGCATCGTAGTGACCGATGTCACCGGTCTCGAGCGCGTCGTTCGAGATGTAAATATTGTAGTCGTACAGATCCGCCCACTGTCCGGCGCTGCAAGCTCCCGTCGTAGCGTTCGAGGTCTTGAAAATGAGTGGCGTCTCGGTCGGGACGTTCGTGAGCGTGTACGAGCGGAGCTTGCAGCCGGCCCCACATTTGTTGGGCGCCCAGTCTGGAAGCGGCATCTGCGGGGGGTCCATCGTGTCGTCGCTCGAGGTGACGAAGGGGCTGCTCACGGGCGCACCGAGAGCGCCGTCGACCCCCTCGGTGAAGACCTCGATCTTCACGCACGCAGAATCGCCGCCGCTCGAAAAGAGCTTCACGAAGCCCTTGAGCGTCGCCATCTTGCTCACTCCTTGCGCCTTCAGCGTAGCCAAACAGCCTAGATTTACCGTGGCATCGGTGGAGGACGAGACGTGCAGGTTGGTGCCGCGGGTGACCTCTTGGGTCGGAGACTGGACCCACGCGCAGCACGCGTCGATCGGGCGTGCGTTGGTGCAGACAGCGGGGGCCCGGGTCATCGAAGGCGCGCACGACTTGCAGTACGCGTTGTCGCTGACCACCGGTGCGCTCGCGCACGTCGCGGACGTTCCGCCGTCGTTCGAGCTGGTGACCGAGTTCTTCGCGCTGCAGGCGACTGCCGTGAGGAGCGTGAAACCGAGGGCAAAGCGTGATGCGTGCATTCAAGTATTTCCTGGCGCGAGGATGGACGAAGAATTGAAAAGTCGCGGGTTTGCCCCACCGCAGGGGCGGCCATAGACTAGGCGATCGTGGCGTCCCATGCTTATCCGAGAGGCGTCTCAATGTCGCCTCAACCCGCTGAGCGCCGCGTCGCGACCGAGGCGGACGCCCTGGTCCGCGCAAAAGCGATGGAGCTCGGCTTCGAAGCGGTCGGCGTGGCGCGGGCCGACCTCGAGCTAGACCTTGATTTCGAGCGTTACCAAGATTTTGTCGCCGCTGAGATGCACGGAGAAATGGCCTGGCTCGCCGAGAACGCGAGCGCGCGTCGCCGACTCGACACGTCGGACATCCTCGATGGCGCAAAGAGCGTCGTCTGCGTCGCCCGGCGCTACAAACGGGACAACGAAGAGAGCGACCCGGAGACGGCGAAGACCATCGCCCGGTACGCGCGCGGGCACGACTACCACAACGTCGTCCGCAGGAAGCTCCGTCGTCTCGCGGCTTTCGTACGCAGCCTCGGAACGGAGGCAGCCCCCGTTCTCGCCAGGCCGCTGATCGACGATGCCCCGCTGCTCGAGCGGGCGTGGGCGGCGCGGTCAGGTCTTGGATTCGTCGGAAAAAATGGGCTGATCATCGTTCCGGGAGAAGGGTCGTTCGTTCTCCTTGGAGAGGTGGTGACAACCCTCGCGCTCACGCCCGACTCGCCGATGACCGAGCGCTGCGGCAGTTGCAGACTGTGCATCGACGCCTGCCCGACCGGCGCGTTCGTGCGCCCCTTCGTCCTCGACCCGCGAAAATGCGTGTCGTATCTCACCATCGAGCACCGCTCGCCGATCGAGCCCGGGCTGCGTGACGCGATCGGCGAGCGCCTCTTCGGCTGCGACGATTGCCAGGCCGTGTGCCCGTTCAATGCCTCCAGCCGCCCCCGGGATCCGGAGCGCACCCGCACTTTTGAGCCGCTCGAGCGCTGGAGCACGCTCGACCTGAGCTCGCTGCTCCAGATGCAGCCGGAAGCCTGGGAGCGCGTGAGCGCGGGGAGCCCATTGAAGCGCGCGACCTCCGACGGCGTTGCCCGAAATGCGGCGATTGTCCTGGGAAACCGGAAAGCACCCCAGGCTCTGGAAGCCCTTCGCGACGCGGCGGAGAATCACCCCTCGCTCGACGTGCGTGAAACGGCAGCCTGGGCCGTCCAAAAGATAGTAGAAGGTACATAAGATGTATATTGCACGTGTTCTCGCTGCCCTGTCGGTGGTCGGTGCCCTCGCTACCGCGAATCCCGCGGCCGCTCAGGAGTCCGCGCTCGAAGCGCTCAAGGCCTCGGCGAAGGCCTCGCCCGGTGATGCCGCTGCTGCGCTCGCCTTGGGCAAGGCGCTTCTGCGCGCTGGCCACCCGCTCGACGCCGGCCAAGAGCTCCGACGCGGCGCCAATTTCAACGCCGGTCGCTCGGGGGACGTCGCCGTCGCCCTTCATTACGAGCTCGCCCGCGTCGCCATTGCTGAGCGCGATTTCGGTCAGGCCATGGTGCAGTGCCGGGTCGTCGGAAGCATCACCGGCGGGGCCTCGGCGGGACACGCTTGCGCGGCCGAGGCGCACCTTTTATGGAGGCGGGCGAGCGAAGCGCTGACGGAATCGGCGCTCGCGGTCGCCGGCGGAAAGAAGATCGTCGAAGCGAAGCTCGCCGAAGGTCATGCGCGCGAGCTCGAGCTCAAAGAGGTCGAGGCCGAAGCCGCGTTTCGCGAAGCTGTGGCTTGGAGACCGGACGCAGCCGAGGCCCACGTTGCTCTCGGGCATGTCCTCGTGGGCACCGGAAAAGTCGACGCCGGGATCGCCGAGCTCCGAACGGCCCTGCTCCTCGACCCTCACGGCCCGGAGGCTCTGAACGAGCTCGGGCACGCGCTGCCGAACGGCGTCGAAGCGATTTCCGAGCTGGAAAATGCGGTCCGCGAGCGTCCAACGTACAAGCAGGCGCTCTACCACCTCGCAGAGATCGAGCTCGAGCTCGGGCGCCTCGGCGAGGCCCGTAAAGCGGCGATCGCGGCACTCAAGATCGATCCACAGGACACGAGCGTGAGGGTCGTCGCGGGAAAAATTCTCCTCGCGGCCGGAAAGCCGGACGAGGCAATCACCGAAGCCAACATCGCGCTCACCAGCATTCCCAACCTCGCTCCCGCGAAGCTTCTCGTGGCAGACGCGTACGCAAAAAAAGGGGAGATCGATCTCGCCGTCGAAAACTATCAGGCGGCCTTCGGGCTCAATCACGAAGACCCTACGCCGCTCGTTCACGCCAGCGAGGCCTGTCACGCGCAAGGTCGCGACACGAGCGCCAAAGCGTTCGGCGAGAAGGCCACCCACGAATTTCCGGCCTGGGCGCCCGGGTGGGTTGCGCTCGGTGACGCCCTTGCCGCCGGAAGCGAGACCGTCGGCGCCAAAACCGCGTACGAGACGGCGCTGAAGAGCAAGGGCCTTGTCGACGGCGTGGGAGTGGCGCGCAAAATCGCTGCGCTCAAGTAGCTCGAAGGCGACTAAGCTCAGGGCTCGCATGCACGAAATCGCTTCGCGCGTTTTGGCCCACGAAGAGCGCGCTGTCGCCCGCACGCTGCGACTCATCGACGATCGCGCCGGCGACTACCTCCGCATTCTCAAGGATCTCTTTCCGCACACCGGGAGGGCCTTCATCATCGGGGTGACAGGCAATCCGGGAGCCGGAAAGTCCACCCTGTGCGATCGGCTCATCGAGCTTTTTCGTCGAGAAAATAGGACAGTTGGCGTCATCGCCGTCGATCCCACGAGCCCCTTCTCGGGGGGCGCGATCCTCGGCGATCGGATTCGCATGGGCCGACACTCGACCGACGCGGGCGTCTTCATTCGCTCGGTCGCCACCCGCGGTCACATGGGAGGGCTGTCCCGCTCCGCGCGTGACATGGTGCGGGTTCTCGACGCGTACGGGTGCGACGTCGTCATCGTGGAAACCGTGGGGGTCGGTCAGGACGAGCTCGAGATCACGCGCACGGCGCACTCCACGTTGGTCGTGATGGCGCCGGGAATGGGCGACGAAGTGCAAGCGAGCAAGGCGGGGATCCTGGAAATCGCCGATGTCTTCGCCGTCAACAAAGCGGACCGCGAAGGGGCCGATTCGGCGATGCGCGACCTCGAGCTCATGATCGCGCTCGGCCAGGAGACACGAGGGGCAGTCTCCAAGTCACGCGGCCACGTCGTTCACTCGAAGGCGGCGCTCGGCCTCCCCGCAGCGCCCGTGACGCTAGGTGAGGGAGGCCTTCCCCTCACGTGGACACCGCCGATTCTCAGGTGCGTGGCGACGAAAAACGAGGGCGTGAAGGAAGTGATCGACGCGCTCGAGCGTCATCGCGCGTGGTTGGAGGGCTCCCAAAAGGGGCAAGACCGTCGTAAATTGCGCCTGGCCGAGGAAGTGCGCGAAACCCTCCGCGAGGCGCTGATCGACGCTGCGGTCCGCGCTCTCGGCGATCACATGGACGAAGCCGTCCGTGCCGTCGAAGCAAAGAAGATAGACCCGTACACGGCGACCGAGCAGTTGATCGCGGCCTTTCGGCGCAGCTAATCGCGAACCGGTTGGCGCGCGCGGCGACGCTTGTCGGACGGCTTGCTCAAAGAAATCGGAGGACGATGCTCGCCATGAAGAAGTTTCTCGCGGAGCGTCGCTCCTGGCTAAGCAGCTGGTTCGAAGCAGTTGTCCGCGCAAGAAGAGTCTGCTGCTCGATCAGCTGTTGATCCAGCATGCGGCGCTTCTCGCTCTCCCATTCGCTTTGTGCGAAGGGAACGGTGCCATTACCGTCCTCCCGCGTCTTTACGAAGGAGAGGATCGAAACGAGCTCTCCCGCGTCGAGCCAGAGCCCGTGACTCGTGCAGATGTCGACGATGGCCGCCGAGCGCACGCCAAACGTCGCGCGCTCCATGACCTTCGCGCACTCCGGGCACTTCACCTCACCGAGGAGCTTCGACTTCGGTAGCTCGCGGTCCTTCGGCAGGGGCGCAAAGCGATCGAGCGGAAGGGGCTCGCCGCGGGATGCGCGATCGAGGAGCCCGGTCCAGTCGTGGATGCCGAGGAGGAGCCCCATGCAGCCGTCGCATTGATGGGCGCCGAGGCCTCCCTCACCGAGGGGGACGTCTTTCAGCGTGCCTCCTGCGCATCGCGGACAAGGGAGATCTTTCCGCGCGGCGTACACGAGTGGCGTTCCGCAGCGGCAGCTGACTTCTCCCGCGGAGTTCCACGCCTTGCACGTCGCGCATGCCACATGGGCGATCTCGGTCGCGCAGAGAGGGCACACCGTCGCGAGCTCCGCGTGAGTCGCGCCGCAGTAGAGACAACGGAGCGATCGGTTTTCTTGCGTCTGAGTCATGAGCCGATCCTAGCCGACCCTCGCGAGGCTGTGTCGCGTGATACTACTCACGCGACCTAGTGCCTCGGTTCTACGGAATGGAAGGGTATAGGCGGCGAAGCTTGATCCGTGCGTCTGCGGCGGAGAAACGCCATTTCACTTTCCCCGTCGTG
>JAYTOU010000075.1:0-10109 GCA_043747615.1 Myxococcales bacterium | reverse complement strand
CGTCAACCCGCGCGCCTATCTGCATCTCGTTGCCAAGCTCATCGTCCACGGTTGGCCACAGAGCAAGCTGCGCGATCTCCTCCCCGATCGAATGCTCTCCACGCATCCCGAGCTCTTCGTGGGTGATCGCTCAGCGCTCCCCGCAACCGCCGACACGCACGCTCTTGGAGTCTGACGTCCCCGGATCGCGCGATCACCAACGCGTCACACCCCGCTGGGTTCGGGCAATGCTTTTGGAGCTTCGCCCTCCGCGGCTTCGCTCATGTCGCCGTGGATCGCCTCGCGAACAACACGCTCCGTGATCTCCGACAGGTGCTTCTCCAGCTCCTCTGACAGCGCAAGGAATTCGGGCCACAGCGTCCGGTCTTGAAACGACCTCGGCGCGATCACCTGCACGGTGCTGTAGCGCTGACGGTACCTGCGGTAAGGCTTGAGTCCGTATCCTTGGACGCGAAAGTTATTCTTGGCGCTCTGCCGACTTCGCGAACGAGAATTTCACCACGACAGCGCAGCATGGACGAAAAGCACTACGTCCGCTGCGTGCGGTAGTCGGCTCCCCCGACCCGAGGCAGCTCGAAGTGAAAGGTGGTGCCCGTCTCACGCGATGAGCTCAGCTCGATGGTCCCACCGTGCGCGCGAACGATTTGCTGGACGATGTAGAGACCCAGGCCAAGGCCGTCACGCGTCCGCTGCGAGCCCCCGCTGCGGAATGGGTCGAAGATGTGCGGTTGGAGATCGACGGGAATTTCGCCGCCATTATGCACTTTGACGACGAGCGCCGGCGAGGCGCCGCGCACGGTTATGCGTACGTCTTCTTCGCGCGTGCCGTGGCGAAGCGCGTTACCGACGAGGTTCGCGAGAACTTGCCCTAGCAGGCCCTCGTCCCATTTGCCCGTTGTCGAGCCGTCGTCGTACTCGACGGTCAACGATCGTTCGGGATAGGTAAGGCGCAGCTCCTCGAGCACCTTGTCGGCAAGAGTCCGAAAGTTAGTATCTTGCGGGTTGATGGGGATCCCTCCGCCGAGGCGCGCGCGCGCCAGATCAAAGAGCTGATCGAGCATACCGACCATGCGTGCCGCGCTCGAGCGCATGCGTGCCAGCGTGCGCTTCGCGTCGGGGTCGGTGAGATCGCGGTCGAGCATCGCCGCGCCAACGACCACGGTCGAAAGCGGCGAACGGAGATCGTGGCTCACCGCGGCCACGAATATCTCGTTGAGACGCAGCATCTCGCGAAGCTCGTCCGCGAGCCGCTCTCGCTGGAGCCTTTGGCGATGAAGCTCGACGAAGGTCGTCACCTTGTGGCCGAGAAGCACCGGATCGATGGGCTTGAACAGAAAATCAACGGCCCCGACTTCGTAGCCGCGAAACGCGCGCTGCGCGTCGTGCGTTCCGGCCGTCAGGAAGACGATCGGTACGCGACGCGTGCGCTCAATGCCTCGCATCAATTCGGCCAGCTCGAACCCGTCCATGTCGGGCATCTGCACGTCGAGCAGGGCGAGTGCGACGTCGTGCGCTAGGAGAAGCTCGAGCGCCTCACGCCCGGACCTGGCTCTCAACAATTCGAGTCCGTCGCGACGAAGAAGCGCCTCCAAGGCGAGGAGATTCTCCTCGCGGTCGTCAACGAGCAGGACCTTCACGGCGGGGAGAGCAGTCATGATGCCTGCACAAGCGAACGCAATTCGGCGAGCAGGGCCGAAAGAGGTATCACGCGTGCGGCCGGAACAATAGACATCGCGGCCCTCGGCATGATGCTTGCGCGAGCAGTGGCAGGGTCTTGAACCATCGTGAGGCCACCCGCCGCATGGATGGCGCGCAAGCCTTGTGCGCCGTCAGCGCTGGCGCCCGTGAGCACGATCCCCACGAGGCCCGCGCCATAGACGTCTGCCGCCGATTCAAAGAGAACGTCGATTGCGGGACGCGAGAAATGCACGGGCGGCTCTATGGAGAGGGAGCATCGTCGATCGGGCTCGACGAGCAAGTGATAGTCGGCCGGCGCGAAGTACACCGAGCCCCGCTCGATCGACTCGAACGCCTCGGCCTCGCGGACCCGCATCGCACACCGTGGCGCGAAGACTCCGGCCAGAAGACTTGGCTTCGACGGCGGCACGTGCACGACGATCAGCACGGGCGGAAAGCCCGAAGGTAGGCCTGGAAGGAGCTCGCCAAGCGCGGATACGGCTCCGGCCGAACCGCCGATGACGACGGCTTCGATCGGGCGACGCGCGCTCAGTGCCGCCGATACCATCGCTCCTCCGCGGCAAAGACGTCGAAGTCTGGCTCATGCGTGGAGAATCGGAGCGTCTCTTTCGCGCCGAGCCCGAGAAATCCGCGGACGCAAAGCGAGTCTCGAAAGAGCGCGACCGCGCGGTCTTGGAGAGCGCGCTCGAAGTAGATGAGGACGTTCCGACACGACACGACCTGCGCCTCGGCAAACACCGCGTCCGTCGCCAAGCTATGGTCCGAGAAAACCACGTTCTTGCGGAGCGACCGATCGAACACCGCGGAGCCGTAGTTGGCGGTGTAGTAGCTCGAGAGCGAGCAACGCGCGCCGGACGCCTGATGGTTGGCGGTGAATGTCTTCATCCGCTCGAGCGGGTAGACGCCCGCTTCTGCGATCCGTAAGGCGTCGGCGTTGATGTCGGTCGCGTAGAGAATCGTCTTCTCGAGCAAGCCCTCTTCGCTAAGCAGGATAGCAAACGAATAGACCTCCTCGCCGGTACTACAGCCGGCGATCCAAATCTTCAGCGAAGGATACGTCCGAAGCACGGGGACAATCTGCTCACGAAAGACCCGGAAGTAAGCATGGTCTCGGAAAAGATCGCTCACCTGCACGGTGAGGTACTGAAGCAACATCGGGAACGCCGAGGGGTCGTGCAAGACGCGCTCTTGCAGGGCCGAAAACGTCTTGCATCCGAGCGCACGTAGCGCTTGAGTCAGACGTCGCCTGATGGACGCTTGGCTGTACTGGCGGAAGTCGTACTGGAAGCGCTGATAGATGGCGTCGAGCAGAAGCCGCAGCTCGAACTCGTCGTTCGGTTCCATCACGGTTTCGGCATCCACACGCGAAGCAGCGAGAAGAGCACGTCAGCATCGAGAGGCTTCGCGAGGTAGTCGTTTGCCCCGGCCGCCATGCACCGTTCCTGGTCGTCGCGCATCGCCTTTGCCGTGAGCGCAATGATGGGAAGCTTGGCCCACTTCGGGTTCTTGCGGATCTCGCGGATCGCTTCGAGACCGTCCATCTCGGGCATCATGAGGTCCATCAGGATCAAATCGATGTGCGGTTCCTTTTCAAGCGCGGCGAGGGCTTCCTTCCCATTGCGCGCGATCGTCACGCGTGCGCCCTTCGGTTCGAGCACGCTCGTGAGCGCGAAGACGTTGCGCACGTCGTCCTCGACGACGAGGATGTTGCGCCCCTCGAACACGGCTTCGCGATGGCGTGCCTGTTTGAGTGATCGCTGCTGATCCGGCGGCAGCTCCGATTCGACTTGGTGGAGAAAGAGCGTCACTTCATCGAGAAGCCGCTCCGGCGAGCGCGCCCCTTTGATGATGATGGAATTCGAATATTTCCGAAGTCGGTGCTCTTCGTCGGAGGTCAATGCGCGGCCGGTGTAAACGATCACCGGAGGCACCGAGTATGGCGCCTGTGTTGCCATGGTCTCGAGCAGGTCGTAGCCACTTTGGTCCGGAAGGGTGAGGTCGGTGACGACGCAATCAAACGTCCGGTCGCGAAGCAACGCGAGCGCGTCGGAAACCGAACCGGCGGTGCTGATCTCGACGTCGCTCCGTCCGAGCAGGCTCGCGACGCTCTCGCGGAGCGCGGCATCGTCCTCCACGACGAGCACGCGGCGCACTCGGTGGGTGGACCTCGCCTCGAGAGCCCGGAAGGCCGCGACGAGCTGCTCGCGCTTGACCGGCTTGATCAGATAGGCGGCAGCCCCCATCGAGAGGGCCGTTTCGACGTAGTCGGTTGCCGAGATGATGTGCACGGGGATGTGACGCGTAGCCGGATCGCGCTTGAGTCGATCGAGTACGTACAGTCCCGTGTGATCGGGTAGCTTCATGTCGAGGACGATGCCGGTCGGCGTGTGTTTCTTCGCGAGGCGGAAGCCTTGCTCCGCGGTCGACGCGGCGAGGCACTGAAAGCCGGCTTCGCGCGCAACTTCCGTCAGGATGCGCACGAACGGCTCGTCGTCTTCGATCAAGAGCACGATGCGTCGTCCAGGCTCGAGCACTTCCGCGCCTTCGTCCGAGTCGGGCGGCGCAGCGTCGACCCGCGGGGCTGGCCGCGAGGGTGCTAGCGGCCTCGATGGATGCGGGTCGGCTTCGGTGGTCGTGACGGGCCCTGCGTAGACCCGAGGAAGAGAGAGCGTGAATGTGCTTCCGTGGCCGCCGTCGCTGGTGACGGAGATGTCGCCGGCGAGAAGACCCGCCAGTTCGCGCGAGATCGATAGTCCGAGGCCAGTTCCCCCGAACTTTCGGTTGGTCGTTCCATCGGCTTGGCGGAAGGCCTCGAAGATGACCTCGTGCTGCGCCTTCGGGATGCCGATGCCCGTATCTCGTACGGCGAACGTGACGCGGTCGCCACTCGCAGTCACCTCCACGACGACCTCGCCGCGGTCCGTGAACTTCAGCGCGTTCGATACCAGATTCTTCAGGATCTGCTCGAGTCGCTGGGCATCCGTCTCCATGACGACAGGCGCTGAGGACGCGAGGGTCACCCCGAAGCGCAACCCCTTCTCTTTCGCAACCGGGTCGAACGTCCGCAGCAAGGTCCCGCGTATGCGCTCGAGCGGAACGCTTGCCGGGTGGATCTCCATCTTTCCGGATTCGATCTTCGACAGATCGAGGATGTCGTTGATCAGAGTCAGAAGATCGTTCCCCGCCGCGTAGATCGTCGACGCGAACTTCACTTGTTCGTCGGAGAGGTTGCCATCCTTGTTGTCAGCGAGCAGCTTCGCCAAGATGAGCGAGCTGTTGAGCGGCGTCCGCAGCTCGTGCGACATGTTCGATAGAAACTCCGACTTGAACTGACTCGCCCTCTCGACCTCACGGGCCTTGGATGCGATCTCGGCCTGCGTGTCGGTCAGCTGTTGATTCTTTTGTTCGAGAAGCTGCGATTGCTGAGCGAGGTCGTCGTTCGTCTGCTCGAGCTCCGCCTGCTGTGTTTCAAGCTGTTTTTGCGTGGCCAGCTGCACTGCCGCCTGCGCCTCGAGCTCCTCGTTGACGACTCGAAGTTCTTCCTGTTGCGTCTGAAGCGCCTCGGTTTGACGCTGCGCCTCCTCGAGCAGGTCGCGGAGTTGCTGCTTGTACTCCGACGAACGCACAGCGAGAGCGAGGCTGCCGCCGACGCGGCCAAGCATCTCGAGTGTTCGTGCGTCCGCGGCTCGGAGGAAGCCAAGCTCGAGCACCGCGTTCGTCATCCCGTCGATGCGCGCCGGAATCACCACGAGCTCGATGGGCGAGGTTTCGCCCGTGCCCGAGCGAAGCTTCAGAAAATCGGGCGGCACCTCGAGGAGGTGGAGAAGTTTTCCCTCGGCCGCGACGCGCCCGACGATGCCCTCGCCGTCCGCAAAGCTCTGCGGTCCTGCCGCCCTCGAGTCGAGCGCGTATCCAGCGCGTCGCTGCCACACGCCGCCTTCTTTCGTAAAGAATGCGCCGACGTCCGCGCGCGCATACACCGCGAGGACCGCGAGACAATCAGCGCCGAGCTGCTGGATGGTTCGTTCCCCTTGCAGCGCATCGGTAAGCTTGACGTGGCCCGCTCGAATCCACGCCTCCGCCTCCGTCGCCTCGCGCGCTTTCGCTTCGGCTTCGAGCGCTGCGCCAAAGGTCGTCGCGACGGCACCGAGTTGGCGACGCGAGAGGAAAGCGAGCAAGGCCGCGGACCCCGCGAGCGAGACAAGGAATGCGACCTTCGTCGTCGCGATGGAGGCCGCCGAGGCGGTGACGCGTGCTCGCCGCTGACCATCCTCGAACTCGACCGCCCGCTGCAGCGATTCGCGCACGCGATCCATGCGTGCTTTGCGCTCATGCATAGCGGCCAGGCTCTTCGCGGTCTCCAGATCGTGTCCCTGAACGACGGGCAAAGCGATAGCGAGCCACGTCTCGTAACGCTGGCGCGCCTCATCAAATCGGGCTTGCTGCGAGGGATCGTCCGAGACCAGATCATGCAGGCGCGCAAAGCTGTCGAGCGGACGCGCGCGGTCGAACGGTTCCAGAAACACGCGCTCCTGCGCGAGCAGGTAGCCTCGCAGGCCGGTCTCTTGGTCGATGATCTGCCGAAGCAGATCGTTCGCGGTACCGATAACCTTGTCGGTGTGATCGACCCATCGCGCATCCTCGGACATTTGCAGGATTTGACGGCCAAGGAGCACCCCCAAGACGACGAGCAGGACGATCGGGGTTGCGACCGCGATCGTGAGCCGGCGGGCGAGAAGCGAGCGCTGCTGCAATTCCGAGGACATTCGGTGCCCTTATACGCGTGCCCCGGCTTGGCTTCGAGGCCGATCGCCGCGGCCTACCTCGGCTGGACGCGAATGGTCACCAAGAAACCGGGTGACCGAACTGAATCTGATCCCGGCACGAGCAGCGCTCTTCACGAGAACGTCGCCAACCTTTGCTCGCCCGATGCCCCGTCGACTCGAAGAGAAGGCGCCCATGGCTCACGACGCGCCCGGGAATCAAGATGCCGGTGGTGCGGCGCCGACCTTCTTCCTGACCGCGCGTCGAGATTGACCCGGATGACCGCGCCTGACGGATGGTCGTACGGAACGGGCTTCTTCAAGCGCTTCGCGTTGCTCAACACCCAGGCGTAGATGGGTCGCCGTAGGAGAGCGGCCCGGTCATCTCCGCAGGGGTGTGATTTAGATTTCTAGCATTCGTCCGGAGCTGGCGGGCGGTCAGGGGTCCTCAAATTGGTCGGCTTGGTCGATTTCGACGATCAACTTCGCATAAGCGGGATTCCGTCTCCCAAATGAGAGCCGCTTGCGATCGCGAGCACCCTTGGTTTTCCTACGTCCTCACGGCCGCCGGATTCATCATGACCAGCGCAGGTCGCACTTGAGTCACTGATGAGTCACTGACCGAGCGTCAGAGCTGCGGGCAGTTCAAGGTGATGATCGAGTTCGAGTTTCCCGCGCCCCCAACGATGCCGACGTCGACGGAGCCAATGCATCCCGTCTTGTCGCGGCTGATCGAGCCAGCGATGGTCTGCGTGCAGTCTTGCCCCGAGAAGAAATTTCCCGCGGCTTGAAGTTGCGCCCCGACGTTCGCGGTCACCGAGAGGCAAACTCCCGCTCCCGCATTTCGCCCCGCGCCGGCGTCGGACAGCGGCTGAAACTCGTTCTTGCCAGCCACGGCGGGCACGGCAGCGAGCCCGAGATCGATCCCGCGCACGTCGTCGCTGATCAGTGCGCCGCCCCCGGCCGGGTGCGACACGACGATCAAGCCGCTGCCGGCGTTGCCGATGAAGATCGAGCTGCGAATTTGCACCTGTGATCCGCCTTCGAGGTGGACCCCGTTGCCGGCGACCGTATTGGAGGCCATGAGACCGTCGATCGTGCTCATCGGCGGAGCGCCGCCGCCGTCGGCAAGCGCCGGATTCTGCGCGATGAAGAGCCCTGCGAAGTGATTTCCGTTCGCTGTCACCGTTCCCATCGCCGCGGTGCCGAGGATCGTCAGCTTGCCCCTGCCCGTGACGAGGATTCCGTGCTCGGTATTGCCATCGAAGTGCGTCGGGTCGACGGCGGTCGCGCCCGCCGCGTTGGAGATGCTCACGGCGCCGCCGCCATTGATGACGAGCCCGCTGCTCCGCGCGATGGCCGTTCCGTTCGCCGTGGCGACGACGCCCGCGCCGATGCTGAGAACGCCGCCGGCCAAGAGACCACTGTCCCTGACGCGAACCCCTGGACCCGCCATATTTCGGACCCTGAGGTGATCGATCGTCGTCGTTGCCGTGCTTCCCGACAGGACCTCGATGCCAGACAGGCCGGTGTTCGTTTGCCCGTCGATGATTAGATGAGAGATAGTCGAGAGCGGTGAAGCCATCCGGAACGCCGGCAGCGTTGCCGACGCGATGGCCACGAGCGCGTCGCTCGCCGCGGCCGGATCCGTCCGGATGGTCACGTTCTGCGGCACGACGATGGGGAAGGTCTCGCCCGCCGCGACGGTGCCCGTCGGCTCGACGTACACACTCGTGGGAATCGCCGCAGCGCCGATGAGCGAAAGCGCGTACGTAATCGTCTTGACTGGACAGCCGAGGTTGCCCGTCCCGGTGTCGAGCCCGTTGAGCGGGTCGACATAGTAGATGCCGCTCGTCACCGCGGTGCAGGGGCCTGCGTCGTTCGCGTCAGCGTTCGCGTCTGCGCTTGCGTCGGCGCTTGCGTCGGCGTTCGCGTCTGCGCTTGCGTCGGCATTGCCTGAGTCCGTCGCGTCGCTGGTCGCAGCGTCGTTGGTGTCGTTCGCGACGTCGGCGGCAGTGTCGCTGTTTCCTCCGTCGAGATCCATCGTGCCGTCCATGCCGCTGCTTCCGTCGGTGGCGGGAGTCGATTCATCGCCCGCGTCGCCGCTGAAGGTCGCGCCGTCGCCACCACCGCAGGCCACGGGCGCGCACGCGAGCGCTGAAAGGGTTCCAGCCGTCAACCAGCGTCGCCACGTTCGATTAAGCATTTTCACTCTCCGTGCTGCCATGTGCGAAAGGCGTACTTCAATTCTTTCATGAGAGTCATCTTGCGCAAAGCGATTGCCCGCTCGAGCGCTACGTTTTGTAGTCTGCACACACACGTGGCAAGTCCGGTGACCAGCTCTTTGAGCCGGTGCTTCTCGACACGTCTCCTAGGTGACTGTTGTTTTTCAAACACCAGCCCCCGTCGTGTTTTGTCATCATGGAGAGGCACGCGCCTCTCCCCCCCAAAAAGCGTGGTTTTTTGGGGTCCCTCCCACTCCGCGGCTCGCTGCGCTCGATTCGATCGCGGCGCTTTCCTAAAAACACCGACGGCTCCTTCTTCATGGAAACATTTTCGCTAACTCGGCTGTCTCTTGGATCATGACGCTGGGACGCGCACCGACGCACGAGGACATGTACCGCTCGACCCGAGAGTTGTGTGAGTCGCGCCTCCTGGAGCGCTCGATCTTTCGACTCCTTGCCGCCAAAGCCCACGAGCTTTTTCCCGACGACGCCTTCGCTGATCTCTTCACCGCCACCGGCAGGGCGTCGATCGCTCCGCGCATCGTTGCGGTCGTGATGGTGCTCCAGCGCTACTCGGGCATGAGCGATCGCGAGGCGGTCGATGTCTTCGCCTTCGACGCGCGCTGGAAGTACGCCGCAGGCACGCTCGACTTCGATCACCCCGGATTCGTCCACATCGTGCTCGTGGACATGCGCGAGCGCCTTCGTCGGTCGGAGCGGCCCAATCGCATCTTTGAGGCCGTGATCGGTGCCGCGCGCGAGGCAGGTCTCATCGGTCGCAGGCGCGTGCTCGACTCGACCGCGCTCTACGACGCCGTCGCGACGCAAGACACCGTCACCTTGGTGCGCTCGGCGCTCGTCGGCCTACTCGCAGTCGTCGATCGTGAGCTCGCCGCCGAGATGCGCAGCCGTTTCGAGCGCGACGACGCGTATCGAAAGCCCGGCAAGCCCACCTGCGATTAGGACGATGCCAAAGCCCGCGAGGCGCTCGTCGATGCGCTCGCACTCGACGGCTACGCCGCTCTCGTAGTACTCGACGGACGCTCGCTCGAGCCGCGCGGGCGTCAAGACGGCGAGCTCCTCGCCACCGTCCTCGGACAGGATCTCGAGCAGACCGGAGATGACGTCTTCCGCATCGCGCGGCGTGTCGCCGAAGATCGCGTCATCTCCACCGTCGATCCCGAAGCGCGCATGGTCACAAGACCGCCGCGCGTGGCTTCGATGGCTACAAAGCGCACATCTCCATCGACCCCGACTCGGAGCTCATCGTCGCCACCGACGTGACGGCAGGCAACGTCGGCGACGCGGTGCCCCAAATTAGTCGGCTGGGTCGACTTCGAGGACCAACGTCGTACTTCGCGCATCATGTCACCGAAATCAACTGCCTCTTGCCATCGCGATGGGCCTTGCTCGTCCTACGCTC
>JAYTOU010000074.1:0-41018 GCA_043747615.1 Myxococcales bacterium | reverse complement strand
GACGACGTGAGGAGCACCGGTGAGTACCGCCTCCATGTCGCGAAGGCGCTGGTCAAGCGGGCCATCGAGGCTTCATGAAAACCACGCTCGCGGAAGACGCGCTCGGAGACGTACGTATGCGCCTCCGGGATGCGAATCTCGCCTTCGCCGCGCGCTACCCGGGCGAGAGGAGCGTGAGGCAGCCCGTCCACACCGTGTATGGCGGCGCGCATCTCTTTCGCCACGATGCAGCTCCGCACCTCGGCAAGCTCGCTCTTGCCTCCCTCGACGCGCACGCCCCGGACGCGTTCACTTTCGCAAAAGCCCTGCATTTACCGGCCGAGCACGCCGAAACCATCTACGCGCGGGTGCTCGAAAAGCTGCGTCGCGAGCCGGTCGAGGACTACCGAATCGATTTCGAGGACGGCTACGGAAGCCGCGCCGACGCCGAAGAAGACGGACACGCCGTTGCCGCTGCTCGTGAGGTCGCCAAGGGATTCGCCGAAGGAACGCTCCCGCCGTTTATCGGAATTCGCATCAAGCCTTTCACCGAAGAGCTCTTCGCGCGAGGCTTCCGTACCCTCGATATTTTCCTGACCGAGCTCCTAGCGGCCACGGCTAAAAAAATCCCACCGGGGTTCGTGATCACGCTCCCCAAGGTGCAGAACGCGGAGCAGGTCGCCGCCCTCACCGAAATTCTCGGGCTCATCGAGCCGAAGCTCGGGCTCGCGTTCGGCACGCTCACCTTCGAGATCATGATCGAGCAGACCCAGGCCGTCTTCGACGCCAAGGGGAGCGTGCCGATGCCCCTCTTGATCGACGCGGCCAAAGGACGCTGCACGGGCGCGCACCTGGGCACGTACGACTACACCGCGAGCTGTGGGATCACCGCCGCGCATCAGCGCATGTCCCACCCAGCGTGCGATTTCGCGAAGAACGTCATGCAGGTCACCCTCGGCGGCACCGGCATCCTGCTCTCCGACGGCGCGACGAACATCATGCCGATCGGTCCGACGAGCGTCGTTCACGATGCGTGGAGACTACACGCAAGTGACGTTCGGCACTCCCTGGAGACCGGTTACTACCAGGGCTGGGATCTCCACCCCGCGCAGCTTCCCTCACGTTTTGCCGCGGTCTATGCGTTCTTTCTGGAGGGGCTCGCGCCGGCCTCCGAGCGCCTGAAGAACTTCATCGCCAAGGCCGCCCAAGCCACCCTGGTTGGAGACGTGTTCGACGACGCCGCCACTGGGCAAGGCCTCCTCAACTTTTTCCTCCGCGGCATCACATGCGGAGCGATCACCGAAGACGAAGCCCTGGCCACCGGCCTCACCCTCGCCGAGATCCGCGGCCGCTCCTTCGTCAAGATGATGGAAAAGCGCCGGCACGCGTGAACGCTCAAAGCGTGCAGGGCGTCACTTCGTGATGCTCGCGCCTTCCACGAACCATTGCCCGAGGAGATCGCGCTCCTCCTGAGAAATGCCGGTCTTGTTTCCGAGCGGCATGGTCTTCGAAATCACCGCGCGGGCCTTGATACGCTCCGCGTGTTTCTTGATCTGCTCGGGGGTGTCGAACATCACGCCGGCGGGGGCCGCCGTGAGGGTCGCGTCGGTGGGCGTAGCGGAGTGGCAGGGACGACAGCGTTGGGCGATGACGATGTTGACCGCCGTGAAAGAAATTTGGTCAGGACCGAAATTAGCGGCCTTGGCCTTCGCGGTGGGCTGATGAGAAATGAGCAGGAAGAGGGTTGCCACTCCTACGGTGGCAGTGGTCGCGAACCCGGCAGCCCACTTGCTGGTGCTGTACCGGATGTTCATGAAGTGACGAATTCCGGCGCCGGAAAAGATGAGCACGCCGAGGATGATCCACTTGAGCTCGCTTCCGTACGTGCTCGGATAATGGTTGCTCAACATGATGAAGAGCACCGGAAACGTCATGTAGTTGTTGTGGATGGAGCGCTGCTTGGCTGCGTCTGCCACCGCCTTGTCCTGCGCTTTACCGGCGATGGTGGCGGCGACGAGCTTTCGCTGCGACGGCAAGATCTGCATGAAGACGTTGCCGGCCATCAACGTGCCCATCATCGCGCCCACGTGAATGTACGCCGCGCGACCCGCCATGATGTGCGTGAGGCCGTAGGCGATCGCCCCGAGCGCGAGAAACGAGATCGCCACGGCAAACACGCCGTCTTTGATTTTTCCGAGCGGTGACTTCCAGAGGAGATCATAAAAAATCCACGCGCCGACGATCACTCCGACACCGAGCATGGTTGCTTCGCGCGCCGTCCAATTCGAGACGCTGGGGTCGAGGAGGTACGCTCCGCCTGCGCCCATGTAATAGACGACGCCGAGCAGCGAGAATCCCGTCATCCACGTGATGCCCGATTGCCAGTAGAACCAGTGGAGGGTCTTCGGCATCTGCGAGGGAGCGAGCTGCTTCTTCTCCACTTGGTAGAAGCCGCCGCTGTGGACCATCCAGATCTCACCGTCGATTCCTTCTTTGGGAACCAAGTTGCGATCGAGCCAATTGAAGAGCATCGAGTTCCCGACCCACATGATCCCGGCGATGAGGTGCATCCACCGCAGGATCAGATCGAGTAAATCTTTGATGTTCGGGTCCACGGGATCAGCTCCCTCGGTAGGTGGAGAAACCGTACGGGCTCAAGAGGAGCGGCACGTGGTAGTGCGTCGATGCGTCGCGCACCGCAAAGACCACGCTGACCTCGGGGTAAAATCCCTCGGTGCCCAGCGCGCGGAAGTACACTTCCGTCTCGAACGTGATTCGGTAGTTGCCGGGCGTGAGGGCGGTGTCCTTCATCAGATCGCGTAGGCGCCCGTCTCCGTCCGTCTTTCCGCGACCGACCACCGTCCAGGAATCGTCGGCGTGTTTCTGCTCGAGAAAAATAGGCACTCCCGCGGCCGGCCGTCCGTACGCAGTGTCGAGAACGTGGGTGGTGATCGTCATTGGCGTATCCATTTCTCCAGCCGAAGATCCGTGATCTTGCGCTGCTCCTCTGCACCGCGAGCAAGCTCGCTCGCGGCATCGCCTACTAAACGCTCATTGGCGATGGCGAGCATCTCTTCGGCGGACCTACCCGTCGCGCACACGATGTAGATGTGTCCGAACTTGGCTTCGTAAGCGCGGTTCGCCTCGGCAAGCGCATCGCGCGTCCCCTGGCTCGCGTCGCTCACTCTTGCCTGCTCTCCGGCCGCCCACATTTGCCCGTCGTGCTCGAGCGCGCTCTGGCGCTGCGCAGGCTGCTCTCCGATGCGCGGGTGGGCGCGAAACGCTTCCAGCCAGTCCTCTTTGGAAAGAGAGCGCCAGACATCGGCAGCCAACTTTTGCAGCGCCGCGAGCCCCGTGAACGGACGCGATGCCGCCATTTTTTTCTGCCAGGCGGTCGACCCGCAGCAGCTGCGAAGCGCCGCTTCGACCTCGGAGCGCGAGGCGACGTTCAGATGGCGGAGCACCTGGGCTTCGCGACCTTCGCGCGATACTGCCCCGTGAAGGCGAAGGCGGCTCACTCCGCCATCCGGATAGATCCGCATTCGCACGGCGGTGAAGAGGCCGCGTGAGACGAGCTCCTTGTCGAAGAAGTGGCGAGTGTGGGCCTGGAGCTTCGTGCGCGGAAGAATTTCTTCCCAGCGGTCGTCGCCGCCGCCCGGGGGAGCATCTCCTCGCACGCCATGGAGCGCGCAGCTCTCCGGGAAATTTCCTTTAAAATGGTTGGTGTCGATCTCGACGCGATCCAACGACCCTTCGGCTGCGAGGCGCACCACGACCCAATCGGGCCCTGGGCGGCGGCTTCGCTTCGTCTCCCAACCGTCGCCCATGTTCAGGCTGCGGCCAGGCATCACCAGGTTGTGCCGCGACCCGAAGAACATGTCGTTGCAGGCAAGGACGAGCCCGCCGTGCTCCGCTGCTGCGAGATCGACACTAGCCCCTCCGCGCCCCATCCACCGCGGATCGGGGAGCACGTCTCCGTGAACGCGCAAGCGGGCCACGCCGCCGTCGGGATAGATGTGGAGGCGAAGATGCGTCGCGCGAATGTCACGGTCGATTTCGAAGCGATTCTCGCTGTCACCTTCGAGCTTTGATTTCGCGAGGATCTCCGTCCAATTCGTGGTGCTGGCGAGAAGGTCGTCGATGCTCGGTTGGCCGGAGAGCGAGGCCGCTTCGATCGAGCAATGATCCGGAAAGTTGCCGCGGAAGAAGGCGGTGTCGACCACCACTCCGCGAACGCGCCCGGGCAGACCAAGGCGCACGATGCACCAGTCGTGACCTTCGGTGCGGCGGCGGCGCGTCTCCCAGCCGTCCATCCACTTTCCGCGGTCGGTGTATTTGCCATCGATGAAGACGGGTTTTGCCGCCTTGAGAAGGTTCTCTTTCTCGGCGAAGAACTCGTCGTTCGCGGTGAGAATCGCGCCGCCAAGACGTTCCGCGGCCAGATCTACGAGCTCGGTGAAATCGGTCATCGATCGCCTCGTTTGAGCCATCGCCCACGCGGCGCGCCCACGAATTTTCCATGTTCGAAGATTTTCGTCCCGCGAAGATACGTGGAACGGACGACACCGTAGAGGGCCTGACCGTCGTATGGAGTGAGCTTGTGACGATGCTCGAGAGCGTGCGCATCGACGCGAAACACTGCCTCGGGATCCCAAAAGATGAGATCGGCATCCGCGCCGGGAGCAACGGTCCCTTTGACTCTCTCGAGCCCGACTAGCCTTGCCGGCGCCGCGCACATCCACTGCGCTACGTCCTCCACTCGCTTTCCGCGCGCGCGGGCCTCGCTCCAGATGACCGGCAGCCCGAGCTGGAGAGAAGAGATGCCTCCCCACGCGGCCATGAAGTCGCCGGAGCCCACGCACTTCAGGGTAGGCGAGGATGGCGAGTGATCGGTGACGATCTGATCGATGAGCCCCTCGCCGAGAGCCGCCCACAGACGCTCGCGGTTCTCTGCTTCGCGAATGGGCGGTGCACATTTGAAGGCCGTCGCTCCATCCGCGATATTTTCGGATGTAAAGTGCAAGTAATGCGGGCAGGTCTCTGCGCTGAAGGGCGTTCCTGCCTCCCGCGCGCGACGGACGAAGGTAAGGGCATCGGCCGACGAGAGATGCACCACATGCGTGCGCGCGCCAGTGCTCGCCGAAAGGCGCGTGAGGAGCTCGACTGCAGCGTCCTCCCTGGTCCTCGGTCGCGACGCGAGGTAGGCGGCATAGTGGCGCGACATGCCCGGCGCATCGGGAAATGGAGGCAATTCCGCGTGCACGAGGAGTGGCGCTCCGATGTCGGCGAGCACGCGCATCGCCGGCTCGAGGTCGGGCTCCGTGACGTGCGGAAATTCGTCGACTCCCGACTCGGCGAGAAAACATTTGAACGCCAGCGCGCCCGCTTGGAAAAGTCCGCGGAGCTCGCTCACGTTTCCCGGGACGACGCCGCCGCATAGCCCGACGTCGACCCACACTCGATTCTCGGCAGACGCCGCTTTGGCCAGGAGCCCCGCCATCGTGGTCGTCGGGGGGATGCTGTTCAGCGGCATGTCCATCAAGGTGGTGACGCCGCCCGCCGCTGCTGCGCGCGTCGCGGTGTCGAAGCCTTCCCAATCGGCTCGGCCTGGATCGTTCACGTGCACGTGCGTGTCGACGATCCCAGGCATGAGGACGAGGTCTCCCGCGTCGTCGATCGAGCAACCGGGTGGAACGTCTTCGTAGCGTTCCACCGAGGAAATGCGGCCTTTCGTGACGTGCACGGACGCGGGTCGGACGCCATCGGGCAGGACGACCCGCCGGCCACGGATCACGAGATCGGGCGCGCTCATGGGAGCGATAAGGCTACCATGACGGGACGCGAAGGTGGGTCAGCGACTACTGCGGGGGCTACTGATGCGAATGTCCGAGGTGCGCCGCACCTGCCCGCCGACGCAGTAGTCTTCGATGAGACCGCGATCGAGCTCGTCGAGCTTATCGAAAGCGACGCCCATTCCTGCCGTGACTCCGTCCGAAGAGCTGCGCACGCGAGCGACGATTCCCGTCGCGATCACGCCGCCGTTCGGGAGAGCGAGCTTGAGGCGCACAACAGCGCCCAACGGGAGCAAGCGGTACGTGGAGACGAAGATTCCAGTGCGGGAAAGGTTGTGCGTCATTCCCTGGAACTCATGCCCCTCGCACGTGATCGTCAGGTCCACCTCGAGGTGCGTTCGAGGCGCTGCGCGGCGCTCCTCCGCCTGTGACGGGATCTCTTGATCGATCAACGAATAACTCGTGATCGGCTTGTTCTCGGCCATGATCTTTCCCCCCTCGACGATTCAACCTGAATGCACCCTCAATTTAGCAAGATCGCTCAGCGGCGCCGAACTTTTTTTCATGCCGCGGCGTCACCGTCCAGCTCTTTGAATAGTGCGCCAAGCTCGGGTCGTTTGCGCAGCGGCTCGGCAAACCGCTTGGAAAGTGCGAGGAGCTCGGCCTCGAGCGCGCCTGCCTCGGCGGTTTTCTCGGTGATCGCTTTTTCGCGTTCGTCCCGCTCGCTTTCGATTTCTCGCTCGTGCTCGCCGAGGGCCGCGCGTAGCTCACGAATTTGAAATTCGATGTCGCTCACGGCACGGCTCGCCACATCCATCGCGGATGTCGCACCCCGGTCTTCTTCGCACGCGACGAGCCATACGTCGACTTGATCCGCGGCGTCGCGGTACGCGCTCGCCAGATCGGAATATGGTTCGCGAAACCCGGAGCGGCCTTCCCAGCGGGAGACCTCCTTGTGCACCGCGAGAAATTGCGCAGCCGCGAGGGCGCTCGCGAGTCCAGCCGTCGTGTGCGCCTCGACCGCCATCCGCGCTTCCTCCTTCGCCCGCGAAGCGTCGACACCCAGAGCGTCGACCGCGAAACCGAATCGCTGACGTCCGTCGCGCCCGCGCTCGCCGATCTGCTCGAGCTTCGTCTGTTCGGCCACGCTCGCATCGCGGAGGTCGCTGATTTTTTTCACCAGGAGCTTCAGCTGGTCGAGCACCTTTGCTTGATCCGGCGGCGGCTTCCCTGCGAACGCCCGAGCGAGCATGCGCTCGAACACCGCCGTACGGTGGCTCCAGCGACTGGACTCCTCGGCGCGCACGGTGCTTGGCTCGGGCCGAGCGCTCGGTACCGGATCGATCAGCGGATCGCGAGGGATGGGCACGCGGAGCTTTCGGGCGAGGGCCACCAGATCGGCCTGCACGCGATGGGCGTCCACCGGGCGGTTCTTCGGGTCCTTGGCCAGAAGGCGCAAAATAAGCTCTTCGAGCTCCTCCGGAACGGCCGGATTCACGCTCCGCGCCCGCGCCGGCGGGTCTTTCAAATGCTTCACGAAGAAACTCGCGATGTCCGCCGACTGGAAGGGAAGCTCGCCGGTCACCATCTCGAAAAAAATAATTCCGAGGGCGTAGAGATCGGCCGATGGCCCCGCATCCGTGTTCGTGATCCGCTCGGGCGCCATGTACTGCGGCGTCCCGAAGAGCTCGCCTTGTCCGGTGAGGCGGGAGTCGTGGAGAGAGCGCGCGATCCCGAAGTCGAGGAGCTTGACCAGATCGCTCCGGTCTTCGCGCCAGGTGATAAAAATATTTTCCGGCTTGAGATCTCGGTGAATGACGTCGAGATCGTGGGCGCGGGCGATCCCCCGGCAGATCTGGATCATGATCTGGAGCGCGCGGCCGATGGCGATTGGACCCTGGGAAATGATCCCGCCCAGCGAAAGACCGTCCAGCTTTTCCATCACGATGAAGGACGTTCCGTCGGGCGTCTCGCCGTGATCGTAGATCTCGATCACGTTTGGGTGAGTCAGACGCTGCGCGCTCTTCGCTTCGCGCCGGAACCGTTCGCGCACCACGACGTCGCGCGCGAGGAGCGGGCTCATCACCTTAATGGCGCAGGTGCGATCGACGAGCGTGTGGCGCGCGGCATAGACGGTGGCCATGCCCCCCTCGCCGAGAATGTGCTCGAGCAGGTAGCGACCGCCGAGCGTGGTGCCGATGCGAGCGTCCACCACGTTCACGAGATCCATCCCATCGACGAAGCAGAACGCCCTATCGAGCGGATAGGTCAGCTTGCATTTAGGGCAGGTCTTCATCGCGTAGCCCATTCGAGAGTAGACGACCTTCGGAAGACTGTGTGATGTGCTAAATTCAATACCGGAAAAAGTGACGCCGCCGTCTGCCACCCGCTTCGTCTTGCTCGCAGCCACGGCGCTGCTCGTGGGAGGCGCTTATTTTCCGCTGCGGACGCGGTTATTGCCGCCGGGTCCTGTGCTGCCGGGTCTCACGATCGATGGAGCCGTGCCTGATGGAGAGCTTCGCGCGTTCGTCGTCGCGCGAACAGAGGCGCTCCAGGCTCGACGGATCACGCTCGTCTTTCCGGGCGACAAGCCGAAGACGTTCGAGCTTTCCCTGGGTGAGCTGGGAGTCATGGTCGACGTCGGCCAGATTCTCGAGCTGGCGCAGCGTGTGGGGCACACCGAAGATCTCCTCGGCCGCGTCGAGCTTGCACGCCGCGCGAGCCAAGGCCGGCTCGACGTTCCTCTCTCTCCGGTGATCGATTCGCGGGTGGCGCTCACTGCGCTCGAGACCGTCAAAGAAGCAGAGGATACGAGCCCCACCTCTGCGCGACTCGACCTCGATCACCACACCATCACGCCCGAGCGCGACGGCCGTTACATCGACGCCGACGCAGTGATCGCCCGCATCGCGGAGGTGGCGAGTGCTCCACGTGATCCCTCCGGCGCTGCTGCCCAGATCGAGCTTTCGGTGTCCAACTTTCGTCCGCGCATCACCAGCGACTTCGTCAAAGCGATCGACATCCACACCGTCCTCAGCTCGTTCGATACCTATTTTTCCCGCTCGGGGGACCAGGCCCGCCGCGCCCGCAACATCGAGATCGGAGCCTCGAAGCTGGACGGCCTCGTCCTCTCTCCGGGCGAGCTCATCTCGTTCAATCAGGTAGTGGGCGAGCGCAGCCAGGAGAATGGCTTCCAAAAGAGCTGGGAGATTTTCAAGGGCGAGATGATCGAAGGGGTCGGCGGCGGCACGTGTCAGGTCGCCTCCACCATGCACGCGATCTCTTTTTTCGGTGGGCTCGACATCCTCGAGCGCCTACCGCACTCGCGCCCGAGCGCTTACATTCCGATGGGTCTCGATGCGACCGTGGTCTATCCGGCGGTAGACATGAAGCTGCGAAATCCGCATCCATTCCCGGTCATCGTTCACGCCACGGTCGACGGCAATCGCCTTCACATGGAGCTCCTCGGGAAGAGCAAGCCGCGCAGTGTCGAGTTCCAGCGCGAGCTCACGAAGAGCGTTCCCTACCCGCGCAAGATCGTGGAAGAGTCCAAGCTCCACGGAAAGCACGTCCTCGTAAAACAGCATGGAATAAGGGGTTTCCGCGTAACGCGAACCCGTGAAATCGTCTTCCGCGACGGCCACAAGCGCCTCGAGACGACGAAGGATTTCTATCCACCCACGACCGAGATCTACGAAGTGCCGCCGGGCTTCGACGTCGCACTTCTTCCGCCACTCCCGACCGAGAGTGAGGACGACGGCGAAGGAAGCGACACGAGCGCTCATGATGCATCGGCCGCAGCGGCCCTCGGAAGCACGCTTCCATCCGATCTGAAGCTCGCCGATGCTCCAGGCGCTCACGCCCCGACCCTCGCCCAGGCTAAACCCCCGAAGCAGGTCAAGATTAGGCGCTAAGTTCCCGTCTAATTTGACCCCTGTCGCATGAAGTGCGACTTCTTTAAAAGATGCACCGCAGAGGCACACAGTTCTTGCGGGCGGCCCTGGTCCTGGCCATCGCGTGGAGCGTGCAGAGTGCACATGCGGGGGATCCTCCGGTCGCTCCCAAGAAAACGATCGCGCCGCCTGCGCCAGTGAAGCGGCCTGCGGGCCCCCCGGCAAAGGGGACTTTGAAGTCGCCGCCCGCGACCTCGTCGTCGAGGCCGAACCGAGTCGCGGACTCAAGCGTGCGCCGCCAGGTGGCCGGCGGTTCGACCACCGATGATGTCGCCCTCGGAGCGGAGAGCGCCGAGCTTCGCGCGCTGCATGAGGCCGAGCGCGAGCTCTTTCCCCCTGCGGCGCCAGCCATGTTTGCGATGTGGCCGAACGAGCTTCCGTCGCCGCTCAGCGCAACGGGAGAGACTCCGCACGTGCACGCCTCCGGACTTCCGCCGGCACCCGTCCCGAGCACCCCACCTGCGGCGGAAGGCGGAAAAGATCTGTCGTGGATGGCGCACCTCCAGCTTCCCGAGCTCCCCGTTCGCTGGGAGCCGCGTCTGGTTCGCTACCTCGAATTTTTCAAAGACGATCCGCGCGGGCGCACGCTTCTCACGATCTGGCTGAAACGATCGGGGCGCTACCGCGAGGCGATTCGCAAGGTGCTGCGCAGGAAGGGCGTACCCGAGGACCTCTTGTGGCTCGCAATGATCGAGAGTGGCTTCGACGCCGGTGCGCGCTCTCCCGTCGGGGCCTGCGGCTTGTGGCAGTTCATGCCGGAGACCGGTCGTCAGTATGGGCTCATGCAAGATCGCTGGGCCGATCACCGCCTCAACGCGATGGCCGCCACCGAAGCGGCCACGGAATTCCTCGCTGATTTGCATCGCCGGTTCGGAAGCTGGGAGCTCGCCATCGCCGCGTACAACATGGGCTACGCGGGCGTGCTCAGCGTCGTCCGCCGTTACAATACGAATGATTTTTGGGCGCTCTCTCGCCTGGAAGGTGCGCTCCCGTGGGAGACGACCCTCTACGTTCCGAAGATCATCGCCGCCTCGATCGTAGCCCGCAACCTGGCGATCTTCGGGTACGCAGACCTCACCGCGGAATCGCCCTTGGAGGGCGAAGAGATCAACGTTCCCGGCGGCACCTCGCTCGCGTCCGTCGCCAGCGCGGCCCAGTGCTCCACGAAAGAGGTGGAGCAGTTGAACATCGAGCTCCGCGCATCGCGCACGCCGCCGCTCGACGCGGAGTCCGCCGGCGCGGGATATCCGGTTCGGGTGCCGATCGGCAAAGGTGCTCTGGCGACTCAGAATCTAGCCAAATTGAAGCGTGATCAGCCACCTCTCGAAAAGTACGTAGTGCGCTTCGGTGAGTCGCTCGAGCAGATCGCAACGGCGCGCGGCGTCTCCGTCTCTCGCTTGATCGAAGTGAACGGCATCACCCAAGGCGAAGTCGTGCGCGGAGGAACCGTGCTCCTGCTTCCCCTTCCGAAGGGCACGAGCGCCACGAGCGTCGCGTCGCTCGACGTGCCGGCGAAGCCAGTGGTCGTCGTTCCGGCCGACATTTTCGTCTACCCCGATCGCAAGCGCGTCTTCTACCGAGTCGTCGTCGGCGACACGCTCCGCGACGTCTCTTCGCAGTTCCATGTGTCGGTCGATGACCTCCGCCGTTGGAACGAGATCGATCCGAGCGGCCGGCTCCAGGAGGGCATGACCATCCAGCTCTTCGTGCCCACCGATGCCGATCTCTCCAAGGTCGTGGTCGTCGGCGAAAACGACGTTCGCACCATCTCCGCCGGTACCGATGATTTTTTCACGTACTGGGAAGCGCAGAAGGGCCGCAAGCGCGTGACGGTCAGCGCCAAAGCAGGCGACACCCTCGAGCTTCTCGGCCGTCGCTACGGCGTCTCGACCGCGTCGATGGAGCGCATCAATCGCCGCGGCGCCAAAGAAGCCTACAAAGAAGGCGACCCCGTCGTCCTCTACGTGCCGAATACGTCTTCCGTCGGAGGCGGCGCCGGCTTCGGTGACTACGAGCCCGAGCCTCTCGGGGCGTTGCCTACCGCGCCCGCGCCCGGCGGCTTGCCACAAGTACGGTGAACGCGCACTCGCTCAGCTGAGTGGGCGTTCGGCACCAAGAAGAGCGTCGAGCTCGGCCTCGCCGCGATCGACGACGACCTTCTTCTTGCCGAGGCTCTTCAGCCACAGACCGAGGTCGTCGAAGAGCGAGTAGGCGACCGGGATCGCAAGGAGCGTGAGGAGGAGCGAGAGCGTCTGCCCGCCGATGACGATGCCGGAGATATTGCGGTTGTTGCCCGACCCAATCCCGCCCGAAAACGCGAGCGGCAACATGCCCGCAACGAACGCGACGGTGGTCATGAGGATCGGCCGCAGACGATCGCGGTTTGCTTCGAGGATGGCCTCGAGTCGCGGCTTCCCCTCCTTACGCAGGTTGTTCGTGTGGTCGATCTGCAAGATACCGTTCTTCTTCACGACGCCGAACAGCACGAGGATGCCGAGCGCAGACATCAGGTTGAGCCCCTGATGGAAGATCAAAAGAGACAGAAGCGCGAACGGCACGGTAAGCGGCAAAGAGAGCAGGATGATCAGCGGGTAGAGCCACGACTCGAACTGCGCCGCGAGGATCAAATACATGAAGATGAACGAGAGGCTGAAGGCCAGGAGGAAGCCCATCGCAAGCTCCGACGACGTCTTCGACCTTCCCGTTGGCACGAAGCGGTAAGCCGCCGGCGCATGCAGCGATTCGAACGCCTTCTTCATCGCACCGACCACGTCCGTCTCCCCTTTGCCTGGCGCGACGTTGGCCATGAACGTGACCTGCCGCTGGCGGCCGAGGCGGTTGATCTGGGAGAAGCCCGTGCCTTCGTGAGTCGTGACGACGGAGGTCAGCGGCACCGAACCGTACTTCCTGGAAGGCACGGTAAAGAGGCCGAGTGACGCGGCGCTCTTGCGGTAGACCTCGTCTGCACGCACGCGAATGTCGTACTCCTCGCCTTGCTCCGAGTACGTCGAGGCTTTCACGCCGCCGACTTGGGTGAGCAGCGTATCGGCGATGTCGGACACGCTCACGCCGACGTCGGAAGCGCGATCGCGCTGGATGGTGACGCCGAGCTCGGGCTTGCCGACGACGAGGTTGGTGTCGAAGTCGACTACGGACGGATCTTTTCGGATCTCTGTCTCCATCTGCGCGGCAAACCCCTGCAGCTTCTCCAGCTCCGGTCCAGCAAGCACGTACTGAACGTTCGCTGTGGAAGCCCCGGTCGAGAACGCAGCAACCTCACCGACGCTCGTTCGGAGATCCGGCGGAAGCTTCGCCAGGATTTCCTTGCGTGCGCGCTCCATGATCTCCTGCTGGGTGATCGTGCGTTCGCGCGGATCGATGAGGGCCACGTAGACGCTCGCCAGATTCCCGACCCGCTGATCGCCACCGGCGACCGTGACCACCGTGTGGGCGACGCCCGGGAGCTTGCGAGCTTGCTGGGCGACGCGCTCGGAGATGAGGCCCGTCTCTTCGGCGCTCGTGCCTTCGGGCGTACGCACACTCATCTCGAATTGCGCTTGATCGTCGACCGGAAGGAACCCGCCGGGGACGCGCTTGCTGATGGGAATGCACGAGCCGAGGGCCAGCGCGCATGCCGCCACGACGACCCAGCGATGGCTCATCGAGAACGTGAGCATCCGCATGTAGACGCGTTCGATCGGTCGGTAAAAGACGTCGACGATGCGCGAGAGGATGGGCGGTTTGGCGCCGTGCTCAGGGGCCTTCAGGGCGCGCGCACTTAGCATGGGCGTGAGCGAGAAGCTGACGAAGAGCGACACGCCGACGGCGAAGGCCATCGTGTAGCCGAAGTTTTTGAGGAAGCGCCCGGGAATGCCGCCGACGAAGGCCACCGGCACGAAGACCGCCATGAGCGAGAGCGTCGTCGCGAGGACGGGAAGGCCTATTTCACGCGTGGCCAGCACCGCGGCGGGGAATGGCTTGACCCCTTTTTCCTGCACGAAGCGCACGATATTTTCGAGCACGACGATGGCGTCGTCGATGACGATACCCACCGCCAGAGCGAGCGCGAGCAGGGTCATCATGTTCAGCGAAAAGTCCGCCATCCACATGAGGGCGAAGGTGCCGATGAGCGAGATCGGGATCGAGACCGCGGCGATGAGCGTGCTCCGCGCGTTACCCAGGAAGAAGAGAACGACGATCGCCGCGAGGAGCGCGCCGAGGACGAGGTGCTCTTTCAGCGCTGCGAGACCCGTACGGATCGGCGCCGAGTTGTCGCGCACGACTTCGAGCTGCATGCCCTTCGGGAGCGTGCGGCGCACCTCGGCAAGGCGCTTCAACACCTGGTCTACGACCGCGACCGTGTTCGTGCCCGATTGTTTGCGTACGGAGAGGACCACCGTGGGCTCGCCGTCGTAGCTCGCGAGACTCTTGACGTCTTCTTGGCCGTCCTCGACGCGTGCCACGTCCCCGATGCGCACCACGTGTCCCTGGTCCTCGCGAACGACGATGCGGCCGATGTCCTCCACGGACTGCACGCGACCTGCGACCCGGAGAGTGATCGTTTGCGGTCCCGTTTCGATGCTGCCGCCGGGGGTGGTGAGGTTCTGTGCGGCGAGAGCGCGCTGCACGTCGATCGCGCTCAGATTCTGGGCGCGCAGGAGCATTGGGTTGAGCCACACGTGGATCTGACGAAGGCGTCCGCCGACGATCTGCACTTGCCCGACACCCGAAATGCTCTCGATTTGCCGGCGGACGCTCTTGTCGGCGACCTCCGTGGTCTCGCGAATGGGCAGCGACGAGCGGAGTGAAATGAGAAGTACGGGCGAGGCCTGGGGATCGACCTTCGAGACGATCGGGGCGTCGATGCCCTTCGGGAGATCACGCAGGACATTGTTCACCTTGTCGCGAACGTCGTTTGCAGCGGAGTCGGCGCTGCGCTCGAGCTTGAAGGCGATCGCGACCTGCGAGAAGCCCTCGCTCGACGTGGAGCGAAGCTCGTCGATGCCATCGATCGTGTTGACCGCGCCCTCGATCTTGTCCGTGATGTCGGTCTCGACCTCGTCCGGCGCTGCGCCTTCGAGGCGCGTCGTCACGATGACGAAGGGAAGATCGACGTTGGGGAACTGGTCGATGCCGAGCCGCGTGTACCCGACGGCACCGAACACGACGATGATGAGCATGAGCACCGTCGCGAAGACCGGTCTCTTGACGCAAAGCTGCGCTAGCCACTGCATGGTGCGGTTGTCTCCTCGTTCTCAGCGGACGCGTTGACCGTTGGCGAACGTTTTCACGTCCCCGACGACTACTTTTTCGCCGACAGCGGCGCCCTTTGTGACACTCACGAGATCGCCGACCTCGTCGCCCGTCGAGAGCACGCGCTCCTGTAGCCTTCCGTCGACGACGAAGAACGCGTGCTTCGTTCCGTTCTTGTCGAACGCGGCCGCCTTGGCGATCGCGGGCAGCTTGTGGGTGCCGATGCCGAGATCAGCCTCGGCAAACATGCCGGGCTTGAGAGACTTGTCGGCGTTGTCGACGATCGCTTCGACGGCGAGGTCACGGGTGGTCACGCGGATGGCACCGGAGACGAAGCGCACTTTGCCGTTGAACTTGCGATCGGGGTACGCGGCGACCTTGAACGTCACCAGCGCGCCTTGCTTCACCCGCCCCGCTTCCGCCTCGGGAACCGACAGCTCCAGGCGCAACGGGTCGACCGAGACGATGGTGACGGTTCGCGAGTCGCTGCGAACGTACCCGCCGACTTCGATGAAACGCTCGGTCACCACGCCTGCGAAAGGCGCCCGGATGGTGCCGTCGCCGACGTTCTGGGCCGCGAGACGGGCGCGTGCGGATGCCGCTTCGACGTTGAGCGGCATCGTCCGACAGGTGATCGCGACTTTCTCGTACTCGAGGTCCGTGATCGCGCCCTTCTTCTTCAACTGATCGTAGCGGACGCAGTCGCTCTGGGCTTGCGAGGCCTGCGCCTGGGCGTTCTCGACCTGCACGTTTGCTTCTGACGCGGTGATCGCCGCTGCGCGCACGTCGACCTGAGCGAGGACCTGCCCCGCTTTTACCTCGGAGCCGCGCTCGACGGACGTCGAGGTGACCCGGCCCGAAATGTTGGCCGCGAGATCGGTTTCGCGATCACCCTTGACGCTGCCGGTGAGACGAAGCGTCAGCGGGACTTCGACTTCGGTCACGTCGGCAGTCTGTGCCGAGATCGCGGGAGCGTCCGAAGACGCGCTCGTGTCGGCAGTAGCCTTCTTGCAACCGGAGGCGGTGCCGAGTGCGAAGACCGAGAATGAAAGAGCAGTGGCGAGCTGGAACGAGCGTTTCATGGATTCCTCTGGTCTGACGGGGAACGGCCTGCGGCGAGACGAAGAGAAGCGCGGGCAAAGGCGAGATCAGCGTCGGCTTGAATGCGGCTCGCTTCGGCGAGAAAGGCGTCGCGCTGGGCTTGGGTAACGTCGAGTTGGGTGGACACGCCTGATTCGTAACGCTCGACCGCGAGCTCGGAAGCCTTGTTCGCGGCGACGGCCTGGGCGCGCGCGGAGCGGCTCTTTACGACGCCGTTCTCGACGCGACGGTAGGCCTCGAAGATCGCATCGGCAACGGCGCGACGCGAACGAGCTTCCCGCACCAATGCAACCTCGCCCGCTGCTGATTGCGCGCTCGCGGTCTTGAGCGTGGTGTAGTCAAAGCGCCACGCCGCGATGAGTTGCAGCGTGTAGATATTGTCGTGGCCGGTGAAGCCGGTTGCGTTCGTCAGGCGCTCCTGGGCCGACGCGGAGATCGTCGGAAGAAGCGCGGCTTTCGCAGACTTTCGCGCGTCGTTCGCCGCCTCGGCGAGCCGATGCACCGCGCGCTCTGTCGGGGTCTCGCCCGCGAGCTGCGTCCACTGAGCAAGCGGCGCTTCGTCGTGAAGATCGTCGCCGGCGAACGGCTCCGCAGGCGCCGGCGTCACCCCGCTGAGGGTCTCCAGACTGCGTCCCGCGAGCTGACCAAGGAGCTCGGCGTCGGCCACGTCTTGCCGCGCTCGTTCGACGTTCGCGCGCGCGCGCTCCTTGTCGAGATCGGTTGCTGCCCCTGCCTCGCGACGAACCACCACGTAACTGAGGTTGGCCTCCGCAGCCTGCACGCTGGTCTTCGCGGATGACGCAAGGGCGGCCGCGCCGAGGAACTGGAAGTACGAGCGGGCGACGGCTCGGGTGACGTCGATCTGGGCCGCGCTCCGCTGTTCGCCGGCAGCCTGCGCAATACCCTTCGTCGACTTCCAGCGGTAGTAGCCGGAGGCGTCGAAGAGAGGGACATCGATCTGGAAGAACGCGTCGAGCTGATCCTGCGGCGTGATCACCACCGGCGCGGGAGCACCGGGAAAGTTGACGATCGACGGGTACTGGTTGCGCGTGTAAACGCCGCGCGCCGACAACACCGGAAGAATCCGTCCCAGTGCGGCATCCGCTTCTGCGTCGCGCTGTCTCTCCGTGGCCTCGAGCTCCTTCACGTCGAAGGCTTGCGTCCGCGCCTCCGACACGAATTTTTCGAGAGGCTGCGTCGCGAGCGCCGGTGTCGCCGCGCTGAACGTGGCGAGGACGATTGTTGCGTAGAAACTCAATAATTGACGGGGTCGCATGGTGGTTCTCCGAACGGAAATCAAGGTGTCAGCGAGCGGCGCGAGGGCGCACGCGGGCGCGAGCGGGGGTCGCAGCCGGTGACGCTGAAACCTCGCGTGACGGGCGTGCGGCGCGCAGGATCAAATCGACGACGTTGTTCGCGAGCTCCTCGGGCGGCATCCGCTCCTCAGCGTTCGACAGCAGCTCGCTGAAGCAAAAGTCGCGCAACGTTCCCACGAACATCCGGGTGAGAACCTCGGCGTTCACGGGCGCCAGGTGGCCGCGCGCGATCTCGCCATCGAAGAAAGCCTTGAGCGCTTGGAACGGTCGCTGGTGCGCCATCTGCTTATTTTGGATGATTTTCTCGAGCGAACACCCACTGTTTGGGTTCGACCAGGCCATCATCGCCATCGGGATGCCGACCCGTCCGAACGAAAGGATGCGGATCGCCAAGGCGACGAGCGTCCCCCGGAGATCTCCTTCGCCGGCTCGCGGCGCGAGCGACTCGATGATCCTCGTGATCTCGTCCGGGTCGAACTGCATAGCGGCGCTGAAGAGCGCGTCCTTCGTCTTGAAGCGGTGAAAGATCGTGCCTTCGGAGATCTGCGCGCGCTCCGCGACTTCCGCTGTGGTGGCCCGGATTCCCCGTGACAGAAACACCTCCCGCGCCGCCTCGAGCAAGCGGTCGTCCGAGATCACGGGCGGACGCCCGCGTCGGCGAGGGGCCTCAGGTGGGTGAGTTACGCGTCGGGGGGGCATTTATGAGCCGGAACTCAATATAAGCCCCACCTCCGATTCTGCAAGAGAGGCTAGAAGCGATAGTTGAGGCCAACCCCAATGAGATCCGCCCGGGCGCTGTAAAGGCCCGCGTTGATGGCCTCGCCCGCCGTCGGATTGCCCCGCACGGGATTTACGCGCGGAACCTTCGCCTCCGAAGTCTCCACCCGTCGATCGCTCGCGAAGGCGTGCGCATAGAGCGCGTCGAGCCGCCAATGCTCGCCGATATGCAAACCCGCACCAAGGCCAACGGTCACCTTGTCGAGATCGATCGTGAGCGGCGAAAGGTACGCGGCGGGCACCGCGCTCTGGTCGTAGCTGACGCCGAGGCGCCCGGTCATCGCGTAGCCATTCGGCGTCTTGAAAGACAGCTCGCCGCCAAGGCGGAACGAGTTCGCGTTCTCGAATTGCCGCGGAAGACTGATCGGCGCGACCTTGAACGGGCTCGGAAACCCAGTGATGCCAATGAGGTTCACGTTGTCCGGAATCACCTCGATCGAGTGGTGCGTCGTCCAGAATTCGCGGACGTACGCTGCCTCGATGCGCAGGCCGTCGACGGGCCGCACTTCGACGCCGAAGCGAACGATGGCTGGGAGCTCGAAGCGGACGTTCGCCTTCTGCCCTTCCTGATGAGCTTTGTCGAACTCGGCTGCGTTGGGCAGCCGTACATTGATCGTCGCCGGCGCGTTGATCAGGTTCGGGAGCTGACCGCTGATCCCGATGCGCACGTGTTTTTCGGGGATGACCGTGGCTCCCATGTTCGCGCTCGGCGAGAAAATCGGTCCGACCTTGAGCTGCCCGAGCGCGTCGTATTGTGGATCCTCCGGCGAGGCGATGAGGCGGTCCGGAGGGCTCGCGCTGAAGACTTCCGTTGATGCAAACGTGCCCACGAGCGCGCTCAGTCCGACGCCGAGACGCAGCTCTTCGATCGGCTTCCACGCCAGGTACCCGCCGACGTTGATGAGCGCCGATCCGTCGAGCGACACCAGCGAGTAGCGCGAGGGCGAGGGCTGCCCGTTCACGGCGAGGGGGTAGCTGGTGATTGCTGTGTAGGGCGCAAAAATTCCGAACGCAGCGACGAGGTTCTTCTTCTCCCCGAACGCGAGGGAGGCTGCGATGGTCGGAATGGGAAGGACGGGTGAAGTCCCCGCGACGCTCGGCGACTCGTAGACGCGCACGGTGCCGCCCGCGTCTGTGACCTGCGTTCTGCGCGTGAATTCGCTGGTGAAATGCAGCCAGGTGAAATCGAGGAGCACGCTCGTGCCCGCGTCAGCCAAGCCGGCAGGGTTGTACCAGATCGCTCCGAGATCATCGGCGCCGGCGACGAAGGCGCCTCCTCGACCCATGGGACGAACCCCGCGATCGGTGAAGTAGAGCCCCGATGCGTGCGCGGTCGATTCGAACCCAAGCAGCGCGACGAGACCCAGCTTCAACGCGACGGCCGCTCGTCTCACTCCGCCCTCACCGAACCCGAGCTGCTCATTGCGTTCCCTGCCGGACTATCTCGTAGAACTGCTCGAGCCCGTGCTCCTTGTTGACCAAGAAGTCCCCGACGTTGTCGGCGATGCTCGCATAGTCTTGGGCGCCGAGCTTGTCGGTTTGATCGGGAGCGACCCGATTCACGTCGGCGATCACGTCGAGGATTACTTCGAGGGGCGTCTGCCTCTTCTTGCCGTCCGGCGTGAGCATGGGCGTGACGACTTTCTGGAAGGCAACGTTCAGCACCTGATTCGGATCAATCTCGCGCCCGCAGATCTCCAGATGGTTCTTGTCGTAGGCGCGATCCGCGATGCGCGCGAGCAAGGCTGACTGTGCGTCGACGATGCTCGTTTGCACCACATTTCCGTGAGCATCGCGCACCGAGCTTGCCGCCGCTTCGGCGAGCACGTGGTAGAGCGGGACGAGATTCGCGTCGTCGTGAAGGACTTGAATCATGTCCGCCGCGGACGCGAGCACGCCGGCGAGGGCATCGTTCTGCGATGCGGCATCGAACATGTAGGTCATCATCTGCTCGAGCTCACGCCGCGCGCCGTCGTCCTGCCGGAGCGCGTCCATGAAGTCCATCATGGTGGCGAACGTCGGTCCCGAGATCACGGCCGACACGTTCTTCGCCATGTCGTCCCGCGCCCACGTGCATCGCGTGAACGGCGGGGTGAATGCGCTCGGGCAGTGCACGAAGAGCTGCGCCCGGATCACGTCGACCAGCGTGGGCGTGATCTTAGGAACGGACGGATTGGCGAACACCGACGTCGTTCCGGTGCCGCTGATCCGCAGGAACTGATCGACCAGCTGCGAGCGCGCGCTCCGCCACTTGGGCAAGCGCTCCTTGTCAGTGGGGTTCGTCGCTGCGTACGTCGCGAAGGAGGCGTCCATGTTGTTGAGAGCCGCGGTGAGCAAGTAGATCGGCGTGATCTGGCCGCTCGAGGAGCCGTCGTTGCGTAGCCCGGTGGGCTTGCCGAAGCGATCGGTCACCCCCGCGGTCTTGGCGCGCTCGGGATCGACGAGAGCACGCGTGGCCTCGGCGAGAACGGTGATTCCGTCCTGCATGACCACCGAGGCGGGCACGCACATGTTCTTCGCGTCGTACGCCGTACAGTGCGGCACCTGCACCGCCCCCAGCGTTTTCACCAGATCGTGCAGCGCGGGGATCAAGTCCCCCGGGAACGCCTCGGAGAGCAGCGGCTCGTAGACGACGAGTCCGTCTTGCGAACAATAGCGACCACTCTTGGGGTTCGACGGGTCGCACTCACCTGTCGTCCCCCGTTTGTCTTGCCAGTGGTACTGCACGACCTCGATGGCCTTGATGAAGAGATCTTCGCGGCCGCGCAGCGGTGCGGCGGGGTTCTTCGGATCCGGTCGCGGCAACGCGAACGCATTGAGCGTGGGCGTCATCGTTTCGTAGAACTTCAAGTTCTCCCACGGCATCGTGGCGTCTTGATCGCGCTCGAAGAAAGTGTCACCGGGCTGGCACGTGCGAAGCCCTCGGATTTTCCCGTCGGGAGCGGCATCTGCTGCGCCGGGGGCCGGATCGTCGATGATGCGCTCGGGGCAGACGATGGTGCCGATCTTCGTGCCTTGCAGATCGCTGAGGAAGTGGTTCGTCGGGTAGTTGAGGTCCCCGACGTTGGGGCTGTCCGTCGCCTGATCGAAAAAGACCAAGCGATTGAGCCACTGCGGCTTGGGGCGGAATGTGCTGCTCCCCGGTCCATCCCAGAAACCGTCGATGTCGCCGGCGCCGCCGCCTATGCCGCTCGACTGCTCGATCATGTCGACGGTGGCCTTGCCGACCCCGAGGACGCCGTTACGCAGCAGGCTCGGGCGGAAATACAAGACCGCCTTGCCGACGACCGAGTCGAGGTAGAACGTCGCCAGGTTTTCGATCTTGAAGACCTCGCACTCTTTGTAGGTGGGGTTGCCAAAGCCGATCGGCATATCGAGCGTCCCGGCGATCGGCACGCCCTTGGCGTGGATGACGGCCTGATCTTTGTTGCATGCGGTCACGCCGTTGACGTCGTGGATGGCCTGCACGAAGCGCTGAAAAAGACTGCGCTGGAAGCCCGTGTCGGGTTTTGAGCGATCGACGGGCGTGTGCGGCTCCGAGGTGTTCTTGAGCGTTCCGTTGTACGGGCCGCCGCTGAGATTCTGGCGGTCGTAGGTGATGCGATCCCCGTAGGCCATGTACGCGCCGTACATGTCTTTCATGCCGATCGATGCGTCCGCGCCGAGCGCGCGGAGGAGATCTTCGAGCAAACCTGGCTCTTTTGCGATCTCGATCCCGATGTCGATCATCTCGTCCCAGAACGTCGACTTCGCGCTCAGCTTCCCCTCGGGATGCTTGTTCGCGACGTCTTGCCAGGCGAGCATCGCGCCCGTCATCCGCGCCACGTCGGCCGGGTGGTCCGTCATGAGCGCTCGCACGTACGACAACGTGTCGTCCGAGGTTTTGTCGCCGAGGATCTGCCCGACGGCGTGAACCAGATCGATCGCCCCGGACGTGTCGGTGCGATAGCCGTTGTACTGCAGGATCACCGGGCGCGTCGCGAGGTCTGCGGGCGGTGGGTCCGACGTGGCGTGCGTGAGGTTCCAGAGATCGACCCGCGATGGATCGGGTGCGTACGTGCGCGTAGATGCTTCTCGTCCTGCATGCTGCCCGAAGAGCACGTACGCGCCGGTGACTGCGCCGAGCATCGTCTCGTGGTTGTGGGTCACGTCGGGATCCACCAGCGGTCGGAGATCGCCGACGAGCTGCGCGGTGAAGGTGTGGCTCGTATCGATGTAGCCGTAGAGAAGCGACCCTGTCGCCGTGGCGCGACCGAACGCATCACGCGGAGCTGCATCTACCGCGAGCGGCGAGAAAAAAGGGTTGGGCGGAGGCATGCCATTCGACGTTACGAAACGCCCGACGTCATCTACGTCCGGAAGGCCGTCTCCGTTCTTGTCGACGAAGGGCGCCGGAAGATTTCCGTTCACGAACGGCACCGCCGCAAACCCGCGCTGATCGCGCCGCACGATGTAACGCGACGGCGCCGGGCCTCCGACCCCGCCCCCGAACGCCGGATCCTCGGCGTAGAAAATCTGACTCATGAACTCGAGATCAGCCCGCGGCCGTGAGAGGTGATCACGCCCCATCACGGGGTCGTTCGTGACGACCAGGGGAGGCGCCGGCGGATCGGCGGTCGCCGTTCGCAGCTCTTCGTGCGCGGTCTCGAGCATCTTGGAGAACGGTTGGTACGCGGCGCCTGGCGACGAGAGGCGCTTCGACTCGACACAGGTGGCGATGTCTGCCGGTGGGAGCGACGAACAGATGAGAGGGCCGTTATCCGAGGTGATCACGCGCAGGGTCTCGGCGGCAAAATCGCGAAGTCGCGGGTAGGCCATGAGCGGGCGCGCGCCTCCCAGGGCGAGCTCGAGTGGGCGGTAGCCAAGCCGTGAAGAGAAACGGGCCACTGCTGCCTGCGCCTCGGGCGACGCCTTGAACGCCGCGGCGAGCCGACCCATCGCCTCTGTGGAGCGCGGGATCGTACCGTCCTTGTAGAGATCGGTGACGCGCCCGAGCATGTCGGCGAGCTCGTTTCCGAGCTTTTTCTGCGCTGCGGCGACGTCGACCGGGGTGTTGCAGCTCTTCGTCGGGTCCGCGTTTTTTACGTCCTTCACCGGAATGAGCACGTCCGGGAACGTGGCGTCGAGCGCTTCGATGAGGTCGGCCCGGCGGCGGGCGAGGGCCTGGATCCGGCTGAGCGCGTAGGTGCGGTCGTCGATCTGCTTCTGGAGGGGGACGGGCTCTCCATTCACGTCGACTCCATGGGTGTCGGGCGGCGGAAGAAGCGCCTCGTTGGTCTTGTCGGCGTACGCGCCCGCGAGGTCCTTGTGGCAGACGTGGCTGAACGAGGCGCCGGTCAGATCTTCGCGCAACGCTTGGGCGCCCACGCGATCGCACATCACCCCGAAAAGCTCCTCGCCAATCGTGCCTCGGGGCGGCGGGCTTCGTGTCGTGTCGAGATCTTGGCTGCACGCCGAGCCGAAGACAACTGCGCTCAGTGCGCAGATCGTGGGGAAACGACGAGCTCGCATGCGACCAACCTTCCCGAACCCGACGCCTAAGGAAATCGGATCCGAATTACGCCATCCGAGTGTACCTGGAAACAGCCCACCGATCGAGCGCCCCGAGCACTGGAATCTCCACCACTTTTGTGGCTGTTTGTCGCCGGACCATGCCTGAGACCAACGTGCTGAAGAAAACCACCGCCATCATTCTTGCCGCAGGGCAGGGCACTCGCATGAAGAGCGCGCTGCCCAAGGTCATGCATCCGATCGCCGGGCGGCCCCTCGTCTACTATCCGGTACGCGCGGCCCTCGACGCCGGATGCATAGAAGTGGTCGTGGTCGTCGGATATGGCCGGGAGGTGGTGTCGGCGTACCTCGCGAAGGCCTTCCCCGCGAACGTGAAGACCGCAGTGCAGGAGAAGCAGCGCGGGACGGGCGACGCCGCGCGCGCGGGCCTGGAGGGCGTGAGCCTCGAGAACGCCTTAATTTTTTACGGCGACGTGCCGCTCCTCATGGCCGACGACGTCGCGAAGGTTGCACTTCGTCTCGAAGGAAGCGCAGGAGGGCTCGCACTGGCGACGTGCGAAGCCGAAGACCCGTTCGGCTACGGGCGGGTGCTGCGCGATGCGGGCGGTGCGGTGGTCGCGATCCGCGAACAGAAGGATCTGGCGACGGACGAAGAGCGCGCCACCCGCGAGATCAATCCGGGGATTTACGCGGCGAGCTGCGCTTTTCTTCGCGAGGCGATCGGCTCGCTCACCCCGAACAACGCCCAGGGCGAGTACTACCTGACGGACATCGTGGCTTTTGCGGCGAAAGCGGGAAAGACGATCTCCGCGGTGCCTTCGCGCGCCGAAGTGCTTGCGGGCGTGAACGATCGCGATCAGCTCGGGCAGGCCGAGGCGGTGATGCATCTGCGAATCTCCACGAATTTACGGCGATCCGGCGTGACCGTGCGTGCCGGAGCGAGGGTCGACGACGGCGTCGAGGTGGCGAGCGATGCGATCATCGAGAGCGGAGTCGTGCTTCGCGGAACGACGCGCGTCGGCAAGGGGGCGCTGATCGACGTCGGCTGCGTCCTCACGAACGTGGTCGTTGGCGAGGACGCTATCGTCAAACCGTATTCCGTCATGAGCGACTCGACTGTGGGGGCGCGCGCGCAGATCGGTCCTTTCTCCCACCTGCGTCCGGAGAGCGAGATTGGCGACGATGCGCACGTCGGCAACTTCGTCGAGACCAAGAAGACCCGCCTCGGCCCCGGAGCAAAGGCCAACCACCTCGCGTACCTCGGCGACGGCGTCATCGGCCCGCGCGCAAATATCGGCGCAGGGACGATCTTCTGCAACTACGACGGCTTTCAGAAGCACACCACCACCATCGAAGCCGACGCCTTCATCGGAAGCGACTCGCAGATCGTTGCGCCCGTCACCATTGGTGAGGGGGCGTACGTGGCGACGGGGACGACGGTCACCAAGGACGTGCCTGCCGGCGCGCTGGCGATCTCGCGCATCAAGCAGGAAAACAAGGCCGATTACGCGCTCAAGCTCAAAGCGCGCCTCAAGTCGGCAAAAGACGCCGCGTCCAAGAAAACATGAACGTGCGCTCGCTGGCCGCGCGTTTTCTTGGCGCTCGGCGAGGATCACGTCTACTTCCAAGGTATGGATGCCATTCACGTCCGCGGCGGCGCAACCCTCCACGGTACGGTTCGAATCAGTGGTGCAAAGAACGCCGCTCTGCCGATCCTGTGCGCGACACTTCTCTCCGACGGCGCTAGCCGCCTTCGCAATGTCCCTGCGCTGCGCGACATCGACACGACTGCGGCCCTCCTCCGGTTCCTCGGGCGTGACGTTCGGGTCGACGCTCCCGAGGTCCACGTCGCCGCCGGTGATGACGTCCGCCCCGAGGCTCCTTACGAGCTCGTAAAGCAGATGCGCGCAAGCGTGCTCGTGCTCGGTCCGCTCCTCGCCCGTTTCGGTCGAGCGAAGGTCTCCCTTCCTGGCGGCTGCGCGATCGGTGCGCGCCCGATCGATCAGCACTTGAAGGGCCTCGAAGCGATGGGGGCAAAAATTCGTCTGGAGCGCGGGTACGTGATCGCCGAGGGGCCGAATGGTGGCGAGCGTCTGCGGGCCGCGGAGGTGATCTTCGACCTCCCGACGGTGACCGGTACGGAGAACTTGATGATGGCCGCAGCGCTCGCCAAGGGGCGAAGCACCCTCGTCAATTGCGCTCGTGAGCCGGAGGTCGAAGAGCTCGGCCGCGTCCTCAACAAGATGGGCGCAGAGGTCGACGGAGCGGGAACCGACGTCATCCACATCACCGGTTGCGATCGAGGAACCCTCGCCCCATTCGATCACGCCATCATTCCCGATCGGATCGAAGCCGGGACGTACATGATCGCGGCCGCGGCAACGCCAGGCGGCGACGTCACCCTCGAGGGCGCTGAAATCTCGGCTCTGGAAGCGCTCGTCGCCAAGATGCGGATGGCCGGCGTCGAGATCACCGCTGTCGGGCAAAGCATTCGTGTTCGCCGCAACGGGCCGCTCCGCGCCGTGAACATCACCACCGCGCCGCACCCTGGCTTCCCGACGGACATGCAGGCGCAGTTCCTGGTCTTGATGTGCCTCGCGAAGGGCGAGAGCATGATCACGGAGACGATCTTCGAAAACCGATTCATGCACGTTCCCGAGCTTCAGCGCATGGGGGCAAGCATCGCTCTTCGAGGGAATACAGCCGTCGTGCAAGGGGTGGAGAAGACCTACGGGGCGAGCGTAATGGCCACCGATCTCCGCGCGAGCGCGTCTCTCATCATCGCCGGGCTGGTCTCCGAGGACGAGACCGAGGTGCGCCGCGTTTATCACCTGGACCGCGGCTACGAGCACATAGAGGAGAAGCTTGGCGGCCTCGGCGCGAACATCAAGCGGGTGGTCGGGGCCGACAGCTGATGAGTGGGCGGCACGCTCCGCTGACCATCGCCCTCCCCAAGGGGCGGATTCTCAAGGTGCTGACGCCGCTGCTCGCCCATGCGGGCATCGATCCGAGCGTGCTTTCGATTGAGGATCGGACCCTCATTCGCGAGGCCGGCGACAAGAGCGCGCGCTTTCTCTTGCTCAAGCCCGACGACGTGCCCACCTACGTGGAGTACGGCGCGGCGGACCTTGGCGTGTGCGGCAAAGACGTTCTCCTCGAGCGTGAGAGTGAGCTCTACGAGCCTCTCGACCTGGGGATCGGACGGTGTCGAATGGTCGTCGCGGGGGTGAAAGGCCATGAGGCGCCCCTCGGCGACGTGCCGCGGGTGGCGACCAAGTATCCGCGGATAGCCGCCGCGTATTTCGCGCGTCGCGGGCAGCAGGTGGACATCGTTTTCGTGCAGGGCTCGGTAGAGCTCGCGCCGCTCACCGGCCTCGCAGACCTGATCGTCGATCTGGTGGAGAGCGGCGAGACGCTCGCCCAAAATGGACTCGAGGTGCGCGACGAGGTTGCTCTTATCTCGAGCGTCCTCGTCGCGAACCGCGCGTCGTTCAAGCTTCGCCGTGAGGTCATCGCGCCGCTGCTTGATCGCCTCCGCTTGGCGGTACAGGGTCGAGCCGCACGAGCGGCCGAAGCCGTTTGAGCGTGGCCCGCCCGATTCCCTTCACGCGAAGGAGATCCTCGACTTGGTGAAAACGGCCTATTTTCGCGCGCAATGCGAGCACGGCCTCTGCTCGCTTTGGACCGATGCCGGGAAGGCGTCTCAGATCGTCGATAGAAGCGACGTTCAGGATGACTGGAGTTTCGGGCGTCGCGCGCGCAGAAACAGCGCTTGAGGGCGCGTTGGCTTGTGCCGGGCCGGCGCTCGTCGTGGCGAGTGGCGTCGGAGTCGGCGTCGAAGGAAGCGCAGGAGCCACCGGGATCGCGCTCGCGCTTGGACTGCTCGATGGAGCGGCGGGCGAGGCGCTGGCGGGTGAGGTGGCGCGGCCAATGAAGGCGAGCACGAGGAGACCGCACGCCAAGAGCGCAACGCGGACCATCGGTTTCCACCAGGTAGTTTGGAGCAGACGAACGAGGACGGCGCGTACGATCTGCGCCGCCCTCCGAAGACCGAGCTTCATGGTTCGTCCGTCGCTCAGAAGAGGGGCTCGGGGGCGAGCTCTTTCGCGCGTGAACGCGGTGAGTCGGGAGCCTTGGCCGTACCCGGTGCATCGTCACGAGGCTCCCAATCCCGCACCTGAAGCACACCCGAGATCGGAATCGCGTCGAGGCGGAGCCCGAGCGAACCGTCGCGATTCACGCTCCCCACCCCGACGCGCGTCCAGAACGTCTTGCCGGGTGCGCGCTCGACCACCGTGTACACCATCTTCAATGCTCGTCCGTTGCTCTGCGTTTCCATGGTCCTTCTCCTTTGATTGATCCATCTCGCCGGGCACGTTTGCCCTGCGTACGAGAGGCTTAGCGAGACCCATGCCTCGCGCGGACGTCGCAATTTCTCGAGAAAAAGGCGTCTCGCAGGTGACCGCGCCGGATCGGAGCTGTCCGCGGACAGGGGGGGGCAGCGGGGCCGGCGTTTTTTGCGAGCCCGCCGCGGCCGTGTTACGCGATGAGTGCTAGTTTTCGGAGAGCAGCGAAGGAGCATCACCATGGCGAACGACAAAGAGGCCGAGATTTTGGCAGCGATCGACGAAGCAAAGCGGCAAACCGCGACGCAGCCTTCTCGGCGAGCGTTCCTCCACGGTGCTGCAGCGACGGCGATCGGCGCGACCATGCTCGCGGGTCGTGATGCACTCGGGGGTGAAGCACCCAAGCCCGGGCCCAACCTCGCCGCGTCTCCCCCTCCGGGCTTTACGCCGTTCTCCGCGCCAGGCCGTATCGTCAAGGTGAAGAAACCGGGCTGCCTCCAGGCCAATCAGATTTATCCGAAGCCGGACGACGCGAAGGCGATGCTCACCAAAGCGCTCATGGAGCTTACTGGTGAGGCCGATCTCACGACCGCCGTTGGCCGTTTCGTCCACAAGGACGACAAGGTCGTCGTCAAGGTGAACGGCATCGCGGGCAAGAACCACGGAACGAGCCTGGAGCTCGTGATCCCGTTCATCGAGGCCATGATTGCCTCCGGAGTGCCTGCCGAAAAAATCACCGTTCTCGAGCAATACGGCAGCTTCCTCGCAGGAACGCGCATCAACCAGGGCAACGTTCCCAAGGGTGTGAAGGTCGCCGTTCACAACAACTCCGACACCACAATGGAGGAGCGCCTCATTCCGGGGACCGGCGTGAAGACCAAGTTCGCCCGCGTGCTCACCGAGTCGACGGCGGCCATCAACTTCGGCCTCATGAAGGATCACTCGATCTGCGGATTCACGGGCGTCATGAAGAACATGACCCACGGCACCCAGACGGTTCCGCACTATTTTCACTCGCATCACGCCTCTCCGCAGATCGCCATCCTCTACGCGCAGGACATCATCAAGAGCCGGGTGCGTCTCTGCATCGTCGACGCCATGCAGGTGATGGCGCACGGCGGCCCGCTCGACAAGCAGCCGCAATACCGAAAAATTCACGAGGCCGTGTACGCGTCGACCGACCCGGTGGCGCTGGACACCGTCGGCTGGGAGATCGTCGAAAAAATGCGCGCGGAGATGAAGCTGCGCACGTTGACCGACGAAGGGCGCCCGCCGGGGTACATACAGGCCGCGGCAGATCTCGGCCTGGGCATCAACGATCGCGCGAAGATTCAGCTCACCGAGATCGCGATCTAGAACGGTTGGGCTGATTTTTGGGTGCGACCACGTGTACCCTTGCCCTGATGACCGATCGGCCCCGACGCCCGATAGATCCAGACGAGACGAGCGTCCTCACGCCCGTCGTTCGCCATGAGCCCAAGTCGTCGGGCAATGGCGAGGCGTGCCTCGTCGTCATCTATGGCAGCGACCTCGGCCGGCGGATTCCGCTCGGTGCGGGCGACTTCGAGATCGGGCGCTCGTCCGCGAGCGATCTCGCGTTGGATCAGGAGAGCGTGAGTCGCCACCACGCCCGGATCACCCGCGGCGGGGCAGCGAGCGGCCGTAGTCTGAGCGCGGCCAACGCCGCTCCGTACATGATCGCGGATCTCGGATCGACGAACGGAACCTACGTGAACGACACCGCGGTTACGGAGCGGAAGCTCAAAGACGGCGACCAGATCAAGGTCGGGCACTCGATCATGAAGTTCATGACGGGCGACAACGTCGAGCACAGCTACCACGAGGAAATTTACCGCTTGATGACCGTCGACGGTCTCACGCAGGTGTTCAACAAGCGCTACTTCACCGAAGCCCTCGAGCGTGAGTTCAACCGCTGCCGGCGCTACAAACGCGATCTGTCGCTCATGATCATCGACATCGATTTCTTCAAGATAAAGAACGACGAGTACGGGCACGTCGCGGGGGACGCCCTCCTCAAGCAGATGGCGACGGCGGTGAACGAGAAGCTCCGCCGGGAAGACATCTTCGCGCGCGTGGGAGGCGAAGAGTTCGCGGTCATCCTGCCCGAGGTGGGCATCGTGGCCGCGCTCGTGACTGCGGAAAAAGTGCGCGCGATCGTCGAAGAGAGCCGATTTACCTTCGACCAAGTCACCATGGCCTGCACCGTGAGCGTTGGGCTCGCGACCACCGTCGACAGCACCGGGGGGCCCGAGGAGCTCTACGGCGTGGCCGACGCTGCGCTCTACAGCGCCAAGAAAAACGGACGAAACCGCGTCGCGACTTAGGGCGGGCAGCTCGAGCAATCGGTGACGACCGCTCCCTGCTGAATCCAGGCCCTCAGGCGCTGCATCTCGGCGAGCGTGAGGGTGTCGGCAGCGTTGTCCCGACCGGGCATGGAGGGGTACGGCATCCTGTTTCCGAGGACGAAGTTCGAGAGGCGGCCGCGCTCGGCGTCGCTCAGCCCGGGCGCGTCGAACGCGGTCGATTGGAACGGTGGCTGCGGTGCGCACGACCGAGGGACGCCTGCCCCCGATCCGCCGTCGCTGGGAGGAACGCCTGCGTCGGTAGTACCGGCTTCGACGACCTCCAGAGCGGGCGCCGGAGATCCGAGGAGCACCTTGTAGAGGAGCCAGCTATTTCCTGGATCGTGGGGATCGATGATGGGCATGTCGACGCCGAAGAGGCGGGACGGCGAGTGGCCGGCGCCCGCGAAGGGACCGGTGTTCGAGCCGTTCGCCACCCTGGAGATCGCGGTGTTTGCGACGCCGGTCGAGGTCGCGAGGACGAGCCCCGCTGCGGGACGGGCCTTGCCCTCGACGGCTCCGTGACAGGTTCCCTGCGAGCACGACGCCGAAAAAATCGGCAGGACGTCGTTGCAAAAATTGATCGGCGCGCCGTTGATGAGCGACGTTGGGTCGGTTGTGAGTCCCGCCACCAGGAACTCGAACTGACGCGTCTGCGCAGGGTCGAGCGGCGCCCGATCGATTGCCCGCACGCCGCCGACGTCGGCGTTGCCGTCTGGGATTCCCAGAACGACTTTGTACGGCTGATCGGCCCTTAGCCAGTTCGGGTTGCTCGGGTCGGGGTTCGACAAGGTGACGACGAGCGCCACCGGATCGTAGGTCACGATGGGAGCGAGCTGCGTCTTCGTGTAGTCGAACATCGGGAACGACTGCCGGTTCACCGTCACCGGGAGAAGAGCCCGATCAAAGGCAATCTGAATGACGCCATTCGTGGTGGCCTTGTGGCTCCCGTCGACGTTCGTTCCGACGACGTGCACGAGCGGCCCGACAAACGCCGGCTGATCGCTCTGATGCCCCTGATCGCAGCCCCCTGCGAAGACCGCGACTGCCGCGGTCAGCTGTCCGAGTAGAGCGACAGTTGCTCGCGTACGACCTGTTCGCTGACGCCCGTTCGGATGTGGTCCTTCAGGCAATCGGCCAACGTGAGAAGAAGATCGTCGACACCCTTGTCCGCGATCAGCTTCGCGAGCACGGCCTTCGCTTCGCGACTGTCGTCCCCGCGCAAGAACTGCCGCACCTGCTCCAGGGTTATTTCTCCCTGAAAATCCAGGTACAGGTTGTCCAGCAGGTACCGAACAAGTTCTTTCACGTGGCTCCTCCTTCAGGTCGTCAAACGACGGGCCTGGAAGCTGTGGGCTATACGCCTTCGCCATCACGCGATGCAAGATTTTTAGCGGCATTGTGCAAGCACCGAGTCGCCAGGCTGGTGGCAAACGAAGCAAGGACGCGGATTTCTCCGCATCTGCGTAGCGCAGCCACCGACGAAGCCGTTTGAATGGGGGTTGAAGCCGCCACCGATGCCTTGACCACCGTGGCAGGTGACGCAGTCGCGCTCGATGTGGCAGCTCACGCAGGCGTTCAAATTACGTTCGGCCTCGAAGCCGTGGTGCCCAGGGCGCCTCGGTGCGTCGCTCCAGATGGCCTTGGGCGGATGAAAACGGGCCGACATGCGGTCGCCTGGCGCAGAGCTCATGGCGACGCCCACGCGCAGGTGGCACGTGAGGCAGAAGGACTGCTCTTGGTGGCAGCTCGTACACTTGGTCGTCGCCTGGCGGGCCTCGATCGGATGCATCGAGATGTAGTCGGAGGGATGAATGCTTCGGGGGCGAACCCGACCGTCGTGACAGGCCGTGCAGAAATCTTCCTTGTGGCAGTTGCCGCAGAACTGGGAGTCGTTGCCGGCGACGGTCTTGTGACGATCAATCCAGTCTGGAGTGTGGGCGGCGTTGCGGAGCCACCGCGGCGGCTTCATTTCACCGCTCGCGAACATGGTGCGCATGCGGCCGGCGTTCGCGTCGCGCGCTTCGGAGCGCACGTGGCAGGTGGTGCACTCGCTCTTGGCCGTGCCGCGCGCCGCCGAGTCGGTCATCTGGTGGCACTTGAAGCAGCCGCGCATGCGTGGGAGTTGGTCGCGCGTGGCGAGCTCGAGATCCTGCACCGCTCCGTGGCACTGCTGGCAGTTGATGTTTCGCGAGACGTGCTTCTGGTGATTGAAGACCATGTTCGCGCGCGGGAAATTCGAGCGCGCGATGGGGACGGCTTTTTCCGAGGCCTTTTCCGAGGCAAGGTGACAGAAGACGCATTTTCCCGACTCGTCGTCGCCCGGGGTGACCTTCGCGAGATCCGAGTGGTCGGTCATGTGGCAGGCGTCGCACGTCGTCCCCGGCGGAAGGAGGCGGTCCTGCACTGATTGGCTGGTGTACGCGCCGGGATGGCACGTCTTGCACGTGGCGCCCTGGGCGATGTGAAACTTGTGATTGAAGCGGATCATGATCTGCTGGTGCGGAAAGACGACGTCGCTCGGGCCGGGATCGGGATCGAAGCTTCCCGGGGGCATGTCGGCGGCGGGCACGCGCTGATCGGCCGGCATTGGCGCCATCCCGGATTTGAAGGTGCCGGGGGCAGGGGCCGGAGTTGCGGTGGCCGCAGGGCTGGTCTGCTCGCTTGGCTCGCCCGCGCACGCCAAGGTGGCCGCGAGAACCAGACCCACGACGAGCAACCAAAGCTGCCCGAGCCGCTTCGTGTGGGCGCTCATTTCGTCACCGCGAAGCTGAGGGTGAGCATCGCGCGGTAGCGCAGCCCGACGAGACGGTTCATGTCTTGCTGAAATTCCACGATGGCGCGCGAGCGCTGGTTGAACTTGTAGCCGGCGCCGACGACGAGGCCGAGGTTCGTCGCGTCGCGATCCGTGCGGAGCTTGTCGTTCCATTGCCAGACCGACGCGCGCGCCTGGGCGATGTAGTGTTGCTCGAAGAGGTAGTCGCCGAAAATATCGGCGCCGACGCGATCGCCTTCTTTACCGAAATTTCCGTTGGAGCGAAGGCCGATGACGCCGGGCCCCTTCTTGTAGCGCGCCTGGAGCGAGCCACCTTCGTCGAACGGGGAGCCGTTCGAGGGGAAATAACTGGCAACGCCCGCTGCGATGTTGGGAGACGATGCCGCACCTGCGCCAGTCGTGAACGGCGCCGTTTGCACGGAGAAAACGCGGAGGTGCGCGGACCCGGAGACAGACAAGTGGTCGCTCACGTCGTAGACGCCGCGTGCGCCGACGTCGTTCATTCCTTCGCCCGCGAAGAAATTCCAGATGGAGTCGCCGTCGAAGGTGGGCGCGTAATAGTCGTAGTCGAGGCTGAGGGTGAGCTTCTTCGAGGCGTAGGCGTCGACCGACGCGTACGCGTTGCCGACCTTCGCGTTGTAGAAATCGTAGACGATCCCGGCGCGTGCCCCGCCGTACTCCGCGAGCGAGGCGTCGACGCTGTAGCCAATGCGGTCTGAGGAGATCCGGGTGCCGTCGTAGCTGGTGGGCGTGGTGAGCCCGTTCGCGAATTCGGAGGTGTTCGATCTGCCTGTATTATACACACGTCTGTACGTGAGACGTCCGTGCCCCCAGGTGAAGCCTGCGGACTCGAGGGCCACGCCGAGCGCGGGCGCCACTTGGTTCGGTTGAAACGAGCTGTAGAGCGAGGGATCGTAGCCGCTGCGATCGCCGCGCCACATGCCCTGCTGCTCGAAGCGTGGCGTCGAGAGGGGCATGCCCCCGCGTTGCTCAAGGCCGCCGTAAAGCTCGACGGCAACATAAAAGGGCGTCGTCAGCTTCACCTCGCCGCCGTCGAACGACCACCAGCCGAGGGCATCGGTCACGTACTGCCGTCCGAGCTTGAAGCCGACATAGCCGCCGAGCATCCGGCGCCCTTCGACGTAGCCGTACATGAGGTCGACGGGACCGCGCGAGAACCCGGGGACGAAGCGGTTGTAGTTGGCGGGGTCGACCTCTGCCGCCGCGGAGCCGTAGTCCGCGTCGTAACGCATACGCACGCGAAAGAGGAGCTCGGCCTGTGAGCGGTTGCTCGTGTCCTTGTCGTGGTCGAGGAGATCGTAGGCGCCGACGCCGAGCGTGCTGGTGAGGCGTCGCCGCGTGACGATGGTCTCCCCCGTGGGGCTTCGCACGTCGTAGAACTGCGCCGCCGTGTCGCTCGTGACCTCGGGGTCGAGGGCTTGCGCCGACGGTGACGCGAAGAAAAGAGCCGCGCCCGAGGCCGCCAGAGCGACCCGAGACCGACCACGAATTGCTTTTGATTCAGCCACTGAGGTTCACGAGCTCGCCGCCTCTACTTACCATCCGAACCTAGGATCGATCCGACGCTCGTTTGCCGCCGAATTCCGCCACCAATCGATCGTCGTACGTGTCGGCCACCGCCGAGGTGTGCTTGATGACCTGCTCCACTTCGTTCGCGTCGAGCCCGGCGGCGGGACGCTCGCTCACTACGACGACGCGCTCGCCAAGTAGGCCGAAGCAGGCGTTCACGAGACCGTTCGCGTTCAACTCGAGCAAGCGATGGAAGAGCGCGAGGTGCCTGTCTGGATCCGGGAGGGTCATGATGGGCGAGACGATGCGGAGAAATACGGCCTTCTGCTCGGGCCGCTTCACGACCGACACGAGCACGAAGGCGCTTCCGCGCGTCAGCGTCCAGCTCGCGGTTTCGACCCGCTCTGGATCGCGGGGGCCGCGCTCTTCGTCCTTCGCGCGTACGCCTTCAGCGTCGACGCCGAAACGCTTGATCGCGCCTTCCACGAGCCCCTTGGTGACAGCGAACAACTCGTCCACGCGACCTCCAAAATGCAAGATTCGGCGCGGAGGATCGGGGTTGGTCTGGGGAGTGTCAATTGGAATGCGGCGTCGGCGCATTTACACGACCGCTGAACCCAAATACGACCGCCGACCGTGCGCGCTTCGCGATTAGTACCTTTACCTCGTGCCCGCGAAGGCCGCTGCTGGGAGCTCCGCGATCCGTGGAGCGGTGTGGCGCTTCGACACCAAGTCGGGCTTCACCGCGAGCTTCGATGCAAAGTCACCTGGCTCGCTCCCCAAACGTTGGAATTCCTCGTTCCCCTGAAAACCGGCATAATGCCCGGCACGCCCCCATGATTTTTCGCCTCAAGACCGTCCGGGCAAAGCTGACCGCGCTCGTCGCTTTCTCGGCGCTCGTGACGCTGACAGCGCTGCCCGTCCTTTCTTGGATCATGCATCGTCAGCTAATCGACGAGGTCGACAATCGCGTGCCCGAGGCGGTGCGCGGGTTCGGGCTCGAGCTCGAAGACGACTTGCGGGATCTCGACACCGCGGTGCGCCAACTTTCGTCGCAGGCGGAAATGCGCGCTGCGCTCCGCGCGAAGGACCCGGTGGCGATCGTCGCCCTCGGCAAGATCTTCCACGAAGCGTATCCGGGCCTCGACTATCTCTTCTTCGACGCCGACGGAAAGCGGGTCACGGCGATCGAAGTGGACGCGCCGCCGGAGAAGGCGAGCCTCATTGCCGAGCTGGCCGCTTTACCTGCCGACGGGGAATTTACGGGCATGGTCGAGCACGGCTGCGAGACAGGTGGCGCCGCGTCGCCGGCGTTCATGGTCGCGCGCAAGATCAAAGATGCGGGCGTCGTCGTGGGCTGTTTGCCGCTCGACGCGGACTACCTCCGCGAAGCCCAGAACAAGATCGGAGTGAACTTCGCAATCTCGGCGCCCGGGCAGGCCACGGCGTACGGATCGACGCCGCTCTTCCCGCTCGACGCTTTCGCCGCTGCGGGACCAACGCTCGGGCTCGTCGATAGCGGAGCCAAATACTGGGCGATCCAGCGCCTCGAGCCAACCCCGATGCGCGGCCTGAAGGGCCAGTACGCGGCGACCATCGCCCTCGACGTCACCGACATTCAGAACATCGTTCGCCAGAATTTACTGGTGGCGGTGGCCATTCTTTTGCTGGCGACGCTCCTGTCGATGATCCTCGGCTCGCGTCTCGCGAACATCATGTCGCGCGCGCTTGGCAAGGTGAACGTCGCCCTGCGGAAGCTCGAGAAGCAAGAGTACGTGCACGTCGAGACCGTCACCACCGGCGACGAGCTCGAGGACCTGGCCGACGGATTCAACACCATGGTCGACGGGCTAAAAGAGCGCGACAAGCTCCGCAACACCTTCGGCAAGTACATGACCCAGACGGTCATGGAGCATTTGATGAGCGGCAAAGTGCAGCTCGGCGGAGAGAGCCTCACCGTCACCATCCTCTTCTCCGACATTCGCGGATTCACGACCATCAGCGAGCAGATGAACGACGCGCAGGCTCTCGTCGGCCTCCTCAACGAGTACTTCACCGAGATGGTGACGATCGTGATGGAAGAAAACGGCGTAGTCGACAAATACATCGGCGACGCGATCATGGCCGTGTTCGGTGCGCCCGTCTCGAAGAAGGACGACGCCGTCCGCGCGGTTCGTGCCGCCGTCCGCATGCGAAGGGCCTTGGTCGATCTGAACGTTCGCCTCGCCGCGCGCGGCATTCCTGCGCTCCGCACGGGGATCGGGGTTCACACCGGTGAAGTCGTGGCTGGCAACATCGGCAGCGAAAAGCGCATGGAATATACGGTCATCGGCGACGCCGTGAATCTCGCCTCGCGTCTCGAGAGCAACACCAAGGAGCTGGGCGTGGACGTGCTCATCAGCGAAGACACCTTCAAGCTAGTCGAGGGAACCTGCATCGCCCGTCCCGTGCGGCAAATCACCGTCAAAGGCCGCGCGCAGCCGGTCATGACCTACGAGGTGCAAGGCTTGGTGGAATCCGACTCCGAGGGCGGAGAGACCGGACGAGCCCCCCCGGGGGATGGACTCGACGGCGCTGGCCTTGACCCGTCCGCTCCGCAAGTGGCAACCTAGGAGCACATGTCCGACTCGCAGCAGCGGTACCGCGTTGTCGAGAAGCTCGAATCCGGCGGTATGGCGGAGGTGTTCCGCGCAGAGAGTGAAGGCCTCCAGGGCTTCAAGAAGCAAGTCGCGATCAAGCGCGTTTTGCCGCACCTCTCCGAGAAGAAGAAGTTCATCTCGATGTTCCTCGACGAGGCGCGGCTCTCCGCTCACCTGTCGCACTCGAACTGCGTGCAAGTCTTCGACATCGGCGTCGGCGACAACGCCTACTTCATCGTCATGGAGTTCGTCGACGGCGCGAACCTCAAGACCATCGCCGAGTCGATCCGCAAGCAGGGGAACGACTTCCCCGTGGCCTATGCGGTCTTCATCGCCCACGAGATCTGCAAAGGCCTCAGCTACGCGCACGAGCTTCGCGATCCGCAGGGGGTTGATCTGCACATCGTCCACCGCGACATGTCGCCGCCGAACGTGCTCATCACGAAGTTCGGCGAGATCAAGATCGTGGATTTTGGTCTCGCCAAGGCGAATTCGCAGCTCGAGAGATCGGAGCCCGGGATCATCAAGGGCAAGTTCAGTTATCTCTCACCGGAGGCCGCGCTCGGTCAAGACGTCGACGCACGCACCGATATTTTCGCGGTGGGGATCATCCTGTGGGAGCTCCTCGCCGGGCAGCGTCTCTTCCTCGGCGAGACCGACTTTCAGACGGTGAAGAAGGTGCAGCAAGCGGTGATTCCTCCCGCGTCGCAGCACAACAAGCACGTGAGGCCCGAGCTCGAGAAGATCCTGGCGAAGACCCTTGCCCGCGATCCGAACCATCGCTACCAGACGGCGCGAGACCTCGGAAAAGAGCTCTCAAAGTACCTGTACACGCTGGGCCAGGCCGTAAGCACCTTCGACATCGAGCACCTCGTGAAGGGCGCGATGAAGGAGCGGCAGCGCATCCGCCCGCAGCAGCACTCGATCATCGACAAGCTCATCGAAGAGGCGCTCCTCGAGTTCACGTCACTCAAGGAAGACGACGTGGCGGGCGAGCTTGAAAAGAAGGGCACTCCGGCGCTCGCCGCTCCGCTCAACCTCGGGGACTTCGAGGATCCGTCGCGGTGGTCGAGCGGTGTTTCCATCGACCATACGGGGGATCGTCAGAGCAACGTGCCGGCTCTGCGCGATCAACTCCCATCCGACGTGTTCAACGAGGGGAACCTTTCCGCGCTCGAAGACCTCGAGTCCGAGCCTCCCCGCTCGCATCCGCTGGCCCCCCCCGAATCCAGTCGTCCGGGTGACTATAGTAATAGCAACCCGCCGCCACCGATGGCGCCGCACTCTGCACTCTCCGCTTCGCGCCCGATTCCGATCCGACCGGCGCAGGAAAAGTCGGCCAACGGCGCGATCATCGGGCTGGTCGTGACCGTCGCTGCGGCGGCTGCAGTGGCCGTCGCCTGGTTCACGCACATCATTCCGCACCACTGAGGTCACTCTGGAGGAGCTGACCCTTCGCCCGATCGGGATCGCGCACACGCCGTTCGTCGACCGAGTGAGTGCGCCACGTCAGCCTGCGGTCGCCGAAGGGGTGAAGGGGACGATCGAACTCTTTCCCGGCCGTGACTTCGAGCACGCCCTCGAAGGTCTCGAAGGTTGGGATTTCATCTGGGTCGTCTTCTGGTTTCATCTGAACACCGACTGGCGTCCGAAAGTGCTCCCGCCGCGGAGCACGAAGCGACGCGGAGTCTTCTCCACCCGCTCACCGCACCGGCCAAATCCCCTTGGACTGAGCGTTCTTCGGCTCGAGCGCGTCGAAGGGCTCGTGTTGCACGTGGCCAACGTCGACCTCATCGACGGCACGCCGGTGCTCGACATCAAACCGTACGTTCCCTACGCCGATGCACTCCCCGAAGCGAAGACGGGCTGGCTCGAGAGGGATCCCGATCCCGGATTCGAGGTGACGTGGAGCACGCGCGCCGAGCAGCAAGCGGTGTGGCTACTCGGCCATGGAATCGACGTGAAGGGACCGGCGACGAGCACGCTCGCGATCGGACCGCAGCCCCACCCTTACCGGCGGATCAAGGCAGACGGCGACGGGCTTCGTCTGGCAGTGAAGGAGTGGCGCGTTCGCTTTCGGGTCGCAGGGCGCCAAGTGACGGTCGACGAAATCATTACCGGATACCGTAAATCCCAGCTGGAAACGCGTCAGACAGACGAGGCCCCGTCCATGGACGTCCATCGCGCGTTTGCATCGAAGTTCGACGTTCAGGCTTCGATTGACTGAAACGCGATCCGTCCCTGATCAATGTATGCAAAGTACAACATTACGGCGATGCCCTCATGTGCGGTGAGCAGCCAGCGCGCGGCGGAGCGAAGATCGCGGAGCTGCATCTCCCGGATGGCATCGACCGCATCCATGCGGTAGCGGTTCGCGTAGAAGCCGCAGCCGTCGTGGGCAACGAGGACGACTTTCTGCGTGTCGTGGCCGCGAATGAGGAACGTCGCTGCTCCCCGCATCGTCTCCAGTTGGGAAAAGCCAGCCGATCCGAGCTCGAGCAGGGCCGCGCCGCCGGGCAACGTCATGGTGTCGAGGCGGGGGTGACCCTGGGAGTGGAGGAGCTCCTCGACGGCATCGGTGAAGCGGCCGTCCGAGCAATAGATGGCGAGGGCCGGCGGGTGCGTCTTATCGAAAGGCTTGGAGGTCCCGACCGGCACGGCCCGTAGTATACGTCCAGCATGCTCAAAATCGATCTTACTGGGCGCCGCGCCCTCGTCGCGGGTGTGGCCGACGATGGCGGGTTCGGGTTCGCGATCGCCAAGGCGCTTGCCGAGGCGGGGGCAAGCGTTTGCGTGGGCACATGGCCCCCGGCCATGAACATTTTCACGACGCTCCTCCGGCGGGGGAAGCTCGACGAAGGGCGGACGATGTCCGACGGGAAGCTCCTCGAGTTCGAAAAAATCTATCCGCTCGATGCGGCCTACGACACGTTCGAGGCCGCGCCCGAAGCCGTGCGTGCGAGCAAGCGCTACGAAGGTCGCGGAGATTTTTCGATCGGCGGCGTGGCTGCACAAATGGTCGCGGACTTCGGAGAGCAGCCGCTCGACATCTTGATTCACTGCCTCGCCAATGGCTCCGAGGTAAAGAAGCTCCTCATCGACACGAGCCGCGAGGGTTACCTCGGAGCAGTGGGCACTAGCGCGTACTCGCTGGTCTCGATGGTCAGTCGCTTCTCGCCGTTGATGCGTAAAGGCGGCTCCTTCCTCTCCCTCACCTACATGGCGAGCGAGCGCGTCATTCCGGGGTACGGCGGTGGCATGTCCTCCGCAAAAGCAGCGCTCGAGAGCGACACGCGCGTCCTCGCCTTCGAAGCGGGGAGGCGTCACGGCGTGCGGGTCAACACCATTTCTGCTGGGCCGTTCGCGTCCCGCGCCGCCAGCGCGATTGGGATCATCGACGCGATGGTCCAGTACTGCGTGGCGAACTCTCCGCTACCCGAGGCGATCAGCGCGTCGGAAGTGGGGGCGACAGCAGCATTTCTCTGCAGCCCGCTCGCGAGCGGGATCACCGGCGCCACGGTCTACGTGGACAAGGGTTATCACGCGATGGGAAAGGCCGTTTAGGGTCGCTCCCTGGATGCGCGCGGACGCGTGCGTCATCGAGCTCGCTCCGCGCGCTCAAAGAATCTTCTCCTCCTGGTGCTCTTTCGAGCAACAGACGAATGAGAAGATCCCGGTAGAT